>JANQKS010000009.1 GCA_028281005.1 Pseudomonadales bacterium
ATTGCTCGTCGCAATATCCGGATATGACTCCTCACGCTTCCTTGCCAGCCCAAAGCTGGCGAACTCTGATCCTAAGTTATAAAGTGGTTTGAGCACTAGGGTGCCCGCGTATCACCAAGATGCCATCAGCAATCGCAGCAGGGTGCAAATGCGGCTGGCCCAAGCCGCCGCGCAGTTGGGCAGCGCCAGAGCCTACTTCCACGAAACTTATAACGAAGCCTGGCTGACGACGGGCCGTGACCAATCTCTATCTATGGCGCAAAAAGCGCAATGTCAGTTGGCAACAACACACGCAGTAACGGCGTCCGCGCAGGCGGTAGATCTCATACATTCCTGTGTGGGTACCACCGGCATCAGGCAGGCTTATAGCTTTGAGAGGTATTTTCGAGACGTGCATGTTGTGACCCAACATGCGTTTGTGTCGGAGGCACGGTTGGAAGCCGTAGGGCAGGTGATGTTTGATCAAGAGCCGGACTGTCCGTTCTTCGCGTTTTAGGGGCAGTAGGCTCCAGCGCCGCTGCAGATTGCAGTTCATCGGGCGTTGGCAATTTGGCGCTACGGGCCCCAAATCAGTCATTGACTCTGCCTCCCAAAGTGTATAATTTTGAGCATGCTCAAAATTATACACCCTGCGCAAATGCCAAAAAGCGATCTAACGCGGCGGGAACGCAACCTGATGGATGTGATCTTCGCCGACCCCGGACTAAGCGTCAGTGAAATAAATGACCGCTTGGACGAGCCTGGTTCCTATGCATCGACCCGCGCTGCCTTATCCCGCCTGGTTGAAAAAAGACATCTGCGGTTTGTGAAAGACGGTGCGCGCTACCTCTATGAACCGACGTCAGACCGGAAAGCTGCCGGTAATGGTGCGATACGCCACGTGATTGATACTTTTTTTGGTGGGTCCTCGGTTGACGCTATCGATGCCATGTTGGCGTTTAGCAGAGAGAAGCTGACCGATGACGACTACGAGCAGTTGATGACTCTGGTGGACGAAACGCGGAAAGGTAAACGCAAATGACTGAGTTCGGACTTGAATACGGCCTCAAACTCACCGTGTTGTTTTGCATTCCGATTGCACTGGCGGCCGCAGGCCGTTTTGTTTCCGCTGACGCGCGTTCACGAGCCACTGTTTCAGTGTTTACCATGGCGTTGCTCTTGCCGATTGCACTTCTGACAGTGCCAGAGTTTTCTTTGAGTCCTGTTGCTATCGAGGCTACCAAGCCGCTTGCTCATTTCCCCGGATTCCATGGTGCTTTTGGACCGAGTACGCTCGCAGGGTCAGTCGCTGATGCGTCCGCTGATTTTTCGCCATGGTTGGCAAGTGCGCTGTATGTCGGATTTGTTGTGGTCACTGTGTTTCTTCTGGCGAGAGTCGCTTTCGGAGTTTTTCGCGCGTTGAACATTGGCCGACCGCTCCCGCCAATTTGCGACCCACACATCGAACAACTTGCAAGATCAGTGGCCACTCAGCTTGGTCTGGAGAGGCAAGTCGAACTGAAATTTCAGAATCTGACTGGCACACCCTTCGTTTGCGGTGTATTCCCGCCGATCGTGGCGTTGCCGTTCGACTTTGTCGAGTGGCCGGAAGCGAAACAGCGTGCAGCCCTCAGTCACGAGTTTGCGCACATATATCGCGGCGACCACACGAAATACGTATTTGTGCAATTTGCCGCCTCAATTCTGTGGTGGCACCCACTTGCTCTGTATGCTGCTTATAGATACAGAGGTGATATCGAGCAAGCGTGCGATGACATGGTCGTTAGTCAGGGTACGCAACACGCCACGTATGCAAAGTACCTTCTCGAAGTAGCGAGACAACAAAACTCTACAACGCAAAAACTCGCTATTCATATGGCCGCAGGAAACGCGCTTCGACGCCGAGTCAGCGCTCTAATGAATCCCGGACAAAGGAGATCTCACATGTCCAATACCCAAAAACGTATGCTCACACTCACAGCGGCTGTTGTGCTGTACGGCGTTGGCGCAGCTCAAATTAGTGCTGCTCAGCCCGATGACCGACGTTACATGCCCATATTTAAAGTCGTCCCCGAGTATCCTCCCGCTGCTGAGGCCCAGCGAATAGAAGGCTTCGTTTTAGTCGAGTTCGACGTTGATGCGCAAGGTAAGCCGGTCAACATCCATACGGTCGACCAGTCGCCCGCAGATGGCATATTTGAAGCGTCTGCTGTAGCCGCCACTGAACGATTCCGCTATTTGCCTGAAAGACAGGCAGGATCCGATGTGACGAAACAAGGTGTACGGAATCGCCTGACTTTCAGCCTCGCTGACGAAAACGACAGTGCTAACACTCAAATCGACTCCGTTGACGAACTCGCCCGTTCAAGCAAGCAAGCGCGGAAACAATTGACAGAGCAACTGCACGAAGACATTGCAAATGCCGAAAAAAGTACGAACGCTGATCAGTTTGTAAGGCTTGCTAAAGTCGCCTTGGAAATAGACCCGGCAGTAGCAGAGTATCTGATTGTACGGGCCAGCCAAATCGGCACGCCTAATACTAACGAGTTGCGTATGGTCGGCGGCAGGGTTCTTCATCGCCGCGGCGCGCATCGAGATGCGATTGAGCTTTTTCGGAGCGTGACTGATGGAACGGCCGAGCAGACAGAGTTGGCGAGCCGATGGGTAACGTATCTTGAGCGCGAGATAGCGCGCACAGCCGTTGTGCATTCGACGCTCGTGGGTCTTGCTCGTTAGCAGTGGCTCGTGTTGCAACCATCCGCTAGTGTCCTGTTTGGTTAACTCGTTGAGCTATGACGCGAATTCACATCACAGGAAATGCGGGGAGTGGTAAGTCGACGCTCGCAAAGCATATCGGATGCTCACTTGATCTCCCCGTTAGCGGATTGGATGAAGTCGTTTGGTCACCGGGGTGGAAAAAGACACCCATGGATGAGCGCGAGACGCTTGAGGAGTCCTTGGTAGCGGAACCGAGCTGGGTGATAGAAGGTGTTTCTGGCATCGTCAGAAAGGCTGCTGATGTTGTCATTCTATTGGACGTGAGTAGGCCAATCTCCTACTACCGCTGTGCCAAGAGAAATTGGAGATATCTGTTCCGAAGTCGTCCAGGATTGCCACCACGCTGCCCGGAGATATTGATTGTTCCGCGCCTTGTACGTTTGATTTGGAACTTTCCGCTCAGAATCCAGCCGCAAATACTCGCTGACATGCAACGCGCACCAGCGAGATTTTTCCATGTTACTAACGACCACGATCTGGATGCGGTCCTCGCGGAACTCGGCGTTCGGTGAGCGTTCGTTCCTAGCCGCTCGGAGCCAAATTGGAGGCGACCCTAAGTCGCCGGTTCGCGCCTCCCCGAGATCAGATACAAGATGCTCAAGAACCACGCTACCAACAACACGCCGGGCGCCAAAACAGCGACTGCACCGATTGACTCCATACTGCTGACTCGAGCCGAAAGATCCGGATGTTGCTCAACGATATGCTGAATCCTGAGCACCGTGCTTCGGACGGCAAGCGTGGGTAGCAAGAGAAAGATCGTGGACATCCATTGCTGCTTGCCCGGCTGCCATCTGTGCGTTTGTTAGAAAGTCATGGAATTTGTACTCTGTCATACTTCAAGCCTCCGCAGGCGTCTTTGGGTCATGGTAGCAGCGCTGATTCAGACGCCGTTCTTTGGCTGGCCGGATATGGCCCGATCTGCGCCGCTACAACTCACAGGTGGCTCTCGCAGATGGCTTTTATACCTCCCAACTGTCCAGCCTTCAGACTGCGGTAATGGACAAGTACAATTAAAATACTTAGAGCCGAGTCGAGTCCCAACGCAGATTCGGCCTAGACGAGCAGTTTTTGGAGGAGATCGATGAAGGATTTTGCTGGGAAAACAGCAGTGATCACTGGTGCTGGTTCGGGTATGGGTCGCTACCTTGCTGTGCTTCTTGCCAGGGCTGGGGCAAACGTTGCCATTTGCGACATCAACGAAGAGACCTTAAACGGCACCGCCGCCATGGTCAGGCAATATAACGTTGCCCTGTCGACGCACATTGTCGACATGGGGGATATGGCGCGTATTGAAGAATTGCCGGGCGAAGTCTTGTCGCGACACGGTGCCGTGGATCTGGTGTTCAACAACGCGGGGGTGACCATGGGGTCGTCTTTTGCCGGGATGTCTGAGGAAGACTGGGATTGGGTTATGAACATCAATCTGAACGGTGTGGTCAAGGCCAGCCGTGTGTTTTTGCCTTTGTTAAAAGACCGCCCCGAAGCTGCAATCATCAACACTTCTTCTATCTTCGGCATGATCGCGGTAGCAGGGCAATCTGTTTACCACGCGACAAAATTTGGCGTCCGTGGCTTCACGGAAAGTCTGGCCAAAGAATTCAAAGATTCACCCGTTCAGGTTCATTGTGTGCATCCTGGGCACATCGGCACCAACATCGTGGCGAACTCCCGATTTAATGAAGAGGACGACGCCACTTTTCTGCGCCAGGATAATGTTGACGTGGATGAAATGGCGAACATGTTTCGGACTGGCGGTATGCACCCGTCACGTGCTGCGCAGATCATCCTGAACGGCGTTAAGCGCAAGAAAACCCGTATTTTTGTGGGTCTTGATGCAAAGCTGATGGACCTTGCTCAACGTATTACGCCAATGCACTACGAGTGGCTCTTGCCTGCCATCAATGTGCCATTGTATTTTCTGCGGAATAAAAAACCCCTAGAGGATCTTCCCAAAGAACCTTGATTTAACATCTTGGCAGTTACAGATCTTGAGCAACTGCTCTCTCCGCTTTTCAGTCCCCCTGTGCGCCAGAGCCTGTTTTGTTCAGCCAGGTTAGGTTCGCAGACTTCTGAGCGCTGACTCGTCTGCCTATAAGTCGGCCAGCCCGCTGCTTGTCATCAGATGATATCGCCCCTCGCACCATAGCTTGCTTCTAACACACTGCGTGAGTAGAGCTCAAATCAGTAATGTCTTGAGAAAAATCCTGATGCTGAGTTTATTGAAGATTGCCAGCCAATCGATCCTGTCACCAACACGGTAAACCGGATCATTGCCGAGCAGATCTATGAAGGTGATGAGGACCTGTATCACCGAAGACTGGTCGATTGTTGCGTCGTATGGTTATACGGACACCGAGGACAAAGCCAACAATCCTGGCGATTCCTTGTTAAACATGTCTGAGCACACGGCGAGTTTGTTTATGACGCACAGGTTGGAAGCCATTGGTCTGCCCCACTTCATCATAGACGGGGGCGGGGGGCGGGGGCTTAGACACACAGGCGAAATGTATGTTGTTGATCCAGGAAACAGCGTCGATATGGATGACGTCACCGTATGTGACCTAAACATTACTTATCAGTACGGTCCTTGGACAGCCGTTCTCGCGGTGCAGAATCTCACCGACCAAGAGTACCGTGAAATTGCGTTTTTCAGGTCGGCAGTTGCAACCTTCGGCGCGCCTCGTTATGCGTTTTTGAGCATTCTTTATGACTTTTGATCGCGACGAGAAACCGGATGGATAGCCAAGCTTTGTTTAACTGGGGTTTTTGGGATGCGTACCATACGACTGAGAATCCTCAAAAACCTGATGAGCCCGCGTACATGGCCGGTTACAACTGTGGGATGGAGCAGCGAGACGCCGTATCGTTTGATACTTCTGCGCAACGTCGAGCGTTTGCGGCGCTCGAACGAACAAAGGACACTTAATAGTCTCTGCCCGCAGTTCTTCGATTCGATGGACTGGGCTGGGTGTGGACGCGAACAAATAGAGGCTCAGGGGAGATTACTGCGTGTTAACCCGCCCGCCTAGAGGCGGGTCAGCTCGCTACGCTGTTTTTTACTCAGCACATTGATCGTATTGATCGCACAGCGCTCACCGTCCGCTGTGATGTAGTCGAAGCCTGCGTAGATCGTATTGTTGGAAGCACTGACGCCTAGATGTGTGGCGAAAGGCAACGCATGACAACTGCGCGTCAGCGTCACCAGGTAGTTTTGTTTAGAACCCAATGACAGCACCAGGTGCTTTTCGTCCAGCGCTTCCCAGGTATTAAGGCCGCTTGTTAGATCGATTTTGTCCACGGTTGAACCCATGGGGGCTGGTGCCAGGGCACCCGCGGTTTGCGACAAAACTAAAGCCGCTGCGAAGATGAGTGCATATTTGATGCTGTTATTCATGTGGATGCCTCGCTTTTCCCTATGCTGGATGATGTCGAATCGCCGCTGAACGCAAACTGAACAGCAAAACTGCTACCATCGAGATTGTAGTATGAATAGCGGTGGTGAAGATATCGTGAAGGGGCGTACAGCCTTGCCAGTACTGGTCTTGTGGGTTTGCGCCGTTGCCCACGCGGCTGGTGATACGGCCGATACGCGGTTGCTCGATGAGTTAGCCGCAGACCAAGCTAAATCCAGCATCGCCGTGGCCGACAAAATCTGGCAGTTAGCCGAGCTCGGTTATCTGGAAACGGAGAGTAGCGCCACACTTCAGCGCTACCTGGGTGACGCGGGGTTTAAAGTTGTTGCTGGAGTGGCGGACATTCCCACCGCCTTTGTCGCCACTTATAAGTCTGCGCCCAAATCTGCCGGCACCGGGCCAACCATCGGCATCCTCGCGGAGTTTGATGCGTTGCCGGGCTTGAGCCAACAAG
This sequence comes from Pseudomonadales bacterium, assembly GCA_028281005.1. Lineage (GTDB taxonomy): Bacteria > Pseudomonadota > Gammaproteobacteria > Pseudomonadales > Azotimanducaceae > UBA4421. Next base: position 6,628 of record JANQKS010000009.1, read on the forward strand.
CGCTGCCTTATCGTGCACCCCAAGTGACAGGCGGTGCGGGGCATGCCTGCGGCCACCACCTGTTTGGCGCCGCATCGGCCAGCGCCGGCATTGTGTTGGCGCGTTGGCTGGAGGAAAACTCGGTGCCTGTCACGATAAAAGTGTTCGGCACGCCGGCTGAAGAAGGTGGTTCAGGCAAAGTGTATATGGCGAGAGCCGGTTTATTCGCCGATGTAGACGTGGTGCTGCATTGGCATCCGGCCAGCGGAAACTCCGCCTCGCCGTCGACCACCACCGCAAACAAATCCGGTCGCTTCACTTTTTCCGGCCGTGCGGCACATGCCGCTTCCGCGCCGGACCAAGGCCGCTCCGCATTGGATGGCGTAGAGGCGATGAACTTCATGGTCAACATGATGCGCGAACACGTCCCGCAAACCAGCCGCATTCACTATGTCATCACCGATGGCGGAGATGCGCCCAACATCGTGCCTGAGCAGGCCCAGGTCTACTACTACGTGCGCCATCCTAAGGCCGACGTAGTGGAGGAGTTGTTCGAGCGTGTGGTGGTTGCCGCGCGCGCGGCTGCAATGGGTACAGAAACCGAGGTTGACGTTGAGGTTATGCATGGCAACTACCCGGTGTTGCCGAATCACACCTTGGCCAAATTGGTGTATGACAACATGGTCGACATCGGCGGTATTACCTACACTGCTGCGGAAAATGAATTTGCACAGCAGATTCGCCAAACTCTGATCCAACCAATGGCGCCGCTGGGCTCCCAGGAACACATTGGCCGCTTTCAATTTCGCCAAAGTATGGGCTCCACGGATGTGGGTGATGTCAGTTGGCAGGTACCCACGGTGGGGTTCAGCACCGCCACGTGGGTACCGGGCACGCCGGCGCATAGCTGGCAAGCGGTGGCGGCAGGTGGCATGAGCATCGGGCACAAAGGTTTACACATGGCGACGCGGGTGCTGGCGAGGACCGCGGTGGACCTCATCCGGCGGCCGGATCTGATTCAAGCAGCGCATGAAGAATTTGAACGCGCCCGAGGTGCGGATTTTCAATACGCGGCATTGCTGGGTGATCGGGACCCACCCTTGGATTACCGCAAGTAACAATGCGAATCGGCGTCTTACATCCCGGTGAAATGGGCGTTAGCGTGGCGCAAGCGCTGGCGGACTCCGGCCACGAAGTAGGTTGGGTGCGCAACGACCGCAGCTCCGCGACCCAGGCACGGGCGGCACCGTTTACCGGTTTCGACAACCTCGCCGAATTACTTGAAACCGCACAAGCGGTGATCTCCGTGTGTCCGCCTCACGCCGCCGAAGCCCAGGCTCGAGAAGTGGCTGCTGCGGGGTTTGCCGGTGTATACGTTGATGCCAATGCAGTTTCACCCGCCACCGCTGCGCGCATTGCCGAAGTGGTGGGTGCCGGTTATGTAGACGCTGGTATCGTCGGCCCGCCGGCGCTGACTCCGGGCACTACGCGGATGTATGTTTCTGGACCGCGCGCAGAAGAGGTGCAGAGTTGGTTCGGCGCAGGGGCGCTGACAGTGGTCCGGATGGCGGGTGATTTAACCGCCGCCTCCGCGTTGAAGATGGCATATGCCGCTTACACCAAAGGGTCTAGCGCGCTGCTTTTGGCGGTAAATGCCTTGGCTGAAGCGACCGGCGTACGCGACGTGTTGGCCCAGGAATGGGCCATCTCCCAACCCGGGTTGAGTAAACGCAGCGAACGCACAGCGGCGGCCACTTCACGCAAGGCGTGGCGATTTGCCGGGGAAATGCAGGAAATTTCGCAGACCTTCAGCGAAGCCGGTTTGCCTGGCGAATTTCATGCAGGTGCCGCGCAACTCTACGAACGCATGGCTGGCCTCAAAGATCTGCCCGCGGCGGAGCTTGAGTTGGTCTTGCAACACCTTTTAGAAGATCTCTGAAGTCGGTTGTGAGCAAAAGAGCTCTGCTCGCACAGAGCATCAATATTCACCATTTTCTCGATCACGATCGAACGCTGCGTTTGTCCCAACGCAGTGCCCGCGACCGTGCCATTGGCCGCGAGCTAGAGGGGGGTAAAGCAGCGCTATCCGACACGGATAAAGTGTTGGCTTGGTGGCGGTCCATGCAGTCCACGCCATCGGACAAATCCCAACCAGACTCGGGTGAGCGTGTTATCTCGGTGCGCCGCTGGTTAAATATATTGTTGCTGGCGGGTGGCATCCTGTTGGGTGCCGGCGCAGGTAGTCTTGCATTGACGTTTGACGGCAGCTATCCGGTGAATTTGCTGGCGTTTTTAGGGGTGATGGTTGGACTGCCTGGGGTACTGCTCATCCTCACCCTGGTGAGCATGGTCTGGCGCACCAGTCGCTTCGGCGTGGCGGGTAAAAGCCCTGTCAGCCGTGCCCCACATTCCATGTTGCAGCTGAACAGTTGGCTGTTGGGTTTATGGGAGCGGCTCAGCGGAGGGGTTTGGCAGAGCGGCTATGGGCAGTCCAATGCCCGCGGGCGTTTTGCCTATTGGCAGGTGGTGTCGTTTGCACAGCTTTTTTCCGTGGGTTTCTTCATTGGCGCGTTAATGATGTTGGCACTGCTGGTGGTGGCAACAGATTTAGCGTTTGGCTGGAGCACCACCCTTGAACTGCAGGCATCCGCGGTGCATGCATGGTTTGCCGCCATCGCCTTGCCGTGGGTGAATGTTTGGCGGGAAGCGGTGCCTGATCTGGCGTTGGTGGAAGTGTCTCGCTTCTATCGCTTGGAGGGCGATATGCTGGAAGCCAGGGCGGCACGGTTGGGCGAGTGGTGGCCGTTTGTGTTCATGACTCTGTTGGTGTGGGGTTTGTTGCCGCGTTTGCTGATGCTGGCATGGTGCCGATGGCGGCTGAATGCCGCGACCGAGGTGCTATTGCGGGAGCACAGCGAGGTCACTGCGTTGCTGGACCGTATGTCCACACCAGCGTTGGCGTTGGGTGAGGATGTTCATACCGAAGTACCGGTGTCGGAGCCCGGCAAAGAAGCGGTGAAACTCAACAATTTCGATCAAGCCAGAGTGGTGGTGTGGAACGAAGCGCTGGCGTTAAGCGGTGCACAATTGGCGCTCGGCAGTGTGCTGAGTGATGCTGAGTTGCAGGCGCGGATACAACAGTTGGCGCCCCGTGCCGAGCGCGTGTTGGTGATGGTGAAAGCTTGGGAGCCACCCACGTTGGAAGTCCTCGACGTGTTACACCTGTTGCGTCGTCAAGTGGGTGCGGGATGCAGCATTTTGATTACGCCCGTGGGTTTGCCAGAGCAGGATTTCCAGCCTGCAGGCGATGACGTGCAGGTATGGTCGGCGGCAGTGGCCAAGCTGGCCGATCCGCACAGCTATGTGGCCCAGGCTGAGCCGGGTTTAATTACGGTGGAGCGTCACCATGGTTGAGTTTGCCGTGGTGGGTCATCCGAACAAAGGCAAAAGCTCAATTGTTGCGACGTTGGCGGAAAACGAGGAAGTGGCCATCAGCGCAACGCCGGGCACCACCCGCACCGCAGACCGCTTTGCCTTTGCCATCGACGGTGAAGCGCTTTATACGCTGGTGGATACCCCGGGATTTCAGCGACCGCGCGCGGTGCTCGATTGGCTCACGGCACATGCCACCAACGCCAGTAGTCGGCCCGATGTGGTCCGTGAGTTTGTGGCCCAACACCGCGACGATGAGCGCTTTCATGACGAGTGTGAGCTGTTGCAACCCATCCTGTCGGGCGCGGGTATCCTCTATGTGGTGGATGGCACCAAACCGTACGGTGCGGAATTTGAAATAGAAATGCAGATTTTGCAGTGGACGGGTCAGCCGCGGATGGCGCTGATCAATCTGATTGGCGAAGGCGACTATTTGAGCCAGTGGCAAAAGGCTTTGGATCAGTACTTCTCCATCGTACGGGTGTTTGATGCGCAACGCGCGGATTTTGCCGCGCGAGTTAATTTGTTGAAGGCGTTTGCCGAGTTGAACGAAGCCTGGCGCCCGCCGATGGAACGTGCCGTTGCCGCTCTGTTAGAAGAGCGTGAGCATCGCTTGCAGCAGTCGGCGCGGGAAATTGCGGATGCTTTGATTGATTGCCTCACCTACCGCGAACATCGCTTGGTGGCCGGCGGTGAAGATGCGCAGAGCGTTGCCCGCGATTTGCGCGGAGATCTCGAACATCGTGTGCGTTTGCGAGAAAACCAGGCGCGCCGCACCGTACAAGGGTTCTACCGCCACGAACAAATGCGCGCCGACGAAGTGAGTCTGCAGTTGCTGGACATGGATTTGTTTACCGCCGAAGGTTGGGAACTGTTTGGGCTGTCTAAGACTCAGTTGCTCATTACCGGGTCGTTAACCGGCGCAGTGGCTGGTCTTGGCATCGATGCCCTGGTGGGTGGTGCCACTTTGCTCTTGGGTGCCGGGGTAGGCGCCGTAGTGGGCGGTGTGACCAGCTGGTACGGCGGTGACGAACTCGCCAAAACCCGAGTGCTGGGCAATGCACTGGGTGGCGATACGGTATACGTTGGCCCCATTACCGCGCTGAACTTTCCGTGGGTGTTTTTAGGCCGCGCTTGGGTGCACCATCATCTGGTGGCGGAGCGTAATCATGCGGTGCGCGATGCCGTCTCTGCTCAGCTGTCCGCAGGTGAAAATTTGATGGACAGTATTACCGGCGACAGCCGGCAAGCGCTTGCCAAAGTAATGCGCCAAGTGCAGGAGAAAGGCCGCAGCCTGGCACTGGAGCAACAGCTCGCCGAAGGTGTGGCGCAACTGCTGGCGCTGACGCCCGGGCAAAGCGATGTGGAGGCTGAGCGGAGCTAACCGGGAAACTGGGTGCTTGTCCGGGCTAGCGGCTAGCGGCTAGCGGCTGATGACGCGGTAAATCCAGGCTGCGTTGCTGTGGTCGGTGGCTTCTTCGGCGTATTTAATCATCAGCATTTGCCGAGCTTGTTCTTTTTCTGTGTCGGCCTGCACCCGTTGCAGACGCACGTTGTACACCGTGCCCTCGATGCGCAGACGCGCCGTGTCGTTGGCGGATATGTTCTGTACCCATTCACGTTCTTGCGGGTTTTCTGCTCCAAGAATCAGTGAAGTGGGAATATAGGCTTGCCCGTTTATTACGCCGATCCAGGTATTCACCGAATGTGGGCTGTCCGGATTGGTCTCAAGTTGTACGGTTTCTACGTCCGCCGCAAAACTCCAATCGCTAACGGGGCCGCTATGTGGCTCGCCAGACAACGCGCCGCCGGCGAACGGACCCACCGGGCCCGAGCAGGCGGCCACACCAAAAACCAGAATTATGCTAACAATGTAGATCAGCCGGCTATCCATGCTTGCTTTCCTTGCTTTCATCCCTTGCTTCCATCTCTTGATTCTATGGTTTTTGGCTACGGCCTTTGGCTTTTGTCCTAAGGTCGGTACCAGAACCGCGCAGGGTCTGCGCGGGAGGCGGTGCGAGCGAGCTTGGCCCAACGGGTTAGATAAGCCCGCGTTCGGCGCGGGTCAATGATCTCTTCGATCTCAAAAAACTCCGCTGAACGGAACGGCGAGCGTACGCGATTCAGGCGTTCCTTGATGCGGGCGAGGTGCTCATCGTAGTTCTCAGCCTCTGCCAGCTCAGCTTTGTAGGCCACTTCGATACCGCCTTCGATAGGCAGAGAACCCCAATCCCCCGAAGGCCAGGCGGCGCGGAAATGATGTGCACCGGGTTTATGGTTGGCAGCTCCCGCCACACCAAAAGCCTTGCGGATCACTACGCAACAAAACGGCACATTGGCCTGGCCGAGAGCGGCCAGCGCCGCGGAACCATAGCGAATGGTGGCGTCTTCTTCGGACTGTTTGCCGATGAGAAAACCCGGGCAATCTTCCAAGTGCACAATTGGCAAATGAAAGGTGGCGGCCAGATCAATCAGGCGGATCAACTTGCGAGAGCTGTCCGCAGTCCAAGCACCGCCGTAGACCCGCGGATTTTCCGCAAACAGAGCCACAGGTACGCCATTGAAGCGCGCTAGACCGGTGATCAGTGAACGGCCCCACTTGCGGCCAATCTCAAAAAAAGAATCGTGGTCGCACACGCTCGCTACGATGTCGTGCATTTTATAGACCTTGCGAGGGTCTTTCGGCACGATCGAAAGGAGGTTTGCATCCTCGCGCTCCGGGTCGTCGTCACAATCCGCGAGCGGCGGCAGTTCGTCCGCGGAGCTCGGCAAGTAAGAGAGGAACCGTTTGGCCATGGCAAAGGCTTCCGCCTCGGATGCGGCTTCATCGTCAATGGCGCCGTTGCGGGTATGAATTTTGGCCGCACCCAGCTCTTCTTTGCTGACGTCGCCTAAACTTGCCCAGTCCACCAGTGCCGGCCCGGCAATCATCATTTGCGCGCTGTCTTTAACGATGACGGAATAGTGTGAGGTGGCCACCCGGGCAGCCCCAATACCCGCCACGGAACCCAAGGCCAAGGATACCGACGGTGCTACCGCCAGATGGTTCACTACCGTCTCCCAGCCGCGTAGTTCTGGGATGTAAGTGCGACCTGCCATTTCAATGGTTTTGACCGAACCGCCGCCACCCATGCCGTCTACCAGGCGAATGTGCGGCAGGCGCAGTTCAAGCGCCAAGCCTTCTGCACGATTGCGTTTACCGGCAATAGAGGCATCCGCGGAACCGCCGCGCACGGTGAAATCGTCACCGGAAAGCACCACCAGGCGACCGTCAATGTCCGCGGTGCCAAACACAAAGTTAGAAGGGGTGAAATGTTTAAGCTCGCCGTCGTCGGCGTATTCCCCGACCCCGGCTAGAGTGCCAATTTCGTGGAAACTGTCCGCATCACTCATCGTGTCGATGCGTTCACGTATGGTCAGCTTGTTAAATTCATGCTGACGGGCAACCTTATCCGGGCCGCCCATCGCAAACGCGAGCGCTTCGCGCGCCCGCATTTCGTTGACTTCGTCTTCCCAACTCATGGGAGATCGATCAGGCGCGGGTCCCGGTAAAGGTGGCGTCGCCAAACGCGCCGAGCTTCACGCTGCCGCTGATTTCGTCACCATTAACGGTGGCGCTAAACTCCAAGGTCATCGGCATCGGTGAGGTCATGTCTGCTTTCCAGGTGAGGTTATCACCGTCCACGGTGCCATCTTGCAGTTCCATCTCACCCTGGGCGCCGGCCATTTTGCCGGTCAAGGTGCCGCCGTCGGTGGATAGGGTCAGGGTGCCCTGCTGCGCGCCCATGGGGGTATTGATGGTGGTGTTCCAGGTGCCGTCTGCACTCATTGAAGTTCTCCCAAAGATTGTTGTTTCTAGTTCTCGAGCTTACGAACAGTACTCGTAGAGCGGGCTGAGTATGGCACGGCGGGTGCGTACTTCAACCGCCACGCCTGTGCTAGGCTTGGCGGCCGATGTCCATCGGAATTCTCAACGAAGGCCCGTTACACGCCGCGCTTAAAGCCACCTACGCTGCCAATGGTGGCGAAGAGGAGGTGGCGGTGGACCAGTTTGTGGCAGACGCGGTACGCAACGGCACCATGTTTGAGGTGCAAACCGGCAGCTTTAGCGGTTTGTCCCGCAAAATGCGGACGCTGGCAGACGTTGGTCCGGTGGTGTTGGTGCACCCCATTGCGCGCAATACCACCATCGTTAAACAAGGTGAGGGCCAGGCTAAGCCGCGTAAATCACCCAAACACGGCGCCCTGGTCCACATCGTGAACCAGCTGGTTTATTTGCCGCAGATGCTCAACCACCCGAATTTTTCGGTGGAGGTGGTGCTGACGGACGAAGTTGAGTTACGCACCTACGATCCCAAGAAAAACCGGCGTCGCGGCGGCTGGCGCGTGATGGAACGCCAGCTGGTGGACATTGTCGATGGTGTGCGTCTCAACCAGATGGCGCAACTTTACGACTTTCTGCAGTCTGATTTGGCAGAACCGTTTGGCACCAAAGAGTTAGCGCTTGCTCTGCAACAGCCGGTCGCCCTCGCACGCAAGATGGCGTATTGCCTGCGCCACGCCGGGGTCACCGAAATTGCCGGCAAACAGGGGAATGCGCTGCTGTATCGCAACGTGGAGCCGGTTTAGCAATCATCGCGCGCAATCCGAGCTGCGGGTTAATTACAGATCCCGCTCCAGGGAAAACTGCATTTCGATCGCACTTTGATCCGCGCTCACTGTGGCAGCGCGGCTGGGAAACGGCCCTGCCTCGAGTTCGCCAAGATCGATGTAGCGCAGGCGCAGGTTTAAAGTCCACGGGTTGGATAATTCTCGCGTCACCCCCGCAAACACGCTGTAGGAGAAATCGGTTTCGCTGCTGCTGTCGGAAAATCGGCGTTCCGCAACTGTAGGTGTGGCGCGTTCGATGTAGTCGCTGTCCAGATCCTTCGACACCAGGCCAATACCCGCGCCCACTTCCCACGACCAGAATTGGCTGAGGCTGCCGCGCCGCGCCGCGTTTAACATCAAACTGTTGGTCTGCACGTCGGAGAACACGTTAGTGATGGTGTTGATGGAAGGCGTGCTCGCAGCGATGTCGAAATCCGTACGGTAGCGGTAGGTGTATTCCAATTCGACGTTCCAGTAGCCCGTGCGCCGGCCCACGGCGATGGCAATCCCGGCGGTATAGTCGTCGATTTCGCTGTCTGCCAGGGCGCCGTCCACTTCCCCACCGATCACTGCCCCGGTGCCGATACCGCGCTGACCGATGCTGTCGATGGTGTCTTCAGAAATGGAAGCCTTCACTGCGCCGTACCACTCCGCATCACTAGCTGCATCACTGGCAAGCGCCGTTGGGCTGCACACAAGACTGCCCAGCAGCAGGCAGATTAAGGTCAGCGACGGCGGTGCCGAATAGGCGCTACGCATCATAACGATTGTCCTTGTCAGATTGCCCAGCGGGCATAGGCGCATGTAAGGTACCTCGCCCAACCACTTGGAACAACCTTGCAACAAGACCGTCCATCCAGCGCGCCGCCAAACTCTTTTTGTGTGGTCATGCCGACGTACAACGAGCGCGACAACATCAGCGCCATGTTGCGCCAGCTGCTGGCTATTTTTGACGGCATGCCGGCAGTCGATGGGCACATTCTGGTGGTGGATGACAATTCGCCGGACGGGACCGCCGAGATAGTACAGGACATTGCCGCAACAGACTCGCGGGTATTTTTGCTGTCCGGTCAAAAACGCGGCTTGGGGTCTGCCTACACACGCGGTTTTGAATATGTATTGGCGCATCTCGATGTGGATGCCGTGGTGCAGATGGATGCAGATTTTTCCCATTCGCCGTTAGACACTCCACGGTTGCTCGCTGCCCTGGAAGAGGCGGATGTGGCCATCGGTTCACGTTATGTACTGGGCGGCGCGATTGACGAACGTTGGGGTTGGTGGCGCCGTCTGTTATCCCGCGGCGGCAATATGTTTGCCCGCTATATAGCAGGGATCTATGCCATTGGTGACATCACTGCTGGTTTCAAAGCCATCCGAGTTTCCGCCCTGCGGCGTGCGTTTCCGTTACGTATACCGGTGCAGGGGTACGTGTTCCAGGTGGCCCTGCTGCATTCATTGATGATCAGCGGCGCGCACATTTTGGAGTTGCCGATACGCTTCAGCGACCGACAAGCCGGTGAAACCAAACTTGGGCGCCGCGACATCGCAGAGTTTCTGGTGCATGTCTGGTGGCTGCGCTTGTTGTCGCGTAAAACCTTCGTCAAGTTCGCCTTAACCGGTCTTACCGGGGTGGTGGTGAATTTGGGCTGTTTTCAAATTCTATTGAACAGCGGGGTGGGCCCGTATATCAGTTCAGCGGTGGCCATTGAGCTTTCCATCATCTGGAATTTCTTTTTAAACAACTACTGGACCTTTCGCGACCGCCAAATCACCGCGCGTAAGCGGGTGCGCGGCTTGAAATTTAACGCCGTCAGCCTGCTTACCTTAGGGGTCAGTTTTAGCTCCTTTGTGGTGTTGCGCTGGTTGATGCCGGAACAGCCCGAAGTGGTAGCGCAGGCGCTCAGCATCTTACCGGGCGCCATGGCCAACTATTTTGCCAACAGCTATTGGACCTTTAAGGCTGATCCGGTGTAATGCCGCTTCTGTCCGGAGGAAAAACAGATGGCGCAAGCACCAGCAGTTAGCGGGCCCGGCTGGGATCTCAGCCAAGAATACAGTGGTGTCGATGACCCGGCCTTGCAGGAGGATCTGCAAGCGTTACAGGCATTGCTTGACCAAGCGGCAGAGCTGAACCCGCAGTTGCAGCCTGCAGATGACGCTGCGGTCGCAGCAGCTCAACAAATTGCCAAGTTGCGTGACTCGGCCGCGGTGCTGTTGGCGAATGTGTCTACTTTCGCTAATTGTTTGCTGAGCGTGGATGCCAAACACGGTGGCGCGCAGATGCTGAACGGCACCTTGCAGGGATACCGCAAACAGTTTGGTGATGTGTTTGAAGCCTGGTCACAGTTTATCGACGGCGCCACGGCAGAACAGATTGAATCTTATCTGAGTGACCCCGATGTGGCGCCATCAGCTTTTCAAGTTCACCACGGCCGCGCGCGCAGTCACGAAAAACTAAGCCTGGCGGAAGAGAGTTTGGTGAACGGCTTGTCCCAGGACGGTATTCACGCTTGGGGGCGGTTGTATGACCAGATCGCCGGCTCTTTGCAATGTGAAGTGCTGGTGGGTAACGAGACCCGCAGCATGGGTCTGGCGCAGACCAGCGGTTTGCTGATGAGCGCACAAGACAGCCAGCGCCAAGCGGCTTGGCAGGCGATCAATCAAGCCTGGCAGGCCCACGAAGAAAGCTGCACGGCAGGCATCAATGCTATTGCCGGCTGGCGTTTGGAAATGTGTAAACAACGCAGCCGCGAGCAGCCGGTACACTTTTTGGATGCGCCGGTGCATATGAATCGCATCGGCCGCGCCACGCTGGACACACTGTTACAAGTAGCGGCGGACAACAAAGCCCTGTCACAACGCGCCGCCGCACTGCAAGCGCGAGCGTATGGCAAGTCTGGTTTTGGACCCTGGGACTTGCGCGCCCCCGCGCCGGTGTTGGGTGGCGCGGACAGCGGCGCAATTTCGTTTGAGCAGGCGGTGGAAGTCATCGCCTCTGCCTACGGTGAAGTACATCCGGACATGGCCGAGTTTGTGCGCATGATGGTGCGGGAACGATGGGTCGAAGGAACGATTGGGCCCAACAAAGCACCGGGCGCTCATTGCACGGGTTTTGCCAAATCACGGACACCACGGGTCTACATGACTTACACCGGCGGCCAAAGTGATGTCATTACGCTGGCCCACGAATTGGGTCATGCGCTGCATTCGTGGGTGATGCGCGACTTGCCGGAAAGCCAGCGCAGCTATGGGATGTCGTTGGCGGAGACAGCCAGTACGTTTGGCGAAACGCTGGTGCGTGATGCGTTGCTGGCGCAGAGCACCTCAGCGCAGCAGCGCCTGGACATCCTGTGGGAAGAGATGAGCGCGCTCACCGCGTTTATGTTGAACATTCCCACACGCTTCGAATTTGAGCGCAATTTGTATACCGCCCGGCAACAGCGGCCGCTGCGCGTACAAGAGCTGAAGGACATGATGGCTGAGGCATGGCGCGCCTGGTACGGCGACGCCCTGGCTGAGCCGGATGAAATGTTCTGGGCCAGCAAGCTTCATTTCTATATTTCCGGTTTGAGTTTCTACAACTTTCCCTATCTCTTTGGCTACCTGTTTAGCCTGGGCTTGTATGCGCGGCGTGATGCGAACGGGCAAGACTTCTACCCCCGTTACGTGGCGCTACTGCGGGATACCGGGCGTATGACCGCAGAAGAATTGGCGGCGAAACACCTCGATGTCAGCCTCGAAGAGCCTGTATTCTGGCAGCAAACGGTGGATGCCCTCGCCAAACGCGTGGATGCGTTTGAAGCGCTCTTACAAGAGATAGAGACAAGAAATAGAGGCAGGAAATAGAAGCGGGTTAAGCGCTTAGGTCTGGGATCGCCTGCTGCAATACATCGGCCAAGGTTTCCGCCAAAGTGATGGTCAGCTCACCACGTACGGTATCCGGCAGCTTGGCAAGGTCCGCCTCATTGTCCTTGGGTAAGATGATGTGCGTGAAACCCGAGCGGTGGGCGGCCAATAATTTTTCTTTGATACCCCCAACCGGCAATACCAAGCCAGTGAGTGTAAGCTCGCCGGTCATGGCGACGTCCGCTTCGGTGGCTTTGCCACTGTAGGCCGAGGCGATGGCGGTGGCCATGGTGACCCCGGCAGACGGGCCATCTTTCGGCACCGCACCGGCGGGCACATGGATATGAATACCTTGTTGCTCGATGGTGTCTTGGTCTAATCCCAATTGCTCCGCGATGGACCAAACGTAGCTGCGTGCCGCTTTGGCGGATTCCTGCATGACCTGGCCAAGGTGACCGGTCAGCGTAACCTTTTCTTCCTTTGGCGTGAGCGTGGCTTCGATGTACAGCACATCTCCACCGGCCTCCGTCCAAGCCAAGCCTGCAGCCACACCGGGGTGCTGTTGTTCGCGGTTGGCGTCGCGCTTAAATTTCTCCGGTCCGAGCAGATCCGCCAATTGATCCACGTCAATTTGTGTTGCACTGCTTTCACCTTCAACCACCTGACGAGCGCGTTTGCGCGAAATGCGGCCGATGACGCGTTCCAGCTCCCGTACTCCAGCCTCGCGGGTGTAACGTCGTATGATTTGCGCCAGCGCAGCGTCGCTGATGTCGAGTTGTTCTTCACTTAAACCTGCTTCTACCTGCTGTCGGGGGATGAGGTAGTTGCGGGCAATGGCCTTCTTCTCCATGTCCGAATACCCGCTCACCTCCATGACTTCCATGCGGTCGAGCAGGGGGCGCGGGATACCGTCCAAAGTGTTGGCGGTGGTGATGAACATCACCTTCGATAAGTCGAAGGGTAGATTCAAATAATTATCACGGAATTCTTTGTTCTGCGCGGGGTCTAGGATCTCCATCAGTGCGGCAGACGGATCCCCGCGAAAGTCACGGCCAAGTTTGTCGATTTCATCCAGCATGATGATGGGGTTGGTCACTTCGGCGCGGCGCAGCGCCTGGAGGATACGCCCGGGCATGGCGCCGATATAGGTGCGCCGGTGGCCACGCAGTTCCGACTCATCGTGTAATCCACCGAGGCTTAAGCGCTCGAATTTTCGTCCCATGGAGCGCGCAATGGACTGGCCGAGGGAGGTTTTACCCACACCGGGTGGACCCACAAAACAGATAATGGGCGCTTTCGACTCGGGGTTGAGCTTCATGACGGCGAGGGATTCAAGGATACGTTCTTTAACCTCCTCCAGACCGTAGTGGTCTTCATCGAGAATGGTCTGCGCGTGGGCCAGGTCTAAATTGTCTTCGGTGGTGGCATGCCAAGGCAGCTCGGCGACGAGTTCCAAGTACGCGCGTGCAACTTGGTAATCCGCGGCATTAGCGGACATACGCGACAAACGTTTAAGCTCGCGGCCCACTTCCTGCTGGATGTTTTCCGGCAGATTGGCGTCTTTTAACTGCTGACGAATCTCTGCAATGTCTTCGTCTTCAGCGCCTTCACCCAGAGCGTGTTCAATGGCTTGTTTCTGTTGGCGTAAGACATGTTCACGCTGTTGTTGCTCGATGTCTTCGCGGGCTTGCTCGGCAATCTCCCGGCGCAGTTCGGTAACCCGCAGCTCGTGGGTCAACACACCATTGATACGCTGCATGAGATCCAACGTGGTTTCACACTCGAGCACCGATTGTTCTTGTTCCAGGCTCAAGTTGGCCAAGGAAGCGATGCGGTACATCTGTATCACCGGATCGCTGATGTGTCCCACCAGTTGTTGATAAATCTGCGTGCCGTTTTCGCTGTCGTACAAAGACGCGATGCGTTGCGCCAGTTCGCGATTCACGCGCAGCAAGGCGTCAATTTCTGGAGCATCCGGACCGGCTTCACTGTGCTCCAAGTCGATCAGCGGCTCAGCGGAGACTTCTAGAAAGTCATCGTTCGGGTTTTCTACCAGTAAACGCACACGCCGGTCGCCTTGCACGATCACTTGGGCGCCTTCATCGCGTTTTTCCACCCGCGAGATTTTGACGATGGTGCCAATGTCGTAGATGTCGTCTAGATGCGGTTCGGTGAAGCTTGGGTCCCGCTGCGCCACAGCGATGAATTGCCGCCCTTGTTGCATGGCAGCTTCCACCGCAGCCGTGGAACGCGGACGTCCCACCGCCAGCGGCACCACAATCTGTGGATACACGACGGTGTCTTTGAGCGGTAAAACGGGCAATGACTGGAGCATGGGTACTGCTTTGAGTGATGAGGGTAGATTGTGAAGTGCATTGCAATCCGGCTCAAGCGCCGTGGTGAGGAGAGGCGTGCAGCGCATGTCGCCATCCCACAAAGTTTGGATAGCGTCTCTCCTCTGTTTGACGCACTATCAAGGCTCACTTTCTTTGTCGGGAGGAAGGTTTGAGCACCAATCGTTCACCGTCAGTGTTTGTACTCGAAGACCATCCAGCGACGCGCGCACAGCTGGTAGAGGCCATCGACGGCACAAAGGAGCTTGCCATTGCGGGTTCGGCAGGTTCGCTGGCCGAAGCATCAGCCTGGTTAGATGAAGGCAACCTTGCCGACGTTGCGCTGGTGGATTTGGGCTTGCCGGACGGCAACGGCATCGAGTTCATTCGTGCCATCCAAGACAGACAAAGCGATACCGCCGTTTTGGTCATCACCGCCTTTGGTGATGAAAAAAACGTCGTCCAAGCCATCGAAGCGGGTGCAACCGGTTATCTGCTGAAAGAGCGAGATGCTGACCACGTTTCCGAATCGATCCTGACTGTATTGAACGGCGGATCTCCCATTAGCCCAAGCATCGCGCGCTATCTGCTCAAGCGCTTTCAGGAACCTGAAGAATCAGAGGACACAAACAAGGTTGCCTTGACCAAACGCGAAGAGGAAGTGCTGCGTCAAATAGTCAAAGGGTTCAGCTATAAAGAAATTGGTGAAAATCTAGATCTATCCGTGCATACGGTGACTTCTCACATACAGCACATTTATCGCAAACTATCGGTTCGATCACGTGGGGAGGCGGTGTTCGAAGCCATTCAGCTTGGGCTGGTCGATATCCGCTGAGGTTTGCTGCAAACACTTAATCGCTGGTTTTACTGGGCGCTAGCGCTAACTATTGCGCTGCTGGGCACGGCCTGGACCTTATGGTTGCATCAGATCCGGCCTGACGAAGGTGTCATCCGCCTGGTCGAGGCGCGGTTCGTTTCATCAGATCAGCATGAGCCGCCACCCTTCGCAAGTCCCGGCAGCCATCGACCCTTGCCGGATGATTGGCGAGGCCACCCGGAACATACAGATACAGGATGGTACCTCGCCGAACTGAATCTGGAGGTGGCGCCAAATCGGCTATGGTCCATCTACATACCTGCGCTTGAAATGACGCCGGGGATTTTCATCAACGGCACTCTCATTGGGGGAGATCCTGCGCCTAAACAACCGTTGGATCGGTACTGGAATAGACCGATTCTGTTCAGCATTCCCAACGGCCTGTTACGGCCCGGCTCTAACCAGATTGCCATCAGACTCGAAGCCAACGGCGCTTGGGGAAGGCTGTCCGAGCTATACCTCGCTCCGCGTGAGGCGCTGGAAGGTGCTTATGAGCAACGCTTCTTCTGGCGGGTGACCTTCCTTAACGTCACAACCGTGGGCAGCTTGATGCTCGCCCTTTTTATGGGCGTGCTGAGTTATGTGCGCAGAGACTCTATTTATTCCTGGTTTGCGGCGTTTACCTTTTCCTGGCACCTACAAAACCTGTTCTTTCTGACGGTTGCGGTACCTTATGCCAACCACCTTTGGGATTTTACGGCTTACGCCATCATTGGTCTTATGGCCACCACGTACGCGATGTTCACCTTTCGCTTCCTGGGTATTCGTCGTCCCAGATGGGAGCGCTTCACCAAAAGTGTGGCGTTGGTGGGTCCGCTGGTCCTGCTGCCTCTCTTGCTGATCTCCACCGTGACTTTCAATCTGGTGGGCAGCATGATCTGGATAGGTCTGCTATTGGCGCTAGCCACCTACCCGGCATTTTTGATAGTGCGTACGTTGGTGACTCAACAAAACACCGAACTCTTTTTTCTAACCATTTGCTTCACGCTCACCTTTTTTCTCGGCGTACACGATTGGTTGGTCACCTCAGGCCTCGGCTATCGCCATAACGGCATGCTCATGCAGTTTGCCGCCGCGCCAACGTTGGCTGTATTCGGCGCTGTGTTGTTACGACGGTTTGTTTTTGCCTTACGCGAAACTCAGACCCTGAACGAAGAGCTTGAGCAACGGGTGGCGGACAAAGCCAGGGAAATTGAAAGCAGCTATGTGCGTAACAAGGAGCTGGAAAATACCCAACTGCTGCTGCGCGAGCGCGAAAGAATCATGCGCGATATGCACGACGGTGTTGGCAGCCAGCTGATCGGCATGATGGGACACCTCAACCGCAGCGACGATGATCGTGATGAAACGCTGGCGCGTGATCTGGAGGCTGCTTTAACCGACTTACGCTTGGTGATCGACTCTTTGGACGATGTCGACAACGATGTGGTTGTTGCGCTGGGACTTTTTAGAAATCGCGTACAGCCACAGCTGGATGCCGCTGGGCTCACCCTCGAATGGCGCATACACGATCTGCCGCCGGTACCCAACCTTGGTCCGGAACGTGTCCTACACTTTATGCGGATCTTGCAGGAAGCCATTACCAATACGGTCAAACATGCTGAAGCGAGCTGTATTGTTGTGCGTACTGAAGGCGAACGCTATATTCAAGGCAATCGATGTGCGTGCGTTTCGGTGAGCGACGACGGCATCGGTATCGAAGCCACTCACAACGGTGGCGGGCGGGGATTGAACAACATGCGCTACCGTGCTGCAGAGGCGGATTTGGCACTGGAAGTCGAACCTTCAGAAGGTGGCGGCACAACCGTACGGGTTGGGTTTCCGCTCGACGGTTAAGTTAGCCTCTGTTCAACACCCAGCTAGGCTAACGGCGGCTCTGCTTCTCCGCCATTTGCTCTCTGAGATCCCGTGACGCCAGATCTCTGATGCCTTCGTCACTGGAAAGCGCCGCGTGGTTAAAAATGTTACGCGGCATAAGGGCGGTTTGAACCGCTGACCTGGCGCGATAGATCTTGGCGCGGGCTGCGTGGACGGCAGCATCGTCCGGCGCCGCATGCATGGCGGCTTCAATCAGGTGCGCGGCGATCTCTGGCCGCGCATCCAATTCCGCCTCGGCTCGGGCGACCACCACGGCGATTCCGCCGCTCATTTCGACCCAAGTGGTGGCAAGGTCAGGTTTGCTGGCCGGTAATAGCGTGTCGTATTCGCCATCCCACCAGCCGCCGTAACGTCGCCAAATCATGCGGATGAGAAAGTGTGCGTCGTCATAGATCGGCTTCAGGAACGGGCGTTGCATCAACTCCTCAGGCAGCTTGACCTGCTGATAGACCTCGTCTTGAGTTAACCCCTGGTTCATCAGCACCAGCACCTGATCTTCGATGTTGTCGAGCAATTGGGCAGTCTCGGTGAGCGCTTGATGCACACGCTCGGCGCCGACAATGGGAAATCCGTGCCCGGGGATCAACAGTTCTGCGCCACGGCTGTCCATTTCTCGCAACGCATCCGCCCAATCACTGATATAACGCTGTACTTTTTGCGGATTCCCGGCGTTTGGCAGTGCCCAGATAAAAAGATCACCGGGCATAATGATTTTGCGTTCCGGTATCCACGTCCAGGTGTGGTCGTCGGTTTCTCCGCGGGCGTAGTTGAACTCAAAAGTCAGGTTGCCCACTTTGCGTTCAAGTTGTCTGTCATACACCGTGTCTGGATAGCGGTATCCGGTTGGCCAGAAGTAGTTGGGCGCGTGGATGGCAAACTGTCTGCGGTTGATGGCGGTGTTCCAACCGGCGGTGGTGACGTAACGGTCGAAGTGTTGCATGGTCAGGCGGTGGGAGATGACTTCCGGGGTCGGCCATCCCCGTTCAGACGCCTCGGCGGTGAACGCGGAAGTGGCGAATACGTGATCCACATGATGATGCGAAAACAGCACCAGCTTGACGGGATCGTCAGGGCGCCAGGCACGAACGGCATCGTAGATGCGCTGTACTTCGGTTTTTAAGCCGGCGTCCAACATCACGAGACCGTCCCCGGTGTCGATGGCATAAGCGTAGGCAATACCTTTGTGGGCAAGCACGCCGTCTACAATTTCAAAGCCTCCGCTGACTGGAGAGTTGACCGGATGGTGTTCAAACATCAAGTCGAGTTGGCCCTGCCAGGCCCGTTCAGCCAATTCCATCAGTTCGTTGTCGGCGACTTGCATTGTTAGCTCCCTTTGTTCCCTCTGCTTCCCTGCAATTGAATGGTACTGCTTTCCCCTTAGATCTCAGACCAAACCTTTGATGCGCGCTGCTTCTTCGCGCACAAGTTCCGGCGCCCCTAACCACTGGCGGTTAGCGCCGCAACGTTTGAACCAATAGTGCAAGCCTAACAGGTCGGTAAAGCCCATGCCGCCATGGACCTCGGTGGCGGTTTTGGCGACAAATTTCCCGACCTCAGCCAAATGCGCCTTGGTGTGGCAAGCGGTTAAACGTGCCTCTTCAGGTACGTCGCTCAGCGCGTGGGCCGCATACCACACCATCGCTCGGCACGGTTCTGAGTGGGCCGCCATTTCCGCGCACATGTGCTTGACCGCCTGGAAACTGCCGATAGGACGGTTAAATTGTTCGCGTTGCTTGGCGTATTCCACCGCCTGGTCGAGCATGGCCTGTGCCGCCCCCAAAGTGTCTGCTGCCAACATCACTCTGCCGATGTCCAACGCAGCGTTAAACACCGCCGGGTTGTCGCTGATTTGGGTGGCCGGAGTATCCCTGTATTGCAGCGATACTGTGCGGCGTGATTTGTCGATGGTGGTGAGGGGTTCGCGCTGCAGGTCGTCAGCTGCGACCAAATATAAATGCTGGTGGTGGTCAGCCACGAGGTAGTGGTCGGCTTCGGCATCGAGCGCAAACAGCGACTTGCCAGTCAGTGTATTGCCGCGTGTTTCTACCGAAGCATCCGCACGCCGCCCAATGGCTTCTGCAAACGCAACACCCACCCGGGCGCTACCCACCGCCAACGCCTCGAGGAGCTCGCTGCAGTCGACGCTGGACAGGCTCAGCGCGGTGGGTGCAATAACCGCGCTGCTGATGAAGGGGCCGGGGGCAACCGCGTAACCCATGGCTTCCGCAACGATGGCGGCATCCAGTGGTTTTAAGCCAATACCGCCATGGCTTTCCTCTATGAGCAGGGCAGGTATTCCCAATTCCGTGAGACCTTGCCAAATAGCGGCATCATCTCCGCCGCCTGCGTACGCACGCACAGCGTCCAGTGGCACCTGGTCGTTTAAGAAACGTTTGATGTTGTCTTGCAGGAGGGTTTGTTCTTCCGACAATCCGAATTGCATGTTCTCTCTCCGGTGCGGATTAAGCTTTGCCGGCCGCAGCAGCGGCCGCGGTCGCTGCTGCCCCAAACTGTTGTTTGTCGAATTTGGGCTCCTTGGGCATGTCGAGGCCGCGTTCGCTAATGATGTTTTTCTGTATTTGGGAGGTGCCGCCACCGATGATGAGACCCAGGAAGTACATATATTGGTTCTGCCAACTGCCGCCGGCGCGGGTGTAGGGATTGTCTTCGTATGACAAGCCCACTTCGCCCATGATGTCGATGGCCAGCCCTTCCAGATCGTGGCGCAGCTCGGTGCCCTGCAGTTTTACAATCATGCGCGCCAAGCGCGCGTCCTGGTCTTTGTTAATGCGCGAAGAAAGCACCCGTAAATCGTTAAAACGCATGGCCATGACCCGCCCTTCGAGCTGCATCAAGCGATCGCGATAGACTGGATTGTCGATTAGACGTTCGCCCCCGACGGTTTCGGTGTTCATCAGCTCGGTAAGGGCGTTTAAGCGCATCAGCGTATTGTTTGGGTTTCCCAAAGAGTCTCGCTCGTGGCCCAAAATGGCGTTAGCCACCATCCAGCCTTCACCGCGTTGGCCCACAATTTGCTGCTTTGGCACCCGCACATCGGTAAAAAAGGTCTCGTTGAAATTGGCCGCCCCAGTCATGTCCACCAAGGGGCGGATTTCTATCCCCGGGGTATCCATCTCGAACAGTAGAAAGGAGATGCCTTGGTGCTTGGGCGCGTTCGGCTCGGTGCGTACCAGGCAAAAAATCCAATCCGCCAAGTGGGCGGTACTGGTCCAGATTTTTTGCCCGTTGACCACCCACTCGTCACCGTCCAGCACGGCACTGGTTTTTAGGCTGGCTAAATCGGAACCGGCGCCGGGCTCGGAATAGCCCTGGCACCAGACCATCTCGCCGTGGATGGTGGGTTTGATGAACTGTTGCTTCTGCGCTTCGGTCCCCAACTCCAGCAGGGTCGGCACCAGCATAGATATACCCTGGCCGCCAAGACCTGCGTGAACGCGGGATTCGGCAAACTCTTCGGCAATGATGCGGGATCTGATGATGTCAGGCTGTGCGCCGTAGCCGCCATATTCAGCGGGAATGGTGCGCGCGGTATAACCGTGCTCGATCAAGCGCTTCTGCCAATCCAATGTTTCTTGGCTGCGCATCGGCGCGTTGCGCGGTGCCAAGTGAGCATTGGCTGCTATAAATGCGCGGACTTCGGCACGAAAGCCTTCGTATTCATCACCAAATGATAGGTCCATGACGTCCTCTTTTGTTGTAGCACCAATCTACCCGTTCGCCCGGGGCAGAGGCAACTTATGCCAGCCGGGCCAGGTGCTCGCGTTTCACCTGGTGGTGCAGACGCATGCCGCGGTGATAGCGGTCCAGTTCGGCGATGATATAGTCGGTCAGGCGCTGGGTTTCGTTGCCCAGCGAACCCGCGATGTGCGGTGTAAGGAAAACGTTGGGTAGTGTGTACAATGGATTGTCTGGGGGTAACACTTCGGGATCAGTGGTGTCGAGCACCGCAAACAAGCGCCCGCGCACTAACTCGGCCTCCAGTGCGGCCTGGTCAATGATGGCGCCACGCGCGGTGTTGATCAGCACCGCACCGTCCTGCATCAGTGCCAGTTCTCTGGCGCCTAACATGCTGCGGGTGTCCTGCAACAACGGTGCATGCAGGCTGACCACATCAGCTTGGCTTAGCAGTTCGGTCAAACCCACTTTGTTGGCGCCTTTTTGGCGTGCCTGCAAAGGTGTTGTATAGGGGTCGTAGAGCAGCACCCGTAGATCAAATTGTTGCAAATAGTCGATCACCAGTTGCCCAACGTGGGATGCGCCTATGATGCCGACGGTTTTGCCGTAGTTACCCACGTTGGGTGTTTCCTTGGTCCACGGCGCACGATTGTCTTTGTGGGTGGTATACAGCTGGTTAAGCTGAAACACCTGTTTATTGGCAAACAAAATGGCCGCCAGGGTGTACTCCGCTACCGGTACCGCGTTGGCGGCCACCGCGTTGACTACCTGGATGCCGCGCCGCCAAACGGCGTCGTCGATAAACCCTTTCACTGAGCCGGCGAGGTGTGCGATGAGACGCAAGCGGGGTGCCAGATCGATGGTGGCCTCGTCGATGCGCGGACACCCCCAACTGGTGACCAACACCTCAATCTGACTAAGGTGTGGCCCGAGAGATTCGAGATCGCGAAACGGCGTATCTGACACAAGCGAACTCACGCGCGACAACGTTTCCACATGGTCGGGACGAAACAACTCGTCCTTCACCACGGGGTGCATGAGTAAAGCGGTCACCGGCGTTTTGGCCATGTTCCAAAGAATACCCCATAATCCCTGCTGTCTAACAACAGCTTGCGTAGGGCGCTTAAGGGACCCATGGATTTGAAACAGGCCGTCGACATGCTTAACACCATGGCCAGCATGCAAGAACAGCACAACCAACAGGTACACGCCGAGTGGCGCGCGCAAGGTTATGAATACTACCGGGCGATCTGGGTGGAGTGTGCGGAGATGCTCGACCACTTTGGCTGGAAGTGGTGGAAGAAGCAAAACCCGGACATTGATCAGGTCAAGCTTGAATTGGTGGATATCTGGCACTTCGCCTTAAGTGAGATGATTCGTGCCGGTACGTTGAGTGAGTCCGTGGGTGCGCAGCTAAGTCAAACACGAGCTGTCGCCGAGTCTGACCCGGAAGCCTTTCGCCGTGCGATCGAAGACTTGGCGGCGTCCAGTTTAGCGACCCAGTCATTTAAAATGGCGCCGTTTATGGAGGCGATGCGCACCTTGCCCATGAGCTACGACGAGCTTTACGGCATGTACATCGGCAAGAACGTACTGAATCAGTTTCGTCAGAACAATGGCTACCAGAGCGGCGAGTACCGCAAACTGTGGCAAGGTCGTGAAGACAACGAGCATCTGGTGGAAGTGTTGGCTGATTTGGCAGACAATCCGGTGGGGTTGCCGGAGCGGCTTTATCAGGCCTTGACCGAACGTTATGTCGCCGACGCGCCTTAAGCTACCAGAAGACGCCCAGCAAAAGCGCGCCAACCAAAGTCAGCAGCGAAGCACTCAGCAGCAGCGTTTCTTTGGCTGACAGCTGGTCGTGTGAGTCCTGGCGTTGCATAGGACAAGGGTAGTGAAAGTGAACCCACAGATTCTGTCGGGTCTTTGTAAGGCTTTTTCTGGGTGGGTGAGATCTTGAATCTGCGAAAACCAAGTGTGCTGTGGTTAACCGCTCAAGCGTTTGCCATTGTGGCGAGCATAGTCCTGGCGTTTTGGAGCAAAAAGTTCGAATCGCGCACGGAGGGCCGTAAAACCATTTTCGTCACATCAGCATCTCCGCCACCTTCTCACCGATCATCACGGTGGTTAGGTGGGTATTGGCGCAGGGCACAGTGGGCATCACCGAGGCATCGGCAACGGTTAAGTTCTGGAATCCCCGCACTTGGCATTCAGGGTCCACCACAGCCTGCGGATCGTCCGCCCCTCCCATGCGGCAGGTACTGGTGGCGTGCTGCGCGTCTCCGGCGACTGCCAACGTCAACTCGTCCAACTGGTCGCCTGACAACGCCAGCAGTTGTTCAAGATGGATAGGTTCATCCCCGCCGCCAACCCAGCCCCCGGGGGATAGATAAACTTGCTCGGCAATGGCCTGCACCGCGTCGTGTTGAGCCAGTTGGGTGAGGCGGCGGATGCCGTCGCGCATACGTAGCAGATCACCCGGTGCGTCCAGCATGTTTTCTTCGATGATGGGTTGTGTGCGCGGGTCCGGGGACGCAATCCTTAGTGCTCCGGTAGAGAAACATTGATTGACCCAAACCCCCAGCATGCCTATGCCTTGGGGATTATCCTGCAAGTCTTCGCGCCCTAAGCTGTCACCCAGGCGATTCATGGCCACCATCATCATGTCGCCCGCACCGGCGTCGGCGAGACCGGAACTGTAACGTACACAGCAGTTGGTGTGACGGAAACCCGGCTTGGGCACGGCCTCGGGACGCAGTGCCAAGACCAAGGACACCAGCGGATGGTCCTGGAAGTTGCGTCCCACCGGCAGATCGGCACGCACCTCAACACCGGCCTCATCTAGCCAGTCTGTCGGCCCAATCCCAGAGCGTTGTAAAACGGTAGGCGAGTGCACCGCGCCTGCCGACAAAATCACGTGGTGGGCTTGGATCTCTTCGCGACGGTTGCCCTGCAAAACGCTGACGCCACAAGCACGATCCCTAGCAAACAGCACTTGGTCGACCTGTGCATCGCCGCGGATGGTCAGATTGTTGCGGCCGCGTATCGGTTCCAGATAGCCATCGTTGGTGGAGACTCTTTGTTGCTCGAAGCTGTTGATGGCGTATGGGGATACACCCAGGGCATGCGGGGCATTGTGGTCGGCACTCCATGTATAACCGGCATCCAGCGCAGTTTCGGCCAGGGCTTGGTCCACCGGTCCCCACAAATTTACCGGCGCGCGGTAAATGGGAATTGGCCCGTCGTCGCCATGAAAGTCCTCGTGGCCGTAACGCAGGTCGGTCTCTGAGCGGCAGAAGTAAGGCAATACAGCGTCGAAGTCCCAGCCTGCACACCCGGCTTGCGACCAACGCGCAAAATCTTCGGGTACGCCGCGGATGGCAATTTGGCCGTTCATGGCGGAGCTGCCACCCAAGCCGCGCCCGCGCCAATACAGCTGCGGATCCTGCGCCCGGGTACGCCGGGCCAGCAGGTCGTCATAACGAAAATGGCTGTATTCGGGTGCGGTCACGATGGCGGATGGATTGGGTGAGCGCATCGCCGGCGGTGCATCGGCGCTGCGGTAGTTGATGCCGGCCTCCAACAGCAACACTTGGCAAGCCGGGTTAGCGGACAGTCTGGCGGCGAGCACGGCGCCGGCTGAGCCAGCGCCGACGATGACGAAGTCGTATTGCATAACGCCACGATAGTGACAAATTGGCAGAAATTTGCACGTGGCAAAGGGCGGGTGTAGGTTGCGGGTCATCGAACCTCTTGCGGAGACCACCTTGCAATACCATCTCATCAGTTCCTTTACCTGACCCTGGGTGCAACGCGCCGTGATTGTGATGCGCGTGAAAAACGTCGAATTTGAAGTGGCCTATATTGATCTGCGCGACAAACCGGATTGGTTTCTGCAGATTTCACCCCACGGCAAAGTGCCGGTGTTACAAGTCGACGAGCAGCCGTTGTTTGAATCCAACGCCATTGCCGAGTATTTGGATGAGGTAGTGCCGCCACGATTGCACCCCGAGGATGCGCTGATGCGAGCGCGGCACCGGGCGTGGACAGATTTTGTGCCCACCTTTGCCAGCGGTTTAAGTGTGTATTACGCAAAATCCGCGGAAGAAGTGGAAACGCGCTTACCCCAGGCCCGCCAGCGTTTAGATAAACTCACCGAGGCGCTAGACGCCGACAAACAACCCGGTGCGTTTTTTGGCGGTGACGAATTGTGTTTGGTGGACGCTGCGTATGCGCCATTCCTGCAGCGATTCCTGCTGGTGGAGCCATGGCTGCAGACCAGGTTGTTGGATGATTACCCGGCGGTGCTGGCCTGGGCCGAGGCACTATTACAGGACCCGCGCGTCCAAACGTCCGTATCGCCGAATTTTGAGGCTGAGTTTGTGAAAAACCTCAAGCGCCGCGGGGTGTATGCCGCGGCTTTGATGCCGGAGGTGTCGGCGGGTTGAGGCAGGCTGTTCAGTCGCCGGCCAGCGCAAATTGATAAATTCCCAGGGTTTCCTCGTCAAAACAAACAAACACCACCTCGTTTGGCAGCTTACCGCGCCAAGCACGGACGTTGTCCACGGCGATTTGGCACGCGGCTTGTTTGGGGTAGCCGTATACGCCGGTGCTGATGGCGGGAAACGCCATGCTGGAAATGTGGTGGTCGAGGGCTAGCTGCAAGCTGTTCTGGTAACACGCGGCAAGTAGCTCAGGCTCATTTTGGTCGCCACCGTGCCATATAGGGCCCACCGTATGGATGACGTGACGGGCGGGGAGCTGGAAGCCGGGGGTCATTTTAGCTGCGCCGGTTGCACAGCCATTTAAGCCACGGCAGTAAGCCAGCAGCTCTGGACCAGCGGCGCGATGGATTGCGCCATCCACACCGCCGCCGCCGAGCAGGCTGGAGTTGGCCGCATTCACAATGGCATCCATCGCTAAACTGGTGATGTCGGCAATTTTGGCCGTTATAGCTACCATACCAAGGCGTTTAGCACGTACCCTTCCGCATCGACAAAAAGTCAGTAAGGAGCCAGTTTGTCCCGATCTGCGGTTTGCCTCAATACCCCGTGGTATGCCGCCTGGCAGCCCGAATTTATCGGCACGTTGTTGTTTGTGCGGCGGGACGATGAAGTGCTGCTCATACACAAGAAAACCGGCCATGGGGCCGGCCGCGTCAACGCCCCCGGCGGCAAGCTTGAACCGGGAGAAGGGGTGGTGGCTTGTGCCTGCCGTGAAACCCTCGAAGAAGTGGGGGTGCATGCGGTTGATGCTCGGGTGGGTGTGGAAATGCGTTTTGTCGAACGCAACGGGCCACAGTGGCTGGGATTTGCCCTAACCGCGCAGCAATTTAGCGGCACCCCCAAGGAGACGCGGGAGGCAATTCCGTTCTGGTGCCCGGTGAAAGACATTCCCTATGCTGATATGTGGCCGGATGACGCCATCTGGCTGCCGCGTCTGCTGGGGCAGACGCCGAACCCGCCGCTGGTGGGCAATTTCCTGTTTGACAACGAACAGCTACTTGAACATCAGTTTGTCGAATGCGACTCTATCTGGTCGCAGTTTTAGGGGAGAAGGGAAGCATGCGGATTGGCATCTCGATTTGCTCAAACTATCGGGTCGATGATCCGCGCACAGGCGCGCGCTACATGATCGAGCGCGCCGCGGCTGCGCGTGACGCTGATCTGGATTCCCTGTTTGTGGGTGACCATCACGCCACCCCCACAGCCTACTATCAGAACAACGCCATTTTAGGCCGCCTGTTGGCGGAGTGGGGTAACAAACCGGCCGGTGCATTGTATCTCTTGCCGTTGTGGAATCCGGTGCTATTGGCGGAACAAGTCGGCACGTTGGCAGCCATCGCTTCCGGGCGTTTCATCATGCAGTGTGCGCTGGGTGGCGAACCTGCGCAGAGTGCTGCCCTCGGCACAGACATCAAACAAAGGGTGCCGATGTTTGAAGATGCGTTGGCCATCATGCAAGCACTGTGGCGGGGTGAAACGGTGACACACGAGCGTTTTTGGAATATTCGCGAAGCGCGCATCAATCCCGTTCCGGTAGAGCCGGTCGAAGTTTGGATTGGATCTACCGCGGCGCCGGCTATCCAGCGCACCGCGCGTTTGGCCGAAGGCTGGCTGGCCTCACCCGGAATGGGGCTTGAGGGGGCGGTGCGCCAATTAAATCAATATCGGCAAGCGTGTGCGGAGCATCAGCGCACGCCTACGGCGGTAGCCATTCGCCGGGACATCTACATCGGTGCAACTTCCCAACAAGCCACCGCAGTGAAACAACATTACTTAAGCCGCGGCTACCGCGGCTTTGGTGAAGATGCGCTAATGACTGGTTCGGTCGGCGAGGTGGCGGACATGATGGCGGCTTTCGAAGAGGCCGGTTATACCGACATCATCGTGCGCAACATGCACACAGACCAAGCGGAAGCGTTGGCGACCATCGAACGTTTAGCGGATGTGAAACGCCAGTTAGCAGTTTAAGTTTAAGCGGGGAACCATGAAGAAGTTATTGATCGCCAATCGCGGTGAGATTGCCATTCGTATTAGCAGAGCAGCCCAGGAGTTGGGGATCGAGACGGTGGCCATATACCCTCAAGATGACGCTGCTTCGCTACATGTCCAAAAGGCTGACCATACCCTTGAGCTGCAGGGCAAAGGTGCGGCCGCGTATTTAGACATCGAACAAATAGCACAGCTTGCAAACGACGCAGGTTGCGACGCTGTCCACCCGGGTTACGGTTTCCTCAGCGAAAACGCAGCGTTTGCCCAAGCGGTTATAGATGCTGGCTTAACATTTGTGGGTCCGGGCGTAGATGCGTTAACCACCTTTGGCGACAAAGCCAAGGCGCGCACCTTGGCAGAACAGCTTGGTGTACCGGTGCTGGCCGGGCTATCGCACGCGGTCAGCGAAGATCAAGCACGTGAATTCTTCACCGCCCACAGCGGCACCGGCATCATCATCAAAGCGCTGGCCGGAGGCGGCGGTCGGGGTATGCGGGTGGTGCAATCGCCGGCGGAATTGGCTGATGCGTACGCGCGTGCCGCGTCTGAAGCAAACGCTGCGTTTGGCTCGGCAGAAGTTTACGTTGAGCAGTTTGTTGAGAACGCGCAACACGTCGAGGTGCAAATTTTAGGTGACGGCAGCGGCGGCGTTAGCCATCTGTGGGAGCGCGAGTGCAGTGCCCAGCGGCGTCATCAGAAGCTGGTGGAGATTGCACCCAGCCCGGGTTTGGACGACGCCACCCGTCAGGCGGTGTGTGCAGCCGCCGTTAGCTTGGCGGAGGCGGTGCAATACAAAGGCCTGGGTACCATCGAATTTCTAGTGGATGCTGACACGCGCAGCTTTTATTTCATGGAAGCGAATGCGCGCTTGCAGGTGGAACACACGGTCACCGAAGAGGTCACCGGCATCGACCTGGTGCAAGCGCAGCTGCGCGTGGCGGCGGGTGCGAGCCTCCGTGACTTGGGGTTGTTGCAGGCGGATGTGCCGGCGCCGCGTGGCCACGCGATACAACTGCGCGTCAACATGGAGACCATGGACGCCGACGGCAACGTCAAACCCACCGGTGGACGTTTGGCTCGTTTTGAAGTGCCTACCGGGCCGGGTCTGCGTACGGATACCTACGGCTACAGCGGATATACCACCAATCCCAACTACGATTCGCTGTTGGCCAAGCTGATTGTGAGCTCACCCAGCACCCAATTTGCGGACTGTGTGCGGCGGGCGCAGCGCGCGCTAAACGATTTTGCCATTGAAGGGGTGTCCACCAATCTGGACTTTCTGCTGCGCCTCATCAGCCATAAGGCGTTTGTGGCGGGTGCGGTCACCACTCGGTTTGTAGATGAGCACGTTGCCGACCTGGTGGGTACCACCGAGGCGCAAGCGGCCAACGCCGATGCTGCGCTGGCTGGCGTCAAGGTGGATCCGCGCGATCCGTTGGCGGTGCTTGAACATGGCAAGTCCGGCGCCATGGCTGGCGCGGATGGTCCCACAGTGCTGGCCTTGGTGGAGGCGGACCTGCCGCCGGGGGTGGCAGCCATCACAGCGCCCATGCAAGGTACGGTGGTCAGTTTCGAGGTGCAGCCGGGGGACGCAGTCTTTAACGGTATGCTGGTCATCATTATGGAAGCCATGAAGATGGAGCATGAAATCCGCGCCGAGGTCAGCGGGGTGGTTGACCGTCTCGGCGTGGCGCCGGGCGATGCGGTATTTGAAGGTCATCCGCTCATTTACCTGCAGGAAGGTGAAGTAGCGGCTGCCGGTGAAGAAGACGCTGCCGAGCTTGACTTAGACTACATCCGTCCCGATTTGCAGGAAGTGCTGGACCGCAAGGCCGCGGGTTACGATGAAAGTCGGCCTCAAGCTGTGGCCAAGCGCCGCAAAACCGGACATCGAACCGCGCGCGAAAACGTCGCCGACCTGTGTGACGAGGGTACCTTTGTGGAATACGGCTCTGTAGTGCTTGCGGGCCAGCGTCGGCGTCGCTCGATCGAAGATCTCATCGAAAACACCACCGGTGACGGCATGGTGTGTGGGCTTGGCCAGGTGAACGGCAGCCTGTTTCCGGAACACAAGGCGCGCACCATGATCATGTCTTATGACTACATGGTGCTGGCCGGAACCCAGGGCATGAAAAACCACGCCAAAAAGGACCGCTTGTTTGAGGTGGCGGAACACTATCGTTTGCCGACGGTGCTGTTCGCCGAAGGCGGCGGTGGGCGCCCGGGTGATACCGACGGTTCCGGTGTGGCCGGGCTCGATTGTTGGGCTTTTACCTTCTTTGCGCGTCTCTCAGGCCTGGTGCCGATTGTTGGCATCACCACCGGCCGTTGTTTTGCGGGTAACGCGGTGTTATTGGGCTGCTGCGATGTCATCATCGCCACCGAAGGCTCCAATATAGGCATCGGTGGGCCGGCGATGATCGAAGGCGGCGGATTAGGTGTGTTCCGCCCGGAAGAGGTAGGCCCGATGGACGTACAGGTGCCCAACGGCGTCGTCGATATAGCGGTCAAGGATGAAGCCGAGGCGGTGGCCAAAGCCAAACAGTACCTGTCATATTTCCAAGGCAGCGTGGCCGAGTGGGAAGCACCCGATGAACGTAAGCTGCGCTTCATCGTGCCGGAAAACCGACTGCGTTATTACGACATGCGCGAGGTCATCCGCGGCATCGCTGATGTGGATTCTGTGTTGGAGCTACGTCCCGACTGGGGTGTCGGCATCATTACCTGTTTTATCCGGGTAGAAGGCCGCCCCATGGGTTTGATAGCCAACAATCCGGCGCACCTGTCCGGCGCTATTGATGCGGACGGCGGCGACAAAGGCACGCGCTTTATGCAGCTGTGTGATGCGTTTGATATACCGATCCTGTCTCTGTGTGATTGCCCCGGCATCATGGTGGGGCCAGAGGTGGAGAGGACGGCCGTGGTGCGCCACGCGGCACGCATGTTTGTGACCAGTGCGAATATCGACGTACCGTTGATGACCATTGTTACCCGCAAAGGTTATGGCCTGGGCGCGCAAGCCATGGCCGGCGGCAGTTTTAAAGCACCGTTGTTTTGTGTCACCTGGCCTACGGGTGAATTTGGCGGTATGGGTTTGGAAGGGGCGGTAAAACTGGGTTTCCGCAAAGAACTGGAAGCCATCGAAGACCCCGAGGAGCGTATCGAGGCGTATGAACGTATGGTGGCGGACAGCTACCAGCGCGGCAAGGCGGTGAATATGGCTTCACACTTTGAGCTGGATGACGTCATCGACCCGGCAGACAGCCGTAAATGGATCGCTGCTGCACTGCGTTCGGTGCCAGAGACACCCCGGCGTGCGGGCAAGAAGCGCCCCAATGTGGATACCTGGTAGGGCCGCTCCGAACATTTCCAAATAATTGCGACGTTCGTCGCAACCTTTTCTCGCGCTTGTGCATCTTATGTTTAAGAAGGTGTAAGAGGGTGTAAGAGCGGGCTTTCAACGCGTAGCTGTTTTAGCTGATGCAGGCCTGGGCGTTTAGCCCTGGGTCTGTGACTGCCAGCATCATAAGCTGTGTAGGTTCGCTTGTTGGCCAGCAGGCGCTGACAGACGCAGACGGGTGCGGATGAAATATCCACAACAGCAAAACTAAAACCCGGCGCTTTGCGACATAGACAGTAGCCAGGCAACACCTATAAAGGTTGCGGGCTAATAAGTGTTATGTGGCGCGACAAAGCTGAATGTACTGTCGCGCGAAACGAAAATCGACATGGAGTTGTCCCCAATGAAGAGTTTAGCGATAGCAGTGGTAGGAGTCGTGGGTGTGGTTGGTTTGGGTTCGGACACTGCCTTGGCGGCGGACGAATACCAGCTCGCTTACAGCAAGCAGGAACTTGCCAATGCACAAAGCGTGCAAGCGCTGCATGCGCGCGTGTTGCGCACCGCCCAAGATTTTTGTCCCAGTTATTTCGAAGTGCGCGATCTACGCCGGGTGCGCGGCTGTGTGCAAGAGGTGGCGGACGATTTGGTCTCGAAGATTGATCATCCGCGGTTGACCAGCCTACACAGCGGCGAAAACCGGGTGCGTCTGGCTGGCTCTGCAGCGGCGGTGGATGACAACAGCTAGTTTATGCGGCCCAGCTTAAAGTAAGCCGTCCCCAACCGGTTTTAGGCTGGGCCTTTTTTCCTTTTTTCCTTTTTTCCTTTTTTCCTTTTTCCCTTTTTCTTTTTTTCTCTGATGCTGTCTGCTTTTTTGCAGCATTTCGAGCTGCGTTACAGCTGCTCCGCTTCGGAAAAATCGATACTTTCTCCGCTAGTAGAGGCGAGGCTTGCGCCCGAGCGCGGCAACCGTCCCAAAATCACTTCCGGCGGCAATATATCCGAATCTCCGCCGACCCCTTCCGGATCACTATAGTAGCCAAGCGCGTAGGTGCCTTGGGTGTAACCGAGCAGTTCTTGTAGTTCAGGGTCCAGGTCTTTGGCGATGTGCGGCGGACACGACAAGTACTGATTCTCCTCGGTACGTAGCCAGCCGAGCGTGTAGGTCAGGTTTAATCCCAGGCGGGCGCTGTTGGAGCGGTTTTCTCCACCGCTGTGCAGCACGCTGCCGGAGTAGATGAAGACCGAACCGGCGCTCATTTCGGCTTGGATGACCTGCTCGGGCTCGGCGCGCCGGTCCCATTCCCATTTGTGGCTGCCTGGTACGCAGCGGGTAGCACCGTTTTCTATAGTAAAATCCGTGAGAGCCCAGATGGTATTAAACTGCGGTTCGATTTCCCGTGGTATGTGATTACCCCAAGCCAAACGGTCGCGGTGGATAGGCTGCGCCGGATTGCCGGGGTTGATGTGAATGGTCTGGGTGAGGTGCAGCAGGATTTTATCGGTGTAAGGACCCAGGAACTGCTTGGCTGCTTCGAGCACCTGCGGGTGCAAAATCAAGTCGCGACAGGTTGGTGTGCGCGCTACCAGTGCGCCGGTGCGTTGTGTGTGCCGTCCGGTGAAGTCGTCGCGACCCATTGGCGTGGCGTCGATATAAGGTGTTAGTTCAGCCACCAGTTGCTCAAGGGTTGCGGTGTTGATGGCACCTTCCACAATGGCGGCGCCGTCCTGTTCCACGGCGGCGACGATGTCTTCTGCGGTGGCTTGCGGGGGCAATGTTTGTAATGGCATGAGGTGGCCTCGCTGAGGTTTGTTTTTCAAATTACGTGAAATAGATGAGCAAGGTCAACTCAGCAAAATGGTGGATTCTGGCGGGCTTGTGGCTGCTGTATGCGAGCTTTGGCCTAATTGTCGCCAGCGTCGCCCCGATGGTGGGTGAGATTGTCACCGACCTGGGCATGTCGCATGCCGCGATGGGCAGCGTCATGGGGGCATGGCAGCTGGTTTATATTTTTGCCGCCATTCCCTGCGGGGTATTGTTGGACCGTATCGGCGGGCGGCAGGCGTTGTTGCTGGGTGCCCTGCTGATTGCGGCTTCTGCCTTTGGTCGGGCGCTGGCCAACGATTACTGGTCCCTGCTCTTGGCGGTGATGTTGTTTGGCCTCGGCGGGCCCATTATTTCCTCAGGCGCGCCTAAGGTGGTGGCGGAATTGTTCAGCGGTAGTCAACGCGGGTTGGCCATGGGTATCTACATGACCGGCCCAGCCATCGGCGGGGTGGTGTGCCTAACGCTGACCAATGCTTATTTTTTACCCTTGTTCGATATGCAGTGGCGCGCGGTGATGGTGTTGTGGGGCGCTTGTGCGGCAGCGGCCGGCGCGTTGTGGTGGTTGGTATCGAGCATCACCGGCTTAGCTGGTCGCACCACCACCCCTGCGGGGGCTCGGGTGCCGCAGCTGCAAATTATGCGAGAGTTGCTCAGCGCGCCTGCGGTGCGTGTGGTGTTGCTCATGAGTGTCGGTGTGTTCCTATACAACCATGGCTTGAACAATTGGCTGCCGGAGCTATTGCAAAATGGCGGCATGACCGCGGTGCAGGCCGGATATTGGGCCGCCTTACCTACCTTGGTGGGTATCCTCGGTTCGCTGCTGATTCCGCGTTTAGCCACACCGGCGCGGCGTTTTCACATTCTTGCCGGATTATGTGTGGCGGCCACACTCGCAGCGCTTCTGTTGCATTCCGCCGATGGGCTCTCTTTAACCGCAGGTTTGATTCTGCAAGGTATCGCGCGCTCGAGCTTAATGACAGTGCTGATTCTCACGCTGGTGGAATTACCCGGGATAGGTGAGCAGCGTGTAGGTGTCGCCAGCGGTTTGTTCTTTTCTGCGGCGGAAGTGGGCGGTGTATTGGGGCCGCTTGGATTGGGCGTGGTGTACGAAGTGAGCGGTTCGTTTGCGCCGGGGTTGACCGCGTTGGCCGGGATCGCGGTATTCATGCTGGCCGGTTCCGCCTATCTCAGCCGCTTAGCTGAGCAGCGCCATTAGCCCCGACCTGGCAGGAAGAGGCTCACGCTCAGCGTTGTCCCTGCGACGGTGACCTGATCCCTAGTTCAACAACTCAAAAGTCACGCCGGCGTTGGCCGGTAAACGTTGGAGCAAGGCATCTCCCATGGCGCTGGCGGGGGTCCAAAAACCGCCCTCTACGGGCAATTTGTCCTGCGCCAGACACACTGCGCACTCGGCCAGCATTTTCGCGGTAGAGCCGTATCCTGGGTCGCGGTCGCCGTACACTTTACCGCGCAGGTTCAATGCGCTGTCAGTGGGATGTTTGGCCAGCAGCTCGATGTCGAAAAACCCTTGCTCAATGGTCTCTGGACTCGGTCCTTCGCCGGGTTTGGGGAGCATGCGCTGCATCATCTTGCGCGCCGGGGTGATGGCCGCCAGGCTGTTCATGGCAGTGGTGCCGAACGCCATGGCGGCGGCGCCCATGGCCGCGGCCGGACCTTGCCCTACAATGGTGCCTTCGTCGTAACGAAACTCATCCCCATAAGCCTGCCCCAACAGTTCGTTGCTGCGTCGCACCACGCGGGTGTTGATGGCGGCCATGACAAATGGCGCTACCCAGGCGTTGAAGTCTTCATCATAAAACTGATCTTTGCGGTCTAACCCATCCAGGCCGCGATGGGTAAAGTTTAAGGCGTATGGATCCGCGACGGTCTCCATGATGCGAGGATCCGCCTGAGCGGCCTCCATCATCGCCATCATGCTGTCGACCGTGCCGCCGCTGAAGCCGCCCTTAAAGGCACGCGTGCGGTATTTAATGGCGGAGGCCGCCACACCATGCCGACTGCGCATCTGTTGCTGCATGAAATACACGCCAATGTCCGATGGAATGCTGTCAAAGCCGCAGGTATGCACAATCTTCGCGCCGCTGTCCGACGCCGCGGCTTGATGTTTTTCGATCATCTCGCGCATCCAATGGACTTCGCCGGTCAGGTCGCAGTAATGGGTACCGTGGGCAGCACAGGCGGCGACCAATTCGGAGCCATAACGGGCATACGGGCCGACGGTGGTGAGGATCACCCGGGTTTTCTGCACCAGTGCATCAAGCTCAGCTTGGTTACGCGCATCGGCAACCAGGATGTCGACGCCGGCACCGAGGCCCAAGGCGTCGAGCTTCGCCTGATTACGGCCACCGACCGCCCAGGTTAAATTGCCGCCGCTGTAGTTTTGCTGCATGTACTCGGTCACCAGCTTGCCGGTGAAGCCGGTGGCGCCCCAGATCACAATGTCGTATTCACGCTGCATGTGTTGGCCTTTGCTCTTTTCAATGAGTTGATACGGTATGCTAGTGCTCAAACCACTTTATAACTTAGGATCAGAGTTCGCCAGCTTTGGGCTGGCAAGGAAGAGTGAGGAGTAATATCTGGATATTGCGACGAGCAATGA
>JANQKS010000011.1 GCA_028281005.1 Pseudomonadales bacterium
CTCCGTGCGGGTGTGCGAGCGTGGATCGGTGAACGTTGTCGTAAACCCATCGTAGTCGACTTGCGAAATACTGTTGTCCGGCCCTGTGGACTGTGTCACGCGGCCTAGGTCGTCATACACCACCGCCGTCCAATAGCTGGGTGTCCCCGCGTGTGGACTGCTGACTTGGAACGGTTCAGAGGTGTGTACGACACGACCGAGATGGTCATACTCCTGAACCACGACCGACCAGTTGGAGCCGTCGAACATCTTAGTGGCCGTTCGGACGGGCCGGCCGAGAAGATCAAAATACGTGAACGTCTCGCTACCGCCCGCCTGTACGGTGTGCACGCGGTAGCGTGCATCCGCCGGACAACTTACCGCACCACACTCGCGATAGGTGGTTGTTTCGGCGCGGCCAACGTCATCGCCCTGCCAATAGGGGCGTCCTAAGTCGCCATAAGCCGTGCGAGCACGGCTACCTATCGCGTCCTCGGCTTCAGTGACCGCGCCGTAGCGGTTACGACTGATCACCGTACTTGCATGACCAAGATGGTTCTCGGTGGACGTGGTAAACCGTCCGTTGTTGTCGAAGAACGCTTTGGCAACGCGGTCCACCGTGGTGGGTTCGGACTCACCGGGCAGCTGAAAACCGCGATAGCCGTTTTGCGTGGTGACCAAAACGTTGCCGTAACTGTCGTGGGTATAGGTGGTTGTCAGTGTCAAAGCGCCGGATTGATTCGGCTCGATGATTTCTTTGTCCAAAAGCCCAGACGAGGCATACTCAAAACGACTCACGCGGGTTACCGGACTGTCTGTGTTATCTGACCGATCATGCACGACGGTGACCGTATCCAAACGGCCGGTATGCCAATCGGTCAGATTGGGGGCGTGGTAGGTGTTGGTCGTGGTGGTTTCATAGGTTTCCCCTCCGGCGTCGACTTCCACGTGAATCGAACCGACATCGCCATAGATGCCGTAACTTGAATGCATGGTGGTGGTCGTCGTCGTCGTAGACAGGAGACTGCCCACCGTAAATGCACCCGTGGCCGGGTTGGTGGTATCGGTACTGAACGCTTCCTCGACAGCAACACTTAAGAAAGGCTGTCGATTCGGACCACTGCCGTTGTTATCCGCCCATGTATTGGTGGCGCGGGACAGCACCGCTGAACCGAGTTTCACCTCAGTCTGCAGGGGCCGGCCTGTATAAGGGAAGTCCTGCCGGTAAGTGGTGGTCGTCTCGATTTGGGTTTGGTCATCGATCGAAGTGATTTTTTCAAATCCTAGGCCACCGCGACCGCCGGCTTGTAAGCGATGGCCTGCGTATCGATAGCTGATAGAACTGGTGGCCATGACGTCAACATTGCCTGGATTCGAACCCGCTGCAGGGGCGGAACTGGCTACTTGGGAGACGAGCCACATCGGCGCATTAAAATCGAACACCAGCGATGTGCCGAAGCTCAGCGCATTCGCACCCGTGCCTGGGGTATACAAATTATTCACCGCCGGATCCGCATCAACTTGGTAGGTGATGGTGGTTTTGGCCCCAAAACCATTGGTTATTGCCGTGATGACATTTTCAACATCGTGTGCGTTGTTTGACTGAGTGACCAGTGTCGTATTAGTGCCGTGATCTCTCACATCACCTGTAAAGCTCTCAAGCTTGCCATCGCCGTCAAAGTCACCAAATACCGTCACCCATTTGTCAGGTGAACTCGAATTTACACTCTTGGCCGGATAGCTCGTAGCGGCTGCGGTACCAAAGGCATTGTCATTCCACTTTCGCACTTGCCAGTAATTGCCACTGGGGTAGATGAAGTCCGCATCACCGTCGCGATCCACATCTAAGAACCGATTGCGCTTCGCTGCAAGCCCTGTGTATGTACCCAGCGAAACCGCAGTTGCAAACCCCGCACCGTGATTCAATCGATACCACCAGACGTTGCCGGTGTCTTGATACGCTACATCGGTGAGCCCATCTCCGTTGATGTCTACCACACGCAGTTTTTCATCATCCATGTAGCTGGGCAGCTGGGCATAAAGTGCATAACCAGACGGCGTGGACGCGTAGACCAACCAACGATCGTGGTAAATCGGGTGACCGCCCAATTCGATGAGTGAGAGATCCGTTTCGCGGGTATTGAGTAAAAAGTCCGCCTTACCGTCCCCATTAAAGTCCGCAACGATGGGTTTCATGCTCTGGATCTCGAAAACGTCGCAGAAGGACAAACAGCCGCCAAGACCGCTCAGCGTGGTCGCCGCACCAAAACTGTTTGTACCCCCCGGGTTGTGGTTGAGCTTCTGGACTTTCATGGCGCCCCCAGATGCATTCGCGTCCCAGAACACCACATCAGGCAGACCATCGCTGTGAATGTCGACAACCGTGGTATGTTTCGCCACCGGCGCGCCGGTGGCGACTTGGATCTCCGCACCCAGTGTCGGAGTGCTGCCCGAACCACCCAGGCGCACCTTCCAATCACCGCCTTTCTGATACATCAAGTCCTGCCGGCCATCGTTGTTGTAATCCACGATGGTCCACGAGTTCAACACCTGACCTTTGGCCAGCTGACTAAAACTGTGCAGCGTCCATGTGCCGCTGCCGTTCTTGTAGAAGTACTTGATGTAAGGATTACCTCCAGAGCTGGCGCGCAGGAACACAAGCTCGTTCTGACCATCGCCGTTGAGGTCCGCCGTACGACCACCTAAGAACCCGTCGCTGTGTTGCACACTCGGCGCGCTTGAAACCCCCTGCGAAGGGTTGGCCCAGGTGAACGTCGTTTTGGGATAACAAGTGGTGCCGTTACACTCTTCGACCTCAATCAGTTGGCTAACGCCAATGTGCGGAGCTGTTTGGTACTTCAGGGTATACTTACGGAGCTCAAGCGTTTGGTTGGAAGAGACGATTTGCACAAGGCGCTGATGCGACTCGAATTTGCTTCCCGCGACATAAAATACCCGATCATCGGGACGCGCTTCGTAGGAGAACTCGATCTCCGCATCACCACCCGCATACACCATCCGCTCAATCAGGTGTTCACCGTTCGCGGTATTTTCGG
Organism: Pseudomonadales bacterium; assembly: GCA_028281005.1. Lineage (GTDB taxonomy): Bacteria > Pseudomonadota > Gammaproteobacteria > Pseudomonadales > Azotimanducaceae > UBA4421. The sequence goes on from JANQKS010000011.1 coordinate 3,036, forward strand.
TGTACTCAAAATCGATGGTGTTGCCCATGTTGTCGGCAAACGCATTTTGCGCATAGGTGTAACCGACTGAAGTGCCTGGGGCTTCTAACAAACTGTCTGCGGTATTCCCGTATTCAGAGACTGACCCGTCTTTGCGCCACACCACAAAGTGGGTCGGATTGCCCGACGCGGCGCCAAAGCCGATCACTTTGGCAAACTGGTCAATCTCGGTGCGGTATTCAATGTCACTGCCTGAGGCCGCCACTTGCACAAGGCGTGCGCCCTCTAAACAATAACGATCGTTGGCGTCGAGCGAAATAGGCCGCGGCGCCCCGTCGGTTTCAATGGTCTGCCGGCAGCGGGCGATGGCAGACAGTCCGCCAATCGACCAGCCCTGACCAACCACGCCATTCCCGCCTTGGCTTGAATAGTTCAAACTGATTTGTGGCGCCACACCGGCAATACCGGGGGCGGTAAGAATCGGAATCGAGTACGCCCCTGCACCCGATTCATCCACTCGGAACGAGCCGGCAATAACGCCGACTTCGTCTGATTGAGTATCAACCGGCGGGGCGGTTTTTATTTGCGGTACCGGGGGCGTATTAGGAGCGGGAATGTCTACCAACACGGCAGTTGAGCCGGAATAACCGGAACAGAATGCGTTGCAGGCCCTCACCCGATAGTTGTATGTACCATCGGTGCGATTCGTGACGGCGTAACTCGTGCCCGTGGGGCTGGCGACTGTGGTCCAGGCACCACCGTTAACCTGTTCCTGGATGTCGTAGCTTGTTACCGTGCCGCCGCCTGATGACCACTGGATGGCGTAGTCGCCATCTTCATCGACAGCCGGTCCGCTGACGCCGCTGGGCGCACCCGGCGGATAAACAACATTGACTGTTTTGTAGGGCGTCGCCCAACTCGAGTAGTTACCCTGCAAGTAACCCCGAACACGATACTCATAGGTGGCCTCGGATCGTCCGGAGACCGCGTGAGACGTGTTGGTCCCCTGGTAAATCTGCCCCCAACTCGCACCCGCTTTCTCTTCGAGTTGATAGTAGTCAATTGAACCTGATGCCCCGGCCCATGACAGCGTGTATGCCCCATTGCCGTCGTTATTGGGCCCGGTGACAGGCCCAGGCTGGCCCGCTGGGATCGACACTGCAACCGACTTGATGGCGTTGTATGCGCTGCACGACAAGCTATTGCAAGCACGTACACGGTAGTCGTAATTGCCGGTGCTCCTGCCGGTGACGCTGGCGGTTAACGTCGATGCGCTCTGGATTGTAGACCAAGCCCCACCGTTGACACGTTCCTGTAGCGCGTATGTGCTCACGGTCCCACTCGCCGCTGTCCAGGCTAGAGTGTAACTGCCATCGGAATCACTCGAAGGCCCCGTAATCGCACCTGGTGTCCCGGGACTATTGATCACCGAGACGTTGACCTGTGCGGTATAGCTGGAACAAGACCCCGTATTGCAAGCACGTACTCGATATCCCCAAGTACCATCCGAGCGGCCCGACTCGGCTCTAGAGGTCGCAGAGGCGTTCTGGATGGTGGACCAGCTGCCGCCGTTCAAGCGCCGCTGCAGTTCGTAGGCGTTGACCACACCGGTCGCTGATCCCCAGGTCACGGTGTAGGCCCCGTTACTGTCGCTCGAAGGCGCAGAGAGCGAACCCGGTACCCCGGGTGTATGCAACACCTGGACGTTAACGATTGACGTATAGCCTGAACAGGAAGCGCCGTTGCATGCGCGCACTCGATAGCCATACGTTGCGTTGGACAATCCGCTTTCGCTCTTGGACGTTGCAGAAGTGTTTTGCACGGTTGACCAGGACCCGCCGTTTACCCTGCGCTGCAGTTGATAATTTGTCACGGTGCCGCTTGCAGCGCCCCAGCTCACAGAATATGCGCCATTGCTGTCCAACGCCGGTGCCGATATTGCGCCAGGCACACCCGGGGTTAGCGTGACAGCGACCGACTTCACCGAACTCCACCCGCTGCAGTTGCTTGCCGCGCACGATCGAACCCGATAGGAATACGTGCCGTTTGATTTCCCGCTAAACGACTTCGACGTCGCTGATGTGTTTTGGACCGTGCTCCAACTACCGCCATTGAATCTCTCTTGAAGCGTGTAGATGGTCGCACCGGTCACGCCTGACCAGGAGACCGAATAGCTGCCGGATGAACTCGAAGACGGCACCGACCAAGACCCTGGGACTGACATCGTAGGCACCGTTGTCACGCCGTAAGCCCAGCCGGATATAGCAGTGGATATGCATAAATACCCGACGAAAATCCCGTAATCGTAGCAATAGTGGATGTCGTAGGTATAAGTCCCCGGGCTTTTGCCGCTGAAAGTCTTGGAAAGTGCAGTTCCCACGCTGTAGCTGTTCGGCCAGGTGGTGCCGCCGTCTAAGCTTTCCATTACGGTATGTGTCGATCCTGAACGAGGTTCTGTGAAGCTGACCGTGTAGTTGCCGCTATAGCTGGTTGTTGGGGTGGTGATACCGCCTGGTAACCCTTGGGTCACTTCCACAGATATCGTTGTTGAGTAGTTGCTGCATGATGAGCTATTGCACGCTCTGACACGGTAGGTATAGATCGCGTGCGACTTACCCGAAAACGACTTGCTGGTCGCGCCGGCGTTGTGGACGGTGGACCAGGCGCCGCCTCCGACCTGTTCCTGCAATTGGTAGCTGGTAGCGCCGGAAACGCTGTTCCAACTGACGGTGAAGCTCCCGCTTGTGATCGTCGCCGGGCCCGACAAGCCGGTAGGCGTGGCGAGTGCCCCGTTCACGTTGGTCACGCCGTATGACCAACCAAGTATATGATGAGCGGACAAGCACAGGTAGACTGGGTTGAAAATTACGATCGAATAACAGTATTCGACGTCATAGGTATACGTACCGGTAGGCTTGTTGGAAAACGATTTTGACAGACCGGTGCCGAGGTTATAGGTCGCGCTCCAGGTGGTACCGCCGTCAGTACTTTCCTTGAGGTAGTGATCGGATCCAGGATAGGGTTCGGTAAAACTGACCGTATAGTTGCCGCTGCTTGATGCCGGCGTTGAAATGGCTGCAAACGCCAACGCAGGAAGGCAGAGGTACAATACGCTTGCGATCGTGATGCGTCTAATTACAGCCAAAATGACGCACAATCGCTGCTTCGGTATGCTCATGATCTCTTCCTCCCCAGGGTTTGGATCGCACAGCACCGCTAAGGTGACTAGTTAGCGTTGTTTTCCATGTAAGTAGATGCGTTGGCGGTCACCTGCGCGGCGACCTCGTTGCGCTGCGTTTCCGGGATGAGGAGCAGGAGATCAGCAAGTTTGGATTGACAGTCAGTTAGCACTGCGGCCTTGTCAGGATTCTCCGACCATTTCGTTTTTACACAGTTTTCGTATTGATAAACCCTCTCCTGAAGTTCAGGTGTGGCGCTCAGAGACGGTGAGCTGAAGATCAATACAAACACAATGATGCGGCGTAGACTTGCAAAATTCATATAGGCTTCCCCGGACTTGGCCCTTACGTGGGTTTAATGATGCGGGCCCGAACAATGGACTGGCGCATTGCGCGATGTGTTTCTTGCCCTTCCCCTCATTCTTTTTTGCACAGGCGCATGTAAGACGTCAACGCCTACAAGCCATTTCTCCACAGGTTCTCCACGATTCGATATCACGGTGATATCACTTAACGTTGGTGTTACATCTGCAAAGATGTTGGTACTGCATAAATATGTTGTACTCTCTTAAGTAGCAAACACCCCTGTCAGCTTCATGGAAAGGGAGTTTGCTTTGCTACGACGGAGTTGGACGGCTCCCGTTCTGGCGTTGACGGAAAAGCCGCAGCGGTTTTCGATGCTCAGATCGTGCTAGCCGGAGAGATGCGAGTTTAATTCGATTGCGAACGTCGGGTTGTGGTTAGCATTATTCGACACCTGCTGGGGCGAGGTCCTGGCAACGCTGTTGTTGATGAGGCAGGTGTTGAATAACGCTAACCAAAGATGACCCTATCTGACCATTACGTTGAACCCTTTCTAGAACTATGAGGTGGACACCCATCTCCATCTATAAATGATCGAAATAGTAATCTGCGTTCAGTTTAGCTGACAGCGCCCTGAATCACGGATCCTACGTGTTCTCCAATATCCGCACCAAACTCGTCCGCTGAGATGCTTGGATCGCTGAAGAACCGGTAATGCTCCTCGATTAAGCCTATATCAGGGTTATCTGTTGGCCATGTTTGAAGCGTTCGATCATTCAAGTCCCGCATTTCATCAAGATTATCGATTAGCCCTAGATCATGATGTCGGACATCCGTTGGGTTTCCTTCGGCGTCAACACCGACAATCGTGACAAAAGTCTCTCCGGTATCTTTGGGTCCCAGCCTATGCTTACGCAGGAGATTATTGTGGCCATCAATGCTGCCCCGGAGCACTTTAACGTCTGCTGGAGAAAGTGTCATTTGTGCAACTCTAGGACCCAGTCTGTTCGCGATTACTTCCGAGATTCCCTGAAACTCAATTTCAGGATGGATGTGAGCGGAACCGATTTCATAGAAATCCTGTTCTTCCGAAAACGTATTTTCCAGAACGGCCCATATAACAAATCCTGGCATTTGGTGGTATGAATGACGACTTCCGACGTTTCCACGCTGATTTATTGCCATCGGCAGCTCTTTAACGGTCACAATTTCGCCGTTAATTTCGTACTGCTCCAAGAAGGCGTTTGGACAATTTCGTATGGCTTGCGCCCAACGCTCAAAATTCATCCCCGGACCGAAACCGTATCTTGAGAGAGTTTGCTGATCGGCTTTGTTGACGTAATCCCAAAGATCACTGTTGAAAAACACGTCTTGCAGAGACAGAACAAGTGATACGCGTTCGGTAAAATGGTCTTCGGTTGGGTTGTCTGCCATAACCTTTGTGTATAGAGCATCTCCAAAGGCGTCAGCCATCAACCTCGCCTGAGGGAAAGATATGTCGGAATGAGAACGCAACGAACGACCGGCACGCGGAATCGACAAGGTGGTCTCTGGAAACACCACGTGTGTCAGCCGATTTTGAACTTCCCCCCTTGGTCGGAGCATTATCGCCCCAAACTCCGAAAACATCCGCTGTTCAGTCCCATTAATGCGAAACTGCGGGAAACGGCGAAGTTGCTGTTGGAAAAGCCGCTTAATGTCCTCGTTTGATTCAAAACGGTGTACTGCCATTGGTGTAGCAAAATCAAACTCGGTGATGTTTTGAATTGGCCCGGGCAATTGTTCGACGCTTCCTGGCTGGGTGATTTCGTAAGTCCAGGAAGAATAACCTGGACGGGGCATAAGTGCTTAAGAACTTCACCATGCGAGACCTTTTGAGCGTCCGCTGCAGCTGGGAATTCTGTCCGATGCGACTTCCAGGGCGCTCTCGTTCGAGTTTTGTGTTCGCTGTCAGAGTTTTTTAACAGACCAGACCACGAGCAGCCGCTAGGAAAACGAGCCTTCTTAAGTGGGAAACCCTATCTTGATGGGCCTTTTTGATCGTTTGCCTACCTTTGCTGGTTAGCGCAATTCACTCAGCAACATTCCCTGAACAACAATCTAAGAGACGGAGCTTGAGTTCGATGCCCTGTTAAAGAAACAGACTTTCCGCCCGACTAGCGATAATTTTCTGAACTGTTGTTTCAAGATTGACGGCTTCCAGCGAAATGGCCCAGCCCGGATACTCTGTAGACATCGCGTCGAACAAAGCAGTCTGCGGCGCACTAAAGCCGGAATAGCGCGCCCATTTGTGGAGAAACTGTTGCGGAGTGTGTCCCCTGGATTGTTCCCGACTTTTCTCCCTCGCATAGCGGGCCGATTCGCTTACAAACAGATGCACGTAGCATGATGGCAAGATGATCGAACTCTCTTGAGATCGAAAGAACCCCATCGACCGAGACCAATCCGCAAGAAACCATGATGCTCAGCCAGAAACTTAGCCGCGGTGCTGTTTCCGGCGGCTGGTGCACTCTCTAGAACGAGTAGAACGAGCTTCATTCGGTGATTCCTGCCAGCGGCTTCACGTTGGCAGTTAGCTCCAGCCCCAGCCAATGCCGCATCTGCGGGGATAGTTTGCTTTTGGTAGCCTCCGACAAACCGACATTGAAGTTCCATTGCGGACGAATGAAAGAACGACTGTAATAGCCGAAGAGGAGTGCTCGCTCCTCGCCTCGGGTTTGGTTGATACCGGAGGTGTGCCAGAGCCGGCCCTCCATCGCGACAATGCTCCCTGCTTTGGCCTCGAATGGCACCATCTGTTCTGCAATATCGGTCGGAACGTCCGAGATCCGCACATAGTGGTGACTGCCCGGCATAAACAACGTAGCGCCATTCTCACCGCGCACATCATCCAAGCACCAGATAACGTTGAGACTCCAGGGGGCGTGCCAGGGTTCCGGGAGTACCGCGGCAAGATCGGAATGGATTAGCATCGAGCCGCTGCCCGGCTTGGCGATGTTGGCAGTGAAATTCGAGATGATGAAGTCGTCATCGAGCAGATAGCGGGCGATGTCCAACGCTAGTGGGTGTGAGATCAACTCGACAAAGACCGGATCGAGATCAAGCAGGTTGAACACGCGCACGTTGTTCGGATTCGGATCCAGCCCCTCGATGTACGTCGGGACACCTCTACGCTCACTCTCCGCCGCAGCCTCTACCAGACAGCGTCGCACGTCAGCGGTTTTTAACGGCTCCAGGACATCTTCAATGACGCAATAACCATGTTGCTTCAGACTGGCTTTATGATCTTCGGTGAACACTGGACACTCTCCTAATGCGAACCTAATACGGATCATAGCTCGCTGATGTATTGAGATGCTTGTATCAAAAAAAATATAGTGATACCTTGGTCTCAATACAAGTCTTGAAGCGTCATTCGAAGCTGATGCAGCTGAAAACACTCGAAACTTCCGACCGGATCGATGGGCGTACTCGCAGACGTATTGAAAACGGCGCACGTATTTTCGATGCCGCCATGGAGCTTCTGGTCGAACGCAGCTATGACGAAATTTCTATTGAGGAGATCTGTACCGCTGCCAACGTTGGACGCGCCACCTTCTTCAGAGTCTATCAAACCAAGGCCGATCTACTGGTCGAGTTTAATCGTCGTCTGGCAACACGCGTGCAGCAACGCTTAGACGACAACAACTGGCACTCTGTCGAAGATGCCCTGCGAATCGTGGGTGACGAAATTGCAGAAACATGGACTCATGCAATACCGGGTGCAGCGGCACTTGCCATCGACTTCTCACAGACCGCCGGCGGTAGAGGTTTACATGCGGGTCACCCGGAGTTGTTACAGCTCGTTGTACAACTCGTGGAACAGGGGCTTAACAACCGCGAATTGGAATCCACACTACCCTCCAGCCTGGTTGGTTCGCTGGCATTGGTGCAGATCACGGCGCCGGTATCTTACTGGTTCAGACATCCAAAGCGTAACTTGCGCACACTGATCAACGAAGCAATTGACCACTGGTTACACGGCACGGTCAAGTATTCAGAAAGATAGTAAGAAGATAAGCAGAAAGACAAAAGGTAGGGCAGAGATGGCTCAAGATACAACCGGCGGTACCGTCATCGCACAAACCCTGGCAACGCTCGGCGTCAAAGACGTATTTGCGTTGCACGGAGGCCACCTGGACGCCTTTCTGGTGGCTTGCCCGGACGCAGGTATCCGGCTTATCGATTTTCGGCACGAAGCCTCCGCGGGTCACGCCGCTGATGCGTACGCCCGCTCATCCGAGGCAGGGTTTGGTGTCTGTGTTGTCACCGCCGGGCCTGGATTTACCAATGCGCTGACGCCCATTACCAGCGCCTATGTCGACGCCGTCCCCACGCTATTCATTGTTGGCTCCCCACCTCTTCGTGAGGTGGAAACCAATCCGCTGCAGGGCGGCATCGACCAGATCGCCATGGCGGCACCGGTCACCAAGTGGGCGCACCGCGTCACCAGCACGGAGCGTATACCCGATTTGATCGAAAAAGCGGTACGTATTGCCAGGTCGGGCCGCCCGGGTCCGGTATTGCTCGACATACCCATCGACGTGATGTTCATGCCCGTTCGCGAAGCGATGTTCCCGGTATATCAACGACCCGCCGCACCAGACCGGCCGGCCCCTTCGGTTGATGCGGTCACACGAGTCCTTAATGCGCTCCGCAGTGCCGAGCGTCCCCTGATTATCGCCGGTGGCGGGACAGTGTTCTCCCGCTGCTCGCCGGCATTGCAGCGCTTTGCGGAATTGTCCGGTGTGCCGGTGGCGGCAAGCACCATGGCACGGGGTATCCTGCCGGAAAATCATCCTCAATACATCGGCGGTATCGCCGGTGTCGGCGGTGCGGTTGCCGGAGGGAATCCACCGGATGTTGTGGTGATGGCCGGCGCCCGCGCCGGCATGTATCTGGGTGGTCGCTCGGGAGGAATCATCCCGCACGACGCCACGGTCATTCAGATCGACGTGGACGGCGCAGAGATTGGCCGCATGCGCCCCATCAATCAAGCCATCGTGGCGGACTGCGGGGAAGCTTTCAAAACTTTCGCCGACGCCGCTCAGGATCTGCAGTGGCCGGACCGAACAGCATGGGTAGACATGTTACAAACCGGCCGCTATCCCTATGAGCTGATGTTCGGTGATGCGCCTAAAGAAACCAAACCCGGCGTGCTGCACCCTTATCATGCGGTCAAGGCGGCCATGCACGCCCTGAACGAAAATACGGTGGTCTGTATCGACGGCGGCGAATCTGCGGGGTGGGCAGCCGTCACGGCGCGCTCCGCAGGGCCCGGGTTGTGCATGGCCAACGGCTACTTGGGTTGCCTGGGCATCTCTCAGGGCTTTGCCATTGGTGCCGCCATTGCCAATCCGGATAAGCCAGTCGCCATCTTTTCCGGCGACGGCGCATTCGGCTTTAATCTCCAGGAGCTGGACACCATGGTCCGGCATGAGCTGCCAATAGTAGCCATCGTTTTGAACAACGCGTGTTGGGCTATCTCCAAAACCGGGCAGGACATTGTGTTTGGAGAGAATCGGCGCAGCATTGTGGGCTTGAACAGCACCAGCTACGATCAAGTGGCGGTCGCGTTCGGAGGCGAGGGTGAAACGGTGACGTCTTATGAACGCATCGCCCCAGCGATCAAACAAGCACAGGATTCACGTAAACCGACCTGCATTAATCTGATCGTCGACCCGGACGTGGTTAATCCCGCCATTGTCGCCATGGTAGGTGATCCCAGCGTAAGTGACGAGATCATGATTCCCTACTACGAGAATATCCCCGCCTGAGGGTTGGAGAGCGCCATGCGTGCAGCGAGATTGATCGGAAATCAGTTCCACATCACCGAATGTCCCGACCCCATTCCGGGTGAAGGCCAGTTGCTGGTCGCGCCGATTGCCACCGGAATCTGCGGATCTGATCTCCATCTTAAGGCGCAGATGGCAGAACTGTACTCAACGACGCCTGCAGCCCAGCGGGATGCACTGCCCGCGATCATACCGGGTCATGAGTTCTCAGCCACCATTGTCGACACGGGTCCACAGGTCGACGCTAGGTTTACCCCCGGCATGCGCATCACTGCCAATCCGTTCATCAACGGCGCCACGGGACCTGAGTGTGTCGGTTTATCACCAGTGTACTCGGGGGGATTGGCTTCGTTGTCCCTCGTAGACGCAGCCCGCGCAATTGAATTACCCGCAACCGTGCCGGACAACTTGGGCGCGTTAGCCGAACCGCTTGCCGTGGGTTTACATGCGGCCAGCCTGGCCAATCGTCAAGCTGGCCCCAACCTGGTGATCGGCTGCGGCCCCGTTGGGTTGGCCGTGATCTTCGCGCTGCGTATTGCAGGCCGCGGCCCAATACTGGCAGCCGACTTTTCCGCATCGCGGCGCACCGCCGCGGAAGCTTTGGGCGCGGACGTGGTGGTCGACCCGGCCGAGACTTCACCTTACTCTCGATGGACCGATCTGGCTTTCCAACCATCCACAATCTCACCCTTATTGGAGGGTATGGTGTCGCGGCCTGCGGCACCTAACATTTTCGAATGTGTCGGCGCCCCGGGTTTGCTTGATCAGGTCATGACAAACGCGCCACAACATAGCCATATAGTGGTGGTTGGAGTGTGTTCTCACCAGGATAAAATCACGCCTATGACCGGCATCACGCAAGAGCTCACAATCGAGTTCAGCTTTGCCTACACCATGGCGGAATTCGGTCAGTCCATCCGACACATCGCCAAGTATCCGGAATTGGTGGCAAAGTTTGTGACAAGCGAAATGCCGTTAGCGCAAACCGAGGCGGCCTTCAATGCACTTGCCAACAGTCCCGAAGAGATTAAGGTATTGATATACCCACAGCAGTGATTACCGCACCTACAGACCTTGGCCATCCGTGCCACCGTCGTTGGCATTGTTACCTAGTGCTCTTCTACAAAAGAGACGTGCTCATGTCCTCACTCGACTAGAACCCGTACTCCGCTTCGATGCCGACAATCCGCGGCGCATCGGCGAACGCATCGTGCACACGGCAGATCTGCTACATTTCCGCACGTTCGGCGGGTTAGGAGTGAAGCTCGTATGGGTTTTATTCGGTCTTATTCTCACCGCGATGTCAGTCAGCGGTGCTAGATCTAAGGATCTAAGCGAAGCGAACTAAGATTGCCGTTCAACACTATTACCAATCATTACACTTTCTCGGAAAGTGGAAATGGGTAAACGTTTTCTCGGTGACACTGGTGCCGGCCGTAGCACTGTACTTTTGGTGATCCAGCGTCGCTCTGATGTCGCATAAATCGCGGCTGGGTGCCGTCCGGCACCCAGCCGCTAATTTCGCGATTAAGGCTACAGCTGATAGCGCATACGGAAGTACCAAAGGCGGCCACGCGGGTCGTGGGCCGTGGACTCGAAAGAGTTAAATCCCGATGCCGTCGGCGGATCTTCATCAAACAGATTTGCCGCACCAACGGTGAGCGATAGATCGTAGTCTTCGAAAGAGTAGGTATAAGACGCATCAACTGTCGTGAATGAATCAACCTTAAGATCGAGAGGGTCTTGGCCCGGCGGCTGCGGAACCGAATCGGGTTCGACAATCGAATCGACATAGTTGATGACCACCGCCGCATAGTGCTGGTGCAAGGACCAGTCGAGCAACAGGGAGGCCTTCCACTCCGGTAACGGGCGCCCTATCAGAACGTTTTCGCTACGGCCGACAAGATCTACCGTCTCACCCGGGTTCAGCCGAGTATCAAAAGGTGTCACAGCACGATCTATTTCATATTCAAGAAAGTGTGAGACATCGAGCGTGGCGCCGAAGGCACCGTAGTCCGTACCGGTATTGTAGCGCACCAGTAGATCCAACCCGGATGTCTCAAGCTTCGTGCCGTTCTGAAAGCTGCGCTGAATCGATAGTGGATTGCCTTGGGTGTCCAGCAGGATATCCGGCGCGCTCGGGTCGCCGTCGAAGTTGCGGAAATTACACTGCTCAATGCTTAAGTATGCGGGGTTGACACTACCGTCCGGCAACAGCGATACCGGCCGGCCGGAGGCGTGCCAGGCGATCTGGCAGTCGTTAGTCAGGCCCCGAAAATCTTCGCTGATGATGATATCGTCATATTTGTAGTTGAAATAATCGATAGACGCAGTGAGCGAGTCGGTGGGTGTGACGATGATACCGATGTTGAAGTTGGTGGACTCCTCGGGCTGCAGCGCTTCGTTACCAAAGGTTGGCAACCGTGCAAACACACCACTGCCGAAGGTTGCCGTTGGATCGTCACCGAAATTAGCTTGCACCACTTCAGCAGGCGGGGGTGAGACAAATTGCAGCCCGGTACCCCGACCGAATTTTTGGTTGAGCGACGGCCCACGGAACGATGTACCCACCGAACCACGCAGCGTCACGGTGTCCGTCACCTGCCAGCGGGCCGCTATTTTGGGGTCGACCGTATCACCGGTGTCACCGCCGTAGTCTTCATAACGTACCGCAGCCTGAACTTCCAGATCCTCGGTCACCGGTAGCGCAAACTCAGCAAACACTGCGTAAATTTCCTGGCTTGCGCTGTAGGGAATGGTCGGGCCCGTGAACGCGAACGGGAAACTGGGGTCGGTGGCCAACTCGTTGCCACCCACGCGTTGTTCTTCCTCTCTATATTGAGCGCCGAGGGCAAACCCGACGCTGCCGCCATTCATTTCCCAACCAAACAACGAGTTAGTGGACAGGACGGCATCCACCACCGTCAGGCGGGTTTCGGCATTGACCACGCCTTCACCAAACAGGGCATCGGTATACGCCGCGTCATTACCCAGGGTATGGAGATTACCGTTACCGTCGGCGACCACCAAGTCCGGCTCCAGAATAGAGTTGCCAAACGGATTGAACCAGGTGCACAAACCTTCACCCGGCGCCTGGCCAGGGGCGTTTTTGTCACAGCCGATGCCGAAGAATCCGTTCAGCGCATCCTGCATGCGTTCGGAGACCGTGTCATAGAACACCGTGGTGGTCTCTTCCTTGCTGAAGCTATAAGAAGCATCAAAACTCCAAGAGTCGTTGATATCGCCGCGCAGACCTACGGTAAACATACGAGTTTCGCGGTCTATCTCGCTCTGATTACGCCCCTTGAACCGTTCACCCGGTTCCACCACGCCGTCACCGTCGACATCCGCCGCCACGCCGCGCGCGTGCATGAGGTGCACCACCGACGGTCGCGCCACGCCGTTGAACGTCACCGTGCCGATGGACGCAAGCACCGCGTCAGGGTCTGTTGGGTCTACCACACCGGGGACTAGGGCCAACACCGGGAACGGGTAAGGTGCCCCAGCCAACGTTGAACTAAGCCGGTTGGCAACGTCGTCGCCGTAAGGCGTCATGCCCGTAGCCAAGACAGACGAGATCGCATTGTTCACTTCATAAATCAGGCCGGGGTTGTCCGCGGTAAATGAAGCCTGGCCGGTGATAGGGAACGAAGGTGACTGGTTTATGATCACCTCGTTTTCGGAGCCGCCAAAATGCCCGTACGCTTCGATATTGTCGTCAATTGCATGGGTGAACGTCCCCAGAAGCTGTTTGCGGCTCTCTTCGGAGAAGATGTCCCGCGACAGCAAATCGTTTTTCGTGCTGCACAAGCCGGAATTTCGCGTGCGGTAACTGCCGATCGCCACACAGGAAGAATCTTCTATCAGGTTTAGACCGGGTAGTTCTCCCACACCGGGAACGATCAGCGAAGCAAACATGTCCTGAGGCAGGTTAAACGGGCTCGGCCCACCCACGCTGCCGTCCACCACGTCGCGCACGGCATAGTCGCGATCAAGCGTATTCAAGGCTTCGCGTTCAAAATAGTTACCGCCGATGACAATGTGCGTGTCTTCATTACCAAACCCCCAGATCGCACCGAAATCGGTATCGTTCGATTCGTCTTCGGAAAAGGCACGGAAGCTGTCACGGTATATTTCCGGGAGATTATAGTCGTTGAAATTGGTGTCACGATTCTTGAACGAATCTTGATACATTGCGCGTATTTCGAAGCCTTCAAAGTTGTTGCGCAATTTGAAGTTGGCCACTCCGGCGACCGCGTCTGACCCGTACAAGGCGGAAGCGCCGTCTTTCAGGATCTCGACATTCTCCACCATGATGAACGGTATGCGGTTGATATCGACGAATTGCTCACCCTGGTTGGACACCGAAGTACCAACGTTGACACGCTTACCGTCGATAAGTACCAGCGTCGATGCAAGCCCAAGATTGCGGATATTGATGTTTGCAGCACCCGCTCCGCCCACGCTTTGTTCTTGCGCGGTGACGTTTTCCGAGCCAATCACCGACGGCAGCTTCATGACCATGTCCGCAAGTTGGGCGTTACCCTTAACCTCAAGCTCCTCACGCCCTATTGCGCGAACCGGCGAGGGAGCGTCTTCCGGCGCACGTTTAATGTACGACCCGGTAACTACGATCTCTTCAATGACCCCTTCTTCGGCAGATACAGCTGAAACCGCACACAACTGAACTGCCACCAACGATACGACTAACCCCCATATGAACCTGGCGATGATCCCTCTCCTTACTTCTACTTCAAATTCGATCTCTCTGCCAAATCATACGAGCGAGGATGTGCGCCGTCAACGATACTCCTGCGTATTGTATTACAACCATCGGTCTGTACTTTGTTGATTTCTGCCGCCCGCGGCAGGGGAAAACTCAGACAGCTGCGTTACTGCATTGCGTTACTGCATATAGCCACACGACCACATGGCTATATGCGCTCGCTCTCCGCAAGGAGGTGTTTCTCTATTAATTTCAATGTGGGCGATATACAAGCTGTACGTGTTCCCGCAACTCTTTTCGCTCCGGAAACGGTTTACGACAAAACAGTTGACCCAGCAAGGGGGCCATATTCGATTGCCTGCTAGAAAACTCCGGTGGTCCGCTAAGATTAGAGATGCTAAAGATTGTCGCTGAAGGCAGGAAGTTAGTGATTAGTGATTAGTGATTAAGGCAAAAGAAGAAAAGAAGATTGAGGCAAAGCTGCTGGCGAACGTTTTTGTTCACGAAGTTTGTCATTACAGTTTTTCTCACAATGGTGCCGACGAACCCGATGTGTTTGGCGATGACTATTTTAACAGTGTCTTGTCGGCGGTGACCTTGCAGGCCGCTACTCCTGGAGGAGATGCTGACATCGGGTGGAAACCAGAATCAAACCCGAATCCATAGAGGAGAGCTTTTGTATGTGCAGACAGGTAGGTGTTGTCGCGATCGCTACAATACTTTGGTCGGTGGTTGCGCACAGCGAAGGGTTGCCATCGATGGTCGATATCAATCAACGTCTAGACGCGATTCAGTTGGAAATTTCGCAACCTGAACGTATTTGGGGTGCTGGTTACGATAACTTGTCTACTGAAGAGCTAAAGCTACTTAGCGGCCCTTGGAGAAAGCGCCTGGAAATATCTTTGGCGTTGAATCAAGCACGTAAGTACTTGCTCGAAGGAAAAGGAATAGCGTTTCACGATCAGCTTGTTGTCCTGTATTCAAAACTGGAAGAGGCAGGAGTGAACCAACATGCCCGCAAGAGCATTCAGTTCGAAATCGTTCAACTGCTGGTATTGGCCGTGGAGAGCAGGCTGGTTGTAGTGACGGTTGAACAATTTGGTGCGGCATTGTCTGCGTTAGATAGCAACCTAGAGGCAGATGAACACAGGCGCGCTATGGCAACGTTGGCGTACCTTAGGGACGATGTTCGTACCTTGGTGTCAATCGCTGATCGAATGGAGAAGCTAGAAGATCGCGGTTACGCCTTGCTTTTACTATCCAGTATTGACGCCTCACAGGGGAAGTTCGAGGAGATGATTTTGGCGCTGCAGCATGCCCATGACGCGTTTGAAGATCAGTCTCGAGCTCGGATTGCATTACATTTGGCACGTGCGTACCTGTTGCTCGCTCAAATTAGCAGCCGTGTGCAAGACCTTCAGCTAGCAAAGCATTTCGCAGGGGAGGCTAGTGCTCAAACCACTTAAAAACTTAGGATCAGAGTTCGCCAGCTTTGGGCTGGCAAGGAAGAGTGAGGAGTAATATCCGGATATTGCGACGAGCAATGACGCAGTTAGCGTAAAGC
>JANQKS010000018.1 GCA_028281005.1 Pseudomonadales bacterium
CGCACCTTGATGGGGCCCAACCCCACCGGCGGTACGCCGTCTAGCCCAAAAACCCCACAAACCCGCTGATCCTAAGTTATAAAGTGGTTTGAGCACTAGGTGACATTTTCCTTCCCCCAGGTTCATCATCTCACCTCATTTTGGTGAACATCGAGCACAATCACTGCATGACCTTTGAGTACTAAAAACACAACCCTAGAAAAACCCACCCCACCCCCATGCGCAAAGACCACAAACCCTACGCCCTCAAACGCCTGCTCGGCGCCATCGAAAAGTTCTACATCAACCACCGCACCACTCCGCAACTAGACGCCCTCGGCCCAGCGCCTCTGATCATGAAACCGTGGCACCTCAAGCTTCACGGCGCCAACATCCGCTTCGGCACCGCGGTCCACGTCATCACCGCAAAAGACCGCACCGTGCGTCTCACGACCTGGCAGCACGAAGATGGCGCCGGCGCCATTGAGATCCAAGACTATGCGCTACTCTGTCCCGGCGTCCGCATCGACTCTGCCTCCCGCGTCGTCATCGGCACCAATACCATGCTGGCTGCGGGGGTCTATGTGACCGACGCGGACTGGCACGGCATCTACGACCGCCCCAAACCCATCGGCAAAACCGCACCGGTGGTATTGGCAGACAACGTTTGGGTGGGTGACGGTGCCATCATCGGCAAAGGTGTCTCCATTGGCGCCAACAGCATCATTGGGGCCGGTGCGGTAGTCACCAAATCGCTGCCGGCCAATGTGATCGCTGCCGGTAACCCTGCCGTGGTGGTGCGGGAGCTAGACCCAAGCCAGCCTATGCAACGTCGCGAAGACTTGCTGAAAGATCACAATCAACTTAGTCACGACATCGATCTGCTAGAACAGCTAATGCGCAAAGAGAACACGTGGTGGCGGTGGTTGCGCAGCAAGCTGGCGCCCCGGTCAGGCGATTAAAGTCGCTCACCTCAAGACGTTCCTGCTGCTCGAGCGTCTGGCGTTGCTTGCCAAATCTGCTCCTCTGCGATGGCCGCCGTGGCCAACAGGGTAAAAATAAGTGCTGCGGTTAATCTCATCATGGTTCCTCAACGGGTTATCTCCTGATGAATCACGCTGACGCGGGGTTTGGTTTAAGCAGACCCCCAGCCCAAGCTGTAGAGGCCTCTAACTCAAGGAGTTCGAACGCCTACTGGCGAGGTGTGCGCCACAAAGGCGCCGTATCACTAAAATCGGAACGAAACGGATTGATATCCAAGCCACCGCGGCGCTGAAAGCGGCCGTACACAGAGAGCCGTTCCGGTGTACAACGGGTTTTAACGTCGTCGTAAATCTGCTCGATGGTGGTTTCGTGAAAGGCCTGATGGGTGCGGTAGGACACCAAGTATTTCAACAACGCCGCCCGGTTGATCGGCTCGCCGGTATATTCGATAGACACCGACGCCCAATCCGGTTGTGCGGTCACCGGACAGAGGCTGCGAAACAAATGAGTATGCAGCGTTTCGTGTACGGTCACATCGCTGTCGTCCCGATGCAGCAGCGAGGCATCCCGCTCGTATACATCAGTGCGCACATCCAGATCGTCCAGACAGGTCCCGGGCAGGTCTTGCGCACCACCATTTAAATGCACCAGTTCCAACAGCTCGAGCAGCACCGGCGAGCGAAACGCCAGCGTGATGTCCTGATCCAGCGTGCGCTGCACATCAGCCAAACTCTCAAACCGCGTTTGCGCGAAGCTGCCGAGATATAGTTTCACCGACTTACTTTCCACTATTGCCGCGGACTGGCACGGTACCCGCAGGCGCAAACCGGCCACCACGGGTTTACCTTCCATGTTCAACCAGGAAAATTCATAACCCGTCCACACATCTTCGCCACGTAGGTGTTGTGCTTCTGTGAGCCCCGCTTTGGCGCGCGCCATATCGCGGTTCATGGAATGCAACAAAGACGGCGTGTAGGTTGTGGGATAGTCTGTCGCTTGCCCCAAGGGGCTTTGTTCGGCCATGCCGTAGACCCGATCTGCTTAAGCCCTCAACTATAACAAAGAACACCGCCAGACCGCGCTATAAGGCCCGTCTGCTGGTGCAGTTCATGTCAGAAACGTATACCCTGC
The DNA here is from genome assembly GCA_028281005.1 of Pseudomonadales bacterium. GTDB lineage: Bacteria > Pseudomonadota > Gammaproteobacteria > Pseudomonadales > Azotimanducaceae > UBA4421. Next base: position 2,095 of record JANQKS010000018.1, read on the forward strand.
CGCGTTTGTAGTGCGAAAAAGTCGACATTTATGCTCGAGGAAATCGAAGCCATCACCACCGCCATGGCGGAGTACGCCTGGGGGCCATGGTTGCTGGTTTTGCTTCTCGGCGGTGGTCTGTTTTTCCTCGTCCGCTCCCGCTTTACGCCATTTCGCTACCTACCCCATGCCATCGATCTGCTGCGCGGCCGCTACGACAATCGTGACGATCCCGGACACATCAGCCACTTCAAGGCTTTGTCCACGGCGCTGGCCGGCACCATCGGTATGGGCAACATTGCCGGCGTTGCGTTGGCCATTACCATCGGCGGCCCCGGCGCCATCTTCTGGATGTGGATGACGGCCGTGGTTGGCATGGCGACGAAGTTTTTTACCTGTTCCCTGGCGGTGATGTATCGCGGCAAAGACAGTAACGGCGAACTGCAAGGCGGGCCCATGTACATGATACGCGAAGGGTTGCCGCCGCGCATGCATTGGTTGGCCTACATGTTTGCCATCGTCGGCTCCATCGGCGCGTTACCGGCGCTGCAGAGCAATCAGCTGATTCAAATTGTGCGTGATCTGATTGCCATCGAACACGGGTTTCTCGCCGCCAGCGCTGACCCGTTCAACTTCAACCTGGGCAGCGGCCTGGTGCTCGCCGCGTTGACGGCGGCGGTTGTGTTCGGCGGCTTAGCACGCATTGCCAAGGTGGCCGCGGCCATGGTGCCCACCATGTCGTTGCTGTACATCGGCGCCGTGGCGATTGCCTTGTTACTCAACCTTGATGCCGTACCTGCAGCGTTTGCGTTGATCCTGACCGATGCTTTTACCGGCGAAGCTGTAGCCGGCGGCGGCCTGTTGGCCATGATTCTCTACGGCGTACGCCGCGGCGCTTTCAGCAACGAAGCGGGTTTAGGCACCGAAGCCATGGCCCATGGTGCGGCACGCACGTCGGAACCCATACGCGAAGGTCTGGTGGCGATGATGGGCCCCGTGATCGACACGCTTTTGGTGTGTACGGCCACCGCCATGATGATTCTCATTTCCGGCGTGTGGCAACAAGGAGACGCCGAAGGGGTCACCCTCACCGCTCAAGCATTCAGCGAATTGTTAGGGCCCCTCGGCACGGTGGTGGTGTTCACCTGCGTGGTGTCGTTTGCCATCACCACCATATTTACCGGCTCGTTTTACGGCTCCCAGTGCGCCAGTTTTCTATTTGGCGCGCACCGTAAACGCGCCTATCTGATGCTCTACGTCTCCTTCATCTTGGTGGCCTCGGTGATCTCCATCAACGCCGCCGTCAGCGTTATCGACGCCAGCTTTGCGATGATGGCCATTCCCACCATGGTTTCAGCGTTGTGGCTGTCCCCGAAGGTGATGGCCGCGGCGCAGGATTATTGGGCTAAACTGCAGCGACCATCATGAGTGAAACCAGCGTACAACTACCGCCTATGTTGCCCTACTACCAGGTACCCGAGGCCAGCTACGACGAACTTGGCCGCGGTTTGCTGCCACCCCATTGGCAACACGTCATGGCGTTTTTTGGCGCCCCGGACGATGTGGCTGATGCCCTGCAGCCAGAGCAGCTGCGCGCCGAGATGTTGGTTCGAGATTTGGACGTGCAGCGCCCTACCCGACTCGACCCCATTCCATTCACCCTTGCCGCCGAAGAGTGGCAAGCGCTGGAACGGGGGCTGACCCAGCGCGCGCGCCTGCTGAATCACATCACCGCTGATTTATACGGTCCTCGCACACTGCTGAACGTTGGCGGTTTGCCGCCGGCTTTGGTGTTTGGCAACCCTCGTTTTCTGCTGCCGTTACACAACTATCGCAGCATGCACGGTGAATACCTGCAACTGCTGGCATTTGAAGTAGGCCGTTCGCCGGATGGCCAATGGCGTGTGTTGGCGGACTGGACCGAAGCACCGGAAGGTCTCGGTATGTGTTTGGAGAACCGCGTTTTGGCCGGCCAAGCCTTACCGGAGCTGTTCCAACAAACCGACACCCAACGCTTGGCCAGTTTCTATCGGGCTTTTGCCCAACATCTGTCCTACACCGCCGCGGAAACCACCCAAGAAGGCATCACCGTGCTCATGAGCCCGGGGCCGGATCATCCAAACTATTTTGAACACGCCTATCTTGGCCAGTATTTCGGTTTCCCGGTGGTGGAAGGCGCAGATCTGACGGTGCGAGGGCAAACCCTGCAGCTAAAGACCTTAGAAGGGCTGAAGTCCGTGGGCAGCGTGTTCCGCTACGCCCCAGCCACACAGTGTGATCAACTCTACCTCGACCCGCGCAGCCGTGACGGCGCTGCGGGGCTGGCTAATATTGCCCGCAGCGGCCACGTGCACATCGCCAACGCACTAGGCGCTGGTGCATTGGAAAACGACGCCTTTATGAGTTTTTTACCCGGCCTATGCGAATCCCTGCTGGATGAAGAACTGCTGCTGCCGAGCCTCGCTACCTGGTGGTGTGGGCAGCCTGAAGAGAGCGCCTATGTCGCTGAACACAGCGGCCAGCTGCATATCGGGGCCGCCTTTGCACGCCCTGAACTGTATGCCGGTAACATCGACAGTTACCAACAATCCGCACCCTCGAACCCAGCTGAAAGTGATGCGCCTTACGATCGTGTGGGCCGCGAATTGATCAGCCTGTCCCACGCACCTTACTTGGGCAGCGACGGCCAGATTGCCGCTGGACCTACCGTACTACGCTTATTTGTGGGTCTCACTGACAACGGCTATCAGCTGATGCCTGGCGGCATCGCGCGGGTCGGCACCGCGGAAGGGGAAGTCAGCAAAGACATCTGGGTGTCACGGCAGGCGGCCAGCCCCATTGTCGCCAGCGAATCCCAAGAGAGTGCAAGCACCCGCCGCAGCGACCGCGACCTACCCAGCCGCACGGCGGATGATCTGTTCTGGTTAGGCCGTTACCTGGAGCGTTGTGAAGGCGCGGTCCGCGCCTATCGCTGCTTGTTTAGCCATGTCACCGAAGGCAACAGTGAAGATCAGCAGATGCTGGTGAACACCGTGGTGCAGCTTTTGGTGGACCTGGACATGCTCAGCACCACCCAAGCGCGCCGCTTAACTCAGGGCCCGCCCACACCGCTTATGGCTCGAGAGTGGTGGAGCGTGCTGTTCAATCCGGACAGTAACGCCGGCATGCTCAAATTGTTGGGCAACATTCACCGCCTTGCTAATCAAGTGCGAGAACGACTCTCCGGCGATGCCTGGCGCATGTTTAATGCGCTTGCGCAAACCCCTCAACAACAGCGTTGGCGACTGGACCAGGTCTCCGACGCACTGACGTTGATGGATCAGTTGATTGAGCGTCTATCCGGTTTAAGCGGGCAGATCCAAGAGAACATGACACGCAGCTACGGTTGGCGCCTGCTGGAGCTCGGCCGGCGCCTGGAACGCGGCCAGTTTGCATTGCGTGTGATGGACGAATTAGTGACCCACAACACCAGCAGCACCTATATGTACCTGCTACTCGATTTGTGTGACAGCACCATCACCTACCGTGCTCGTTACCAATCGGTGCCAACCTTGGAAAACCTCCTGCACTTGCTGCTGTTGGATGACAGTAATCCGCGCTCGATGATCTATCAGATTAGCGGCCTGCAAGGGGTCATGGCCGAGATGCCGTTGGACCAGAACAATGATGGATTAAGCGAATCTCAACGCATTTTGCTGATCGCCTACCATGAACTCATCCTTGCGGAAGCCTCTAAGATGGCCAACGTCGTCAGCAGCGCCGGTAACCGCACTCAGCTGCGTCGGGTTTTGAAGCGGCTCGATACCACGCTTTCAAGATTGTCGGAATTGGTCACCGCCACCTACTTCGCACATACCTTAAATCCACAGGCGTAGCTGTTTGCAACAGACAGTTTGATCAGGCAGATATCCAGGCATAGATTGATGAAATACCTCGTTACTCACAGCACCGAGTTCAACTACAACTTACCGGTTATATCCTCTCAGCAGGTATTACGTCTAAAACCTCGGGACATGTTCGGTCGACAGACCCTGCGCCGCCACGACATCGCGTTATCCATCCCCGGTACCGACATACTGGAAATTCAGGACTATTTCGGGAACACGATACACGAAGTGCGTTTACATACGCGGCATGAACAGCTGCGCATTGATTCTGAAGCGGAAGTTGACGTTTTCCCCCGCGATGAAATCCTGTTAGATCTATCGCCTGCTTGGGAGACAGTGCGTGACGCCATGAATGTCCCCCAGACTACCGAACATTGGCAGGCGGCACAGTTTTGTTACCCCTCGAGACACGTCGACAGCGGTGCCGCCCTGGAATTAGCCAGCCAGTTTGCAGTACCCGGAATGCCGCTGCTGCGCTTGGTGCTCGACATCAACACCTACATTCACCGCGAGTTTAAGTACACCGGCGGCGTCACGGACGTCTACACCGAAGTCTCCGAAGTCATCGAAAAACGTGTAGGGGTGTGCCAGGACTTCGCCCACGTGGCCATTGCCGCCATACGTGCACTGGGTCTGCCAGTACGTTATGTCAGCGGTTATATCTTGAGCCAGATCGAAGGCCAACCCGCCCTCGTTGGCGCCGAAGCATCACACGCGTGGCTCTCTGTGTTCTGTCCAGAATTTGGTTGGGTCGACTTTGACCCAACCAACGACCAAATCACATCGGAACAGCACATTACCCTTGGATGGGGGCGCGACTATGCGGATGTGGCGCCGACCCGCGGCTCTATCCTGGGCGGCGGCAAACAGGCACTGAATGTAGCTGTACGGGTCAGGCCCGCCGCGTAGACTTCAAAAAGGAATACCATCAGATGGATTACACACCGCTCGACGAAATACAACGCCAACCCAAACCCGCAAGCGAACACACCAAGACGGCCAACCGTGCCGTGCAGTCAGCTCTGCCTTTCGGTGACCGCACAAGTTTCGACGATGCTGCGCGTGGCTTTATTGCTACTTTGGAGCCCCTCACCATCCAGCGTGACAACGGCCAAGTCACCTACGACCTCAGCGAGTTTGAGTTTCTTAATCAGGACGCACCGGACACGGTCAATCCGAGCCTGTGGCGCCAAGCCCAGCTCAATGCCCAGTACAACGGCTTATTCGAAGTCTGTGATGGCCTGTACCAGGTGCGTTCGTTTGACATTGCCAATATGACCTTAATTCGCGGCGAGCGTGGGTGGGTCATCATTGACCCGCTGACTTCTGCGGAATCTTCTGCTGCGGCGTTGGCCCTGGCCAACCAACACTTAGGCGAACGTCCGGTCACGGCAGTCATTATCACCCACAGTCATGCCGATCACTTTGCCGGGATTTTTGGCGTCATGACTGCGGAACAGGCGGCCGCGGGTGATATCCCGGTCATCGCCCCGGAACACTTCGTCGACGAAGCGTTATCGGAAAACGTCCTGGCCGGGAATGTCATGAATCGTCGCGCCACCTATATGTACGGCAACCTGTTACGCCCGGGTGCACAGAGTTTTGTTTCCACCGGCCTCGGCGCGGTTTTGTCGATGGGCAGCACCGGCTTTGTGGTGCCTACCGACATTGTTAAACAGACCGGAGAAACTCGCACAGTCGACGGCATAGAGTTTGAATTTCAAATGACCCCAGGCACCGAAGCACCGGCCGAGTTTGTGTTCTATCTACCGCAGTTCAAAGCTTTATGTATGGCGGAGATCACCTCGCACCATCTGCACAACGTCTACACGCTGCGCGGCGCTCAAGTGCGGGATGCATTGGCGTGGTCTGCCCAAATCAATGAAAGTATTGACTTGTTCGGTGAGCGGTTGGAGATTCAGTTTGCCAGCCACCATTGGCCAATCTGGGGCCGGCAACAAGCCGTTGAATACCTTGCTAAGCAGCGCGATCTGTATAAATACATACACGACCAAACCCTTCGCCTGGCTAACCAGGGTTATACCAAGGAAGAAATCGCCGATCGTGTGAGCTTGCCTGACGCCCTCGGCCAACAATTCTATAACCGTGGCTACTACGGCAGCGTACATCACAACACGCGGGCGGTGTACGTTAAATACCTCGGATACTTCAACGGCAATCCCAGCACGTTACACCCCCTGCCCCCGGCAGCAGTGGGCGAACGTTACATCAAAGCCATGGGTGGTAAAGACAACATCGTCAACATGGCCCAGGAAAGTTTCGACCAAGGTGATTACCGCTGGGTGGCGGAGCTGTTAAACCACATCATGATGGTGGACCCAGAACACACAAGTGCACGCGCACTGCTGGCCGACACCTTGGAACAAATGGGTTATCAGGCCGAGTCCGCGCCCTGGCGCAACTTCTACTTGTGCGGAGCGAAAGAATTGCGCGAAGGTTTACCCCAGGGCTCTAACTTCACCGCCAGTGAAGGCATCGCCAGAGGTATGCCTTTACCCAACGTCTTCCAACTCATGGCTGTGCGGCTCTCGCCCGAAGCGGCGGACGGTGTAGAGTTGGCCATCAACTTAGCCTTCACTGACCTCAACGAAGACTGGCTCCTAAGCATCAACAACAGCGTGTTAAACGCGTTCCCTGGCCGCAAAGACAGCAACGCCGCGGCCTCTTTATGTTTAACCAGCGTAAACTTCAAACGATTGATGATGGGATTAACAGACGCGGTAACGTTAATCGAAGCGGGTGAGTTGGAGACACAAGGTGACGCGCAGACGCTGGTTCATTTGGGTGGGTTGTTTGAGACCTTCCCACGGCGGTTCCCCATCATGACACCGCGACCGGCCTAAGTTTGTAAAGGCGCGGCCTTTGCACCGCGCCACGCGAGCAACAAACCAGCGGCAACACCGACCAGACCACCAATTAGATGGACGCTATTCTGCGGCCCGCTGGACCAAGCGAGGCTCAGGTCCGGCAGGCCAATGGCCAGGCCGCCGAAGCCAAGTAACATACGCGCAGGCAGACTGTGCAAGGCACCAAACCCAGGCAAATAGGCTTGCAAAGCACCGGCGATAAACCAAATACCCACCACTGCCTCGAGCATCGCTACCACAGTTGCACCCGGCTCACCGGCCAAAATAAAACTCGGGTCAAGCACAAAAATGAATGGAATGATGTAAATCACACTCCCCATACGCATCGCCGCAAAACCAGTTTGCAGGGGGCTGGCCCCGGCAATAGACGCTGCTGCATAGGCGCCTAGCGCTACCGGCGGTGTGATGTACGACAACATCGCCCAATACAGGATAAACAAATGTGCGGACAACGGCGCCAATGCCTGGCCAACCAGAGCAGGCGCAAGCACCACGGCCAGGAATATGTAGGCTGCGGTCACAGTCATGCCAATTCCGAGCACAAAGCTGGTCAGCGCTCCCATTAGTAACAACAATCCTAGCTGATCACCCGCTAAGCTCAGCAGATCATTCACTAACGTGCCGCTTAAGCCGGTCAAGGACAATGCCCCCACAATCAACCCAACACCCGCAAGGATGACCACCAACTCGATCAGCAGGTTACCCGTGGCGGCCAGCAGTTTGACCAATCCAGCCCAATCCAAACGGTGACTGGCGGACAGCTGATTCACCACCAACAGCGCCGCCGTTGCGTAGTACGGCGCCAGCGCTTCCCGTTTGAGAAACAGCAGCAGAAAAATCAGCAGTCCAAAGGCACCCAGATAAAACCAACCTTGTGCCAAAGTTGTTCTGATAGAGGGTAATTCGCTGGGCTGCAGGCCGCTCAATTGCTCTTTCCCGGCGTAGGCGTCAATTTGTAGGTAGAGGCTGAAAAAATACAGCAGTGCGGGGAGCGCAGCGGCCACCGCCACCTCCACATAAGGAACTTCCAACAAAGTTGCCATGATAAAGGCGGTAGATCCCATGATTGGCGGTAACAGCACGCCGCCGGTGGACGCGCAGGCCTCTACCCCACCCGCCACCGGCCCGCGCATCCCTGCGTTACGCATGGCAGGGATGGTCATCTGCCCGGTGGTCAGAACATTGGTCACTACGCTGCCGCTCATGGAACCCATCAAACCGCTGGAGACGATGGCCACCTTGGCCGGACCACCGCGTTGTTTGCCCAACAAGGCAAACGCCAGGTCCAGAAAAAACCGTCCGCCCCCGGTGTGCTGCAATACCACACCAAACACCACAAAGCCGATCACCAGATTGGCAAACGCCTGGAACGGCAATCCAAACATGCTTTCAATCGACAAGGCGTGGTACGCCGCCGTGTCCTGCCAGCCGGCCGGCAGACCATTTAACGGCCCTGGCATGTATTCCGTCACCAGCGGCAACAGCGAAAACAGGCCAGCAATGATACACAGGGGCCATCCACCCGCGCGGCGCAGGGCTTCCAACACAATCACCCACAACAAAACAGCGGCATATGCCACGTTCAGCGGCGCGGCAAACTCCCAGGCTTCATCCAGCGCCTGTTCGGCGCTGACAAAAAAGCCCACCAGTAACGCCAACGCCAACACAGCCAATGGCCAATCGATCCATACTCGTGTGGGATAGACCAAAAACGCTGCGGGCAACAACAACGCAAACAAACCATAAAAGTACTGGGAATCGAGCCGCACGATACTGCCCAACCATTGCTGGTCACCAAATAGACGTAAGGTGTCCATGGCGAGCGCGAGCGCCAAAACTGCAAGCACCGCAACCACCCCGCGGCTGACCGTGTCGTTGCGCAATAGCTAACCCGCGCTAGGGGTAATCCAGATCGGGTCGAAGCCTGCTGCGGTCAGCGCGGCGGCCCGGGCGGCATACCAGCGCTGCACAAAATCATCCGCTTCCTGCGGCGCGGCCACATGCGCTTGCCACGCGTCAGCCAATACCTGTTGGCGCTGCAGCAAACGTTGATTATGGGCTTCATCGGCTTCACTCCAGGCGCCAATGGAGGCGAGATAGGCGACCGAACCGGCGTGATATGGTACTGACCACTGCTTGATCTGACGCTCAAGCGCCCACCCTATGGCGCCGGGATCGGCGTCCTTGTAGTCGTCATAGCGTTGATGGATCACCTGAGCCAGATCACCCACCTCGTCCGCATCCTGTTGCGCTAAGGTGATCAACAGCGGGTAGGGGTAAGTGGCGCCTTCGTGCGGATTGTCCGCTGAGATACCCGCACCGCGGGTGGCGACGTGGGGACTGAAAAACGGCACCACTTTGGCCATGGCCGACCAACATTGTTCATCATCGTGGGGTGCGGGAGGCCAATGTATACCCCGCGGTGAGGCTTCCAATTTGCGGGTAGGTCCAGACACCGTAGTGGCGTAGGCAGCGTCCACCTGGCCGTTCACAACGCCGGTCCACATGGCGTTATAACCGGGAAAGTCGACCCGCTCGACGTCATCCCAAGTGAGCCCACCGCAGGCAAGAAACGCCTCGGTGGGTACATTGATGGCAGGCGCGCCACGTACGTAGGGCACGCGTTTACCACGCAGGTCTGCATAAGTTTTTACACCACTGTCCGCCGCCACGCCCAAAGCCTGGTTACTGTCGCCATAAGACATCATCACAATGCGCAGCGGCAACGGTCCCCAATTGGCATTGGCAAACTGAAACACGCCTTCCTGGGCAAAGTAAGTGGCCACCCCATTGGCAGAATACTGTACCCGTCCGCGCACCAGCGGCATCAGTCTGGAGACATCGTTTTTGCCCGGCACCACGCGCAAGTTGACCCCGTAGTGGTCTTTCAGCACTTTGCCGATGGCCACCGCTTGATTGTAGCCAGTAGTGCCGAGGTTATAGGCGCTCCAAGCCATGGTACGGGGAAAACTGGGTGCATCCGCGGTAGCCGTTGCAGCGGTGGCAGAAAACGCCAACAGCAAACAACTGCGCATCGCTTGTTGAATCAAGTGGGTAATCAAGCATCACCTCGCTATCGAGGCCCGCAATGTAGGTGCTTGGACAGTCTAGGTCAAACCTCCATAATGCCCGCCAGCCAATGCAAACGGGGGAGCAGAATGATGTTAGAGCGCATCACGGTCGAGACAACTTGCGGGCCGGTCACCGGACGCCGCAAAGAAGATACCTACCTGTTTGCCGGTATACCTTATGCCGCCCCGCCGGTGGAAGCGCTGCGGTTCATGCCGCCGGTAGCTCCGGAGCCTTGGCGTGAACCTTACGCGGCGCTTAAGTTTGGCCCGGCAGCGCCACAGACACCCAGTGGCGGTCTCACAGACAGCGCCAACGTGCGTTGGCGCGAAGATTGCCTGTCGCTCAACCTCTCCACACCGGCGTGTGATGACGGCCAACGCGCCGTTCTCGTGTGGATACACGGGGGCGGATATCGCACTGGACAAGGTTCTATCCCCTGGTACAACGGCGCCCGCTTCAGTCGCCAAGGTGACATCGTGGTGGTTTCCATCAATTACCGCTTGGGCGCCTTGGGTTTTACCGATCTTGCGCACCTGGGTGCAGACTATGCGCTCTCCGGGGTGTGCGGCACGCTAGACCAAATTGCCGCCCTGGGATGGGTCAGAGACAACATAGCCGCGTTCGGCGGTAATCCGGGCCGTGTGACCATTGCCGGTGAATCCGCCGGCGGCTTCAGCGTCGCCACGCTGTTGGGTTGCCACCAAGCCCAGGGGCTTTTTCACCGCGCCATTCCGCAAAGCGGAGCGGCCCACCACACGTTGCCGAAAGCAGCCGCGGAAACCGTTACCGAACGGTTCTTGTCAGAGCTTGGCGTGAACGATGTGGTGGGGTTGCAGAGTGTTGCGGCGGAGGACGTGTTGCGCGCCCAAGGTGCGACCATCGGGCACTTTGAAGGTGCGGCTGCCGCGCAGAACAAGCTAGGGGTAGCGGTCGCGCCGTTTTACCCCTCCCATGGCAATGCGCTGTTGCCTGAATCGCCGTTTGAGGCCATCAGCCAAGGCTGCGGCAGCGACGTGGCAGTGTTGACCGGTACCAACACCGATGAAACCACGCTGTGGGGATACGGCAATGTGGACGAAGAAAAATTTGAGCGTATCGCCACAGGCTTGGGTGCCCATGCGGTGCTCAACACCTATCGTCAACAGCGCCCGCACGCCAGCCTGGAAGAATTGTTGATCGCGGTCACGACCGACCACATGTTTCGCATCCCTGCCATCCGCTTGGCAGAAGCACGCGCCGGCCATACCAATGACACGTGGATGTACTTGTTTAACTGGGCATCGAGAGCTTTTGACGGCCGGCTTAAAGCCACCCACGCGTTAGAGATTCCGTTTGCCTTTGACAACCTCGATCGCGCCGGCGTAGACATTTTTATTGGCCCGGGAGAAAAACCACAGCACGTGGCGGATACCATGCATCGCGCATGGACTGCCTTTATCAACGACGGTGATCCCGGCTGGGCACGCTACCGCTTGGAGGAACGCACCACTATGGTGTTTGATGAGCAATCCGCCACCACCACCGACCCAGCGGCCGCCGAGCGCCTGGCTTGGGAGGGTTTGCGCTGAGTTCACCCAACCATTCGAACAACCATTCACCCAGCCTTTCACCCGAACTTTCACCCAAAGGGGGCCTCAGCTGGTATCTCACCGGTACCGCTCTCTTTCTCATCCCCGGCGGCGTACAAGTGGTGTTGTACCCCTGGTTGGTGGCCATTTATTTACACGAATCACCGACCCGGGTGGGATTGGCGCAAATGGCAGCGCAACTCCCCATGTTGCTGTTCATCTTGTGGGGCGGCTGGCTAGGCGACCGGGTCGACCAGCGTCGTCTGCTGATTCGCCTCAACGCCGCCATGGCCATTCCACCACTGGTGGTAGCGTACTTGTTCTATTTAGACACCTTTACTTACACAGTGCTCATCTGTTGGGCTCTGATCGGCGGGACCTTCGCTGCGTTTGTGCAGCCTGCCCGGGATGCGTTGCTGAACCGCGTGGCCGGTGCGGACATACAGCGCGTGGTAACGCTGGCCGTGGGTGTACAATTTGGCGTGCAGATCATCGGTTTTGGTCTGGGCTCCAGCGCGGATCTGGTGGGTCCGCCGGTCTTACTGGTGTGTATGGCGCTGTTTATGTTGGCGGCGTCGTTTGCCACCCGGCGTATCCCGGTTCTCCCCGCGCCACCCGAGACACCCCGCCAACCTCCCCTGCAAGCCATTGCCGAAGGTATCCAATTAGCCTGGCAGAGCCATGCCATCCGCCCCGCGATTGTGCAAACGTTCTCCGTAGGAATCTTCTTCGCCGGCGCCTACATGGTGTTGTTGCCCCTGATGGCGCGGGATCTGTACGGCGGAGGTTCCGCCCACATTGCCGGTGCATTTGCAGCCAACATGCTGGGCACGGTGCTGGTGACTTTTGCGCTCAGACGTTTCGGTCGTATTGCGCGGCCTGGGCGGGCTTTGCTCATTGGCGCCATCGTCAGTTCCAGCGTGTTGTTTATCCTGTTTTTTGATCTGCCAGTATGGGCATTTTACGGGGTGATTTTTCTGTGGGGCTGCTGCGGCGGCATCAGCATGACCATGTCTCGCACCATCGTCCAAGAGGCAGCCATAGAAACCCACCGCGCCCGCGTCATGTCGGTATACTCGCTTGGCATGATGGGCGGCATGCCCATCGGCAGCTTTACCCTGGGTTTGGTCACCGAATGGGTCGGCGTGCGCAACGCTGTGCTTGTTCCGGTCCTGGGCATGTTGATCATCTTAATTTACTTACGCTTGCGTACACGCTTATGGTACGTGCAAAGTTCGCTGCAGCCCGCATAAGTGATGTTTTGGGAGAGTTTGGTTGAAAATATTAACCCTTTGTTTGGCCACCTTGTTAACCACGGCGCTGCTTACCGGCTGCGCGGAACCACCGCCGCCCGCGGCAGAGCCAGCCCCGTCTAACCAGGAAATGCCTCCGGGTTTCTTGGACGAACCACCGGCGCCACCGACGTCCTCGACCCAGGTGCTGTCCGGCGGTACGTTGGTGACTGATGGCATCATCGAAGACAGCGTAGTGGTATTGAATGACGGCAAGCTGGTGTCTTGGGGTAAGCGCGGTGAAGTCGAGATGCCTAACGATTCTGTGGGTTTTGACTTGCGCGGCAAGTGGATCACACCCGGCACATGGGAAGACGCCACCACGGGTAATCTGCCTTTAAACGGCGCTTTGCAGCCGGGTGATGTAGCCAACTTTTTGATTTTGCGCGAGCCGCCCCCGTTTGATCAGCTAGAGGAGAGCGACCTGGGCGGTCGCGTCACCCAAGGTGAATTGGAACTGTTTGACTCGCCTGCCGACTAATTAACGTGGCCACACAATCCAGGACTTCCAGGACCATGCCCAGCAGCGACAAAACCGTGTTGTCGGTGTCCGAACTCAACCGCCAAGCGCGCGTCACGGTAGAGGAACACTTCAATCAAGTTTGGGTGATGGGTGAAATGTCTAACTTTGCCCGTCCCCGCTCCGGCCACTGGTACTTCTCCCTCAAAGATGACAAAGCACAGGTACGCTGCGCAATGTTCGCCAATCGCAACCGGGCAGTGCAGATGCAGCCGGGAGATGGCCAACTGGTCATCGTACGCGGCCGGGTCAGCATTTACGAAGATCGCGGTGACTTTCAAATCATTGTCGATCACCTGGAACCTGCGGGTGAAGGTGCGCTGCGCCAAGCGTTTGATCAGTTGAAGGTGAAACTTGCCGCCCTCGGTTTGTTTGACACGGACCGCAAGCAGCCGCTGCCGACCCTACCGCGTCATGTGGCGGTGGTCACGTCGCCCACCGGTGCGGCGATCAAAGATGTACTGGCGGTATGGCGCCGTCGCTTTCCTGCCCTACGCATCACCATCGTGCCGAGCCAAGTACAGGGTGAAGCGGCCGAAGGGCAACTGCTGCAGGCAATAGAACGCGCTGCCGATCTGCAGCCCGACGTGCTGCTGCTCACCCGCGGCGGCGGCAGTTTGGAAGACCTATGGTCTTTTAATTTGGAAAGTGTGGCGCGTGCCCTGGCCGCGTGCCCTATCCCTACCGTATCTGCCGTGGGGCATGAAATTGACGTCACCATTTGTGACTTTGTAGCGGACGTGCGTGCACCAACCCCGTCCGCCGCAGCGGAGTTAATCACCCCAAGTGCTGCGGACCTGATGCGCACATTTAGCCACTATCAACGCCAATTGCACCTACTGTGGCGCCAGCAACATGAGATGCTGGCACTCACCGTCGCCAATTTGCGGCTGCAATTGCCGAGCCCCGAACAAACCCTGGAACGTGCCAATCAACAGGTGGACGATGCCTACCAGCGTATGCTGCGCCACCTACAGCATCAGCTGCGCCAACAGCATACACGCCTGGATGGGCTCACTCGTCAGTTACACGCGTTGGGGCCGCAAGAGCAACTTAACGGTGCCAAAGCGGCACTACGCAGCATCGAAGGACGCCTGCAGTTTGCCTTCACCCGCGAGCTACAGGGTAAACAACAACAATTAGCCGGGTTAAGCCGCATGTTAAACAGTGTCAGCCCGTTACCGACCATGGCGCGCGGGTTTGCGGTGGTGAAAAATCAGCAAGGGCAAGTTGTAAGCGCCCTTGCTCAGCTTGGGCGCGGGGACACAACCACCACTTTTTTGCGCGACGGCGCCGTCATCAGCGAAGTAAAGGATCTACAGGAAGATGTTTCGATTACCGACTAAGTTAGCCGCGCTTTATCTGTTGGCGGCCCTCGGTTTGAACGCCGCCTTCACCCTGACCGTTTACGCTGCGGCTGTACCCGGCGGTGTCTACGTCTGGCAAGCCCCAGCGGACGCCGAGGATGTGACTTTTGACGGCGACCCCGTGCTGCGCCTCGGTGATACCGTTTTTGTTGGTTTACCCATCAGCATGCAACCGGGCGCGGCGCAGCTTGAATACCGTTTACACAACCACACCCAAACCCACGGTTTTGAGGTGGTTGCCAAAACCTATACCGAACAGCACCTCACCATCACCAACCAGGATATGGTGGACCCACCCCCGGAGACATTGAAGCGTATTCGCAGCGAGTTGGCCCGTCAGCGCAGCTTATACAACAGCTTCACGCCAACCGTGGACCTAAGCAGCGGCTTCAGTCTGCCTTTAGAGGGCACAACCACCAGCCTGTTTGGGCATCGACGTTTCTTCAACGGCCAACCCCGCAGCCCGCACAGCGGCTTAGACATCGCCGCAGACGCCGGTACCCCCATCCTCGCCGCGGGCGACGGCACCGTCACCCTTTCAGATGATTTGTACTTTAACGGCAAGACGCTGTTTATAGATCACGGCCAAGGGCTCGTCACCATGTACTGCCACATGTCCGAGTTGTTAGTGGCTGAAGGTGACGTCGTAGAACAAGGTCAGGAAATTGGCCTGGTGGGCTCTACCGGGCGCTCTACCGGCCCACACTTACATTGGTCGGTCAGCCTCAATGGCAACCGCGTCGACCCAACCACTTTTATGCAGTTACTTAACGCCGAGACTTCTTCTTCGCGCGATCTTTCCGGTGGCGAATAACGCGATCACGTCGATACTGCTGCCTGGGCGTAAGCTTGTTACGCCGTCCGCCAAAAGGATTGTCGGATTCTCTAAACTCGATACGCACCGGATTGCCAACGAGGTTTAACGCCTCACGGAACCCGTTTTCCAAATAACGGCGATAACTGCCCGGTAATGACTCCAGCTGGTTGCCATGTACCAACACCGTTGGCGGATGCGCTCCGGCGCGCGTGGCGACCTTAATCTTAATCTGACGCCCGCGCACCGAAGGTGCCGGATGCGACTCCACCAGGCTGCGCACCAAGCGGGTCAGCAAAGAGGTAGTGACATCAAACTCTCCCGCCTCAAAGACCTCATTGACCATGGCAAACAGGTGCCCGACGCCAGTGCCGTGTAATGCAGATATGCGCTGTATGGGGACCCAGGGGATAAAGTTCAGGCGGCGCTCTACTGTATGTTGCACATGGTCGCGCTGGGTGTGGTCCAGACCATCCCACTTGTTGACCGCCAGCACCATGGCCGCACCGGCATCCAGAGCATACTGCAACACGTGCAAATCCTGCTCCACCACCCCTTCTGTGGCGTCCACCACCAAAATCACCACGTGCGCGCGTTCCATGGCTTGCAGGGCTTTTACCACCGAAAACTTTTCAGTGATCTCATCCACTTTGCCTTTGCGGCGCACCCCGGCTGTGTCGATCAGGGTGTAGTCGGTGCCGTCACGGGAAAAAGGAATGTCGATGGCGTCTTTGGTGGTGCCGGGCATATCGAACACCACTTGGCGTTCTTCGCCGATTAAGCGATTGATCAGTGTCGACTTGCCGACGTTAGGCCGGCCCACCACCGCCACTCGGATGCCGCCTGCCTCGTCATCATCAGCCTCTCTGTCTGCCTCGTCTGCGCCGTCTGCGTCCGCGGTCAACAGGCCATTCGCCTCAAGCGAGGTCAGCATCGCCTGCTGTAAACCCCGCAACCCACGGCTGTGACTGGCCGATATCATGACCGGCTCAACAAAACCAAACTGCGCCACTTCCACCAGCGCCTGATCTTCACCGACACCGTCGATTTTGTTAACCACCGGTATGAAGGTGACGTTTTCTTTACGCAGGTAGTCCACTACGTCTTCATCGGCGGAGGTCACACCCTCGCGACCATCCAACAACAACACCACTAGATCTGCTTCGTTCACCGCCAACTGGGTTTGTTGTGTCAGGGAGGCAGACAAGACGTCATCACCAAACAAACCCCCGGTGTCGATCAGCGTCACGGTGTGACCTTGCAACTGACAGCGGCCATAACGGCGATCTCGCGTTAGCCCAGGTACATCGGCCACCAGCGCGTCACGGCTGCGGGTTAGCTTATTGAATAACGTGGATTTACCGACGTTGGGCCGGCCCACCAAGGCAACGGTGGGATGCATGCTTACTTCAGCTCAATTTCTAAGGCGTGCAATCCGCCGGAGTTACCCAGTACGTACAACATGGTGTCAGCAACCACCCCTACAGTTCGAATGCCGTCACCGTCCAGCTTGCGCCGGCCCAAATGTCTACCATCGCGCTGCGCTATTACGTGCAGATACCCTTCCGCATCACCCACCGCCAGGTAGTTGGAGAACGCTACCGGCGAGCTGAGTTGGCGGCGCTTAAAGTCTTCTTGCACCCAAACCACGTCACCGGTTTGTTGATCGATGGCGGTAATCACATCTTCTTCATCGACGCTGTACACCTGACTGTAACCTTCTGCCAAATCGAGGAAGGTGGAGATTTCCTGCTCCCACAGCGCGCGCCCGTCGCGACGCGACAAAGACTTAACCCGGCCTTGGTAGGCGCCAATATAAACCGCGCCGCCCACCAACAGGGGTTTGGTGTCGACATCAACCATACGCTCAAGCTCAGAACGGCCTTCCGGCAGCATGACGCGATGTTCCCAAATCGGCTCACCGCTACTGGCGCGCAAAGCCACCAGCTTACCGTTGGCAAAACCCGCATAGACAATGCCATCAGCCACTACAGGTGAGCTGGTGCCGCGCAATGTCAGAATCGGCAGCTGATTATCGTAGGTCCACAACACCTCACCACTGTCTCGATCAAGCCCAACCAAACGTCCGTCGATGCTTTGCGCAAACACCAGATCGTCCGCCACGGTAGGGGTGGATAAAATTTCACTGCCGAGGTTGGTGCGCCACTGTTCACTACCGCTGGCGACGTCAACGGCCACGACATAACCTTCGGTGGTGCCCAGCAGGGCAATGCCGTCTCCCGCACCAACACCCCCCGCGAGAAAGCTCGGGTCGCGGCGGTCTAGAAAGTTAAAGCCGGAAAACCAACCGCTTTCTAGACTGTCGATCTCAGAGCGCCACAGGCGTTTGCCGGTAAAACGGTTGCGCGCCTCCAGCTTGCCGTAGCCGTCTGCTGCAATCACGCGATCGGCAACCACCACGGGGGTCAGGCGCAGGTATTTTTTGCCCAAACCTTCACCGATGCTGGCACGCCATTGCCGGTCTAAATTGATTTCCGCTGCAAACTTCACCAATTCAGCGGGTTTGGTTTTGTCTTCCTTTTCATCATCCCCGACCCACGGCAGCCAGCTGAACCAGCTACACCCAGCCAACATTAGGCTGCCAAGCGTCATCAGCGTCCACCGGGACAGATTGCCGGCGCTAGTCATCTGCGTTGCCTTCTTCATCCGCAGGGGTTTGTGTTTCGTCTTGTGGCACAGTTTCCTCTTGTTGCGCTTCTGTCCCTTCCGCCGCTTCTATGGTTTCTGTTGCTTCTAGCGTTGCTATTGCTTCCTCTACTGCTTCGACTGCTTCCGCTTGTTCTTGTTCCAGGGTTTCTTGCGCAGCTTGCAACGCATCCGAAAGCGGATCAGCAAAGGGGACAAACTCACCTTGCGCGGGAGCGACGTTGTGCATCTTCATCTCTAACAACGGGCGCCTGGCACCCTCACCAAGACTCTCCAATGCAGCGGTATAAGCTTCGTGCGCCAGTTGCAGCTCGCCGCGAGAAGCGTGGATATCACCTTTCGCTTCCAAACCCCAAGCCCGATAACCTTCACTGTTGATGGCGGCCAACGTCGCCAACGCCTCCGTTGAGCGGTCTTGCGCCTGTTGCAGCTTAGCCAGGCGCACCTTGGCCAAATCCACAAGAAGTTGATCTTGGCCTTGCTCAACCACGCTGTTTAAGTGTGTTTCAGCCGCTTGTAAATCGCCTGCTTCGGTAGCGTTCTGGGCTTCGTTAAACAACGCCAAGACATGGTATGCGCTGCCGGGAAACTGTTCCGCCAATGCAGCCACCGCCGCGCTGCGCCCTACTTCGTCGGCTTGTTCGTAGGTCACATAGGTACTCGATGCTGCCGCGGTTTGATCTTCCTGATAGCCGCCATACCAGTTCCAACCAAAAGCCGCCGCAACCGCAACCACAACACTGACCACAAGGGTGGTGCCATTCTCATCCCACCAGGATTTTATTCTGGCAACTTGTTCTTCTTCGCTCAGATACTCCGACACCCTTTACCTCTACTACCTCTATCAGTCTCTTGGCTTGTATGCTGACTAGCTTGTCAATTGTTGGGTTGCAACAGCTGCATTAACAGCGCGGCTTCGCTCAGCGTTTGCTGCGAACCATCAACTAGGTTTTTTAACGTGAGCTCATTGTTGTTTAACTCTTCCGCACCCAACAGGATGGCCCACTTCGCGCCGCTGGCGTTGGCCCGCTTCAGTTGCTTTTTAAAGCTGCCGCCACCCATGTGCACCCGCAATTTTAGTGGCTCGGCAGCTTGCTTGGAAAGCTCAGCCCGCAGGCGTACACCGGCTTGTTGAGCGGCGGACATAAGCGCTTCACCGCCATAACAAAGGTATACATCCACCGCTTCGCTCGGCGCATTCTGGTGCACCACCTCATGTAGCAAGGCCACACGATCCAAGCCCATCGCAAACCCGGCCGCAGCCGTGGCTTTGCCTCCCAGGCGCTCGACCAGGCCATTGTAACGCCCGCCGGCGCACACCGCGCCCTGAGCGCCGAGATCATCGGTGAGCCACTCAAAAACGGTGTGCGTATAATAATCCAATCCGCGCACCAGATTCGGATTGATCCGATAGGCAACGTCGAAATCGTCAAGCAGCGACCGCAACTCGGTGAAGTGACGCTGACTGTCAGCGTCCACAAAATCAGGTAAGCGCGGCGCGTCAACCAACAGCGATTGGGTGTGTTCGTTTTTACTGTCGAGAATACGCATTGGGTTGGTGTGTAGTCGGCGTTGACTGTCCTCATCCAGCTCTGCCGCCAATGGTGTTAAGAAGTCCACCAGCGCTTGCCGATACGCCTCCCGGGCGCCGCCCGAACCTAACGTGTTGATTTCCAAATACACGCGTTCCGAAATTCCCAAGGCTTGCCAAAATTGTGCGCCCATCACAATCAACTCCGCGTCTACATCCGGGCCATCAAACCCAAATGCCTCGGCGCCAATTTGATAAAACTGCCGGTAACGGCCCTTTTGCGGTTTTTCATAGCGAAACATCGGACCGCTATAAAAAACACGCTGAGTCTGGTTATAGAGGAGCCCGTGTTCTTGTAAGGCACGCACACAGCTGGCGGTCCCTTCCGGACGTAAGCTTAGGCTATCGCCGTCGCGATCAGCCAAGGTGTACATTTCTTTTTCAACAATGTCGGTCGCTTCACCCACGCCTCGCGCGAACAACTCGGTGAACTCAAGTAGCGGCAGCTGCACTTCTTCGTACGCAAACGACCGCAAAATTGCGTGCACGTGCGCCTCTATATGACGCCAACGCCGCGCCTCCAGCGGCAACACATCGCGCATGCCTCTTACTGCTTGAACCATCTAACGCCCCAGCCCCCTATTGTCCCAAGACCAGCGAGGCGACGTTGTTGCGTGTATGCGGCGTCAGCGCAATGGGTTCGCCGTTGTACTTCAACAGCACACCCGGGGCATAACCCAACAGCACACGGAACGGACCAGCGCCAACAAATTCTAGCTCTTGCCCTGCGCGACCGAGATCTCCGAACAGACTGTTGTCGGCCGTATCTTTGATTTCAACCCAGCAATCTTCGGTAAACAACAGTGCAAGGCGGTCGTTGCCGGTTGCCGTGAGTCGCCGTGCGTTATCTTGTCGATCAGGCAGGCTGTCCGGTACCGCTACGGCAATAGGTCCGGACGGCGCGGTATCCGCCACGGAGGACTCGGGTTGGGTAACGGCTGTTGCAGCTGTTTGTGCGACTCTGTCTGCTGGGGGCGGCGTGTCGGCACGTGGCGTAAGTTCGGTTTGTCTTGGATCAATGTCGACCGCTTCAACATCTGCAACCGCCGCCGGGTCTGCTGCAGACAATTCCGTTGCGGCAGGCTCAAGCGGCGATGGCTCGGCGTCCGTTTGTGCGGCTGATGTTGATTGCGCCGCAATTCTGGCGGCACCTGACTCCGGCTCGACGCTGTCGTCGCCGCCCATGAGCACCGCCACCAACACCACAACAATGAGTAGCGCACCACCACCAACAGCCAGGTTACGCGGTTGCAGCCAGTGCTGGGCATCTAAGCCCGGCGGAAGAAAATCATCTGTAGAGACACGTTTTTCTTGTTCTCCTTCATCCCCGCTGTCTTGGGGGGCGGCCACCTGACCGTCATCAACGTCTCCGAGCGCGGCCACCAAGGGTTCAGCATCAAGTTCTAACAACTTTGCGTACGCACGCACATAACCCCGGGTAAACACCAAGGCCGGCAGTCGGGATTTGTCACCTTCTTCAATTGCCGCCACTGTGCTGACGGGTAGATTCAAGGCATCGGACACTTCTCGCTGGGTCACACCCATTTCTTCGCGGGTGCGGGCCAGTACCGCGCCGGGCGCCATATCCCCGGAGTTGCTCACGGCTCCGTCAGACACTGATCCGCTACCGCGGGAAACAGGTTGTTGAGCGCCAGCTCATTGCTGGCGGCCTGATCCGCATCCCCCAACCCGGTGGCAACTTTTAGCCCCAAACACAGGCTGCGCGCGCTGGGACGGGCCATGGTGCGATATTCGAGCAAACGTGATGCCGCGGTCTGCAATTCACCGCGGTCAAAGGCGATCTCCGCCAGCTCTAAAGTAGATCCAGCTTGGCGGAAATTGAGCTCTAACGCCCTTTGGAAAGAAGCTTCTGCGGCTTGAGTAGCACCGGTGCGCAGTTGGGCCAATCCTAGGTTTTCAAACGCCTGGGAGCGTGCTCGGTAACCGGTGTCTTTCACCAGATTAGACAGTGGCACGATGGCATCTTCAAAGCGGCCCCGGGAATACAGGAAGGTGCCGTAGTTGTTCAACGCTTGGGCGTTGTCGGGTTCAATACGCAACGCGGTGCGATAATGAAACTCCGCCAGTTCGAATTCGTTTTGCGCATGAAACAACACCGCGTTCAGTACGTGCGCTTCCACGTGCCGAGGGTCTATCTCCAGAGCTTTCTGCAAGGCCGGTTGCGCACGGTTTAAGTCCCGTTGTTCTAAATATCCACGCGCCAGATCCAACTGGGCTTGGACGCGGTCTTCAACCGGTGCCGGCGGTGGCAAACCCCCGGTGGTTTCCGTGACACAACCGTGCAGGAGGCCCACCACAAGCATCAGCAAAACAGGTCGATAGGCAATTTCTGTCATAAAAACCTCTATCCGCCGCCGCTATACGGCAGCTGCTTTCACGCGCGCCAGATATCGTGTCTGACGTTTGGTACGATCTTTGACTTGGCCCACCAATTGCCCACAAGCCGCATTGATGTCGTCACCTCGTGTCGTGCGCAACATAGTCGTGTAACCGCGCTTCATCAAATGTGTCTGGAATTGATACACAGCAGCGCTATCCGGCTGCTCGTAGCCCGACGCAGGAAACGGGTTAAACGGAATCAAATTGATTTTGCAGGGAATGTCACGCAGCAACTCAGCCAGGTCTTTGGCATGCTGCTTCGAATCGTTGACGCCCTTCATTAACGTGTACTCAATCACTAGCTTTCGGTGCCCACCCAAGTGATCGGCATAACGACGGCAAGCCTTTAGCAATTGCGCAAGCGGATATTTACGGTTGATGGGCACCAGCTCGTTGCGCAAATCATCCGTCGGTGCATGCAGAGAGATGGCCAAGGACACATCAGTAACCTCCGCCAGCTTTTCGATGGCCGGTACCACACCGGCAGTACTGATGGTGACGCGGCGCTTCGACAACCCGAACGCCAAATCGTCCATCATCACGTTTGTCGCGGTCATCGCAGCCTCAAAATTCAACAGCGGCTCACCCATCCCCATAAGGACCACGTTGGTGACCCGCTCGTTACGTTCTGCCAACATCTGATTGGCCAGCACCATCTGCGCCACAATATATGCTGCGGGCAGGTTGCCATTAAAACCCTGCTTGCCGGTGGAGCAGAAGCTGCAATCCAACATACACCCGACTTGGGAGGAGACACACAAGGTGTTACGGCCTTTTTCGGGGATCAGCACCGTTTCCACCAAGTTGTTGTCGCCGACGTCCAGCACCCACTTACAGGTTCCGTCTTTAGACACGCGAAAAGCAGTGACTTCAGGCAGCTCAAAACAGGCATTATCCTGCAACCACTCGCGCACGCTGCGCGGCAGATCAGTCATCGCGGCGAAATCCGTCAAGCCTTGGTGATACACCCACTTCATCAATTGCCGCCCGCGGAAAGGCTTTTGGCCAAGCTCTACAAAGAGCTGCTCTAGACCTGTGCGATCTAAGCCGTAGATATTGATGGGGGAAGGCACGCCTGCGACCTCGCTAGCCCCGCGGGTGAATCTCGTCGTCGGTAAAGAAAAAGCTGATTTCCCGCGCCGCAGATGTCGGCGAGTCAGAGCCATGCACGGCGTTGGCATCGATGGATTCTGCAAAGTCGGCGCGAATGGTGCCCGGGTCAGCCTCCGCCGGATTGGTGGCGCCCATCAGGCGTCGATTGGTGGCGATGGCGTCTTCGCCTTCAAGCACCTGGATCATCACTGGCCCTGAACGCATGTAGCTACACAGATCCGCAAAAAACGGTTTACCATCGTGTTCTGCGTAGAACCCTTTAGCCTGCTCTTCACTGAGGCTCAGCATTTTGCTGGCGACAATTCGCAAGCCCCCTTTTTCGAAACGGGAATAAATTTCACCGATCAAATTCCGCGCGACCGCGTCGGGTTTAACGATGGAAAGGGTGCGCTCTACAGCCATATTGATCTCCACTCGATCTGTTTATCGATCTGTCTTGTATCTGACCTGCATCGAAGTCAGCCAGATACAGCTATGTGTCTAATTTATAAGGAAATACCATGCCGGCTCTGGGCTGGCGGGCGCGTATTATACGCGTGCTCAGGGTGCGCGCAATCGCCCCACTACCGCGGCAATGCGCTCGCCCGCGTCATCTACATCGGACGCGGCGGTGAATCGCCCAACGCTCAGCCGAATAGATGCATGGGCGACGTCGTCCGGTACACCGATAGCGCGCAACACAAAGGAAGGCTCTACCGAAGCCGAGGTACACGCGGAGCCGCTGGACACCGCCAGATCATCCAGGGCCAGCAACAGCGTTTCACCATCGACCCCGGCAAACCCTACATTCAGGATCGACGGCAGGTTATGTTCCGGATGACTGTTGATGAAGGTATCCGGGATCTGCTGCAGGTGCGCCAGCATGCGTTGCCGTAAGCTGGAAAAGCGCGCCTGTTCTTCATGCATGTGCGCCTGCATCAGCGCCGCGGCCTCTCCGAGGCCAACTATCTGGTGGGTTGCCAAGGTGCCTGAACGCATACCCATTTCGTGCCCACCACCGTGAATGAGCGGGTGCAATTTCACCGGCGGTTCGCGCCGCACGTAAAGCGCCCCCATCCCCTTAGGTCCATACAGCTTGTGCGCTGAGATCGACAGCAGATCAATTTGCATGGCTTTGACATTGATCTCTAGCTTTCCAAAGCTTTGCGCTGCATCTACATGAAAAATAACGTTTTTATTTTCGCAAACCTCACCTACGGCAGCCACGTCGTTAATTGTACCCAGCTCGTTATTGACGTGCATGATGGACACCAGCAACGTGTCTTCACGAATGGCTGCGGCTACTTGATCAGCTTCGATACGGCCGTGCGCATCCGGCTGCAGATAGGTGACCTCAAAACCTTCGCTTTCTAAAAAGGCGCATGTATCCAACACCGCTTTGTGTTCCACGGCACTGGTGATGAGGTGTTTTTTGGCGGCACGATAAGCAGCGCCTTTGATCGCCAGATTGTCCGACTCGGTGGCGCCGGAGGTCCAAATGATTTCACGCGGATCTGCCTGCAATACGTCCGCAACCTGCACCCGTGCCTGCTCCACCGCTTCTTCGGCGCGCCAGCCATAGATGTGTGAGCGGGATGCGGGGTTGCCAAAATTGCCCTGCACCATCAAACAGCGGCTCATTTTTTCCGCCACCCGGGGATCCACCGGCGTCGTGGCGGCATAATCGAGGTATATCGGGTCTTTCAATTGAGGAGCGTCGCGGCGATGCGGGACGAAGACGTCGCGCCTTGTTGGCGCAGCTGGCGATCAACCAAGCTGGCGATGGTGATACGTTGTAAAAAACCGTCGATTTGTGCAGACAAATCTACCCATAAGTCGTGGGTCAGGCACATATGCCCTTCTTGACAATCTGCGCTGCCACCGCAGCGGGTCACGTCGATACCCTCTCCCACCGCGCTGACCACGGCCGAGACGCTGATGTCCGCTGCATTCTGGCCAAGGCGATAACCGCCTCCCGGACCACGATGACTGGACAGCAAACCAACCCGTTTCAGACGACCAACAATCTGTTCCAAATAAGAAGACGAAATGGCTTGGCGTTCGGCAATGTCCTGGACGCTGACCGGCCCATCGTCGCTGTGCAGCGCGATGTCCAACATTGCCGTTACGGCATAACGGCCTTTAGTAGTAAGTCGCATGGGCCCGAAGTATGCAATAACCCACCAAATTACTCCACTATTTCACCTGGCCCATATGTTTGATGATACCGCGCAAAATCTGCACCTCGGTTTCGTCCATTTGCTGGCGGGAAAACAAGCGCCGTAGGCGCGTCATGGTCTGACCTGGATTAGCGGCATCCAGAAAGTGGGTGTCCGTTAAAGTCTGTTCCATCGCCTGCAACATGGCATTCACCTGACCCGAGGTGGCGAGCGTGCGATCCCACGGAGTGACCGCCGGCTCTGACAAACTAGCCTGATAAATTTCATAACACACCACCTGCACGGCCATGGCTAAATTCAGCGAGGAGTAAGCAGGCGCGGCTGGAATTTGCAGGTGGTAGTTGCAGCGCCTTAGTTCGTCGTTGCTGAGTCCGTTGTCTTCCCGGCCAAACAGTATGGCGATACGCGTACGGTCATCTTGTGCGGCCAACTGTGCGGCAACGTGGGCCGCTATGTCTTTAGCATCCGCCACCGGCCAGGGTATTTTACGCAATCGCGTACTGGTGCCGACCACCCAATGGCAGTCTGCAATAGCGGCGTCTACATCCGGCAAGACTTGGGCCGCATCCAGCACATCCAACGCGCTCGCTGCCCGCCAATCTGCCTGCGGGTCCGGAAACCGTTTGGGGTTCACCACCACCAACTGGCTTAAACCCATGGTTTTCATGGCTCGCGCCGCACCGCCGATGTTGCCGGGATGGCTGGGTTCCACCAAGACTATTCTGATTCGTTCCAACATGTTGACCAACGTCCACACCGGGTGGCCGCATACCTCGTTATTTCAATTCCACATGATAGGATAGCGCACCTTTTTTGAGCCGGCTTACCTAGGCGCCCCAACTACCGATATGCAACCCATGGCCAACATTGCACTGCGCGCCGCGCGCAGTGCCGCAGACTACATCGCCCAAGCGTTCGACCGCCCGGATGAGCGGGACATCAGTGAAAAAGCACGCAACGACTTTGTCTCTGACGTGGACATCCACGCCGAGCGGATCATCATTGCCGCCATCGAACAAACCTACCCCGACCATGCCATTCTAGGTGAAGAGAGCGGCGAACAAGGCCAGCATGAGTTCACTTGGATCATCGACCCCTTAGACGGCACGCTCAACTTTATTCAAGGTATTCCTCATTTTTCGGTGTCCATCGGCATCATGAAGGGTAACCACCTGGAGCACGGCGTTATTGTGGACCCGATCCGCCACGAGGAGTTTGTTGCCAGCCGTGGCTATGGCGCCCAGTTAAACGGTAAACGTATCCGTGTGAGTTCCAGGGCCAAACTCAATGAGTGTGTGCTCGGCACCGGCATACCACCCGGCAGCATCAACCGCCTCGACGACTACATCGATTCGCTGAAAACCATGACTGCCACCTGCCGCGGCATCCGCCGGGCTGGCAGCGCCGCGTTGGATCTCGCCTATGTGGCTGCGGGACGTACCGACGGTTTTTGGGAAATGGGACTAAGCAAGTGGGACATCGCCGCCGGTATCGTTTTGGTACGCGAAGCAGGCGGCTTTGTGGGCGACCTGCAAGGGGGTGAAGGTTACTGGCAAAGTGGCGACATTGTGGCCGCCAACCCCAAATGCATGCGCGCCATGGTGCAGACGTTTAAAACCGGGACAGCGTCTACATAACGCTGGCCCGCCCGTAGCCCTGCCGCATAAGCAAGCGCCGCCAGACCCTTAGGGATAAGTACCTTCGGGGTTTTCCTCTTTCTCCACTTCCGGCACCAACAGATCTTCGCGTGAAATGTTGAGCGCCAGTAACATGTTGGCGGCCACATAAATCGAAGAGTAGGTTCCCACCACCACACCGATGCTGAGCGCCAAGGCAAAGCCGCGAATGACTTCTCCACCGGCAAACAGCAGCGCCAACAGTACAAACAAGGTGGTCATAGACGT
Organism: Pseudomonadales bacterium; assembly: GCA_028281005.1. GTDB lineage: Bacteria > Pseudomonadota > Gammaproteobacteria > Pseudomonadales > Azotimanducaceae > UBA4421. The sequence goes on from JANQKS010000018.1 coordinate 29,316, forward strand.
CACCAAGGTGCGGCCCAGGATTTGATTGAGCGATTCGTTGATCACCTCTACCGGTGTGCGTTTACGAATCTTGCGGAAGTTCTCCCGTATGCGGTCGCTGACCACAATGGTGTCGTTCAAGGAATAACCAATCACCGCTAACAGAGCGGCCAACACGGTCAAATCAAACGTCCAATTGAACAAGGCAAAAAAGCCCAGCACCACCACCACGTCATGGGCCAACGCGACTACCGCACCGATAGAAAACTGTTTGGTAAAGCGCACAAGGATGTACAGCATCACTACTATTAACGCTGCCAACAGCGCCAGACCACCGTCTTCGGTGAGCTCCTGGCCTACCGCCGGGCCGACGAAGTTAGATTGACGCAAGCTCACCCCATCATAGGCCGCTTGCATGGTTTGGAAGATGCTATCCCCCATGGTGGATTGGTCGATATCGGCTTGGGGAGGTACACGGATGAGGATGTCTCGATTGGAGCCAAAATATTGCACCGTACCATTCACGAAGCCGTTCTCATTCAGCACGCTCCGCACTTCTTCAGCGTCGACCTCATTGTCAAAACCAAGTTCCACCATGGTGCCACCGGTGAAATCCAAGCCAAGATTGAGACCGTTGAGGGCTAACTCACCGATAGAGAGGATGATCAGGATGACGCTAAACACCACCGCGTAGCGGCGTTTACCCATGAAATCAAAAGTTGGCGTCGTCATATTTTGAGGCTCTCCAACTTCCGCCCGCCATACATCAAATTGACAATGGCTCGGGTCACCATGATGGCGGTGAACATGGAGGTAACGATGCCTACCGCCAAAGTCACAGCAAAGCCGCGCACCGGTCCGCTGCCGATGGATAACAAGATAATGGCCACAAAGAAGGTGGTCACGTTGGCATCGGTAATGGTCAGCAAGGCGCGTTCGAAGCCGGCTTGAATCGCGGCCTGGGGCGCACGCTCTTTAAGCTCTTCCCTGATCCTCGAGAAAATTAGCACGTTAGCGTCTACGGCCATGCCGACGGTTAATACAATCCCGGCAATACCAGGCAATGTGAGGGTGGCGCCAAGCACACTCATGATGGCCACCAGCAACATCAAGTTGGCGGACAACGCCACATTGGCGGCCAAACCAAACCAGCGGTAATAAAACAGCATAAAAATCAGCACCAGCAAAAAGCCGATACCCACCGCCTGCCAACCACGTTGGATGTTCTCATCCCCTAACTGTGCACCCACGGTGCGCTCTTCAACGATGTACATCGGCGCTGCCAGCGCACCCGCGCGTAGCAGCAACGCTAAGTCTTGCGCTTCGCGCAGACTCAAACCAGTAATGCGGAATTGAAACCCCAGCGCCGACTTGATGTTGGCAACGCTGATTAAGCGGCGCTCTTCATCAGTGGAGAAGAGTTCTACAATTTCGCCGTCCCGCTCCACCTTACGCACGATCGGTTTCTGTTCGATAAACAGAATGGCCATATCGCGGCCAACGTTATCCTTGGTGGCGTCAAACATGCGATTGCCGCCGTCGTTGTCGAGCTCGATGCTAACCTGGGGTTGATTGGTTTCCGGATCGTAACTCTGCTGTGCATCTTGCACGTTGTTACCAGTAACAATATTGCGCCGCAGAATATCTTGCAGGCGCCCTTCGTATTCATAGGTCTCACGTTGGAAGCGCGGTGTGTTCGGCAGCGCCGCCAGGCGGAATTCCAAGTTGGCAAACTTGTTGAGAATCTCTTTGGCTCGGGCACTGTCTTGTATACCCGGCAAATCCACCACGATACGAGAGCGGCCCAACCGCTGCACCTGCGGCTCCGATACCCCCAACTCGTTCACGCGGTTGCGCAAACTGGTGAGGTTTTGGCTGATGGCGCGGTCTTCCAGCACCTGGATGCGTTCGTCGGTAAGACGGAAGATCAAGCCCGGGTTGCCGTCCACAACCGTGTCGCGAATTTGATAATCCTGGTACTCCTCGAGCGCTTCCAGCGCCGCATCACGTTGCGCTTCATCTGAGAACGCCACGCTGATGGTCAAGCCGTCCACCCATTCACGGTTGGGAAGGTAAACGATGCGCGCCTCGCGCAAGGTGTCACGGATACCTTCGGCTGCGTTGGCGACTACCGAGGCCAGATAGTCATCCATGTTGACCTGCAACAAGAAGTGCACACCACCGGATAGATCCAAACCCAAAGACATCGGTGAAGCACCCATGTCGCGCAGCCATTGCGGCGTGGTGCTGGCGCGGTTGAGCGCAATTATCCAGTCATCACCGGATGCGTTCAGCACTTCGTTAGCCAACACCTGGGCTTTTAATTGATTTTCGTCGCTGTCGACACGCACTAGGGCGTAACCCTCCAGCATGTCTGTTCCTACCACGGGTATGGCGGCTTCAGTGAGCGCAGCCTGTAACTGACTCAACGCCAACTGTTGGTCGTTGAGGGTCAGGGATTCATCGCGCGGACGGATTTGCAGCGCCGGATCCGGCTGAAAAAGGTTAGGCGCACTATAAATGGCACCTAACGTCAGCACCAAAAAGATGAGTGCATATTGCCAAGGGCGAAAGGTGTTAGGCGCAGTATTGCGCTTGCGTACCCCTAGCAGGGGTGAACCACCCAGACCGGTTTCAGCCATCTATCTTTCTGCTTCCTGTTTTTCTGCTTCTTATTTTTCTGCTTCGAGGGATTTGATGGTGCCGTTCGGCAACGTCGCGCCAACGGCCGATTTCTGAATTCTCATCTCCACGTTATCACCCACTTGCACCTTGACAAAATCGTCTTCCACCTTGGTGATTTGGCCGACTATGCCTCCGGCAGTGACAATCTCATCGCCTTTGGAAAGGCTGGTCACCAAGGACTGGTGTTCCTTGCGCCGCTTGTTCTGCGGCCGTATCAATAGAAAGTAAAAAATCAACACGAAGCCGCCGAGGAACAGCAGGTTGATCAAACCCGCATCGCCACCGGCACCGCCTGCAGGTGCTGCATATACAGTCGTTTCAAACAGACTCATTTAGAATTCCAATCGTTATGGAGGGTATCGACGAGGGTGCGAAATGTACCCGTTTCAATGGAGGCACGCAATCGAGCCATGAGATTGTGATAGTAGTGCAAATTGTGCCGGGTCATGAGCATGGCGCCCAACATTTCTCCGCAGCGGTCTAAGTGATGTAGATAACCCCTGGAGAAGTTCTGACAGGTGTAACAATCACACGCCGGATCTACCGGCTCGTCGGAATTTTTGTGTTTGGCGTTGCGAATCTTCACCACCCCGGTGGAGGTAAAGAGATAGCCGTTGCGGCCGTTACGGGTCGGCATGACACAATCAAACATGTCCACGCCTAACTCCACCCCGCGCACCAAATCCTGCGGTGTGCCGACACCCATCAAATAGCGCGGCGCCTGCGCCGGCATATGTGGCAACAGGCCGGTCATCACCGCGTCCATCTCCTCCTTACTTTCCCCCACCGACAGGCCGCCGATGGCGTAACCATCAAAACCGATGTCCTCAAGGCCAGCCAGACTTTCCCGGCGCAGATCGTCGTACATGCCGCCCTGCACAATGCCGAACAATTTGGCGCCGGGGTTTAAAGACGCGCCATTATCGTTGCGGTCAAAAGCGTTCCGACAACGCTGCGCCCAGCGTAACGACAGCTGCATGGAATCTTGCGCCTGACGATGCGTCGCAGGATGGGCGGTACATTCGTCCAGCACCATCACCACATCTGATGCCAAGTTGCGCTGCACGGAAATCGAAGACTCCGGTGTCAATGTGACCTTGTCGCCATTCACCGGCGAGCGGAACACCACACCCTGCTCATCCAAATTACGCAGGTCTCCTAAGCTGAACACCTGGAAACCACCAGAATCCGTAAGAATGGGCCCATGCCACTGCATAAACTCATGCAGACCGCCAAACGCCTTAACCCGCTCGTCTCCCGGACGCAACATGAGATGGAAAGTGTTGCCCAGCAACATCTGCGTGCCCACCTCGTGGATGTCCCTGGGACTCATGGCTTTCACCGAGCCGTAGGTCCCGCAGGGCATAAATACCGGCGTTTCCACGGTGCCGTGGGGCAGCTGCAGGCGCCCGCGCCGCGCCGCCCCGTCTGTGCTTAAGACTTCAAACATGCTGGGGCTGCCGTTCTAACCACATGGCATCACCGTAGCTGAAAAACCGATAACGTTCCGCCACTGCCGCCTGATAAGCGGCCATCACGCGTTCGTAGCCCGCAAACGCAGACACCAACATCAGCAAGGTAGATTCAGGTAAATGAAAGTTGGTAATCAAGGCATCCACCGCGGCAAATTCGAACCCTGGTTTGATAAACAACTGTGTTTCACCGGCGCAGACACACAGTTTGCCTTCGTGGGCCTGCGCCACACTTTCCAACGTCCGCACCACGGTCGTACCCACCGCTACCACACGCCCCCCGGCCGCGCGTGCGGCTTCGATTTTGGCGAGGGCACGTGCGTCTACCGCATACACTTCGCTGTGCATTTCGTGCGCCTCAATGTCGCCCCGCACCGGTTGGAAGGTACCGGCGCCTACGTGCAAAGTAATCTCAGCCACCTGAGTACCGCGCGCCTGAATCTCCGCTAACAGCGCATCCGAAAAATGCAGCCCCGCGGTGGGTGCGGCTACCGCCCCGGGAACTTGGCTGTAAACGGTTTGATAACGCTCGTCATCTTCCGCGTCATCCTCCCGCTCGATGTAAGGTGGCAGAGGCACATGACCATAACTATCCAGGAGGTCTAACAGCGGTATGTCCGCACGCAGATGGTAAAACTGACCCTGGCGCCCAAGGTTGGTCAGCGTGTAATCGCCAATCTGCACCGCGCGACCCTCTTTCAGAGGTTTGCTCACACGTACTTGAAACAGCGCCTCCTGATGATTCACCACACGCTCAAGCAGCAACTCCGCACTGCCACCGGTGTCCTTAGTGCCGTGCAAACGCGCCTTGATTACGCGAGTGTTGTTCACCACCAACACGTCTTCGGGTTGCAGCAAATCCACCACGTCGCTAAACACCCGATGTTCAACCCCATTTTCTTTAACTTGCAGCAAGCGCGACGTGCTGCGCTCAGGGGCAGGGTGCTGGGCAATTAACGCCGCAGGCAGTTCATAGTGGAAGTCGCTGAGTTGCATTGGCTTTACCGACCAACATTCAGATAGCTAAGAGCGCTGCATTCTAGAGCAACCGGGCCCGCGACGCAGCTTGTCTTGAGAGGCAGCTTAGGGAAACTAGTGCTCAAACCACTAGGCTGAGTGAAAATGCAGCAGGAGGTTATTCGCGGGCATCGGGGTAGTATCAAGCAACCTAAACCCGCTGGCACCCGCGGTGGTTAAAACATCGTTCAGGGAGCGGATGCCCCACTCCGGGTTGCGCCTGCGAAGGTCCGCATCAAACTGGACGTTGCCCGCCGCAGTCTCCTGACCTTCGACCAGAAAGGGCCCATAGATAAACACATCGCTGACCTGTAATGCTTGCGCGCCGCCAAACAAGGCACCGGGGATAGAAGGCGGAGAGATGTGCAATAGATTTGCCGTGTAAATGGCATCAGCCTGTGCAAGCGGCCAATGGTCGCCAAGCACGTCTAAGTAGATCGGCGCGCGCACGTTGGTAGGACGTTCGATGTTTGCACCATAGGTCAGCGTTTCCGCATGGATGTCCGAAGGTTGCCAAATCAAATCAGGGTGGCTCGGGGCGATGTGCAGGGCATGCTGCAGCGTACCGCAGGCCAATTCCAGCAAAATGCCGGTAGGCGGCAGCTTGGCTGACAAGACCTGTCGGACGGGCTCTTTGTTACGTTCCGCGGCCGCGCTAAACAGTGTTTTTCTCCTGCAAACTCCGCAGCGCAGGATACTGGACCTCTCTTGTATCTAGAAGCACCGTTGGGCAGAATGCTCCCCCCTATGCCTGGGTGGCGAAATTGGTAGACGCGCCGGATTCAAAATCCGGTTCCTTCACGGGAGTGTCGGTTCGAGTCCGACCCCAGGTACCAATGGTAATATCGTTACCATTGCCGAACAGAGCTACGGTGTTACCGATACCGAACCGACACGTCGTGTGAGCGACCGCAGGTCGCTATTCGAGTCCGACCCCAGGTACCAACGGTAACATCGTTACCATTGCCGAACAGAACTACGGTGTTACCGATACCGAACCGACACGTCGTGTGAGCGACCGCAGGTCGCTGTTTACCAATGTCCCGTCCCAGGCTCCCCCTTGAACGGCCCCACTACCCGACTCGTAATCCAGCCCCCGTAAAACTCACCCGGCTGCGGCTGCACCCGCTCGTCGTTGACAAAACACTCTACACGGCCCGGATAAAATGAGGCATGGCGATCCAGTGCCTGAAACGCGCGCGACGGATCGGCATACAACCACGCCACCGGAATACCCGCGGGATCCTCCGCCAGGGCAAAATAACTGGCTTGTCCCTTCCATTCGCAGAACGAGCTGTGGCGGATCTGCACCAACTGCGCCCAATTGATGTCCTGCTCTGGAATGTAATAGGTCGGCGGTCCCGCGGTCTCCAACACCCGCAGACAAGACTGGCTTTGTGCTAATTGTTCCCCTGCGTTGGTGACCACCACGCTTTCGTCAGACGCGTCCAGGGCTGGGGGTCGAGGATAGTCCCATACCGATTCCTGGCCTGGTCCTGGCTGCTCTGCAAAGTCGGGCCGGTATTTACCGGTGTGTTTCCACATGTCGAAGGCTCTTAATCTCTGTTACAAATTGGAATCCAGATGTCTTCCTGCGCGTGCTCATCCATCGGGTTATAACCCTCGGGTAAGACTTCAAACTGCGGTCGCGGTTCAAATTTATACGCTGAATTTGGCAGTCATTGGGGATCGGACTATCCCGTTCCACTTCCGCCAGGGCGTACTTATCAAACTCAAGCGTGGGCGCAAATGGGTCTGCCACGCCCTCTGTGAAAGTACGCAACGAGATCAGATCGGTGCCGGCGCGCTGCTCGATCTCCCCCCGCCGGGGCATGAATTCGCCCCACAGCGTCGGAGTTGCGTCAGCGGCTAAGGACATACGCAGGTGAATGCCAATCAGTTCCTTTGCGTTTGTGCGCGCAATGCGCGGCTGTGGCTCAACACTCACACCGTATCCCTCCAATCTTGCTGCAATGTTGTAAAATGTCCGTTTTCCGCGTTGAAACTAACGCAAACAACCATTCCAGAAAAGCGAACCAAGAGAGGAGTCACCCATGGAAAACGTGTACATCATCGAAGCAGCCCGCAGTCCAATCGGCAAACGCGGCAAAGGCTTGGCCGGTCTGATGCCGGCAGATCTACTCGGCAAAGTACAAAGCGCGGCGATCGAGCGCAGCGGTATACCGGCGGAAAAGATTGGCCAAGTGCTTGGCGGCTGCGTCTCTCAAGTGGGTGAGCAAACCTTCAACATCGCCCGCATCGCCTGGCTGTCCCAGGGTTTGCCGGAAGAAGTTGCCGCCACCACCATCGATTCTCAGTGCGGCTCCAGCCAGCAGGCCACCAGCCTGGGTGCGGCCATGGTGTCGTCCGGGATGGAAGACGTGGTGTTGTGCTGCGGTGTGGAGATGATGACGCGGGTGCCGTTGGGTTCTGCCATGAAAGACGGCGCTCCCATGGGCGAAAGCTACTTCGAACACTATGAGCCGACGAGCCAATTCCAGGGTGCGGCGATGATTGCCGAGGAATATCAAATTACCCGCGCCGACACAGATGCTTTCGGTTTGCGCAGCCAACAGCGCGCGCTGCAAGCGCGGGAAGAAGGCCGCTTCGAGCGCGAGATTGTGCCGATCGAAGCGCCGGTGCTGGACGAAGAAGGCAAACCCACCGGTGCAACACAAATGATCAGCCAAGACGAAGGCATCCGCGCCACCAATTTGGATGCGCTGGCGGGTCTGAATGCCGTGCCTGGTCAGGAAATTCATACGGCAGGCACCAGTTCGCAAGTGTCTGATGGCGCCGCGGTAGTGATCCTGGCCAACCAAAAGGCGGTGGACGAGTTAGGCCTTAAGCCACGCGCACGGATCCTTGCTTCCACCTTAGTCGGCTGTGATCCGGTCACCATGTTGAAAGGCCCCATTCCCGCCAGCCGCAAAGTGCTGGACCAAACCGGCTTGAGCGTAGACGACATCGACGTGTTTGAAGTCAACGAAGCGTTCGCCTCAGTGGTAATGGCGTGGGAAAAAGAACTGCAGCCGAATCCAGACAACGTCAATCCGAATGGCGGCGCCATTGCACTCGGTCACCCCACCGGCAGCACCGGTGCACGCTTAATTACCAGCGCCCTGCACGAGCTGGAGCGCCGCGACGGCAAGTACGGCTTAATTGCCATGTGCTGCGGTGGCGGTCTGGGTACCGGCACCATTATCGAAAAGCTGTAGGAATTTCATCATGAGCTCAAACGTCCCAGTCCTTGTAGGTATCGCGCAGCTAGAGCAGCGTGTCGACGGCCCGGCAATCGCCAAAGAACCCATTGAATTAATGATCGACGCGGTACACGCGGCAGCTGCTGATGCCGGCAGTTCGGAGTTGCTGAACGCCAGCGCAGTGCGGGTGGTCCGCGGTATTTGGCCCTATCAAAACCCCGCCAAGGCCGTGGCGGAAGCGATTGGCAATCCCAACGCGGAAACCGGTTTAACGCCGTTCGGCGGCAACTTTGTGCAAACCACGGTGAACAAGTCCTGCCTGGATATCCAGGCCGGTAAACACGACGTGATCATCATTACCGGCGCGGAATGTGGCAATACGCAAGCCAAAGCCGCGCGTGCCAACTTGGAGCTTGAGTGGCAAGAGCTGCCCGGCACCCCGGACGTATGGATGGGTGAAGAGGTAGAAATGCGCCACCCAGCGGAAAAAGCGATTCGTCTAGGCCGGCCCATACAGATTTATCCGATCTTCGAAATTGCTTTGCGTCACCATCTTGGTCTAGGCGTAGAAGAGCACCTGCAAAAGGTCTCTGAGCTGTGGGCAGGCTTTAGTGCGGTCGCCGCCGACAACCCGCACGCATGGATCAGGGATGCCAAAAGCGCAGAGGAGATCCGCACGGCGTCCGCGGTGAATCGGCCGGTGTCTTTTCCTTATCCGAAGTTCATGAATTCCAACAACAATGTTGACCAAGGTGCCGCGTTAATCCTGTGTTCGCAAGACAAAGCCAAGGCTTTGGGTATTCCCGCAGAGAAGTGGGTATACCCGTGGGCGGGCACAGACGCCCACGACCACTATTTTGTGTCCAATCGCGACAACCTCTACAGCTCACCGGGCATCCGCTTCGCCGGCGGTCGCTGTCTTGAGCTGGCCAACACCGAGGTCGGTGAGCTCGCCATGGTTGACGTATACAGCTGTTTTCCAGTGGCGGTACAAGTGGCCGCGGCGGAACTGGGGTTGGATGTGAATAAACCCCTCACCGTGACCGGCGGCTTGACTTGGGCCGGCGGGCCACTCAACAACTACGTCATGCACTCCATCGCCCGTATGGCGGAACTGTTGCGCACGCAGCCAGGCGAACGAGGGTTAATCACGGCCAACGGCGGGTATCTCACCAAACACGCCTTCGGCGTGTATTCCACCGAAGCGCCTTCGCAGCCGTTTCAACATGAAGACCTCCAGGCCAAGGTGGATGCCACCTACAAGCGTGAGGTCGTGGAGCAACATCACGGCCAAGCCCAAGTGGAAGGCTACAGCGTGATGTATGGCGCGGAAGGCCCAGACAAAGCCTTTGTCGCCTGCCGCTTGGATGACGGGCGCCGCGTCTGGGCAGTGAACGATGAGCCGGACGTGCTTACCGATATGATCAAACAGGAGTACTGCGGGCGCAGCCTGCAAATTGCGGGGAACGTTGCCAGCTTCTGATCAAAGCCCAACGATTGCTTACCCTGCCGGTGTTGGCCGTCGCCTCGGTGCCCTCCTGTACGATGCCTTATTAGTCATCGCTATTTGGATGGGCACCCTGTTTTTCTGGGTGATTTTGAACGACGGTGAAGCGGTCACCGGCTTGTTTGTCCAGTTGGTCCTGCTGCTGGAGCTGGCCGGATTCTACCTTTACTTCTGGTCGCGCCAGGGGCAGACCTTGGGGATGACTTCTTGGCGCATCAAGGTGGTGGATAGTTCCGGCCAACGGCCGAGTACCAAACAGTTGTGCATACGCCTATTGGCAGCGCCCCTGTCGTTTATCAGCTGCGGGATCGGCTACCTGTGGTTTTACATTGGTGACCGGCGCCAGACTTGGCACGACAGGCTCAGCGACACCATGGTGGTGCATATCCCGAAAGACAAAAGCAATTCTTAACGCGCGCCTACCGGACGCGCGAGCTGGCGCAATAGATAAACACCTACCGCCGCAAACACCGCGTGCACCGGCCACAGGCCAAGACTAGGCGACAGTTCACGCTCGGCGATGGCATTTTGCGCGAGCAGCAACAATAGGTAGTACACCAACATCAGTAACGCGCCGGGTACTATTTTCGCAAAACGCCCTTGCCGCGGGCGCACCCGGGACACACCCACCGCCATGAGGCCGCCAATCACGGCAAACACCGGTAGGGCAACACGCCAATGCCACTCAGCACGGGCCTTCGGATCGTCACCCAAGTCCCCCATCGGTAAAGCTTCAACGTCAAGACTGTCGTTGCCACGTTCCACCGCTTCCAAACGCTGGCGTAACTCAGCAAATTCCATAGTGCGCATATCCACCCCGTCGGGACCGCTTTCGTATCGTTTGCCGTTGCTGAGAACGAGGTAATGAAAGCCGTCTTGCGGGTCGATTTCTTGGGTGCCCTGTTCCGCCCAAACATTGACACTGCGACCTTCCTCCAGGCGTTGTGACAGAAACACGTCATACAAGACCGTGCGGTCGTCAGACATCGCCCGACTGTAGGTCACACGTTTGCCGCGATCGTAGGTGTGAAACGTTCCCGGATTCACCGCTTCGAACTCCGATTGGGCACGTTGCTCCGCCAAATACTCCGCCAGTACCCGTTGTGACAAGGGAGTTAACACCCACGCGAGAACCGCCACCATCACCACCACCAAGCTCAGACACAAGCTGACCCAACCAAGCAGTTTGGCGGTGCTGACCCCCGCGCCTTGCAACACAACCATCTCCTGATCGGCGTAGAACCGTCCCAGGGTCAACACGATGGCAACATAGGCGGCGAAAGGTGCCACCAGCTGCACAAATTCAGGCATACGCAGACCAATGATGGTCATGACCGTAGCGCCGGTGTATTTGCCTAACGCGGCGTCTTGCAGGTAGCCAATGAAGCGTCCACCCACCGCCACCAGCAACAACATCAGCAGCGTGACGGTGAAGACCGCCAACAGTTCGCGATTTAGATACTTGGCTGCAACAGACATATGCCGGTGTGATGTTTTAAATTAGAATGGCGCACTTTTAAACAAGACAAACTTCGATCCTATGAAATACAGCCTAACCGACGGCACCTTACACGAACTGCGTACCCCATGTCTGGTGGCATCCCTTAAGACCGCAAAAAGCGTCGCCCGCGCGCTCGGCCATAGCGATATCTTTTCCCGCAGCACAGCCGATTTCAAGGATCAGGCGGAACAAATCCTGGTGATCAACCTACCTGGAGCGGTTAGCCGTCTGCTCATCGTCGGCGGCGCCGAAGCAGCGATGTCCGCAGATGCTTATCGCAAGATGGCCAATGCGGCTGCCAATGCGTTGTTAAAGCTGCCAGTTAAACAAGCGGTGATGGCGTTAGCCGGCAGCCGCGCCCAAGGCAAAAACACCGAGTGGAAGCTCAGAACGCTCACCCACGCCATGAGTTACGCCGCCTACCGTTACGGCAAACACAAAAGCAAGGCACCGGCTGCACCGGACCTAAACACGCTACGGCTGCACGTCGCCAACAAAAAAGACGCCGCTAATGCGATGAAATTTGGCAACGCGCTGGATGCCGGTTTGGCGTTGAGCCGGGATTTAGGCAACGAACCACCGAATGTCTGTAACCCAACCTACGTATTGCGCGAAGCGCGCAAACTTGGCCGTCACCCGAATGTCAAAGTGACCAGCCTCAACGAAAAACAAATGGCCGACGCAAACATGGGCGCATTCCTGGCTGTGTCCAAAGGCAGCGACACACCCGGGCACCTCATTGTCATTCAATACAACGGCGGCAAGCGCGGTGAGGCGCCGGTGGCGCTGGTGGGTAAAGGCATCACTTTCGATACCGGCGGGATCTCACTGAAACCCCCGCCGGCCATGGACGAAATGAAGTTCGACATGTGTGGGGCCGCGGCCGTACTCGGCGCAACCAAGGCCGCCATTGAGGCTGGCTTGAAGCTTAACTTGGTGACGGTGGTGGCCGCGGCGGAAAATATGCCCAGCGGCGGTGCCACTCGCCCCGGTGACATCGTCACATCGTCTTCGGGCAAAACCATCGAGATTCTCAACACCGACGCGGAAGGCCGCTTGGTGTTGTGTGATGCCTTAACACATGTGCAAAAGTTTAAACCCAGCACCATCATCGATGTCGCTACGCTGACCGGCGCCTGCATTGTAGCGTTGGGTTCTCACGCCAGTGCCGTGTATGCCAACGACGAAAGCCTGGCCAAAGCACTGTTAAAAGCCGGTGATGAAAGTGGTGACAAAGCTTGGCAAATGCCTTTATGGGACGAATATCAATCTGCACTGAAGAGCAACTTCGCAGACATGGCAAACGTCGGCGGCCGCGACGCCGGCAGTGTCACGGCCGCTTGTTTCCTGTCGCGTTTTGTCGAAGAGACCCAATGGGCGCATATGGACGTCGCCGGCAGCGCCTTTATGGGCGGGCCGCGCAAAGGCGCCACCGGACGCCCGGTACCGTTGCTGTTTACGTACTTGTGGGAACAAGCCAACGGCTAGTGTATGACGCGGGTGGATTTCTACATTCTAGACGATCAATCCCTGGACGCCAGCATGCGCTTCGCCTGCCGCCTGGGATTGAAAGCCTACCTGTCAGGCCACCCCGTGCATGTGCATGTTGAAGACGCCGGCGCGGCGGCGGAACTGGATGAGCTGATGTGGGACTATCCCCAACACCGCTTTTTGCCGCATGAGATCCTCGCCGATGATGGGCAACCCAGCAGCCCAATTCATATTGGTTTTCATCCGCCCCATCACACCGAGGGCCTGTTGATTAACCTCGGCGCCGAGGTACCCGCCTTTTTTGGGCGCTTTGACCGCGTCGCGGAAATTGTGGTGGCGGATACCCGCGAGCAGGGGCGCACTCGCTACGCACACTACCGTGACCGCGGCTATCCATTACATCACCACGAGTTGAATAACTGGGAACACGCCGGTGGTTAAACCCATGGATCCGAACCAAGAACGCGACGAGCCGGATGAGTTCATCGAAGATTTAAAGTCCATCAAAGACCTCTTGGACGAAGAAGACGCAGCATCAGCGAACTCGACTGCAGAAGCAGCAGTTGATGAAGATGCGGTGCCATTGTTAGACGATCAGATAGACAACGTCGTCTCCGAGCACATGGGTGATGACACTTTCCAAACTTTACTGAGTGATACCTGGCGTGATTCGGTGGAAGAGATGTTCGAAGAAGCGCGCTCCAGCATCGAAGCCAACAGCACCGCCTGGTTGCCTGAACACACCGATGAACTTGCCGAAGCCCTGAAGATCCGCATCGACGCCAGTGTACGGGCATGGCTGGCAGAAACACTGGAAGCCAACATAGGACGTTTGCGCGAACGCATCGTCAGCGAACTATCCACCGAAATCCTCAATCACATGCGAGCCAAAATTGGCAATGCCAGCGGGCCGGAGCACAAGACCTAACACCATGGACAGCAGTTTCGATCCACATGCCATAGAACAAGACCTCTACCGCCATTGGGAGCAGGAGAACTACTTTGCACCCAGCGGCAACGGCGAAGGTTACTGTGTGCTGATCCCGCCGCCCAACGTCACCGGCACGCTGCACATGGGTCATGCCTTTAACCAGACGTTGATGGATACGTTGATTCGCTATCAGCGCATGAAAGGTAAACGCACGTTGTGGCAGACGGGCACGGATCATGCCGGTATCGCCACACAAATGTTGGTGGAACGCCAGCTCAATGAACAAGGCATCCAACGCGACGCGCTAGGGCGTGAAGCATTTATCGAAAAGGTTTGGGAGTGGCGCGAACAATCCGGCGGCACCATCAACCAACAAATCCGCCGCATGGGCTCGAGCCTCGATTGGTCACGAGATCGCTTCACCATGGATGACGCCTACGCGGAGGCGGTCTTGGAGGTGTTTGAGCGTCTCTACGACGAAGGTCTAATTTACAAAGGCCAACGCCTGGTCAATTGGGATCCGCAGCTGCGCACCGCCATCTCCGATTTAGAAGTAGAGAACCACGACGAACAGGGCCATTTGTGGCACTTCCACTACCCATTGCTGGACGACTTAACCACTAAAGACGGCGCCGCTGTATTGACGGTCGCGACCACCCGGCCAGAGACCATGCTTGGTGACACCGCGGTGGCGGTACATCCGGATGATGAACGGTATGCACACTTGGTGGGTGGTTTTGTGAATTTGCCTCTGGTCGACCGCCGCATCCCTATCATTGCCGACGAATACGTCGATATGGAGTTTGGCACCGGCTGCGTGAAGATCACCCCGGCGCATGACTTTAACGACAATGAGGTAGGGGCCCGCCACGACCTACCGTTGATCAACATCTTCACCACTGATGCGGCCATCAACGACAACGCGCCAGCACAGTACCAAGGTATGAGCCGTGAGGAGGCACGCAAAGCCGTGGTGGCCGATCTGGATGCCTTGGATTTGTTAGGCGAAGTCAAAGACCATGCCCTGATGGTGCCCCGCGGCGACCGCTCCGGCGCCATCATTGAACCTTTTCTCACCGACCAATGGTTTGTGGAAATGACCCCCTTGGCCAAACCGGCCATCGAGGCGGTGGAAAACGGTGACATTAAATTTGTGCCTAAGCAGTACGAGAACGTGTACTTCTCCTGGATGCGCGACATCCAAGATTGGACCATCAGCCGCCAACAATGGTGGGGACATCAGATACCGGCCTACTACGACGCCCAAGGCAACGTCTACGTTGCCAAATCAGCCGATGCGGCACGCGCAAAGTACAACCTGCCTGCTGATACGGCACTCACCCAAGACACCGATGTGTTGGAAACCTGGTTTTCTTCCGCATTGTGGCCGTTCGCAACCTTGGGTTGGCCTGACGAAACCGTTGAACTGGATCAGTTCCTGCCCACCGATACCTTAATCACCGGACACGACATCATTTTCTTCTGGGTGGCCAGAATGATCATGATGACGCTGCATTTCACCGACCGCATTCCTTTCCACACGGTGTACGTGCATGGCCTGGTGCGCGACGGTGAAGGTAACAAAATGTCCAAAACCAAGGGGAATGGCCTGGACCCGTTGGATTTTATCGACGGTATTTCGCTGGATGAATTGGTGACCAAACGCACCTCCAACCTCACCCAGCCACAGCTGGCGCCCAAAATAGAAAAGGCCACACGCAAAGACTTCCCCGACGGCATTCCTTCTTATGGCACGGATGCATTGCGGTTCACCTTCTGCGCCCTGGCGACTACGGGACGGGACGTTAAGTTTGATCTGAACCGCATCGAGGGTTATCGCAACTTCTGCAACAAGCTGTGGAACGCCACCAAGTTTGTTTTGATGAACACCGAAGATTTTGTGCCCGACGCAACCGCCGAGTTGAGCACCGTGGACCGCTGGATGCTGAGTAAAACCCACCAACTCATCAAAGACGCCGAGTACGCTCTGGCCACCTATCGGTTTGATATCTTTGCCAGCGCCGTTTACGAGTTTGCCTGGCATGAATACTGCGACTGGTACGTAGAGCTGAGTAAACCGCTGCTGTGGGACGACACGATCAGCGCTGCCGAAAAACAAGGTACTCGACGTACTCTGCTCGAGGTGTTGGAAACCTTACTCAGAGTGGTACATCCGGTCATGCCTTTCATCACCGAAACGCTGTGGCATCAAGTAGCACCACGCCTGCAGGTCACCCATGACACCATTATGCTGCAGGAGTATCCCCAGGCAGGGGAATTTACCGAAGACAACGACGCGGTCGCTCAAATTGAGTGGTTGAAACAGATCATCAGCGGGCTACGTAATATACGTGGTGAGGCCAACATCAAACCCAATCAAAGCATTCCGCTGCTGCTACAAGGCGGCGGCGATGGGGATCGCAACCGCTCCGTAGCCACCGCCAGCATGCTGCAACGCCTGGCTAACGTCAGCGAGTTCAGCTGGTTAGAAGACGATGCCGAGTCGCCACCCCATGCGCTTGCCCTCGTGGGCGACTTAAAAGTGATGGTGCCGCTGGCGGGTTTGATTGATGCCACCGCGGAGCGCAACCGGTTAGACAAAGAGCTCAACAAAGCCCAACAAGATCTTCAACGGATCGAAAAGAAGCTGGGGAATCAGAACTTCGTGGCCAAGGCGCCCGTCGAAGTGGTGGAGAAAGAGCGCGACAAGGCCACCGATCTGCAGAGCCGCATTGCAACCCTGACAGACCAGATGACCAAACTCGCCGAACTAGCCGAGTGAAGCTTGCTTGGCGTGGCTTGGTGTGGCTTAGTGCTCTTCTATAGCATCCACCTGCCGCATATCGGTGATACGGCGGGTGCCGTCATCAAACTGCAGGTATTCAAACTCCACTAACATACCCTCTTCCAACATGGTGAAGGCGCCGTAGCTGTTGTTGATCTCGACTTCAGCGTTCATCGAAACGCTGTAGTCGTAACCACCTATTTGCGCCGTGTGGTTGCCGAAGTTAAGTTTATCGATGCGTCCTTGCCCTTCACCTTGAGGCGCAAACTCCTGAGCCTGAACCGGGCTTAACAACAGTGCCAGGGCACCGGTGCAAATGAGACGATGTAGTACTTTCATCACGTTCTCCATAGTGTCTTTTTTCAGCCTTGTTTAGCGCTACCTATTTAGTCCGCCTGCAGCGTTGTCCAGGACAAGCGGCCGGTCTTGGCATCGTTGATGTCACGAATGCGTCGAGAGATACACTCGTTACCGCCACAGATGAACAAGAAGTCGGTATCCCCTTCCCCGCCAAGGGTCGAAAGGTCCACCAACTGACCGTCTAACTGGCTGTGGTCAAACAACAGGCCAGCGGTGAAGTTTTCACCATCCACTTCCAACAGGTCGTTTTCATCCACGTAACCGTCCACGTTGAAGTCAACGATCGCTTCACCCGGATCGCCACCGGTCAGGCCATCTAAGATAAGGAGGGCGCCAGGGCGCGAACCGAAACAGGAGGTTGCGTTACTGGAAGGCAACACGGTCGTGGTGAGGATCGCGCCGTCGCGGAAGATGAATCGGCGAATGGCTTTTTCACCCGGGAACTGCACATCCGGCGGCGCGTTACCGCTGATGTCGGTATTGGTTTCGCCGGATATGGTTTCTTCAGCCCGCACCATGTCCAGGTCGATGTACCAACCGTACACACCTGGTTCGGTGTCTTCCGCGGTATAAGATACCGCGTTGCTGGTCACGATCCGGCGTGTCTGAGCAGGGTCCAGCGAATCATCAACTACGTTGGTGATCTCCTGCTCAACCAAACGCACTTCCTTAGTGTTGTCGTTTGCAGTCGGCGGGCTGCTCACCAGCGGATCCCAGATGGTGTAGATCGACTGTATGTCCGTATCACTGCCGTCTTCATCTGTAATGAAGCTACCGGTACCGAAGGTCACCAGGAAACCGTTCTTCTCGGGGTGTTTAACGACCAGCGGGCGTGACAGGATCGGTTGGATGGTGACATCGCCGTTGCCGTCTTCGTAGTTGGCGGTAAACAAGCGTACAACCTTCCAACTGTTGGTGTTGGCGCCTTCCACTTCAAAGCGGAATAAGTTACCGAGGCGGTCACCGGCATAGACCAGGTCCACGGTGCCGTCGAGGTTTTTGTCCACCGCGGTTGGGCTGCCCAACGCGTTCGGGAAACCTTCCAACGGTTCTCCCGGCAGCGGCACACCGTAACCGGTGCTGAGTTTGACAAAGTCACCTGACTGCCAGCCGTCCAGGCCGCGGTCCATGAACAAGACAAACAGGGTTGCGATACCGGACGTTGAGTTGGTGCCGTTTCCGAAGATCGCCACCCATTCATTTTCGTTGTCGGTATCCAAGATGTTGCTCATGGTCACCACCGGCAGAGACAGCGAGTAACCCATGTCTTTCACCGGGTTGCCGTCGAAGTCGGTGATGGCACCCACGGAGCCACCCAGCGGGTTGCCGGAGGTATCTACCGGGTAGGTATCATCCGCATCGGTGAATTCCCACAGCACCGCGTCCTTAGCAGTTGCTTCGTCGGCAAACTGGGTGTCCGGGTCCGTGACGTTCAGCGCAAAGAAGCTTTTACCGCCTGCACCAAGACCACCCACCAACGTCGTCAACCACTGCTTGGACGAAGAGGTAGAGGGGCGCATGTAGACGTCGTTCAAGCGCGGCGACAAATCAACATAATAGTCGTGCAAGTAGAACGCTGACGGGAAGTTATTTAGCTTATTGCTGTACGGCAGCGAGGCGTCCATGATCATGTTAGGTACATAACCCATCACCTCGACACCGGTTTCCGCATCAAAGCCGTGCAACATGCCGTCGTTGGCACCGACGTAGACGATCTTGCGACGGTCTTTCACGTCGTTTACCCACTGGGAGTACAGATCGTCGACTGGGAAAGGTGATTGGTCACGGTTAATACCGCGAGGCTCACCTACAAACACCGGGCTTGAGTTGACGATGTCGCCCAACAAACCTTCTTCGTCAAGGCGTTCGCGCAGCGTACCGCCCGGTTCCTCGAAGGTGCGTTCACCGCGGATGAAGTTCACTTCGTTTTCATCCAAGGTCAGCTGTTGGTTTGCCGTGAGCTCGTTGTAGCGGAACGGCATACCTGAGTTGCTGGAAGGATCGTAAGTAAAGATCACCCGCTCTTCCGGCGTCAGGCCGCCGTCCGCGTCAGCGTCTAACAAGCGCGCCGCACCCCAGGTCGGGTCAGCCGCAATGATACCGTCGGTGCTGACCACGCTGGCGGTCAACTCACCGGTGCGGTTACGCAGGTCGTAGAAGCCGCGATACAGCAAGGTGCCTTCACGCAACGAAGTTGAGTTGAAGGCTGCAGCAGAACTTGAAGACACCGCTTGAGTGAACTCACGGAACGCCGCACCTACCGCGCTCTTCAACGCTTCCGGACTACCGGCATTAAGGAAGCGCCCGCGGCCATTGATGGCAGCGTGCAACATGTCATCAATTTTCGCATTCGGTGCCGAAGTGGGGCTCGGCCACGCGATGGTATCGGTGGCGTCTGCCGCTTCAGCGCTAGCCGCGTCGATATCCGGCTCCACGCCAAAGGCGATCGTAAACGTCTTCATGTGCTGGTGAATCAGATCAAACGAGCTGTCGAAGGTACCGTCCGGTACACCGCGGATGTCCGCGCTCGACAGCGGTACCCCGTCTTCGTAGCTGGGGAACAAGTCGTTTTCATAGTAGTACATGGCGATATCGGCCAACGTATCACTGTGAGTGTCCGCGTACTTACCGCCATCCCAGATGCCGTCGCCATCGGTATCAAAATTACCGGAGCGCGGGGCGCTTCCGTTCCAGTATCCGTCGGAGAACAACAGCGTGAAGTTCTGCTGACAGATACCCTCAGGGACCGGCAGGGAAGGACAATCGCGGTTGTCATGGGTACAACCCAAAATTCTACCCGCGTCGTTCAAAGCCCGGCGCAGCGGAGTGCTGCCGCTGGAGTTGGTTTTGTAGATCTCCTCCAGCAGTTCCTGCTTTTCACCTTCCCAATAGTATTCGTTCATTTCCGCCACGGGTTCATTGCTGCGGCGGTTGATGGTTTCGTAGCCTACGCGGATGTCCTGTAGCTCAGCCACAACGCCACCCAGTGCCGCCTTGGCCACCAGCTCGCGTGAGCGGAAATACTGGAACCAGTTGGCGAAGTTCTGAATCTCTTCATCATAGGTACAGGCATCGCTGTCCGCACAGTCTGTCCGCTCAGGACCACCGGTATAAGTGGAGCCGTCGTCTTCAATCTCAACCAAGGTGCCACCCGCGGTGTAGTAACGCGGTATGTAGTAATCGGTCACTGTGATATCTGTGCGTCCACCGTCATCGTCCCAATTCGGCACGTTATCTGCGTGGTAGGACTTCAACGTGGTGATGTCGAAGGTGGTGCCGCTGGACATCGGATCTAGGCGTATCGACTCCGGGTCTGCGTCAGCAAAATCTACCGAAGCATTGTCGGTACCCGTCCAAGGTTCATAACGCACTTCAGGGTTGTAGTAGATGCCGTTGTAGGCCGCACTGCGCGCTTGCCAGACAGCATAGTCATTGCCCGCCGGCAGGGATTCCTGCGACGGTAAAATACGTCCGTTGGAACAAGTATCGCAATAGGCGTTGATGTCCAGATCAAATAGATAGGGGTAAATTGTTGAACGCCTGTCACTAGTGGCAATCGAATTGTTGTTGATTACAAACCGACCGTTGTCATCGGCGCCATCTACCGTGATGTGCCAGTCCATACTGCCGGAGTCGTCCATAGTGACCAGCACGTTTGGTTCTACCGAAGCGGATTGTTCTAAAGGTGTATTGGCTAAGTTGAAGAACACCGCCACTTCACCCGGATTAGGGGCGGCACCCACCGGGGGTAAAGCGAGCACTTCGATGGTGACCGTGCCGATTTCACTTTTTAGCGAGTTATCCGACACTGCATAGGTAAACGAGGTCTCGCCGATAAAGCCAGGTACAGGGCGGAATATGAAGGAGCCGTCGCTGGCAGTGGTGACCAATACACCTTCGCTAGGCGGTGGCGAGCTTTCAAACACCGCGCTTAAAGGCTGCGGAGCGATAGGATCACCGTTTTCATCCACCTGGGCCGGGTCGATGTCAAAAGCACCTAGCAGCAAGCCTTCGAATGCTTCGACTTCCAGATCCGAGCCCTCCAGCACTTCATAACGGTGGCTCTGTCGGCCTTCCGGCGGATCGTTGACGGGATCCACATAAAAGGTGACTTCGGCGTCGTCTTCTTCACCGTCTACGTCGCGAATGACGTAACGGAAATCGGCTTCACCCCAAAAGTTCGCAGTGGGTGTGAATACCAATTCATCACCGTCTATCACCACGGTACCGTCGGGCGTGGCTATGGTGTCGCCATTCACGTCGATAATATCGTGGGTACCTATACTGACGATATTGACAATAGAAGTGGGCGGGTCGCCAAGATCATCGTTGGCGAGCACATCGATTCGCAGCTCACCATCGTCTTCGGTCATACCGGCTACCGCGTCATCCACCGCCACTACCGGATCGTCCACCCCGTTAACGGTGATGGTAAAGGTAATGCCGGGGCTCTGCGCACCATCGGGGTCGATGGCAAACACGGTAACATCCGTCACACCGTTGGCGTTAGGGAACAACACCACGGTCAGATCGTCGCCGCTAATGGAGATGTCAGAAAACAGCTCGGGCACCGTGACGTCGCGAAAATCAAAGTTGAGCGGATCGCCGTCGATGTCGTCAAACGCATCCGCGATAAAGATATCTTCTACCGGTTCATCCTCTTGGACAGAGCGGTTGCCTAAGCTGCCGGCAATTTCCGGCGGGTCATTCACCGGTTGCACCATAACATTCAGTAAATAAGGCGGTGCGGAAGCCCCTTGACTATCCACCGCTTCCACCAACACATCGGCGCTGCCGTTTGCATCAGGCGCAAAACTCAGCGTCACTTCGCTGCCGGTCACCGAGATACCGGCAAATATAGGATCACCGCCGTTTTGACTGGCGCTGATGGTTAGGCTGTCACCCGTTGGAATGTCCGCATCATCAAACACTGCGGCAAAATCAACCACCTCAGGCACTGCATCTTCCAACACATCTACGTTGGCAACAGAACCCGGCGTGGTCGGTACGTCATTCACGGCGCCGACATTTACCGGCACCAAGACGTCAACTGGTGCCGTGGCTTCATTATCGGTGACTTGCACCAAGATGCTGCCACCCACTTCAAAGGCGTCAGGCAGCACCGAAATTTGCAGAATGGAGCCCACCATGTTGGCGCTGTCCACCGCGTCGTTGTCTACCGACACAATGTTATAGGACAGCGTATCGCCAGAGGTCAGCACATCCACATCCGTCACCACATCCACCAAATCAACGGAACCGGGGACATCTTCATCGGTGTTCAGCGTGGGAATTGCACCGGACAAGACCGGGTCATCGTTCACCGCGGTCACCTCTGCAGGGATCGGCACCAGCACCGGCGCACCACCAAAACTGTCAGTGACCTGCACAATAATCAGACCGGTATCGTGTTGGTTGTCAGCCACGTCCACACTCAAAATAGAGCCACTCATGCTCGCTGAGGCAATGGCGTCGTTATCTACAAAAACTACAGAATAGTTCAGCGAGTCACCGTTGGTGTCGATATCGGCGTCATCAACAATGCCATCCAAGTCGAGGCTGTCATCAACATCTTCAACGGTAAGAAACGTAGGTACAAAACCGGTGGGGAAAGGGTCGTCATTCACTTCGTTGACGTTGACCGGCACATCAAATTCGATGGGGGCACCACCACCGCTATCGGTAACACGTACCGTTACGGTGGCGCTACCAAACTGATCGCTTTCAACAGAGACATTCAAGAGCGAGCCTGCCATGCCTGCAGCACTGATTAGAGGCGTTGCGGGGTTTGTTACCGTAACCACAGCGTAGTTAAGACTGTCAGCGTTGGTGAGGATATCCACGTCATCTACCACACCTTCCAGATCGATCGCGCCTCCGGCGTCTTCATCGACGTTGAGTGTCGGTACCGGTCCGACAAAAATAGGATCGTCATTGTCCGGTAGTACATCCACCGGGATGACCACATCTACCGGGGTACCGCCAAACGCATCGGTCACGCGTACGGTGATACTGCCGCCCACTTGATTTTGGTCAGCAGCCACAGTTACGTTCAGCACCGAACCTGCCATGGTTGCGGATTGCACCGCGGCGTTGTCGATGGATTCCACCGCGTAAGTGAGGGAATCCATGTTGGTTGCAATGTCAAAATCGTCGACGATGCCATCTACATCAATGCTGTCATTAACATCTTCGGTGGTTGAAAAACTGATGGCCAAACCGGTGGGGTAAGGATCGTCGTTCTGCTCGGCGACGTTCACCGGCACATCAAACTCTATCGGGGTACCACCGTTACCGTCGTCAGCACGTACCCGCACTACCCCGTTTGCAAATAAGTTAGGCAGCAAATCCACTTCCAAAACGCTGCCGCCGCTCATGTTGGCGCTATCGATGGCCGGATGGCTCACCGGCGGTACGATGGTGTAGGTGATGACATCACCATCCACATCTTTCACCACCCCGGTGAGGTCCACCGAGTCATCCACGTCCTCAAATGTGTCGATAGAAGGAATCGGCCCCATAAAAGTTGGATCATCGTTTTGTGCTTGCACATTGACAGGTTGATCGAAGACCACCGGCGGGCCGACGCCGTCCGTTGCCGATATGCGTACAAAACCAGTCCCGGAGAGATCAGGTGCCACGGTGATATCCAACTGACTGGTACCGCTGATGTCTGCCAAGGCTATAGCCGGATGGCTAACCGCCACGACCAAATAGGTGATCGGGTCGAGATCAGGATCGGTCACAACACCAGTTAAGTCCCGAGAGGCATCAACATCTTCCAAGGTGTTTAAAACCGTGATCGGACCGACAAACACCGGTGGCGCGGCCAAAGCCAGCTGCGACCATCCCAGCATCATCATTAGGGTTAGCGTGGCATGTACTACTTTCTTAGCCATCGTCTTCTCTCCTGTGGAAAGTGTGCGCATATGCGCTAGTCCAAAATCCTGCCGAAGGTGCTCTGCAGCAGAACTTGGGCGTTAGGTGTGCCACCAATGCCGCGTGCGGTGACGCGAAACATCTCTACACGGTCGGTGGTGGCTGAACTCGAGTAAGGGTCTTCCTGCTGATGCGCGTTTTCATCACGCAACACAGGGCCTAGATATTCAATAATGTAGCGGGCGTTGTCGGCGGTGCCGTCAACCGGGTTCGCCACGGTGCTATTACCGCCGGTCCAAACGTCGTCGTCCGACCAAATTTCGGCATCACCCATATCGGCAATCTCGTAGCGCCCGCCAGTGCCATCGAATGTGACGGTGGAGGTAATGGCCAACAGTTCAACTTCGGCGTCGCGTAGCGCGGACTCAGCCGATTGGAAGGCCAGCAACACATCGTGTTCGTTGCGTGTCATACGCACTTCCAAGCTGGTGGTTTGTACCGAGGACACGCCTATGATGGTCAGCACCAGGAGCAGCACCAGGCTTATAAACAGCGCCACGCCACGTTGCTGTTGAGGCGGGTTAAATCTGGGTTGCATCAAATCTCTCCTAAACCCCGGTATTGCGTATGGCAATGGTTTTGGTAAACGTGCGCCGCAGCCGCTCGCCAAACTCCGCCAACTCGTCCGGACTGACGATATCGAGTCGCACACGGATGGCTACGATGCTGTTCGGATCCGCAATGTTGTCGATGCTGCGGTAACGATTCACGTTAGGGACACCGTCCGCCACGGCGTCTTCACCGTAAAAAAGTTCCATTCGATCCACACCCTGCACCAATTCCACGGGAGCAGCGGATCCCTGTTTGCGCCACAGCGAGTTGACGTTTTCGCCCGCCTGATTGGCGGCGGTGCTGGGCGCGATAAAAAAGTAGACGCTGTCGAGGTGGCTGACGGTGGCCGCCACGCCATAAGAACGGCCCAGAATTGACAAGGTGTTAGGTACAATCTCTCCGCCTAGGGTGGTCACTGTATCGGCATTATTGAAGTTGCTGCCGCCTGCGGCGGTGGCGCGCTCCAGGGTGGTTTGGTCCACCCCCGCCATCACACCCGTGACGCGGAACATGGCCGCTTGTTCACAATCAGACACCACCACTACATCATTCGCGTCAAACTCGGGTACACCACCTGGGGTAAACACCACCGGGTCACCATCGGGTTGTAAGGTCTGGGCGAGGCGCGCCGCCGGCTGACGGATGCTGCGGAATACCGCGATGTCCGAATCCGGGTCGAGTACCGTGCTGTCGATCCCGTTGCCTGCCAGGTGGACATTAGTGTCCACGCCGCCTTCCGAACGCGGTAAAGTCAGCAGGTTGGTGGGGCCAAAGTTACCGCCGCCAAGGTGCCTAAAGCCACCGATGGATTCGCTTAGGTTGTACTCGGGAATGGTATTCCAAGCTCCAACCAATCCCTTGATCATGAAATCCGGCTCTGGAGCGCAGCCATAGTAGCCCGCGTTACGCGCTGCATCGCTGATAAATTCAAAGGCATAACGCGCGTTTTCCTGTAAGCGTGATTGTGCGTTCACCAGTTCATAGGTCCGGGAGTTACCCACAAACAACTGCACGATGCCGGACACCACCACCACACCCAGCAACAGGGCAATCATCAATTCCAGAACGGAAAAGCCTGCTTGGCGATGGTTTGTTTGACGGTCTTGCATGCTTACCTCGATTCTTCCTCTACTGCCTCTACTGCTTTTGCCTGTACTGCTCATATCGGGCTGTCAGCGTTACTGCTGCGACTCAACCACCAGGGTCTCTATATCACCGGCAAAGCCTATCCAACGGATACTCACGGTCACTATGCCGGCGCCGTCAACGGCTATGGAGCCTTGCCCATCCGGCAACCCCGGCTGCCGGTCCACCGGCGGCAAAATGTCCCCGCCGCGCAAGTCGTCACACACGTCGGTTTCGTTGTGATCACCTAAGCTGCACTTCCAGATGGCGATGTCGAAATCTGTCATCTGACCGGTGTTGCAGTTGTTGGCAAAACAGTTAGTCGGTGCCTCTGGTTCATCATCAAATCCAACGCCGTCGTAGTCGCCGGCGCCGTTGATGCGCATGCGGTCCAACACGTCATACGCCATCTGCAAAGCTTCACTACGCAGCAAGGCGTCGCGGTTGTTCTGCAAACTCACCACCTGCAAGCCGGTGACACCCAATACGCCAACACCCATGACCAAAACGGCCACCAGCAATTCGACCATAGAAAAGCCACGTACTTTTTTGCCCATTGATGTACTCACTGTCTTCACTGTTGCAGTCCTTATGGAAAACACGTCAAGTCGACGACATTGGTGCGCCCGAGGGCGTTCATACTGATGGTGCGGCCGGGATCGTCGCCTGCATCCTCACCGCACACTTGCAGGTCACCGGCGATGTTACCGATCAGCAATCCGCGGGAGTTAAATGAAAATCTATCTAGGTTGTTGTAGGGAACGATGCCATCAATCGTAGTACCCGCCTCCAAAACAAAGGTACGCAACGGGTCGGCGCAATCACCCGGATCATCGACCGTCACGCAAAAGCCCCCTCCCCATTCGTCGTCGCTTTCGGAGGCATCAACGGCTTGCACCGTCACACGGGTTCCCAATCGCGTGGCTTCGCTGCGGGCATATCCAATGGCCGTAACCAGCAAGTTTACATTGGCCGCAATACGCCGCTGGGAGGTGAAATCGTTAAACGCCGGGATAGCAAACGCCATCAGCACGGCGGCAATGGACAAAGCCACCATTAACTCAATAATTGTGAAACCCGCGATACGTTTCACGCTATAAATCCTCTTCCCAATCGTCTTCGTCGTCTTCGATTACACCATCATCGTCTTCGTCCCAGGTTCGATTTCCCTCCTCATCGATGGTGATGTTGCCGTCATCTTCCATAGGACCCGCAGGTTCCGCGGTCAGATCGTAGGTGTCCACCGTGGTGACCGCGGTGATGGCGTAGCGGCCTTGACGCACACTGTTGGGATTACAAATGTCGGCATCCAAAGCGGTGCCATCACCGTCGGGATTTGCACCCACATAAGTGAAGTTCATTGCGTTCCAGCGTTCCAAACCCTGGGCACAGACCAACATGTCGGACATCAGCTCGGTGCGAAAACCGCGCTCTGAGTACTGGGTGTACAGCGGTATGGCGATGGCTGACACAATGGCGAAGATGGCCAACGCAATCATCAATTCAACTAATGTAAAGCCGCGGGAATTCATGTACTTCTGCCCTAGTTTGAGTAGCAGCAGAGTAACCGGGCGCCGAAAGCCTCTAAAGGGTGTGTATTACCAGCGGTAGGAAGTGCGTGACAAACGGCACAAATACCGCCCCCGCGGGTTTTAGAGCGTCAAAACAACCTTGCCCACCGTATCATTACCGGCAACGAGCTGATGCGCGTTCTGTGCATCAGCCAACGGCAGGGTGGCTTCGATGATGGGTTTAATGACGCCGCTTTCAAATTGCGGCCAGACGTGCTCGTAGAGGCGGTCCATTACCTGCGCTTTTTCCCCGATGGGTCGGGCTCTTAAGGTGGATCCCACCACCCGCAAGCGTTTCATCATCAATTGGGCCAGATTGACCTCCGCGGCTGCACCGCCCATCATACCGATCAGCACCAGGCGGCCATTTAACCCCAATACCGACAAATTATCTGTCAGATAGGCGCCCCCCACCGGATCGAGGATCACGTCCACACCGTCATCCCCCGCCCACTCCGATACTGCGGCAACAAAACTGCCTTGATGTCGGTCAAACCCCGCTTGGGCACCCAACGCCACACAAGCGGCCACTTTTTCGGCGGAGCCTGCGGTGACAAAGCATGGGTTATGGGTGGTATTAAGCATCTGAATGGCGGCGGTACCCACGCCACTGGCGCCCGCGTGTAACACCACTTTCTCCTGCACACTCAATGCCGCTTCCATGTAGAGGTTCAAATAAGCGGTGGCAAACACTTCGGGAATGGCCGCCGCCTGGGCCATGCTCAAACCCCGAGGAATCGGCA
Source organism: Pseudomonadales bacterium (assembly GCA_028281005.1). Taxonomy (GTDB): domain Bacteria; phylum Pseudomonadota; class Gammaproteobacteria; order Pseudomonadales; family Azotimanducaceae; genus UBA4421. Next base: position 57,177 of record JANQKS010000018.1, read on the forward strand.
ATACCTGCCCTGCGGGCACCACCACTTGTTCGGCATAACCGCCGCCGGCAAGCAACGCGCAGACTTCGTCGCCCACCTGCACGCGCGCTACACCCTCACCCACTTCGGCCACTACCCCGGCACACTCCAAGCCGAGAATCTCGCTGGCGCCCTGGGGTGGTGGATAGCCACCCGCGGCCTGCACCAAGTCGGCACGGTTAACGGCGGTGGCGGCCACTTCAATGCTGACCTCACCCGGCCCGCAAGAAGGCTGTGGTGCCTCTCCCCACAACAAACGTTGGTTGTCGACCACAATGGCTTTCATCACCCAATCCTCAACCTAGTCTTTCATCTTCCAATACGTCACCCGTCACCAAGACATACGCATTTTGAGCCCACGATGATGTAGATGCTGTTTCAATTCACTCACCTTGTATTCGCCGTAATGCACCATGGAGGCCACCAACGCCGCATCCGCCTTACCCACGGTGAGCGCATCGTATAAGTGATCCGGTTGGCCCGCACCCCCCGAGGCGATGACCGGGATGCGCACCGCTTCAGCAATGGCCGCGGTGAGTTCCAACTCGTAACCGGCCTTGGTGCCGTCTGCATCTATGGAATTGACCACCAGCTCACCGGCCCCCAGTTGTTCCCCGCTGCGGGCCCAGGCCAACGCATCCAAACCCATACGTTTGCGCCCACCGTTGATGACAATCTCATAGCCGGAAGGAATTTCGGACGAACGGCCGACGTGCAATATGTCCATGGACAGTACAACGTTTTGATCGCCTACCGCCTCCGCACATTCCGCTATTAAGCTTGGCCGCAGTACCGCCGCGGAGTTTACATTGATTTTTTCCGCCCCAGCCAGGCGCAGATCTGTTGCATCCGCCACGCTGCGAATACCGCCGCCTACTGACAAAGGAATAAACACCTGGCTGGCTACTGCCTCTACCACATCCAGCATGATGTTGCGGCGATCGCTGGACGCGGTGATGTCGTAAAACACCAGCTCATCCAAGCCGTCCAAATAGTACTCGCGCGCTTTTTCTACCGGGTCACCAATGTCTTTGGTATCCACAAACTTCACACTTTTTGCCAGCTTGCCGTCGCGCACGTCTAAACAGGCAATTAATCGTTTGCTTAACATTGGCCGTTCCAACCCGCAAAGTTATTCAGTAAACGCAGGCCCACTCGACCGCTTTTTTCCGGGTGAAATTGGGTGCCAAAATAGTTGTCGCGCCCGATGGCGGAAGCAAACTCGTGCTCGTAATCGGTGAGCGCAAACACATCCTCGGTGTGCGCAGGCTTGGGGTAATAACCGTGCACAAAGTAGAATTCGTCACCCGGCTCAATGCCCGCCAGCAGCGGGTGCGCTTTAACCGGCCGCACCTCGTTCCATCCCATATGTGGGATCTTCAGCTCAGGTTGATCAAATCGAAAGCGGACAACCTCACCCGCCACCAGACCCAAGGTTTGGGTATCACTTTCTTCAGAATGCGCCAGTGATATCTGCAAACCGAGACAAATCCCCAATACCGGCACACCGGCATTAATGACTTCACGCAAGGCGTCGTCCAAACCACGCTCTATCAACGAGCGCATGGCGCTGCCGGCGGCACCCACTCCCGGGAAAATCACCCGTTCGGCACGCCGCAGCCGGTCCGGATCCGCACAAATCTGCGCCTGCAAACCAACCTCTAAACAGGCTCGTTGGACACTACGCAGATTTCCAGCGTCGTAATCTACGATGAAGGTCATCTTTCAATCTCGAAAAAACTGCGGATACTATCGCATTGCATTTTTGATCACTAGGAGCAGCGCTCCTTAGGATGGAGCACTCCTTGTCTGAAACCGGTTATCTGTTCATCAACTTGGGCACACCCGCATCACCCTCTGTGCCGGATGTCAGAAAGTATTTAAAACAATTCCTCATGGATCCGTACGTGCTCGACGTACCCAAACCGCTGCGTCGGCTTATCGTCAGCGGTTTTGTGTTGCCGTTCAGGCCAAAAAATAGCGCAGAAGCGTACGCATCCATCTGGGAAGAGGCAGGCTCGCCGTTGTTGCTGTACAGCGAAGCGCTGGTAACCGCAATGCAAGCAGAGGTAAACAACGCCACCGCCTTGGCGATGCGTTACGGCAGCCCTTCCATCCAAGACGGCATCCAAAGCCTGACCGACGCCGGCGTAAACCACATCATCGCTATCCCGCTGTATCCGCAATACGCGGATTCGACGGTCACCACTTCCGTGGCGGAAATCCAGCGGCTCACCCCCAGCGGCGTCAGGGTTTCAGTATTACCGGCATTTTATGAAGACCCCGACTACATCGGCGCGCTCAGTTGCGTGGTGACAGCCGCGCTGCCTGCGCAGTGGGACCATATTCTCATGAGTTACCACAGCTTACCCGAACGCCATTTGAGGAAAGCCGACCCCACCGGCTCCCATTGCATGAGTAACCCGGATTGCTGCGAACAACCTTCTCCCGCCCACGCCACCTGCTATCGCCACCAAGCATTTGGCACCTCGAAGGCGCTGGCCGCAGCGCTCGGTCTGGAACGAGAACAATACAGTGTCAGTTTCCAGTCTCGCCTGGGCGGCGGCTGGATGCAGCCGTATACCGACAAAGTCCTCGAAATATTACCCAGCCAGGGTGTCGCGCGCCTGGCAGTGGTGTGTCCGGCCTTTGTTGCAGATAACTTAGAGACCCTCGAAGAGATGGGTATCCAGGGGCGTGAGACGTTTCTGGCCGCGGGTGGTGAAACATTTGACCTCATCCCTTGCCTGAACGACGCCGAAGTGTGGACCAAAGCGCTCCGCAGGATCATTGCTAAATTTGAGGCCAGTATCGCCTAAACGCGCACGCAGTTTGCTAGTGGTTTGAGCACTAGACCTCGGCCGCCAATTCCCGCACCTCACCGTAAAAAGAGCGGATCAGATCCTGGGCAAACATGGATTTGCGCGCCACAAAGCGCACCGGGCGGGTAAGCCCCTCCCCCGCCAATTCAATCACCGCGTCGCTGGGCACACCCAGGGTGCGCGCCACACCTTTGGGCACGAGGCCATGACCAAACCCAGCCAGCGCCATTTGCGCCACCGCAAAAAACGACTCTAGCGACACCGCGCGGCTCAACGCCAAGCGCGCCATGTCTTCTTCAATAGACGCCCACGCGCCCGAACGGGATTCAATGGTAATGACGCTGAGCGGTTCGCCCACCCGATAATCCAACGCCGCCAAGCCCGAAGGAATCACCACCATGGGCTCCTGGCGGATCACCTCGCTGACCAGATCCGTGTCCGCGTCTGGGCTACCGGTACACACCCCAACCATATATTCCCCGGAACGTAAGCGATCCAGCACCACCGGTGATCGCTGCGCGTGGAATTCGAATTCCACACCCGGTAACCGCTCACGCACCATGGCAAACAAACGCGGTCCCCAACTGGCGAGGATGGCTTCAGAAACGCCGAGGATAATTTTACCTTTGCGCAAGGCGCTGTCCTGTAGAAAGACACTGCGTAATTCCGACAACAACGGGGTCACCCGCTCCACCAAGCGGGTGCCATGGTGGGTCAATACCACCCGCCGACCGTGTCGTTCGATGAGTTTGCGGTCGTAGTAACGCTCAAGCGCTGCGATGCGTTTGCTCACCGCGGACTGGGAGACTTTTAAGGCGGTACTGGCTTCCATCATGGTGCCCGCCTTGGAGAGCGCCACCAGGGTTTCTAAGTTTTCGATCATGTCGCCATTCTATGCTCACATAGAATTAATCATATTCTTCTAATTCTCTTTTTTCATGTATCAATTGGCCGCACCATCTCGCCATGGGTTTGTATCTGGTCATTGTCGCCAGCGTTTTTGGCACCAGCGTGCTATCCGGCATCCTCGGCATGGCCGGCGGCATGATCCTCATGGCTCTACTGGTCAGCACCCTCACCGTGGCTAACGCCATGATGCTACATGGCGCGGTACAAGCCACCGCCAACGGTTCTCGCGCTTGGTTGTTACGAAGACACATCAAGTGGCGATTGCTGCCCACTTACAGCGTCGGTGCCGCCACGTCCGTTGCCTTGTTCACCTGGCTAACCCTAGTGCCGGACGCGGCTGTGGTGTTGATTTTGGTGGGTTTATTCCCCTGGCTGGGGTTAATCAGCAAGCGCCTGCAGGGGCTGGATGTGACGCGTCCCCTGACCACAGTGATGTGTGGTTTCAGTGTGACCAGCGCGCAACTGCTGGCGGGTGCATCGGGACCGCTGCTGGATGTGTTTTATCTAAATTCGCCGCTCAACCGGCAGGAGATTGTCGCCAACAAAGCGCTCACCCAAACACTCGGGCATGTGCTTAAGATCATTTACTATGGGTTAATCGTCGCGGTGGCGACCACGCTTCCTGCGGCGGTGTTTGTGGTGGCGCTCATCGCTGCGGTGGCGGGTACCCGGGTCGGCACCTTGTTGTTACAACGCTGGAACGACCAGGATTTTCAACACATCAGCCGCGTGGTCGTTCTCACCATCGCGGCCGGATGTGTGGTTCAAGGCGTCAGGTTGCTTTGGCTGCCAGGGGTTTAACCACAAACAGCAGATCACCCACGTTGACCTGTTGGCCCGAACTCATATTTACCCGGGTGACCTCGTACTCTTGGTCTTCCGGATAGAGCTGCGTCTCGGTATTGAAGTCAGCCAGGGTTAACGGCGTGAAGATTTTCATTGCCTCAAGCTGACACAGCGTTTGCTGCAGGCTGATACGGTCGCCGACGTTGACGTACTCGGGCTCCGACGGCGACGGTGTGCCGTAGAAGATGGCCGTGGCCGGAGCCAGGACCTTAAGTTCATCACTTTCTTCAATCCGTATGGCATCGCGGTTAATGGCCTCACCCGCTTCACCGGCGCTGGCTTCGATGGCACCGATCAGCGAGTCGATGTCGGTGCGCGCCAACAACTCCGGCAAATAGTTGGTGTCGTACACACCCTTTTGGAACACCTCGTCCTCCAAAATGCGAATCAGCAAAGGAATATTCGTGCAGATGCCGGTGATTTTTACGCGCTTCAGATAATCCGCCAGCTTGGCTATGGCGGCGTCACGGTCTTCGGCATGCACAATAATCTGCGCGACCATGCTGTCGTAGTAGGGTGAAACGAACTTGCCCGCGCCGGCTGCGGCAATGATCTCCACGCCTGGGTCGTCCGGGAATACACACTCTTTGATCTGCCCCGGGTGTGGTCGAAAGCCAAGCTCACCGCCGGCCAATTGCTGCACGCGTTCGGCATTGACGCGCGCTTCAATGGCATACCCATCCTGCTTAATCTCTAAATCGGCAATAGAACCGCCACCGGCAATTTCAAATTGCTTGGCAACAATGTCTACCCCGGAAGTCCACTCGGTGACCGGGTGTTCTACCTGCAGGCGGGTGTTCATCTCCATGAAGTAAACCGCGTCGGAGGCCAGGTCGTAGATAAACTCCACTGTACCGGCACCTACGTAATTCACCTCGTTGGCAATGTCAGCGGTGGAGCGAATGACGGTGTCCAGCAAGTTTTGCGGCAACGTAGTGGAGCCGGACTCTTCTATCACCTTTTGTTTGTCGCGTTGCACAGAGCAATCTCGGATGCCCAAAACATGGGTATTGCCATGAGTGTCACGCAGCAGCTGCGCTTCGATGTGGCGCAGCGACGTGACAAACTTCTCCAGATAAACATCCCCGTTACCAAATGCGGCGCGCGCCTCCACACCCACCCGGTGGAACAGCTCCACAAACTGGCTGGGATTTTCCACCACTTGAATACCTTTACCGCCACCACCGTGTACCGCTTTGATGAGTACCGGGTAACCAATCTCATCAGCCACTTCGGCTGCGCGTTCGGGATTGGTCAAAATGCCGTGGCTACCAGGAACCACCGGCACATTCAGTCGCAAGGAAGTGTTAATGGCATTGGACTTGTTGCCCATGGTTTCCATGCTGGCCACACTGGGCCCGATAAAATTGATGCCGTGACTGCGCACCAATTCGGCAAACGCTGAATTTTCCGACAAAAAACCGATGCCAGGATGTAAGCTGTCTACGCCTTCGTTTTCCGCCACGCTAAGCACGCTCATGGCGTTCAGATAACTCTCATCCGGCGTGTTGCCGCCGATACAAACCAGCGTGTCTTCATCGCGCAGTTGATCCACCGCGGCGGACTCCATGTCCGGATCGCTCTGCACCAGCACCACCTGTATGTTTTGGCGCTGGGCAATACGAATCAGTTTGGCGGCGGTACAGCCGCGCGCATGGATCAGCACCTTTTTCACCGGGCGGATCAAATCTTTATCAGTGTACTGTGGCCGATGTGCCACCACGACCGGACGCTGTTCGACAAAACCACCCGCGAGCACGCGTTCGATGACTTGTTCAACACCATCCCCGGGGATCGGAATCTGCGGGTCAATTTCACGCAGTTGCTGATCTATATCAGGGAAAAACGGATGTTTCACCAAACCTTGCATAGCGCCTTCTTTGGCCGACAAGTAGTTGGAGAGGATCGAGTTCAACGGCAGATGGGAACTCACTACGATCTGCCCGGCAAAGGGCATAGAGGTGCCGGAAAAATAGAAGGTTTGCACCAAGGGATGGGTGACAAAACTGGCTTGCGCACCCCCCGTACAATCGCCATAGCCAAACACGATGACCGGCAAGTCATGGTCACGCACAAACCGCGTGATACGGTCGTTGACCGCCGCCATGGAAAACAACGCACCGGCGCCTTCCTTGGTCTGCATCCCCCCGGACGAAATAAAACACACCACCGGCAAGTGCTGCTCGGCACATTCCACCAGCAGGCGGCAGAACTTTTCAGCACTGGCCATATCAAAAGCGCCCGCCTGAAAGCTGACGTTGGAGATCAGCACACCTACCTTGGTTTGCGATTCTCCTTTCAACGTGCCGTAACCGGCGACAATGCCGCACGGCGGCGTGTCATTGTTCAGCGCTTGTTCGATGGACAAGCGGAAGCCGGGAAATGAACACGGGTCTGAGCTCAGCAGTTCATCAAAGCGGCTTTCCCAATCATCGAAGTAACGCTCGATGATGTCGTGGTAATCAAAGCGGTGCTGGTTTTTGTTGGCGCGCAATACGTTCTGCATTAACAGATCGTTGTACGCCATGTTGAGACGATTCCAGAAATCTTTGCGGCGGCCGATGTTTTTTGGCGCTATCCGGCCTTGATAGTTTTTGCCTTCACGCTCCGCGGCCACGTAAGAGGCCAACAAGCTTTCAAACAGATGTGTCACCACCACAAACAATGCATCAGACAGATGCGGGAAGGTGAGTTTTTTCCACTCTTCAACCGCGCGAAAAAACTCGGCACCTTTGGACATACGACGCACCCGCGCATACCAATCAAACATCTGCTCGCGCAAAGCCGCTGGGGGCGGCGGTTGCTCGCCGCCAAAGGTGAGGCCGCTGGAGGCCAAGTTCACGGTGGTTTCAATCAATTGCGCCAGGGCACTTTCACTCAAAGACTGTGCAGTACGTGCCTCGGCGGCAATCGAATCGAGGTTGGCAATAATCTGGTCGTAAACGGAATCAAATAACAGCAAGTTTTCACATTCACGCATAAACTCGCCGCGGAGCTCATCGTCTAACAACACGTCCAACACGGTCATGTCGCTCAGCGCTACCGGTTTACCCAGGACCTCGGTGGGTTTTACGTGGGTGGGGAAACGCAAATGTAACAAGCCGCGATTGGCGTGGATATCAGATTGGCCAATCGCCCCCAAAATAGCGGGGCCGGTGATGGCCAGATTGAGTTCTGCTGTGAGCTGCTTGGCCAAGAACACATCACTTTTCTCATCCACGCCTTTTAAGGACAACAGCTTCTTACCCTCATAGGTGAAGCGGTCGCGCAGCACGTCCGCCATCTCGCTGTCTTGTGCGATGTCTGCAATAAACCTACGCGGATCGGCAATGTCGGATATTTTTAAGATTTGGCGTGTGTCTTCGTGGTTCTCCAGGTATTCACGCAGGGCGCGCAAATTACCTACCGCCTCACCCTTCCAGCGGTTGTAGAGGAACACACCCACCGAAGACAACAGCATGGCGCGGGCATCTTCATAGTTCTGCTTCGGCTCACCAAAGATCAGCTGCGCGATGCGACCACGTTCATCATGTAAGGCCTGACGCTTTTCGTGGTAGTTGCGCCAGGCTTTCGACAAGGTGTCGTCATAGACAATCTTGTCAGGGTCCTGCAGCCACTTCAAAAACGCCTGGCGCCGCTCACGGTCGGCACGGATATGCAGCTCACCCGAGGGTAACTCTTGATTGGCCAAACGTCCGTACTGTTGCGTGGTGGTGGCTTTGATGCGTTTGCGTACCGCCAGATAACGTAAATAACGAAACGCCACCCCAAAGACATTCAAATACTCCGTGGGGTTTTTTGTCAGCTTCAGCGACGCACTGGACTGCATGGCACGCAGTTGCGGCGACGGATTCAGATAACGCTGCAGGCTTTGCCGGTAGTGATCGAGAATATAGGGGTTGTCACCGACAAACTCCGCCACCCGCGCTTCGACGTTTAAAATGCTGCCGACAATGGCGCTGCGTAAATTCTCCAGCCGTTCTATGGAATCACTCGGCGCGTAATCCACGATGCCGTCGATGTTGCCTTGGGCATGCAACTCAAAAGGAGAAACCCCAACATATTGGGCACACTCCTGCCAGGATAGATTTAGACGCCGGGCAATGTTGGCCAGCCCCGGCGGCTGGATGGTGCTAAACACGCCATCGCGTAAGGACAGAATCATGTTGCTGGCCGCCAGAGGGATGGCGCCCCCGGAATAACCCAAGCCGTAAATCAGGCCCACCGTCGGCACATCCAAATTGCTCATCTCGGCGATCAACCGCGAGATGCTGTGGGCTTGATTGTTGGCGTTGGCCTCTTCGGTGGCGTCCGCGCCGGGGGTATCCATGAAGGTCACCATGGGAATGGCCCGAGTGGAGCACACGTCGGCAAACTTGGCCGCGCGAAGGTGATGTTCCGGTAACCAGGCGCCCAAGTTTTTGCTGCGATCTTGGGCGATAAACCCAACCAGACGTTGGCCTTGCTCGCCAAAGTCCATCGATAAGGTGGCTTGGTAGTAGGGGCCGGCGTCTTCTTCGTCGACCACTTTGCCGAGCTGGCGGATAATCTCAGGCGCGGGGGTGCGGGTTTGATCCTCCGCCGCGCTCACCACTGTCTCGACGTAGGCATCTACATCGAGATTGGCCAGAACTTCCGTCTGCCGCGCAATTTGCTGCGGGGTTAATAAGCCGGGGACGGGTTCTTGCTCTTGGGAGACGTTAGGGAACAGGGAGAAGTCTTTCGCCAAGCTTTCGGCGATAAGATAAAGGCGGTCGCCTTCAATAAGCTGTTTTTCCACAGTTTTTCCGCTGGGTGTACATTTCGTAGCAAGTGTAGAATGGCGGTACTCTAGCCAGTTGACGCGCAGAAAACTAGCCTAAGGATCACGAACTTTGAATAGCCCCAGTGTTTTAGAGAGCGCTTTAAATTGCGCGTTGTTAACCATCTCCGACACCCGCAGCCTCGCTGATGACAAGTCCGGAGACATCCTCAGCCAAGCGCTGCAAGAGGCCGGGCATCAACTGGCGGCACGTGAGGTAGTCAAAGATGACGTCTACGCCATTCGCGCGCTGCTGTCACTGTGGATTGCCGATGACAATGTACAAGTCATCCTCACCACCGGCGGCACGGGTTTCACCGGGCGCGACAGCACCCCAGAAGCCGCCAGTGTCTTGTTTGATAAACACATCGATGGCTTCGGCGAACTGTTTCGCCAGCTGTCTTACGACGATATCGGCTCTTCCACCATTCAATCACGCGCGATCGGCGGTCTCGCCAATGGCACCCTGATTTTCTGCCTGCCGGGTTCCAGCAACGCGGTGCAAACCGGCTGGGACAAAATTATCCGCAATCAGCTGGACATCAACTTCAAACCCTGCAATTTCGCTGAGCTCATCCCTCGCTTCAAAGAATAGAGCGGAGTAAGATTGCGCGTTTGTTGTTGAGGGTAAAATTGCATGAGTGAAGACGTATATCTGGTGGGTGCCGCGCGCACTCCGGTAGGTAGTTTCCAAGGCCAGTTGGCAGCGATCAGCGCCCCGGACCTGGGAGCCCATGCCATTAAAGCTGCCTTGCAACAAGCCAATGTCGCCGCTGACCAGGTGGATGAAGTGATTATGGGTAATGTGGTCAGCGCTGGTCTTAAACAAGCACCGGCGCGCCAGGCCATGCGCACTGCCGGGCTACCGGATGCAGTGGGCGCCACCACCCTCAACAAGGTTTGTGGATCGGGCATGAAAAGCGCCATGTTGGCAGCCGACCTGATCCGTGCCGGCTCAGCCACCACCCTGGTGTGCGGCGGCATGGAAAGCATGTCTAACGCGCCCTATCTGATCAGTAAAGCCCGCGCCGGTCTACGTATGGGTCACAGCACCATGCAAGATGCGCTGTTCTTGGACGGCCTGGAAGATGCTGAAACGGGTTCTGCCATGGGTGCGTTTGCCCAAGCCACCGCTGATAAATACCAACTCACCCGCGAAGCGATGGACGCCTATGCCACCGAGTCCGTGGTGCGCGCCCGTGCAGCCATCGAACAAAAAAGTCTCAGCAGCGAAATTGCCCCGTTCGAAGTGAATGGCACCATTATCAGCGATGACGAACAACCCGGCCGGGCCAAACTGGACAAGATTCCTTCCCTGAAGCCGGCATTTAAAAGCGACGGCACTATTACCGCAGCCAATTCCTCTTCGATCAGTGACGGTGCCTCTGCGCTGGTGATCAGCGGTGCTGATCAACTCGCGGGTGACCCGTTAGCAAAAATAATCGGCCACGCCACGCACAGCATCCACCCGAGCCAATTCACCGTGGCACCCGTCGGCGCCATGCAAAAATTGGCCGACAAAATCGGCTGGGATCTTGCCGATGTCGACTTATTCGAAATCAACGAAGCGTTTGCCATGGTCACCATGCTGGCGATGTCGGAACTCAATTTGGACCATAACAAGGTCAACATTTATGGTGGCGCCTGCGCCCAAGGCCACCCGATCGGCTCAACCGGTAGCCGGCTCATTGTCACCCTGGCCCACGCGCTGAAGAACTTAGGCCTCAAACGCGGAATGGCCGCCTTGTGCATTGGCGGCGGCGAAGCCACCGCGATAGCCCTGGAGCGAGACTGAATTGAAACCCCTGCCAGTGATGGTCGGCTTCGGCGGAATTAACCCTGCCGGCCGATTGTCGTTTAACCATGCCTATCGACGGCTGGTCGTGGACAACCTTAGCAGCGGCAAACAAGCGCGTACCTTTGCCAGCCTCGCCCAGCTGATGGGTTTACCAGACCGTAACGCTGAACAAGAAGACACACGCAACTACATCCTTAATCACACCTTAATCCGCAAAATTGAGTTGTGGGACGTCGACGCGGTGTTGTGGCAGTCCGCCGCGCAACTTAAACCACCACTGACCTTTGTGTTGCCAAAAAAACAACTCCCCGACCCGCTCCCCAGCGGTTGGCAGGTTGATGCCATCAACGATCAAGAGGTCCGCGTCAGCGGCGACGAAGCCTTGCGCGTACTTCTGCCGGAGCTGCGCTCATCTCGAGTCACCAGCGCCGGTCAACTGCCGACCGGTTTTGAACCGGGTAAACTGTACGCAAGCCGCAATCACCCGCGCGGGCTGCAGATCACGGTGTACGGCGCATCCGACGCCATCCGTTCCACCGGCTTTAACGTGCAACAGCTAAAAGACCTGGTAGAGCCGGACCAAATTGCCGTGTATTCCGGCAGCGCCATGGGGCAGTTGGATGCCGAAGCGTACGGCGGCTTGTTGCAGAACCCCATGACCGGGCGCCGCCCTACCTCCAAACAAACTGCCTTAGGACTCCCCGAAATGCCTGGGGATTTTGTCAACGCCTACGTTTTGGGTTCCGTCGGCGAAACCGCCGGTATCATCGGCGCCTGCGCTACGTTTTTGTACAACGTCAAACGCGGCATTGACGACATCCGCTCCGGCAGCAAACGCATCGTTGTCGTGGGCAATGCTGAAGCGCCGGTGCTGCCCCACATCATCGAAGGTTACCGCGTCATGGGCGCGTTGGCGGAAGACGAAGAATTGATGGCGCTGGACAACAGTAACGAAGCCGACAACCGGCGCGCATGCCGTCCGTTTTCTTCCAACGCTGGTTTTACCGTGGCTGAGTCATCTACTTGGCTTGTGCTGATGGACGATGAACTTGCTGTGCAAAGTGGTGCGCAAATCCTCGGCTCCGTGGCCGATGTATTTGTGAACGCCGACGGCTACAAAAAATCTATCTCCGGACCGGGCATCGGTAACTACTTAACCGTGGCGAAAGCGATGGCCACCGCCCGCGCTATCCTGGGTGAGCAGGGGTTGCGCAACGGCACCTACATGCAAGCCCACGGCACCGGCACCCCGCAAAACCGTGTCACCGAATCACACATCTTCAACGAATTGGCAAAGACGTTTGTGATCCCCCAATGGCTGGTGGGGGCGGTTAAATGTTATGTCGGCCATTCCATGGCCCCTGCCGGTGGCGATCAGCTCAGCACCGTTTTAGGTGCCTGGCAAGACGGGGTGGTGCCGGGTATCACCACCATCGACCACATTGCCGAGGACGTACACCACTCGCATTTACAGTTGCCCATGCAACACGTGGAAATTGATCCCCAAGCCATGCCCGGCGCCTTCGTTAACTCCAAAGGGTTTGGCGGCAACAACGCCACCGGTTTGTTCTTATCACCGTTTAAAACCTTGGAGATGTTACGCAAACGCTGGGGCGCCGACGCCATGCAGCGTCACCAAGCCGACAACGAAGCGGTGGCCGCGGCGGCACAAGCCTATGATGCAAAGGCGGACAGCGGGGAAATATTGCCGATCTATCAATTTGGTGAAGGCGTTTTGGACGGTGAAGATCTCACCCTCAATCCCGATGAGCTTGGTGTGCCGGGTTTTGCCAATCCGGTGAACCTTGCCTTAGACAACCCTTACGGGGATATGAACTAGCGCCGCACGGCCTGGCTGCTTTACCTTTAAATGTGCCTTTAAATTTACCTTTAAGCTTTACCTTTACTTTCACCCTTCAGTGAAGCGTTTCATCAATGCCATCAAGCCCGGCGATGCGGGCATTGGCTTTGTTCACCAACTCGGTGTTGGTTGCGGTCGCCATACAGGCTTCATAGGCATCCTTCGCCACCCGTACCGCGCCAATTTGCTCCCACAGCTCGCCGCGTTCGAACTGTAGCAGCGCCGCCATCTCGGTGTCCGTACGCGTCATTGCCAACTGACAATCCAGCAGCTCCAACGCATATTGCCACTGTTGCTGGTTGATGAAGTTGGCTTTGAGGTTGTTGAGCATGCGTAAACCCAACGCTTGCGGGCTCGCCGGCTGCAAAAACTGCTGCAATTCAGCATCACTGAGGCCACTGTCTTGAAGCTGTGCAGTGGTGACTGGCTGCATCCGCAACGGATCCACCAAGCCATCATCCACCTGCACCAAAAAGTGGCCGGGAAAGTTGATGCCATAGCTGTTAAGACCGTAATGGCGCGCACAGGCCATCAACACCACGGCCAACGCAATGGGTAAACCTTGCTTGTGCTCGAGTACCCAACCCACATGGCTATGCTGCACACCCACCTGCTGTAGGGCGTGTTGGCCAAATCCCTGTACGCGAAGTGCTTGCAACAGATCAGCAGCACTCGTCTGTCCGGGCAGGCGCATTGTATTCAAGAGGTCTCGCAGAGCCGTGTCGACCGCTTGCGGCTGCAATTCAGGTTCGAGTAAACGCGCAACCAGCAATGCAAGTTCAAATTCACTGTCCTGCCGGCCAGCCGCCGCGGCAAATTCATCCATCAGCGTCGTGTTTGCCGACAATCTCAGTGCTCTCTGGTTTTGGCGAACGTGATATCGGGCCAGCGTTCTTCCGCCAGCTGCAAGTTGACGCGGCTGGGTGCCAAGTAAGCCAAATGACCGCCGCCGTCCAAGGCCAAGTTGTCTTGGTTTTTGTTTTTGAAGTCGTTGAGCATCTTGTCGTCGTCACAGTACACCCAACGCGCGGTGAACAGATCCGCGTCTTCCCAAACACATTCTGCGCGATATTCGTCCTGTAGGCGAAATGCCACCAAGTCAAACTGCAGCACACCCACCGCGCCAACCACGATCTGGTTTTTGGTTAGAGGGAAAAACGCCTGGGTAGCGCCCTCTTCCGCCAGTTGCTGGATACCTTTTTCCAACTGTTTACCGCGCAGCGGGTCTTTCACCCGCACCCGGCGGAACAGTTCCGGGGCAAAATTTGGAATCCCTTTAAACTTGAGGCTTTCACCTTCGGTAAAACTGTCACCAATCTGGATGGTGCCGTGGTTGTGCAAGCCGATGATGTCACCGGCAAACGCCTCTTCCGCCTGGGTGCGGTCACCGGCCATAAAGGTCACCGCATCAGTCACTTTGATGGCTTTGCCTAAGCGCAGGTGCTGCATGCGCATACCTTGACGATACTTGCCTGAACACACACGCATAAAGGCTATGCGGTCACGGTGTTTGGGGTCCATGTTGGCTTGGATCTTAAACACAAAGCCGGAGAACTTTTCTTCATCAGGCGTCACCATGCGCTGATCGCTGTCGCGACCTTGGGGCGGCGGCGCATATTCGACAAACCCGTCCAACATCTCGTGCACACCAAAGTTACCCAGCGCGGTACCGAAATAGACCGGCGTTTGCGTCGCGCCGAGAAAATCATCCGCACTGAAGGTGTGGCTGGCGCCACGCACCAATTCAATTTCTTCGCAGAAATCTTCATAGTCCGGCCCCAACAGTTCCACCGCGGCATTGCTGTTTAAACCCTGGATGATCGGATAGTCGTAGACGTGGTGACCCTGGCCCTGGCGGTATTCGATGATGCGGTCGTTGACCAGATCGTAGATGCCTTTAAAACTGCGCCCCATGCCAATGGGCCAGTTCATCGGTGCACATTCAATCTGCAGGATCTCTTCAATTTCATCCATCACTTCGATGGGATCACGCACTTCACGATCCAGCTTGTTAATGAAGGTGACGATGGGGGTGTCGCGCAAACGGCACACTTCCATCAATTTAATGGTGCGCGGTTCAACCCCCTTGGCGCCGTCTATTACCATTAAAGCTGAGTCCACGGCGGTCAAGGTACGGTACGTGTCTTCAGAGAAATCTTCGTGGCCGGGCGTATCCAGCAAGTTGACCATACGCTCGCGATAGGGGAACTGCATGACCGATGTGGTGACCGAAATGCCGCGCTCCTGCTCCATGGTCATCCAGTCGGAGGTGGCGTGGCGATCTGCTTTACGGGACTTGACCTCTCCGGCGAGATTGATGGCGCCGCCAAACAACAACAACTTTTCAGTCATGGTGGTTTTGCCCGCGTCCGGGTGGGAAATGATGGCAAAGGTACGACGGTCAGTGGCTGGATGGGACAATTGTGAACAACAGATTTGAAACGGGAAAGATCAACGGCGCAGTATAGTTCAAAGCGGCTGCAACGCTAGCACCAATGCGTCCTCCCGGCCCTGATCACCCGGGTAATAGTCTTTGCGAACACCAATTTGCACAAAACCAAGAGAATCGTACAACGCCAGGGCCTGACGATTGCTGGGTCGAACTTCCAGAAACATCACCTGTGCGCCACGCAGCCGAGCGCGGTCAATCAGATGATGCACAAAGGCGCGCCCCAAACCCTGCCCCTGACGCTCCCGCATGATGCAAACATTCAGCAGATGCGCCTCACCTGCGGCGGTGCTGACCACCGCGTGGCCCACAATTTGGTCTTCCAAACAAGACACCCGACACTCGTGCCCTGTGGTTATACAATCCGAAAAAATGCCTCGCGTCCACGGAAATGCATAAGCCCGACTTTCGATGCGTAGCACCGCATCCAAGTCCGCCACGCTCATCTCCCGGAAGGTCAGCGTGTCTGCGCTAGAGTCTGCCATATCTGTTTTTTACAGGCTGGATCGCCGACGCTGGTTTGCAGCGCGGGCAGTGCTATCACCTCCACCGGCACACGCACAGCCAGTTGCTCAAGCCAGGGTTTCAACATCGGTACCACTTCCGCAGTCAGCAACCACTGTGCCGGTCGCGTGCCAAAATGTTTATCGTAGAACGCCGCCAACGTACGCAGCGGCGTACCACCAGTGTCTATGAGTTGTGGCCAGCGAAACTCCCCCTTTGCCAAAACCGGGGTTTCTACCTTGCTGTCCGCCTCCCGCGTCAACCAGCTGGTATAAGCCAATACGTCTTGCAGCAGTTGTATGCCGGTGGTGTCCACCGCAAGTGGGCAAACGGCCAGGGCATGTGACCCTTTCAGCCAGGAAAACTCGATGATCTGTTGCGGCTCTGCTGCGGAAGCTTGCTGGACGGGCGCCGGCGTTGGCTCTGCCGCCCGCGACGACTCGGTGGCCAGTGTTTTTACGGGTGCCGTTTTCGTGGCTGCCGTTTCGATGCTGGCGGGTGGTGTCGTGGCCGCCTCCGGTGCTAAGGGCGCAACCGGCGCTTCAGGTTCATCGTCAACCTGTGGCGCGGCCACCCGTTCGTACCACACCTGGATACCCATATCCGCAAGGATGGCCGCTTTTTGAGTGCCCAGAGGTTGCCGTTTTTCTGTCCCGCCCATGAGGTAGAATTCTACCCCAATCAACACCAATGAACGCTAGACAAACATATGCAGTACCTGACTGACGACATTCGCATTACCGGCATGCAAGAAGTGATTGCACCCGAATCGCTGATGGAAACACTCCCCATCACCGAAGACGCCTCTACGCTGGTGTTCAACACCCGGCAAAACATCGCGGATGTGTTGCACAAACGGGACGATCGCCTGCTGGTGATCATTGGCCCCTGTTCTATCCATGACCCAACCGCAGCATTGGAATACGCCGGTAAGTTAGCGGCGTTAGCGGCGCAATATCGTGACAACCTGCTGATTGTCATGCGCGTCTATTTCGAAAAACCCCGCACCATAGTCGGTTGGAAAGGACTCATTAACGATCCGCACCTGAATAACTCCTACGACATCAACGAAGGTTTGGCGGTGGCTCGCAAGCTGCTGCTGGACATCAACGCCCTGGGTTTGACCGCGGGTACCGAATATCTCGACCCAATCACGCCGCAGTACGTCGGCGATCTGGTCAGTTGGGGGGCGATCGGTGCGCGCACCACCGAAAGCCAAATCCATCGCCAGCTGGCCTCGGGCCTGTCTTGCCCCATCGGTTTCAAAAACTCAACCGACGGTTCCGTACAAATAGCGGTGGATGCCATCAAGTCGTCGAGTCACTCCCACATCTTCTTGTCGGTCACCAAACAAGGCCATTCAGCCATTTTCTCCACCGCCGGTAACCCGGACTGTCACGTCATTTTACGCGGTGGCACAAACGGCACCAACTTTGACAAAGTCAGCATTGCCGACACCAAAGAAAAACTCAGCGGCGCTGGTGTCGACGCGGGCATCATGGTCGACATGAGCCACGCCAACAGCCAAAAAGACCACAACAAACAGATGCTGGTGTGTGAATCCATTTGTCATCAGCTGGTTGACGGCGAACAGGAGATTGTGGGGGTGATGGTGGAGAGCAATTTGCAGCCCGGTCGCCAGGACATCACCGCAAACCTGGCGGATCTGACCTACGGCCTAAGCATCACCGATGCCTGCATTGGTTGGGACGACAGTGAGCAGGTGCTGACGCAGCTCAACGATGCCGTGGCCGCGCGCCGCAAACGCTAAGCATTTGTGGCCTGGGCGGCCATAGTTTGCCGCCGCCGCCAAAAACGATCGGCGCATAACACACCAAAACACAGGGTGTAGATCACCAATTCGGCAAAACCATCACGCGTAAGCCACCACAGATGGATCAACCCTGCGGCTAGTGCCAGGTAGATCAGGCGATGCAGCCGTTGCCAATTGTGACGTAGACGTCGACGCCAGGCGTGGGTTGATGTCACCGCCATAGGCAACAAACAAACAAACGCGAGCATACCCATGGTGATGTAAGGGCGTTCCACCAAATCTTCCAGCAGCGCGCTGAGCTGGAAGCCAAGATACCAGGCCACATAGCTGAGAATGTGCAAACACACGTAGGCAAAGGCAAATAAACCGACCATACGACGGCTGCGTATCCAAACGCTCATGCCCGTCCAGTGCCGAAACGGAGATATCGCAAAAGCAAACAATAAACATCGAATCGACCACTCGCCGAGGTAGTGGACCAAAGTTTCGCCGGCGTCGGGGCCTAAGCCTGCACCCGGACTTTGTACATCCACCACAATGAGCCATGCCAGCCACAGCAACGGTGCGCTTAGTGCCAGTGCAAGTAGCGGCTTAAGCGGCATGGCTTTCATGCAGGGGCAGTATGGCTTGACCTTAAGCTAGTAGTACTTAGCCAGATCCATACCTTCGTAGAGGGAAGCCACGTCTTCAGCGTAACCATTAAAGGGCAAGGTCGGGCGACGGTTTGGCGCAAACAGCGTACTGGGTAAGCGCCGCTCCGTGGCCTGACTCCAACGCGGGTGGGATACCGCCGGGTTTACGTTTGCATAGAAGCCGTACTCATGGGGCGCAAGCTGCTCCCAAGTGGAGCGTGGCCGGCGGCGGGTAAAGCGGATGCTGACAATGGACTTGATGGACTTAAATCCGTATTTCCACGGCACCATTAAACGCCAGGGGGCACCGTTTTGATTCGGTAGCTCTTTGCCGTAGATGCCGGTCACCATCAGCGCTAAGGGATGGTACGCCTCATCCATACGCAGGCCTTCCACATAGGGCCAGTCGATGTTGGAGAAAAACCCCTTCTGGCCACGCATCTCCGACGGCCGTACCAGAGTTTTAAACTCAACGTACTTAGCATTTCCGTTGGGCTCAAACTGGTCGAGGATTTTGCGCAACTCGATCCCGTTCCACGGCACGACCATGGACCAGGCTTCAACACAGCGGAACCGATAGACACGCTCTTCGGGGGTGAGACCCTTGATGATGTCTTCAAATGCAAATTCGCCCGTTTTGGCAGCCTCTCCCGAAACTTTGACCGTCCACGGGTCGGTCGTGAGATTGTGCGCGTAACGTGCGGGGTCATCCTTACCGGTGCCAAACTCATAGAAATTGTTGTAGCTGGTAACAATACTCTCCGGAGTGATTTCGTCGTCCGGCTGTAAACCCGCTTGCGCAGCGCCCGGCACCACCAAACCAACCCCTAGGCTGACCGCGGCACCCATAAATTGCCTTCTATTGAGATAGTTACTTTCTGAGGTGATCTCAGAGCTGGGGATATCGGCGGGTTGGCGTATCAGCATGGCTACTCCTTTAACATGTTGGAGTGAGTGATGCGCTTTTAGTTCCGCGCCACCCGTTGCGCCCGCATCTTCTTCCAACCATGCTGTACCGGGCCAGACAGCGCGTACAAAGTAAACAGGACCAACAACACCGTGGGCGGGTCGATCATCATGATAGATAAACCAAGCACCACAAAAACCAAGGTCACAAACGGCACCCGGCCTTTGAAGTTGATCAGTTTGGGTGAGTAGTAAGCGAAGTGCGAGACCATCAACAAACCTACCGTGGCTGTGATGGCGCCCATGATGCTCGCCGCCACGATGCCCGGCGCCGTCCCCACATAACTCTGCCACACCCATACACAACAGGCGATGATCGCCGCCGCGGACGGACTGGCAAGGCCGGTAAAACTCGCGTTATCCCCCTTTGTGTTGAAGCGTGCCAGGCGTAAGGCGGCACACGCCATATACACAAAAGTCACCACCCAACCAACCTGGCCAAGGTTTGACAAACCCCAGGAAAACGCCACCAGAGCAGGTGCCACGCCAAACGCCACCATGTCCGATAGGCTGTCGTATTCTGCGCCGAACTGGCTTTCGGTATTGGTCAGCCGCGCCACCCGACCGTCTGCGGTATCCAACGCCATAGCCACAAAAATGGCCAAAGACGCGGCGATAAAGTTGCCGTTCATACCCGCCACAATGGCGTAGAAGCCAGCAAACAAGGCACCACTGGTAATGAGGTTAGGCAGCAGGTAGATACCCCGCTTGCGCAAGCGCGCACGCCGGCTTAAGTCGTCTCCGACGGGGGCGGACTCTTCAGCCGCCGCCGCTTCCGGGTCGGTATCGGGATTTACCGCGCGCAGCGGTTTGTCTTCACGGCTGGCCATAAGGGTATTGGACCCCTAGTTGACGTCTTTATCAACCAGTCTGTTTTCTTGGATCCAAGGCATCATGCCGCGCAACTTCTCTCCGACCTCCTCAATGGGGTGGGCCTGGGAGATGCGCCGCATGGCTTTGATGCTGGGTGCACCGGCGGTGTTTTCCAAAACAAACTCTTTGGCAAACTTGCCTTCTTGGATCTCCGCGAGAATACGCTTCATTTCCTGCTTGGTTTCGTCCGTGACAATACGCGGACCACGGGTCAGGCCACCATACTCAGCGGTGTTGGACACCGAGTACCACATATTGGCGACCCCGCCTTCATAAAACAGGTCAACAATCAGCTTAAGCTCGTGTAAACACTCGAAATACGCCATTTCCGGCGCATAACCAGCTTCCACCAGGGTTTCGAAACCCGCCTGTACAAGCGCTGATGCGCCGCCGCAGAGTACCGCTTGCTCACCAAACAGGTCGGTTTCTGTTTCTTCGCGGAAATTGGTTTCAATCACACCCGCGCGGCCGCCGCCGTTCGCTGAGGCATAGGACAACGCGATGTTTTTGGCTTGTCCGGTGGCGTCTTGGGCCACGGCGATTAAACTGGGCACGCCGCCGCCTTCCACGTAGGTGGAACGTACGGTGTGACCCGGACCTTTGGGTGCAATCATGATGACATCCAGGTCAGGGCGCGGTTGGATCAACTCAAAATGCACGTTAAAGCCGTGAGCAAAGGCTATGGCCGCATTTTCTTTCATGTTGCCTTCTAGCTCGTTGCGGTAAATGGCCGGTTGCAGCTCATCCGGCGTGAGAATCATCATCAGGTCCGCTTGTTTGGCTGCCTCGCTGACCTCCATCACGGTAAAACCAGCGTTTTCTGCTTTGCGGCGGGAGTCGGACCCTTCACGCAAACCGACGATGACGTCCACCCCGGAGTCGCGCAGGTTGTTGGCATGAGCGTGTCCTTGGGAGCCATAGCCCACAATGCAGACTTTCATTTTTTGGATGATGGATAAGTCCGCATCTTTGTCGTAATACACTTGCATTTGATTTTCCCGTTATTGTTTGGTGTTGGGTAAAGAAGTTGGCTTACAGGGACAAGACCCGGTCGCCCCGCCCTACGCCGGAGACGCCGGAGCGCACCACTTCCAGGATAGGTGCTTTGCCGATGGCACGTATAAAAGCATCCAGTTTGTCGCTGGGGCCCACCAGCTGCACGGTGTAGGTATCCGCGGTGACATCCACGATCTGGCCGCGGAAAATGTCCGCCGTGCGTTTGATCTCTTGTCGATCGTTTGCCCCAGCGCGTACCTTGATCAACATCAACTCGCGTTCAATGTGGTCCGCTTCACACAGGTCCATCACCTTCACCACTTCCACCAACTTGTGCAGCTGTTTGGTGATCTGTTCCACCGTGCGTTCGTCGCCTTCGGTGGTGAGCGTCAGGCGCGACAATGTCACATCTTCCGTGGGCGCCACGGTGAGCGATTCAATGTTGAAATTACGTTGCGAAAACAGGCCAATGACGCGCGACAGCGCGCCGGCCTCGTTTTCCAGCAAAACAGCAATGATCCGGCGCATCAGTTGGGCTCCGTGGCCAGAGATTTAGACAAGATCATATCCCGCATGGAGCCGCCTTTGATCGCCATCGGGTAGACGTGTTCGTGGGGGTCGACCCAAATGTCGACAAACACCAGACGATTTTTCAATTCATTCGAAAAGGCTTGCTGTAACGCAGGCTCCAACGCTTCCGCTTCACTCACCTTAATACCGACATGACCAAACGCTTCCACCAGCGTTTTGAAATCAGGCAGGGAATCGCTGTAGGTGCTTTGCGAGTGGCGCCCGCCGTATTGCATGTCTTGCCACTGTTTCACCATCCCCAACGCCTGATTGTTGAGGTTAATGATTTTGATCGGCAATCCATACTGCAGGCAGGTAGACAGCTCTTGCATGTTCATCATGAAGCTGCCTTCGCCGGTGACACACACCACCGTTGCATCCGGAAAGGCCATCTGTACACCCATGGCGGAGGGCAACCCAAAACCCATGGTGCCCAAACCACCGGAGTTGATCCAACGACGTGGTTCAGGGAAGTGGTAGTACTGCGCGGCAAACATCTGATGCTGGCCAACGTCGGAGGTGACATAGGCTTCGCCTTCGGTGGCGCGGTAAACCGCTTGCACCGCCAACTGCGGCAAGATCGGTTTACCCGGCTCAGGTTGCATGTGGTGATCAAAACCATGGGCATCACGCCAGGTGTTGATCTGCTGCCACCATTTGGCGGAGCGCTCTTCACGGGCGGCTTTACTGTCTGCAGACTCTGCCTCCAAGGTGGCCGCTAGATTAGCGCCCATCTCCTGCACCACGAGATTGGCGTCGCCAACGATGGGAATGTCCGCTTCAACAATTTTGGATATCGACGCAGGATCCACATCCACATGGATGATGGTCGCTTGCGGTGAAAACTTATCCGGGTTGTTGGTGACCCGGTCGTCAAAGCGCGCACCGATACAACAAATCAGATCAGCTTCGTGCATCGCCATGTTGGCTTGATATGAGC
This sequence comes from Pseudomonadales bacterium, assembly GCA_028281005.1. GTDB lineage: Bacteria > Pseudomonadota > Gammaproteobacteria > Pseudomonadales > Azotimanducaceae > UBA4421. The sequence continues at coordinate 79,936 of JANQKS010000018.1, forward strand.
CGTGCATACCAAGCATACCGAGAAATTGCGGGTCTTCACCCGGGTATGCGCCTAGCCCCATTAACGTGCTGGTAATCGGCCAGCCCGCGGCCTTCACCAATTGGCGCAGCGGTTCCGAGGCATCGGCCATGATCACCCCGCCGCCGACATAAATCACCGGCCGGTGGGCTTGCACCAAGGCGTTGATGGCTTTACGAATCTGCCGGCCATTCCCCTTGGTAGCAGGGTTGTAAGAGCGCATCATAATGCTCTGCGGGTATTCGTACTCGGCAAACACAGTCGGCTCGGTGGTGTCTTTGGGGACATCTATGACCACCGGTCCGGGACGACCCGAGGAAGCCAGATGAAACGCTTTCTTCACCACCGCCGGCATTTCCGCCGCGGACTTCACCATGAAGCTGTGTTTCACCACCGGCCGTGAGATACCAACCATATCGGTTTCTTGAAAGGCGTCGGTACCGATCAAGTCTTGTGGCACCTGAGCGGAAATCACCACCATTGGAATGCTGTCCATGTAGGCAGTGGCTATGCCGGTGATGGCGTTGGTGGCGCCAGGTCCGGACGTCACCAGCACAACCCCGGGTTTCCCGGTGGCCCGCGCATAACCGTCGGCCATGTGGGTGGCTGCTTGTTCGTGGCGCACCAGCACATGTTCCACCTTCTGCTGCTTAAAGATTGCATCGTAGATGTGTAGTGCCGCACCGCCCGGATAACCAAAGACATATTCAACGCCTTCGTCCTGCAGTGCACGAATTAACATGTCGCCACCCGACAGCATCTCTGCCATTGTGGTACCCCAAGTTTGCTAACGGTTACTTAAATAGAGATAACTTATTGATTTCTTAAGCGGTTTCCCGACTCCAACACCGGTCCACTTAGAAACGCGGGCCGTATTCTTCTGATATCGGCGCTGTATGTCAATGAAACTGAGAGGCAAGTACCATTTTAACCACTCGTGCGGCTTAAGCGGGCCGGGTGATGTGCTATCCTCAAACGCTGATTTCAGCCACAAAACAGACAGTCATGGACAAATTGAGTTCTGTTAAAGCCGCCCTTGTCTTACTAGCCCTGGGTCTGGCCGCATTCACAAGCCAACCCAGCGTAGCGGACACATATCGCTGGGTCGATGACAACGGTATCGTCAACTATGCGGAGCGTGTACCGCGCAACGTCCCCGCGGAGCGCGTCACCAAGATCGCAGACAGCAATCGTCCCGGGCGCAGCAGTCGCCCGGCACCCGCACCGAGTCCAGCCGATGTCGCCACGTCCGGTACGCGTAGCTCACAAGTACCGCTCAACAATAATCAGAAAAACCTCATGTCTGATCTGGAGGCGGCCGAACAGGTGCGCCAAGAACAGATCGCCAAGATACGCCAGGACAACTGTGATCGCTCACGCCGAGTGTTGAACAATCTGTCCGCCAAAACACGTATACGGGTGCGCAACGAAGACGGCACCGAGCGTGCGTTGGGAGAAGATGAACGCCAGGAGCGCATGGCTGCCGCACAACGCGGCATCACGGAGAACTGCGAAGCTTAACGCTTAACGCAACATGATCAGGCTGACCATGCGGCCAGTGTCTTGCCCCGGGTGGGTTTGTTGCGCCTCTCGGTACGAGTAGAACCGCTCATCCGCGTAACTGCACAAGCCCGATTCAAAAACCTGGTTAACCCCCGCCTGACGCAACCTCAGCTGAGTGGCCTTCGCCAAATCCAGTAATCGTTTCCCCGCCGCCATGGCCGCTGGCTCAGGATGCGGCTGCACAACCGCCCCTGCATCGGCAAAGTCTGCGTTGACAAAGTGCTGCCATACCTCTTGCCCCACTTCATAACGTTGCACGCCGATACAGGGACCAATCCAGGCATTAAGCTGCGCAACCGGTACCGTCTCGGCCACCGCGGCGAGCACCGATTCAAGCACCCCTGCAACAAGACCACGCCAACCGGCATGCACCGCCGCCACGACACGGGCCGAATGGTCCCACAACAGCACCGGCACACAGTCGGCCGTCATAATACCCAGGGCCAAACCCGGTGTTTGTGTCCACGCCGCATCTGCCATCGGTGCAGAGGCCACCGTATCCAGGCTCGCCTCGATACATTCAATGCCGTGGACCTGTTGCAGCCACTGCACATGGGTTACCCCCAACTGCTGTTGTAACGCCCTCCGGTTTTGTAACACCGATGCTTCTTCATCACCGACGTGTAGCGCCATGTTATTGGCCGCATAAGGTGCGGCAGAGATTCCGCCATGACGAGTGGAGACCCCGAGCAAAACCCCGTCGGCGTTTGCAGCAAACGGTAGCCACGCGGCGGCTTGCTGCAACTTAGGCATGGGCATCTTCGCGTAAAGCGTCTACCAGCACGCTGATGTCAGCCGGCCAGGGTGCTGAAAAACTCATGTGCGCCCCACTCTCAGGGTGCTCGAACGCCAACTCTTGCGCGTGCAACGCCTGGCGTTTAAACCCATGTAGAAGATTGATGAGCGCCATGTCGGCACCGCTTGGTACTTTACCGCGAGCGCCGTAGCGCCGATCGCCTACCAAGGGATAGCCGATACTTTGCATGTGCACGCGGATCTGGTGGGTACGGCCGGTCAAGAGGCGTGCGTCCACCAAGGTGTGTGCCCGGAAACGTTCCCGCACGCGGAACTCGGTGCGCGCGGTTTTGCCGTCTTCGCGAATCGCTTGCCGCGTGCGCACATGTGGATCCCGCCCGATAGGTGCGTCGACATCCTGCCCCGCCACCATACGACCTTCACACACGCAGACGTAGGAGCGGCTCAGTTTACGTTGGGCAATCATGCGCGACAGGCGTAACTGTGCAATTTCCGAAGCTGCCACCACCATCACACCGCTGGTGTCTTTGTCCAAGCGGTGCACCACACCCGCCCGCGGTAACAACTTCAGGGCAGCGCGGTGGTGCAGCAACCCGTTCACCAAAGTCTGGTCCGGATTACCGGCGCCGGGATGCACCACCAACCCGGGGGGTTTGTTCAGTACCAGCAGGTGTTCGTCTTCATACAGCACATCCAGCGGCATGGCTTGGGCATCCTGCCAGGCTTCGCGCGCAGTGCGCTCCGCTTGCAGGTTAAGCGTCTCACCCCCCGCCACCTTTTGTTTCGGTTTCCAGCTTTGGCCGTCTACCGTTAACTCGCCTGCGGTGATCCAACGGGACAATTCAGCACGGGAAAAATCTGCAAACAGCAGTGCCGCGACGCGGTCGATGCGCTGTCCGGCCATACCGGCCGGCACCACCTGCTGCAGATTTATAGGGTTCATGCGGTTGCAACCGTTACAAATATGTAAAGAATAGCGCCATCGTAACGCGTAAGTGTCGTGAGCATCTTGATCCGCCCCACTGTAAAAGCCGTTGTCCAGCCCTGTTTGCTGATTCTTCTATTATGCACAGGCGTGAGCGCCTGTAGTTGGATGCCGTTTTTCGGCGGCGACGATGACGTCGCCGAAGAGATCGAAACCAGCGAACAAAAACTCTATCGCGACGCCCAACGTCTGCTGCGCTCTGCCAATTACCAACAAGCCATCAGCACGTTGGAGTTGCTAGAGCAGCGTTTTCCATTCGGCCGTTATGCCGAACAGGCTCAGTTGGAACTCATCTACGCGCGCTACATGTCCTACGATTTAGAGGGTGCGGTAGCCGCCGCGGACCGCTTCATACGCCTGCATCCCCAACACTCCAACATAGATTATGCGTTTTATATCAAAGGCTTAGCGAGCATTGGTAAGAATGAAGGTTTAATGGACCGGTTGTTCGAGACCGATACTGCAAAACGCGACATGGAGCCGCTGCGGCAAGGTTATGCGGATTTTGCGCAGCTGCTGGCGCGCTACCCGAACAGTCAATACGCGCCGGACGTCACGCAACGCATGGTGCATCTACGCAACGTGCTGGCACGCTCGGAAATTGCCGTAGCGGACTACTACATGCGTCGCGCAGCTTATGTCGCCGCCTCGAATCGTGCCCGTTTTGTGTTGGAGACTTACCCGCGCAGTGAATCCACCGCCGCGGCACTGCTCGTGTTGATAGAGGCAAACTACCAGTTGGGGCTGGAAGACGAAGCCAACAACGCCCTGCGTGTGCTGGCACTCAACTATCCCCAACATCCCGCGTTTGACGAATCCGGCAATTTGGTACTGGCCAACACCATTCGCAACCGTGATCGTTCCTGGACCAATATCATGACCCTGGGGCTATTCGACCGCCCTGAGGTGCCGCCGCCGATTAAGATCCGTCACCCTGAAGGCTTTGTGCCGCCGCCGATAGAAGCTCAACCGGAGGCACCGGAACAAAAACGCAAACGAGGATGGTTCAGCTGGCTTCCGTTTATTGGCTAACACCGTGAACACCCAACGCAGCGAGATCCTCGCTGAGATCGAACGGCGACGTACAGATTTGAGCGTGGGCTTGTTGAAGATCTACAACTACTATCGCATCTTCGTCGGTTTTGCCCTTCTCATCACCTTTGAACAGAACCTGTTCAGCACCCAATTGGGCGCGCTGGACCAACAGTTGTTTTGGTGGGTGGCGGTCATCTACACCGGCATCAACATTCTCGGCACCGTTTTAACCTGGATTGTCCCCGGCCAATGGTCGAGCCGCCAACTGTTAATTTTCGGTTGGATTGTTTTCGACGCCTCAATGTTAACCGCCATGATGTACAGCTCCGGCGGTATCGGCAGCGGCATCGCAGCGTTGATACTCATCACCGTGGTCACCGGTGCGATATTGGTGACCGGGCGGTTGGCCACCCTAACTGCGGCCGCGGCCAGCATTGTGGTCCTCTACGAGGAGTTTTACCTCGCCATATCACAGACCACCTTCAGCTACGACTTCTTCCAGGCCGGTGTGTTCGGCGCCATCTATTTCAGTGCTTCGTTGAGCATCCAGAGTCTGTCCAAGCGCATTCGCCAGAATGACATTCGCGCGCTGACCCAAGCGGTGGAGCTGGCGGACCTGGAACGCCTCAACCGACAAATCATCCAACGCATGCGCACCGGCATCATTGTGGTGGATCCCAACGACGTGGTGCGTATGCACAACCAATCCGCGCGCGCCCTCATCGGCACGGGCGCGGATGATGATTTTCAAAAATTACCCGCGGCCCTGCAACAGGTACTGACCGCCTGGCGCGAAGACAGCTCCCGGCGCGCACCTCCGTTTCGAGTCAGTCCTGCCACACCCGAAATTCGCGCCAATTTTTCTGCTGTGCGCAATGAAGACACCCAGGGCGACGTTACCATATTCCTGGAAGACCGCGGCGAGGTGCAGCAACAGGCACAACAGCTTAAGTTGGCCGAGTTGGGCCGCTTGTCAGCCAGCATTGCCCATGAAGTAAGAAATCCGCTTGGTGCCATCAGCCATGCCGCGCAGCTGTTAAACGAATCCGAAGAGTTAGAGCCAGCTGATGCGCGCCTCACCAACATCATCATCAATCACTGCAACCGCATGAACGGCGTGGTGGAAAACGTGCTGGAAATGTCGCGGCGTAAAACGCCGGAACCCATGCGCGTCAACTTAAAGCAGCACATCGAGGAGTTTGTTGGCGCGTTTTTGCAATCACGTCCCGAAGCCCAGCTCGAAATACACGTTGAACCAGACGACACTGAAATTCGCGTCGATCCGCGGCAACTGAATCAGGCACTCACCAACTTGGTCGACAACGGTATCCGCTACTCGGAAGAAAACCAGCAAGGTCACCGAGTACTACTCGCGGGGGGGATGGATACCGCCTCGCAACGCCCGTACTTAAATGTCATTGACTACGGCCAGGGGGTCGATCCTGAACAGGAACCCAATCTGTTCCAACCCTTTAACACGACTGCCAACGAAGGCACCGGCCTTGGCCTGTACCTATCGCGCGAATTGTGCGAAAGCAACCAAGCCCAGCTAAGCTATGCTCCGCACGACAACGGCGGCAGTTGTTTTCGCATTCTCTTTGCTCACCCAGACCGGATTACCGCATGACCGCAAACAGCAACGCAAACGCCACGGCCAACAAACGCACCCTTATCGTGGATGACGAACCGGACATCCGCGAATTGTTAGAAATTACTCTGGGGCGCATGAAACTTGAGACCGTGGCTGCGGCGGATTACAGCAGCGCGCTGCAATTGCTCAAAGACGAACATTTTGATCTGTGCCTGACTGATATGCAGCTGCCGGACGGTAACGGCTTGGATCTGGTTAAGTTTATCAACGCCAACCGTCCGGATTTACCTGTCGCCATGATTACCGCCTTTGGCAGCATGGACACCGCGATCTCCGCGCTCAAGGCGGGTGCGTTCGATTTTCTGCAGAAACCCATCGACCTAGAACACTTGCGCACCTTGGTAGAGAGCGCGCTAAAACTGGCTGACATACAGGACAGTGACAATCCAGCCAACGTGAGTTTGTTGGGCACCTCGGCGGCCATGGACCGTTTACGCTCGCAGATCAACAAACTGGCGCGCAGCCAGGCGCCGATTTATGTCAGCGGCGAATCCGGCTCCGGTAAAGAGGTTGCTGCGCGGCTGATACACGCCTTAGGGCCACGCTCCTCTGGCACCTTTGTGCCGGTCAACTGTGGCGCCATTCCATCCGAACTCATGGAAAGCGAGTTTTTCGGCCATATCAAAGGCAGCTTCACCGGCGCGGTGGGGGACAAACAAGGTTTATTTCAAGCCGCCGGTGGCGGCACGTTGTTCCTCGACGAAGTGGCGGATTTGCCGCTGGCGATGCAAGTGAAATTGCTGCGCGCCATCCAGGAAAAGGCAGTGCGCCCGGTGGGTTCGCAAAGCGAAGATGTCACCGACGTTCGCATCTTGAGCGCTACACATAAGGACCTGGCCGCCGAAGTGGAAGCCGGCCGGTTCCGCCAGGATCTGTATTATCGGCTCAATGTTATCGAGTTAAGGATACCCAGCTTGCGCGAACATCTGGACGATATTCCGGAATTGGCTGCAGCTTCGCTGACGCGTTTGGCTCAGGAATATGGCGGTGAGCCGCCACAGATTTCACAAGCCGCCATGCAGGAGCTGATGTTGTACGACTTCCCCGGCAACATCCGCGAATTGGAAAATGTCCTGGAACGCGCGTTTACCCTGTGTGAAGACGCAGAAATTCAGCCCGAAGACCTGCAGCTCATGGATCGCCTGAGCTATGACAATGCAGCGCCCACTACGCCCGAAGACAGCCAGGCAAGCAACGCGCCGCCAGCCGCGGCCGCGGAGAGCACACCCGCGGAACCCGCAGACGCAGCAGAGACCCTTGCCAGCTTACCGCCCGGCACGAGTTTGGAAGAGTATCTGGAAGGTATCGAGCGGCAGTTGATCATCCAGGCCTTAGAGGCGACGCGCTGGAACAAGACCGCGGCCGCCAAGGAACTTGGCATCACCTTTCGCGCTTTGCGCTACAAGCTGAAAAAACTAGAGCTCGAATAAGCCACACGCCGCGGCGCTAATTGCCTACATCCAGCTGACGCGGGGCCTGCCATGCTGACCGCATGCGTGGGTTTAGCCTTTTTGAACTGTTAGCGGCTCTGTCCATCGCAGCAATTATCGGTAGTGCAGCTTTGATCTATATGCCGGATCTGGTGGCTGCCAAGCGCTCCAACGCCGCCTTACAGAGCCTGCGGGTGGTGATCAATTTCGCCCGTCACACCGCCATAACTCGGGGCCAGCTGGTAGTGGTCTGCCCGTTGCAACGCAGCCTGACCGGGCCAGACTGCGGCCCGCGCAACCATTGGCATCAAGGCACCCTGGTATTTGCCGATAGCAACCGCAATCACCGCTTCGACTTAGGCGAGGAGGTGCTGCATCAAAGTGAACCCATACCCAGCGGCAGAATCGTATGGCGGGCATTTCGTAATCGCGGCTATTTGGTGTTTACACCACGAGGTGTTACCGACTGGCAGAACGGCCACCTGTTGTACTGCCCTGCAAGTGGCGATGCGCAAATGGCCCGACAGCTGGTGCTAAACGTCAGCGGCCGCACTTATCCCTCCCGAGACACCAACGGTGACGGCATCCATGAGGATGTGCGCGGCAGACCGTTGGACTGCGGCAGCGTCTAGGGTGCCTGCACCTCCAACACCGAAACGTCGAAAGTAATTTCTTTGCCGCTCAAGGGATGGTTAAAGTCCACCTTCACCGTGTCGGTATAAACGCCAACCACCACCCCGGGCAGCTCTCCATCCGGGGCTTGAAAGGACACCACCAAACCTTCTTCTAAAGGCATGTCACCCACCATGGCGATAAAACGGTCCCGCGGCAAAAGCTGCACATTAGCTGGGTTGTGTTCACCAAATGCCTGGGCTGCTGGTAGGTTTATTTGCGCCGCATAACCTGCTTGTTGGCCCATTAAAGCTTCCTCAAAACCCGGCAGCAGGCTGCCGTCACCCACGGTAAAGGTGGCGGGTTGGCCATTACGGGTGGTGTCTATCTCTTCACCACTGGCAAACAATAAAGAGAAGTGCAGCGTGACCGTAGCACCCGTCTCTATGTCCGGGCCGTTATCGCCATTGTCGGCGGATGAGCCTGTGTCACTGGCGATGATGTCACTCATGCGGACCCCGTTTTTTCTGCCCGCTCGGCACGGTATTCGGCAATCATCAGAAGAATCCACAACGCCGCACCACAAAACAGCGAAGAGTCTGCAACGTTAAACGCGGGAAAGTAATAAGTCTCGTAATGCACCAGAATAAAGTCCACGACATAACCGTGATGTAACCGATCCACCAAATTGCCGAGGGCGCCGCCTAAGATTAGGCCGTAGACCCAACCCATATATTTGTCGCCGCTTGGCAGGCGCCGCAGCTCGTAAATGATGAAGGCCGAAAATCCGATGGCCAGCGTGACAAAAAACCACTTCTGCCAACCACCGGCGCCGGCCAAAAAGGAAAACGCAGCGCCTTCGTTGTGCCAGCGCACCCATGAAAACATGGGCAATACTTGGATACGTTCCTGATACGCCAGTTCCGTAATGACGATGTATTTGGTGAATTGGTCCAACACCAGCACCAAACCCGCCAGGCCTAGCCATTTGCCCATGGGTTGCCGCAACCTAGGCGTCGCTTCACTTGCGGATGTTGTCATTGGGCCGCAAACCAGGCTTTGGCTTCGGCAACGTCTTTGTCGATCTGCGTCTTCAGCGCATCGATGCCGTCAAAGGCCACTTCGTTGCGTAGCTTGCGTTTGAAGGTCACCGTCAACAAGCTGTTGTACAAATTACCGCTGTAATCGAAGACGTGCACTTCCAATAAAGGTTCTTTGCCATCTACGGTGGGCCGCACCCCAATGTTGGCAATACCCTGATATTCCTGGTCATCTATACCTTGCACGGTCACGCAGTACACCCCTTCTAACGCCGCCTTGTATCGATGCAAGCGTATGTTAGCGGTGGGCACACCCAGTTGGCGGCCTAACTGGCGCCCGTAGACCACCCGGCCCATGATGAAGTATTCATGCCCGAGTAATTCTTCCGCCAAGGCAAAATCCCCCTCTGCCAAGGCGTCGCGCACACGGCTGCTGCTGATGCGCTGTTCGCCCAGCGACAGGGTCGAGGTTTGCCCGACGGCAAAGCCCAGGCGTTCACCCGCCGCTTGCATAAAGGCGTAATCCCCCCGACGCTCGTGGCCAAAACGAAAGTCGTCGCCGACTAACACATACTTTGCGCCCAACCGGCTGTGCAACAGCTCATCGGTAATCCACTGCGCCGGAGTACGCGCAGTTTGTTCATTAAATGGCAGCAGCAACAGCCGATCCAAGCCATGGCGGCGCAGCAACTCGGCTTTTTCGCGCAGGCGGGTTAACCGCGGTGGCACGCTGGCACCGGCAAAGTATTCACGGGGCTGCGGCTCAAACGTGATGACCATACTCGGCACATTGTACTGAGCGCCCTGCTGCTGCAGATGGTCGAGCAGCATCTGGTGGCCTCTGTGCACGCCGTCAAAATTGCCCATCGTCACCACGTTGCCGTAGTGCTCCGCGCGGATGTTGTACAAGCCGTGAAGAATTTCCATGCTGCGATTATAGTCCAGGCGCGGTAACGCTCATATGTTTGATGTGGCGCGGACGCACCCCTAACGCCACCAACAACAGTAGGTATAAGAGCACACCCGCGGTACTGATGCCCAATACCCAAAGCGCACGAGCGGAACCGGACATCAGTAACCATTCAAATTGTTGGTCCACGCCCCATAAGACCGCTCCCATCACGAAGGTAGCCACGAGTGTCTTCCACAGCAGCGGCCAGACCGCAGCGGTTACCATATACAACCCGCGTCGATGTAACCCTATGTAGAGCAGCAACACGTGGGTCCACGCGGAAATGGCGGTGGCCCAAGCCAAACCCACGTGGCCGAACCAACTGAAGGTTGCCAGGCTGACCACCAAATTGGCCACCACTGCACCACTGGCGTAACGCAACGGCGAGCGTGTGTCTTGATGTGCAAAAAAAGCCGGTGACAAAATTCTCACCAATACAAACCCCGGCAAAGCCACTGCAAACATCTGCAAAGCGATACCGGCCATACGTACGTCGTACGTCGTCATCGCGCCCGAGGCGAAGCTCATAAATAACGTACCCAGTAGCCCATCAGCCAGCAGATACAACGCCACCGCCGCAGGCAAACCCAGCATCAGGCCCAGATTGAGCCCCCAATCCAAGGTCCGCTGGAATTGTTCTCGATCGTCTCCCGCCGCCATACGTGACAGGTGCGGCAACATGACGGTTCCGAGCGCCACCGCCACCAGCCCCACAGGCAACTCAAGCAGACGATCGGCGTAGTAGAGCCACGAAATGCTGCCGGTCACCAGAGTCGACGCCAAGATGGTGTTAACCAGCGCGTTAATTTGCCCCACCGATGCGGCAAGCACTGCGGGGACCAACAGCTTACCTACTTGGCGTACACCTTCGTGGCGATGATTCAGGCTTGGCCAAGGCAGCAGACCAAGGCGCGCCAACGCCGGCAACTGCATCACCAGTTGCACCAAACCCGCCGCCAGCACACCCCAAGCCAAGGTCACCGCTGCCGGTGCGGTCACCACACCGGTCAAGGCCAGCAACGCCGCCGCAATCAAACACAGGTTTAACATCACCGGTGTAAACGCCGGCAATGCAAAGCGGTTATGGGCGTTGAGTAAGGCGCCGGCGTAGGCGGTGAGCGCAATAAACCCCAGGTAGGGGAACGTCAGCCGAACCAGTGCAGCAGTCTCCTCAAGCTTGCCCGGCTCATCCGCAAATCCTGGTGCAAACACATATGTTAAGCCGGGCGCAAACACCACCCCCAATACCACCACCAATGCCAGGCTTGCGGCAAACAGTCCGGACAGCGGGGCGATGAAGGTAAGCAGCGCGTTGCGCCCCAGCTCTGCCTGGCGCATCAACACCGGTACAAAGGCTTGGCTAAAGGCCCCTTCGGCGAACAAACGGCGAAAGAAATTTGGAATGCGGAACGCCACAAAAAACATGTCCGCCATTGCGGAGGCGCCAAACAGGTAAGACAGCACCACGTCTCTGACCAGGCCACTGATACGCGATACCAGCGTCATGGCTGCCACCACGCCACCTTGGCGCGACATGTCGTGGCCGGTGCTTTTCGACGTTGACTCTTCGGTTGACATCTACCTACTCGAACGGCATATTGCCGCCCTCAAAAAATTAGCGCCCAATGTGGAGGAATCCTTGGCTAACAGTGCACAAGCGCGAAAACGCGCGCGACAGGCAGAAAAGAGACGCATCCAGAACGCCAGCCAGCGTTCCATGGTGCGTACCTATATCAAGCGCGTGGATGCAGCGATTGCTGCCGGTGACGCCGACGCTGCTGGTTCCGCCCTGACTGATGCTCTGCCTTTGATTGATAAAATGGTGACCAAGGGCATCATGCACAAGAACAAAGCTGCCCGTCACAAATCGCGACTGAACAAAAAGGTCAAGGCACTTTCCGCCTAAAACGCCTAAAGCTCTGCTGCTCTGCCCCCGCTTCGTCGGGGGCACTAACTCACCACCAAATTATCTCGATGAACCAGCTCTGGTTCTGCGACGTAGTCTATGTGCTCGGCAAAGGCTTCCGAGCGCACACCCACCAACTTGGCCATGTCGTCACTGGGGTAGTTACTTAACCCCTGCGCCACCACGCGGCCATGTTCATCCAGCAATCGAATCATTTCGCCGCGCTGAAACCGACCTTTCACCCCGGTGACACCCACGGCCAACAAACTTACCCCTTGCTCCTTAATCGCTTTTGCCGCACCGGGGTCCAGCACCACATCACCCTTGGCGCGCAGCTGACCGGCTATCCAACGTTTCCGCGCGGTCATAACGTTCATCTGTGCGTTCAACAAGGTGCCCAGATCCGCACCTTGCAACAGACGCTCTAACACCTGGGATTCGTGCCCGGAGGCAATAATGGTGTGCGCACCAGACCGCGCCGCCAACCGAGCGGCGCGCAGTTTCGTCAGCATCCCCCCGCGGCCCAACTCACCAGCACCGGCGGTAGCCAGCGCATCCAACGCAGGGTCCGCCGCCACGACTGAGCTGATGCGCTGGGCATCCGCGTGGGCGCGCGGATCTTTGTCCATCAATCCATCCACATCAGTGAGAATGATCAGCGCATCCGCCGCCAACAGGTTGGCCACCAAGGCCGCCAACGTATCGTTGTCACCAAAGCGGATTTCATCCGTCGCTACCGTGTCGTTTTCGTTGATCACCGGCACCACGCCGAGATCCAGCAATTGCGCCAGCGTCGCGCGCGCGTTTAGGTAGCGCTCGCGATCGGCCAGATCATCGTGCGTCAACATAATCATGGCGGTGTCGCAGCCATGGGCGGACAACGCTGATTCATAGGCTTGCACCAAACCCATCTGGCCCACGGCGGCGGCGGCTTGTAGTTGGTGGACGGCTTCCGGGCGGCGGCGCCAACCCAGTTTTTGACAACCTGCGGCAACCGCTCCCGAGGACACCAACACCACTTCAACGCCGCCGGATTTCAAGGCAGCCAACTGCGCGCAATAATCCTCAATCTTGTCCACCGCAAGGCCCGCTTCGCGGTCTGCTAACAGCGCACTGCCCACTTTCACCACCAACTTGCGCACCCCAGACAATTGGGTGGCGCGCTCATTCGTTGACATAGACCACCTCTACGTCACCGTCGTCCCAATCTTCATCGTCGTCTTTGGCGGCGCGGTGTTGCGCACGCATTTTTTGCGAATGCGCAAACACATCGGCGCTGATCCGCTCTTGTAACGTTTCACTGTATTGGGCAAACGCTTCGTCCTCTAACAACCGTTCACGCTCCGCGGTGAGCGCTTGCATGAGATCGCGCGCAAGCTGCTGCACACCAATGTCGCCTAAGGCGGACAAGCAATACACGGGACGGTCGGGAAATGCCTGCACAAACTGCTCACGCAAAGCCGCCAGGGCTGCTTCATCCAGCTGGTCCACCTTGGACAGCGCCAACCAAATGGGTCGCTCCAACAATGCGCCGCTGTACGCGGCCAATTCCGCCTCGATGGCACGCGCGTTTTGCAAAGGGTCGCTGCCGTCTTCCGGTAGCACGTCAACCAGGTGCAGAAGGATGCGTGTGCGCGCCAAATGGCGCAAAAACTGCGCCCCGAGCCCCGCCCCTTCCGCAGCGCCAACAATCAAACCGGGTATATCCGCCATCACAAAACTGCTGTCCGTGCCGATGCGTACCACGCCGAGGTTGGGCACCAAGGTGGTAAACGGATAATCGGCTACTTTTGGATTGGCGGCAGAGACTTGCCCAATTAAGGTCGACTTACCGGCGTTCGGTAAGCCCAGAAGACCAACATCCGCCAGCAACTTCAGTTGCAGGCGCAGGCGCCGCTGTTCCCCCAGCGCGCCAGGGGTGGTTTTTCGCGGTGCCCGGTTTGTGCTGGATTTGAACGCGGCGTTACCCACTCCGCGATGGCCACCTTTCGCCACCAACAAGGTATCGTCCACGGTTTTTAAGTCGCCGAGGACTTCTTCAGTTTCATCATCAATGACTGTAGTGCCCACCGGCACCTTGACGTAGCAGGGCTCCCCCGCGGCACCCGTTTTGTTGCGGCCGCTACCCGGTGTCCCGTTTTTAGCTTGGTAAGCAGGCTGATAACGAAAATCCACCAGGGTGTTCAGTGCACCGTCCGCCACTAATATGACATCGCCGCCATCGCCGCCGTTACCGCCATCGGGCCCACCCTTGGCGATGTACTTTTCACGCCGAAAGCTGAGCGCGCCATTGCCGCCCTTGCCGGCTTGCACACGGATTGTCGCTTCATCGAGAAATTGCATGGCGCTAATTAGATAACTTTTTTCGGCTTAAAAAAAAACCCCGCTTGAGTGCGGGGTTTTGGCTGTGAGGCACTGTGCCTGGCACGTTTTACACCTCTTATGCTTGAGGTACCACACTCACGGTTTTACGCTTAAGTGGCCCCTTCACGGCAAATTGGACGAGACCGTCCGCCGTCGCAAACAAAGTGTGGTCGCGACCACAACCAACGTTTTCTCCGGGATGAAACTTGGTACCGCGCTGGCGCACAATGATATTACCTGCCGTCACAAATTGCCCGCCGGATTTCTTAAGACCCAACCGTTTTGACTCTGAATCGCGGCCGTTACGAGTACTACCGCCTGCTTTTTTATGTGCCATTGTCTACGCTCCGCTTATCGCCGTGATTTTAACTTCAGTGAACCACTGGCGATGGCCTTGGCGGCGCATAAAGTCTTTGCGGCGCTTAAATTTAATCACCCGAATTTTGCGCCCGCGATCGGTGCGCAATACTTCGCCTTTAACCTGGCTGCCTTCAACAAAAGGCGCACCTACGTTGACATCGCCGTCGTTGGACACCATCAATACCTCATCGAAGACGACTTCTTCGCCGGGCTCGGCTGTCAACTTCTCCAGCTTGACAACATCACCTTCACTGACGCGATGTTGTTTACCACCACTTTGGAAAACCGCAAACATCTATCTACCTAGACCCTATTACTGAGTTGCCGCAGGCTGTATTCTAGCAATCTAGCCCTGCGTGAAAGGCGCGGTATTCTAAGGGCAAAGTTTTTGGATTACAACGAGTTATATGCGTTACAAGCACGAGTGTATAGAAGGTGTCTAAGTCCGCCGCCAGCTCCCTGGTGAGTCAAAATGTCAGCCAAAAAGCAGCCGCTATAGACGCTTTGCAACCCGTCTACAGCCTGGTGCAGGACGATTTTGCCGCGGTGAATGCGCTCATCCCCGACAAGCTCACCTCAGATGTAGGCCTGGTCGAAGAAATAGGCACCTACATCGTCGAGTCTGGCGGCAAGCGCCTGCGCCCGCTGATGGTTTTATTGAGCGCCGGTGCGCTCCACTACCGCGGTGAGAAACACATCCCGCTGGCTGCCATCATTGAGTTTTTACACACCGCCACGCTGCTGCATGACGATGTAGTGGACCATTCCGGCATGCGTCGTGGGCGCCTAACGGCCAATGAAAAATGGGGTAACGCACCCAGTGTATTGGTGGGTGATTTTCTCTACAGCCGCGCCTTCCAGCTGATGGTGGAAGTCGGCAGCATGGACATCATGGCGGTGTTGTCGAGCGCCACCAACACCATCGCTGAAGGTGAAGTGATGCAGCTGGCCAACGTCGGCAATCTGGACATCACCGAAGCACAATACCGCGAAGTCATCCGCTGCAAAACCGCTTTGCTGTTCGAAGCCGCCACCCACACTGGGGCTTTGCTGGTGGAGCACGCCGAACCGCAGCAAGTGGAAGCCATGCGCCGCTTCGGCTTGCACTTCGGCATGACCTACCAGCTGGTGGACGATTGGCTCGACTACGCCGGTAACTCTTCTACCCTCGGCAAAAATGTCGGTGACGACTTGGCTGAAGGCAAACTGACGCTGCCGCTTATCTATGCCCTTAAGAACAGCACAAGCGCCGAACAGGAACTGATCCGCAGCGCCGTCCGCGAACGCGCCATCACGCGCCTCAATGACGTCATTCACATTGTCAAACAATGCGGCGCATTGGACTATACCCACCGGGCCGCGGTCAGAGAATCTGAGTTGGCGCTGGCCGCCATCGACGGCATTGCCCCCAGTGACCATGTCGATGCCATGTGCACCCTGACCGAATACAGCACTGCCAGATTGTTCTAAGGGCCATCCATGAAACTTTTTTTCGTCGGCAGCCTGCTGCTTACGCTGCTGAGTTGGGCGCCTACCGCGCAGGTTTTTGCAGAGGATACCGCGAGCCTAAACTTTGCACCGTGTTACATCACCGGCAGTGGTGGTGACGGCAATCTGCAGGCCGAATGTGCCACTTGGCAAAGGCCTTTAAACCCTGCACAACCGGACGGCGAGCAGATCCAGCTGTTTGTAGCCAAACTCGCCTCCACTGCCATCGATCCCGCTGCGGATGCATTCACCGTCATCAATGGCGGGCCCGGCGGTTCTTCCGTCAACATGCTGGTGGAATTTGCGCCGATTCTGCAATCGTTTACCCGCGAGCGTGACGTGATTGTCCTCGACCAACGCGGCACCGGCCGCTCCGCGCCGTTGAGTTGCTCATCGCTGACCGACGAGCCGGAAGTATATGAAGAAGATGCCGTTCTCGCGGCCACCGAAGAGTGCCTCGAACAGCTTGACTACGACCCGCGATATTTCACCACATCGGTGGCCGTGGATGACCTGGAAGCACTGCGCGTGGCGTTGGGATACGAACAACTGAGCGTCTACGGCGTGTCATACGGTACGCGCGTCGCCCAACAGTACATGCGGCAATACCCCGAAGCCACACGCAGCGTGGTCATTGACGGGGTGGTCCCGCCACCGGAGAACCTCGGTGGGAATGTGGCCCTCAACAGTCAAACGACGCTCGACAGCGTGTTCGACCGCTGTGCTGAAGAAGCCGCCTGTGCGCAACGCTTTCCTAACCTGGCCGCAGACTTCCAACGTTTGAGTGCACGCCTGCGCGAATCCCCGGTGCCCCTGCAACTGCAACATCCTGTGACCGGATTACCCACGGACATCGAGCTTGCCTACGGGTACTTGGCCGTGTGGATACGGCTGGCCTTGTACGCGCCGGAAACCACCGCCCTCATCCCCTTAATCATTGACCAAGCGGCCAACGCACAGAACTTTTTACCCGTTGCCGCCAGCGCCCTGCGGATGCTGCATCAACTCACCACCAGCCTGACCTACGGCATGCACAACGCGGTGGTGTGCACCGAAGATGCACCCTTTTACGACGATGACAGCATCGACTTCGCCGCGTTGGATGCGACTTATCTAGGACGCGACATGTACGACACTTTAAAAATCATGTGTTCGGTGTGGCCACCCGGAGTGTTGCAGGAGCAAATGAAAGCGCCGCTAAACAGTGCCGTGCCCACCTTGGTGCTGTCCGGCGAATTCGACCCCATCACTCCCCCCGCCTATGGTGAAGCCGTGATGCCCGGTTTGAGCCAGGCCAAACACATCGTCGCGCCTGGACAAGGCCACGGCACCCTGCCGCGCGGTTGTATACCACGTTTGGTGCTGGAGTTTGTCGAATCTGCAGATATTTCTGCGGTCGACGACAGCTGTACCCAATACCTTGGCACTTATCCCTTTTTTACTGACTTGATGGGGCCGCCGCCGTGATCGAGGTCATTGAGTTAAAGAAAAGCTACGGCGAGGTAGAAGCGGTACGCGGCATTTCGTTCGGTGCCCAGGACGGGCGCATCACTGCTTTGTTAGGCCCCAACGGAGCAGGCAAATCTACGACGTTGAGAATCTTGTCAACGGTTGCCGAACCCGATGCCGGCAGCGCTCGGGTGGCTGGCGTCGAGGTGACCGCGGACCCGATGGCGGTGCGTAAACAAATAGGGGTATTGCCGCATAACTCCGGCCTGTACCAACGTTTAACCGGGATTGAAAACATCCGCTACTTCGGCCGCCTGCAGAACATTGCACCGGCGGCGCTCAACCAGCGCATCGACGCCCTGGTGGAACAACTAGACATGCAGGAATTCTGCAAACGCCGCACCGCAGGCTTTTCCCAAGGCCAGAAGATCAAGGTGGCCTTGGCTCGGGCGCTGATCCACGACCCACAACACGTGATTCTCGACGAACCCACTAACGGCCTGGATGTTATGGCCACCCGCGCCCTGCGCGACATCATCATGCGCCTCAAACAAGCCGGTAAATGTGTGCTTTTCTCCAGCCATATCATGCAAGAGGTCGACGCCCTGTGTGACGACGTTGTGGTCATCGGCTCCGGTGAAGTGAAGTTTGACGGCACCATCAACGCGCTGCGCGAATACGCCGGCACCGAAGACCTGGAAGAAGCCTTTGTGCAAATGGCCGGCTTAGGAGAACCGCTTTGAACGGATTCTCAGTGGTATTCGCCAAGGAGATCATCGACAACCTGCGCGACCGGCGCACACTGATTTCGTCTTTCTCCGTGTCTATCTTAGGGCCGATCTTTTTTGTCGGGCTGATGGTATTTGTCATGGAACGTGCGCTGGGCGAATCCGACTCAGCCACCGAGTTTGCCGTGGTCGGAGCACAGTACGCGCCGCAATTAATCAGCTATCTTGAACAACAAAACACCAACATTACCCGGGTGGAGGCAGATGATCCGCGTGATTTGGTCATGGGCGGCGCCCACCAACTAGTACTGGTCATCAACCCCGACTATGCCGAGCGTTATCAACGCGGCAATATCAACACCTTGATGCTGGTGCACGACAGCAGCGAGCTGTCTTCCGGGCGCCGCAACTTAGCTCAACTGCGTGGCTATATCAGCCAATACGGGCGCATCATCGGCAATTTGCGCCTGTGGTTGCGCGGCTTGGATCCGAGCATTGCCACCCCAATCACCACCCAAGAGCTCGACGTGGCCTCGCCCGCCGCGCGCGCCTTAACCATTTTGGCTTCGCTGCCGTATTTCATGGTGCTGGTGGTGTTTATGGGCGGTTTTTACTTGGCCATCGACACCACCGCGGGCGAGCGTGAACACGGCTCCATGGAGCCACTGCTGACGCAACCAATTGCACGAAGCGAATTGGTCATGGGTAAGGTGGCAGCCACTTCCGTATTCGGATTACTCAGTTTGCTGGTGTTTTTAATCAGCCTGTACATTGCGGTGCCGTTTGTACCGTTTGAGCGGGTCGGCATGGCACTGGAGATCACCATGACGCAGCTGCTTGAGATTCTGGTATTGTCCACACCGCTCATTGTGTTTGCCGCCGCGTTACTCACCGTAGTGGCGTCTTTCGCCAAAAGCTATAAAGAAGCCCAGACCTACCTCACCATCGTGGTGCTGGTGCCGACCTTACCGTTGATACTGGCGCAGCTCATGAATGTGGAAACCACCTTGCGCATCATGGTGGTGCCGAGTCTGAGCCAAGCCACCTTGATGTCCGACATCATAAAGGGTGAAACCGTAGCCCCATTGCACATGCTCACGAGCATGGCGACGACATTGGTATACGCCTCCGTACTGGCATGGCTGGCGGTACTCCTATATCGGCGCGAGCGTATACTGGGCTGAGCGAGTGCGGTCTGCAGTTCACGCTTTGAGTCAACCGTAGAGCACATCGGGATTAGATTGATGGAGATTGGAGGGGAGAGATGCAGGTAGGATTATTTGGCATCAATATGAATTTCTTGGCGCAGCCCAGCTGGGCCGCCAAAGTTGCCCAGCACGCCGAAGCGTTGGGTTTTGAATCGCTGTGGACCGGCGAACACGTGGTCTTGCCGGACCCGCAGGAACCGCCGTCACCCGCCCCGCCACAAACCCCCATGTTGCACCCGCCTGCCGCGCTGGCGTACATCGCCGCCGTCACCGAACGCATCAAGCTGGGTACCGGCATCACCTTGGTCGCACAACGCAACCCGGTGGTGTTGGCAAAAGAAATTGCCAGCCTGGATGTCCTGTGTGGAGGGCGCCTACTGTTTGGCATCGGTGCCGGCTACCTGCATCAAGAGTTTGCCGCGCTGGGGGTGGACTTTGCCTCACGCGGCGCTCGCACCGATGAATACCTCGACGCCATGCGGGCGCTGTGGAACGAGAAAAACCCCAGCTTTGCGGGCAACTTCGTTAACTTCGACAAGATCGACGCACAACCCCGCCCGCAACAACACGGCGGCCCACCGGTGATTGTCGGCGGCACCAGCCCGGCGGCCATGCGCCGCGCTGTCACTCACGGTAACGGCTGGTACGGCTTTGCGTTGGATGTGGAAGCCACCGCGAAGTCGCTTGAAGAACTACGACTGGCACAAGCGCGCTTTGAACGGCCTGCCGATCTTGGCGAGATGGAAATTTCCATCACCCCTCCTCGTCCGCCCAGCAAAGCCATGCTAGAAGATTATGCCAACCTGGGTGTCACCCGCCTCATACCAATGCTGGGGTTTTATAATGAAGACAACATCCTCACCTCCTTGGACGGCCTGGCTAACGAACTTCTCTAGAGGCCAGATGCACTACTTGTACTTTACCTCGATCTTGAGCGGAGCCTTGGCATTGTCCTCGGCCACATCCGCCATCGCACAGGCAGACGATGTCGCCAGCATCCACCAGCGTGCCTTGGTTATCGATGCCCACGCGGACATCGAAGTGCCCGACAACATTTCGCGGTACGCCGGTGCAGATGGTCATTCACGCATCACACCCGAGAAAATGCACCGTGGCGGCGTTGACGCGGTTGTTGCCAGCATCGCGGTGGGACCCGGACCTCGCGATGCCGCCGGATACGCCGCCGCCCGCGCCATAGCCGATGCTGAACTCGAAGCCATCATCCAACGCACCGCCGACCCCGATGACAACATTGTACTGGTGCAATCAACTAACGAACTGGTCAACGCTCATAACGCCGGCCACACCGCCTACATCTTAGGCCTGCAAAACGCACGCATCTTCGGTACCGAAGTAGCAGCGATCGATGCGTTTTACGCCAACGGCGTGCGAGTGTTTGCCCTCACCCACATGGGACACAACGACTTTGCCGATTCTTCCCGTCCGCTCTACATCGGTGAACTCCGCCGTCACGAACCAGACTCGGAACACGGCGGTTTGTCCGACCTCGGCAAAGCGGCGATACAACGCATCAACGCACTCGGCGCAATGGTGGATGTCTCCCAACTGTCTCGCACCGCCACCTTGCAAGTGCTGGCTTTGAGCCGCGCACCGGTCATCGCCAGCCATTCCAACGTGCAAGCGTTATCCGATGTGAGGCGTAACCTGAGCGATACGGAAATTGACGCCATCGGCGCCAACGGCGGGGTCATACACATTGCTGGCTTTCGCGGCTATCTCTTTGATTCTAATGATAAAAAACTAGACGCAGAGATTCGAAAAGTACGCATCGAGGCGGGCATAGAGGAAAACTACGACTACCCCTTTGAGCTGTACTGGGAGATCGAAGACAGCGACGTGCAGCAACGTTTTGTCACCGCCGTCAGCGACCTGCTTGGCCCCGGCAGCGTCGACGACATGGTGAAGCACATTAACTATGTCGTCGAACGTATCGGTATTGAACACGTAGGCGTTGGCAACGACTTCAATCACGGTGGCGGCGTGGCCGGTTACAACGATGCCAGCGGCGCCCAGCTGTTAACCGAAGCATTACTCGCCCACGGTTACAGTGAAGCAGATATTCGCAAGATCTGGGGCGAGAACTTTTTACGTGTGTGGCGTGCCGTGGAGGCCGCGAAGACTGAGTAATCCAAGGGCTGATGCGCTTTGCGCTGTGGCCGATGCATGCTTTAGAATGCGCGCCATCGGAGTGTAGCTCAGCTTGGTAGAGCACTACGTTCGGGACGTAGGGGCCGGAGGTTCAAATCCTCTCACTCCGACCAATTCAAAGACGCTTCTCTCCCCGAAAAGACATTATCAACCCTCCGGTCTTAAGTTCGTTTGATTATCACAGGGCCCAAAGACTGCCGCGCTTGTTTCCTCGCCGCCGGTATGCGGCTCGGCGCTTGGCCGAAATCGCATGCGATTTCGTACTCCGACCAGCTTCCTAGGCATTTGACGAACCCTCGGGCTGAAGAATTAACTACTGAGAACGTTTGCTACTGCATCTCTGCTGAACGAAGTTTTTCAATGTCCGCTGGGTCTGCACCTGCTTCCTGAGCGAACTTTTCCAGATCATCAAAATCCAGCTCCGCATGGCGAGCTACCATAAGGGCTTGATCCAACGATTGCCTATCATTCCAGTGCCAGTAGGCAGCTAGGCGATCCATGACGCAAAGTGTCGGTGTGATAACTCTCAATGGTCCCCACTCTGTTTCCAACCACGGAATATCCGTGTGGTGCACTATTCGGTTCCCAAATTCCAAAAGGGGACGGTGGAAATTCCACATAGTATTGAGTACCGGGATGTACAAAGTGACGTTTGTCTTGCGCAAGTTGAAAACCCAACGGCTCCAGCGCGACGGTGAGTCTTTGTCGTGTGGCGGCCGTAGCAAAGTCTAGGTCCATTGATTTGCATTCATTTTCTGAATGGATGCTTACGGCAGCGCCTCCAACCAGTGTGGCAGCTATACCGGCTTCTTCTAACGCTTGGCTGACCAACGCCGCAAGTTCGATGTCAGAGGTACGAACGTCAATTCCCAAAGTTACTCTCTAGCGGCTTACCTGACCTACGCGGACGCTGTCTCTGTCGCAAGTATTGGCGCTTAACATCCTTCGGCAGTTTTTCCAGTTCTCCTTCCAAAAACGTTCGAAGGCTTTTCGCAGTAGAACTTCGCGGATTCCAGGTGAACACTCGAGACCTTCCAACCACTCGGCTCACTAAAATTCCCGCGCTTTCAAATTTCAGTAGCTGACGTTTGATAGCGGTCTGCGGCACGCAAAAGGTCTGTGCGATCCTACTGACATGGCCCTCACCATAGTTCTGTAAAAAAGACAGGCTGATCGCTGCCGATTTACTCCCAAAGATTGCTTCAAGTTGCTGATTCATAAAGATCGCAGTTTCTACACATATTGTGTTTATATGAACACAATATGTGTCATTATCAACACTTTATGTGTAGATAAATCGCGATTTGGCGACTAATTGGTGGCTCAAAGCCTCACTTAAAGAGGTGCCAGCCGAACGAGGGAGCCCCCTTCGCCATGTTCGAGCAGAACATACACCAAACCATCAAAACCCATCTCAACATCTCGTATGCGGCCAAACTGGGTAAGCAGCCTCTCCTGCTCAACTACTTCATCGTTTTCGATTCTGATCCGAAAGAGCGTCTGCGCCCTTAAACTGCCCACCAGTAGATCATTCTCCCAGGCCGGAAACTGATCACCGCTGTGAAATACAAAATTCGAAAGTGATGGCGCGGGTGTGAAGTCGACGACCGGTAAAATCGTCTCGGACAAAGGAAAGTCCAAACCGAGATCTTCACCAATTGATATCGGTTCTGCGTCATAATCCAAACCGTTAGTGTACAGCGGCCAGCCATAGTTGCCACCGCCAACAATCTTATTCACCTCGTCGCCGCCGCGCGGGCCCATTTCAGTACTCCAGATCAATCCTGTCCTAGGATCGGTGGATAAACCTTGGGTAGTGCGGTGGCCATAGGACCAGACCGTGTTGCGCGTAGACGCGGCTGTGTTTTCATCGTCCGATGCCCAGAACGGATTATCTGTTGGGATACGGCCGTCACCGTGCACGCGATGAATCTTTCCATAGGGCGTGTCCATGACGTGCAGATTGTCATACGTGCTTTTGCCGCCCACGGTGACGTAGAGATCTCCGTTGCCGTCAAACGCCAAGCGACCACCGGCAACACCATCCGGCACCACTGTGTAGTTGTCCTTGTGCACGGACCAGATGACTTCTTGATCCACCCATTGGTTGTCTGCAAGGCGGCCGCGAACGACCCGCACCATGGACCTCGGCCAGGGTGTCCCACAATCCAGTTGGCAGCGGTCTGCGTGAGAAAAGTAGATCCAACCGTTGGTTAAGAACTCGGGGTGCAGCTCTACGTCCAACATTTGTCCTAAGCCGACGTAGCTCCCGCGCACATGTATGATTTCGCTCCAGATCCGCGGGGTGCCTTCGACGAGTTCACCTTGAATACCCTGTGCGTCGACCACAGACAGTCCGCGCACTTTTTCCGAAACCAGGATCCTGCCGTCCGGGAGAGGTTCAATGGCATAGGGGCCGCTGGTCAACTCAGCAACTAATTCAACGGTGAAGTTGTGGTATTGAGATTGCACGACACCTTCCGGTATTTGATGCCTATGCGATTCAACGATGGAGGGAAGCTGTTGCCGTCGTTCAGCGATGTAAAGCGCCAACGCCTTGACCATGGACGGCGACAAATCAGCCGGGAGGTACTCATGCTGTTCGGTGATGCTTGCCATGAGTTTGGGGACGGCATCGCCATATGCAAGTTTGGGCGCAATAAGGGGTAAACCTGTCTCAGAGCCTTCCAGTCCTACACCATGACAACCAACGCAATGTTCAAGGTAAGCCACACGAGAAGGCTCACGCGCATCAGATGTTGAGAGGTACCAGTTGATGCCAAGTGCAGCAGCACCGACCAGGACAATTAGCACGAGGAGCGTTTTGAAAACCCAGTGCATTACGACAGCTGGGGCGAGCCTGCGACGCTAAGGCACGCCAATCTCTTCACTCTCTTAACAGATGGACTCACCACGCCAGGTTTAAGACATGTTGTCGATCATCGCCACCAATTTGGCGCACGCGTCCGCGCTTTCTTTACAGATACTGTGGTGGTCTTCGTGTTTACGGCACTCTTTTTCACAATCCACACACGCGGCCCGACACACGCTGGCCAGCCCATCGACATAATCCGTGTGGTTGGCCACTTGGACAACAAACGCTTCGCACAGCGGGATCATTGCAACAATGCTCTTCGCACACTCTGCAAGCATCGTATCGCCCGCCAAAAAAGATTCGAGGCAATGATTGAGGCAGAGTTGCCCGGTCAGACTACAGTTGTGCGCTGCCTCCAGCAATTCCGTGTTAGGCGCTTTGTGATCCGCATGTTTGTGGGCGGTGCCACCAGCCGCTGACACCAATCCGCTGGCCAGTAGCGCTCCAACGCCACCTCCGGCTGCAAGTACGGCGGCACGTCTGGAAACACTTCCTGTTGTCATCGTTGAGTTCGTGCTGGCATCGCCACGTTCACCGTTTTCAACACCATCTCTAGCGTTTTTAGCGTTGCCACTTGATTCAATCGTGTCCATCGCGTTCTACCTTTGTGCATGTGGTTGGTTCGATATGATACGCAGGTTTCAAGTGATTCGAACCCATGTGCTGTGACCACATCGACAAATCCGACCTTTGAAGGAACATGAGACAGACATCTACTTGCCAATTCACCGACTTAGAAAGCGGTTAAACTCACCGCACGTGTATTTGCTTGACCAATGAACAACCGTAAAAACACCTACGTCTTCGATATGGATGGTACATTGGCGCTGGTAGACCACCGCCGTAAGCTGCTGCAGGGTAAGAATCCCGACTGGCATAGTTTCAACAAGGCATCCTTGTTTGATCCACCCAATGAACCGGTCAGCCAGGTGCTGCGAGCATTGTTTTCAGCTGGTTATCAGATCTGGATTGTCAGCGGTCGCAGCGACGTTGCGGAATTCGAAACACGTGGGTGGCTGACAAAACACAATATCCCGTTCCATCACCTTTTGATGCGTTCGGCTTCCGACAACCGAGCAGACGATGTATTGAAGAAGGAGTGGGCGCTTAAGTACAAGTTTGCTGAAAGCGTGCTGGCAGTCTTCGACGATCGCAATTCAGTTGTGCAGATGTGGCGCGATCTAGGCATCCCGTGTTTCCAGGTTGCTGAAGGAGATTTCTAAGGAACCGGAGAAGCCGGAGTCGCATACAATTTTCGTTCCTGCACACAGACCTCGGCGCCAGCCCAATCCTCGCTAGGCAGCATCTGTGAGTGCCGCCTCGTCGAAGCCATATAGCCTAGAAGCGTTACCCAAGAAAATTTTGTGGGCTTCTTCTGGGGTGACGGCGTCGATGATGTCCTGGCGGTAGCGTTGGCTGTTGGGGCACGTGCCTTCGTCGTGCGGGTAATCATTGCCCCACATGATGTTGTCCACACCGGTGAACTTGAGGTTGTTGATCGCTACGGGATCGTCCGAGATGGTGACAGCCCCTTGCCTTAGAAAATACTCGCTGGGTTTTAATGACAACTCGCTGAGTCCCAGGCGACGACGCTCCTGCATCGCATCCATGGCTTGCAGTGTCCATGCCAGCCGCCATGCCGATGACGGTTGTCGAGAGCCTTTCCCGGCGCTCGGCAGCGATACTGGGTCGGGCCATGTTGCTATCCGTTAATTGTCAGTAGTGACAATAAATAAAGCGGAGTAGTCATGGAAGAGTAAAAATCCATTTTTTCAATGGGTTATGGGAGTTGTCTTAGAAGAAACTCTAAGAAAACAAGGGGCTTATTTATGTTTATAGTGCAGCTAGTGCTCAGCCTCACTCCAATTTGGTCACGCTGGCGCTGTGGCGCAGCTCGCGCACAGCATCGATGGCTTCCACAAATAGATCTCGCAGCGACAATACGCCCAACACCGAGCCGTCCAATACGACCGGCAGATGGCGAAACTTATGTTCGTGCATCAGATCGATACACTGCTCTACCGAATCGTCTGGTTTCACCCGAATGACATCCCGGGTCATAATCTCAGAGACCTTGGTCAACTTCGATGCTTTTTGATCGAGGATTACTTTACGTACGTAATCCCGCTCGGAGACGATACCCACTAGGTAACCTTCGATCATCACACACAACGCACCGCAATTTTTTTCCTGCATCAACTCTAAGGCATCAAATACCGATGCCAGCGGTTCGATCCAATAGACGGTGTCGCCTTTCTTATCCAGGATATCCTGTACTGTTCGCTGCACGTTCACCCTCCCCCTCGGTGTTTCCCTCCTGCGCTGCAAACACCCGCCAGAGGATGGAATCTTTGATCGGCACCATAAGCAGCACATGCTCAAGCAACCCTAATGCCGCCAGCGTGCCGGTCAGCGCGGCGGTGATGCGTACCTCCAGCGTAGCGCCCGCCAACGCCAAATTGGCGCTATAGGCGCAAAAGCCCAAAGCCAGTACCACCGACACCGGGAACAGGCCATTCATGCTGCGGTGCCGCATGTAAGACGTGAGGTAGGCCAGCCGCTCGGGCACAAATTCAGTGGAAAAATTGGACACACCCAAGAACAAGTTGAGCTTCGCACTCCATCGCATGAACCACAGTACGGTGAAAGTGAGCGCAGCCGCAGGTACCCCATAGACAAAGGCATGTATCCACAACGCCACGGCCACCATAATAATGATCAGGTCGTGGTACAAGCCAACCCCGATGCCCAATAAAAAGCGTCGTGACATCGGCACATTCGGCGGGCACGCGTGCTTCACCGGTCCGGTTAAGCGGCCCATCAGATAAGGTAGCTCCAAGCAGGCCCACAGCAGTACTCCGCCAACAAAACCGGTATAGGCTTGGGCTTCACCCGTCGCGTTTGCGGTGACATCCACAAAACCCACGGCCACTCCAAACACCACGCAGGCGCCGAGCAAACTGGCATTAAAGGTCTGCTCGGACCGGTAGTTCAGCGCCATGAGCGCGCCTGTACCCAGCCACCAAAAACCGATGGCAAACAAACAGGCGATAAGAATATCCATGTTTACCAGCTAGCCGCTAAACGCACTTGTTCAGGCAGTTCGTTTTTCTCTACCGGATGGCAGTAGAGGCGTACAAACGTCACGCTCATGCTGAGTGCGCAGCCGGCGCGAGTGAAGTAACTGCCGATACCGCCCCGCTCCTTGGCAGCATCCATGCTTACCTTCGCTTGCCGCAGCTTTTCCAACAATTCCCTGAAGTGCGGCGCATCCGTCGCCAGCGTAATGGGGAACACCTGCTTGGAAATTTCCGTGGTAATGCGGAACACTTCAAAGTCGTAATCCGTCGGGTCGAGCCCCATGGCTTCGAACATCTCCGGCCGGGTGTGGTCACGCACGTACATGGTGGCGTAGACCGCCAGCAGGAAGAAGCGGATCCACAGGCGGTTGTATCCACGGGTGAGTTCAGGCTGGGAGCGGATAATCAAGGCAAACGCTTCACCGTGTCGAAACTCATCATTACACCAGCGATGGAACCAACGAAAAATCGGGTGGAAACGTTTTTCCGGATTACGTTCCAAATGACGGAAGATCGTAATGTAGCGCGCATAGCCAATCTTTTCGGAAAGGTAGGTCGCGTAGTAGATGTATTTCGGTTTGAAGAAGGTTTCTTTCTTTTCCCGTTTCAAAAAACCCAGGTCCACCGCAACTCCGAAGTCTTTTAACGTGCGGTTAATGAAACCTGCGTGCCGGGCTTCATCCCTGCGCATGTATTCCATCAGTTTGCGGATTTCAGGGTTTTCCATCTGCTCGGCAATCTTGCCGTACAGCACACACCCTGAATACTCACTGGTCACCGAACTGATCAGGAAGTCGACAAATTCCTTTTCCAAATGTGGGTCCAGCGGTTGCACTTCCTCATGAAACGACTCATCTCTCACAAAGTGATCAACGTTATTGTCGCCCTCGAACTCAGACATCATCTGATCCCACTCCGCTTGTACCGGACTGATGTCAATCTTCTCTAAAGCAGAAATGTCCGTTGTGTAGAAACGCGGCGTCAGAAGCGTTTCTTGATTCGCAGTCTGCGTAGCTTCATTTACCTGAGTTGTCACTGTGTTCTCCTTGCTCTGATCTCGGTGATCTTTCTGTGTTCTTTAATCTTCAATTGGTCTCTTCTCTGCACCAGTCCCACTGCGCGTTCTAGCTGGGGACAGCCTGCATCAGTTCCGCAAAAACGTTGGCGTTGGTAGGGCCAAACGCGTCCAGCGTGATGCGAGTGCCGGTTTTGGCGTCGAACAGCACCAATAAACCGGATGCTTCTCTGCCCAGCTGAAATGGGTGTTGCATGTCGACGCCGTGTTTACGGCGCTCCCTGTTCATGGCACGCAACAAGATGCGCGCAAACGCGTTGGTGCCGCGTTCAAACCGTGCCACCTCCTCCCCTTCCACGGTGCGGATAACCACCGAGGCTTCCGCATCGTCGGCAAACGTCAGTAAACGCACATCGGCAAACTGTGGCGCGGGCGGGTTGGGATCTTTGTTGAGCTGTATAAAACCTACAGAAACCAGCGACACCACAATCAAAGTGGTGATACCCGCGGCCAGCAATCTTCTATCTGAAGTTGGCGCACTCACGGTGTTGCACCTTCTGTCACGCCGCTCTCCGTGGTTGCGGCCGCGTTCGCACTTGCGCGTTCGCTGGCAGCTATGCGCGCCGCAATTTGCGCCGCCACCTGATCGGCTTTTTCGACGCAACGTAAGGTCGGCTGCACTCGGCTAAAGTGCCAAGGCCGGGCGTGAGGCCACAGCACCGCGTAAGACAACTTGTCTTCGGGATTTAGGGTTAAGGCAATGTCACCCCGGCCATCTTTGTGCGTACTTAGGCCGACCCCTTCAATTTTGGAAAACGGCAAATTCAGCCGGATTTGCAAGGCGATGCCTATGGCCATCACGATGCGCTCGCTGGTTAGGGTGTATACCGTGTGTTTGGCGGTCAAATAGCCCAACGAATATAAAATCAGACAGGCCAGTGAGCCAATCAACAATAGACTAACGATAACACTTTGCTGCTGGGCCAAAGGTACGCCGTCGTGCCAAGCCTCAATGAGCGACCACGCCATCAGCAGGCCAAAGTAGATGGCCACCTTTCGCACATGGAAAACCCGTATCGCCAGTTGGTTTCTATCCGGCTTGCCGCGCCATAGCAGGTTTTCCGATTCCGGCAGGGCTTCAGGTAAGCCAGGCGCTGGCTCAAAGTGATGATCTTCCCCCTCCGGTATGGACGGGTGCAGTTGCACGACTGTCATAGCAGCGGCTCCGAGCGTTCCGGCGTGGCGTAGAGGAAACCACTGGCAAAAAAGGCGCCGATCTGATCTTCCTCGCGTAAGGTGACTTCGTCGGGGTTGGCGCAACGCGGCGCCCATTGGAATTGTTCAGCCTTCACGGCGCGGGTTTTCACCGTCTGTTTGCGCGGTCCGGAGACATGCGCAAAGTTGATCGGCAACAACACACGGTCACCCGCAGCAGTGGTGGGTGCGCTGTAGCTTTCGCCAGCTTCACTACCTTCAATGCCACTTTCAGTACCACCTTCACTGCCTTGGCCCGCCTCACCAGCAGAGCTGTCACCTGCGTTTGCGCCATCCAGCTCAACTTCAAGGAACCGTACCTGAGGATCAGCGCGATCAATCCACACATCACACACGGTTCCAGCGGCTTCACCATCCATGCCCAGCACAGTGTAACCACGCGGGTCCGGGTCGCGCTCAGCCAGACCATAAGCCGGTAATGTGCGCAACGGCGCAATGCGCGGCTCGCCGTGTAACGTTAAATCCGGGTGGTTTTCACGCAGCGCATAAGACGCAGGGCCGACACCATCAATCATCGGATTGCCGTCCGGCTCCAACGGCGCACCTGGCCAAGGCCCAATCGGTGTTGCCGCAATCGGCCGCTCTTCTATGTTATCCCCCGGCACTGACATGGTGCTGCCGTCGGCGTACTTGTACGTTTTCGGCGGCGGCGGCGCGGGAAAACCCAGAATCTGAACCCGCTCGTTAGCGCGATCCGAATGTAAGGGATACCCTTCCCGTTTGGATTCTCTGTGCAGGTACAACACCAGCCCGGCAAAAAAGAACCAGAACATGTAGAGGACAATTTGCGTTACATCAAAGTAACTGCCCATATT
Organism: Pseudomonadales bacterium; assembly: GCA_028281005.1. Classification (GTDB taxonomy): domain Bacteria; phylum Pseudomonadota; class Gammaproteobacteria; order Pseudomonadales; family Azotimanducaceae; genus UBA4421. The sequence goes on from JANQKS010000018.1 coordinate 110,710, forward strand.
CCCCATATTTCCGAAATCTCCCATGAGCCCCTCCTTATCCAGGCATGTCCATGAGACCGAATCGCCCACGGGTTTTCGCAGACATGCGAACCAACGGACCAACGGCAATGAGCGTGCTAAACAGCACTAAAATCTCTAAGTGATAAACAAAGCTGTAGGCAAATGCGGCGTTGGAAAGCTCCGACCCACCCCCAGCAAACTCGAACCAACGAAACATATCGCGCACCACTCCGCCGATCGCCACACCGGCACCAATGGCGGATGCTTGTACTGCGCCCCATAACCCCAACGCTAGGCCACTGGTTTTTTCTGTGGCAGCGTGCATCACAGCAAACATGGTGCTGATGGCAAACAGACCAACCCCCATGCCTACCACAAAGACACCTGAGCTGAAGGTCCATAGAGAATTCATCGGCGCGGCGAAGATGATCAGGCTGAAGCCAACAATACCCACCAACAAGCCAGTGGCCGCCAACCGATATTCATTGCGCCCGCGCTGTAAAAAACTGGCGGAAAGCGCAAGCGCTAGAACGGTTCCCAACGCCAATACACCCGTGAGCAGCGTCGTTTGACCCACCGCCAACCCCAGAATTTCGCCGCCATATGGTTCCAGCAGCACATCTTGCATGGCAAAACCGGCACTGCCGAGGCCCACTACCACGAGCAGACGCACCGCATGGGGGTTCTGCCCGGTAAAAACCCGCCAAGCGCCTTTTAAGGATTCTCGCGGCCGACCGTGGCGGGTTAAATGCGGGTTTCTAGACTCTTGTTTCCAAAACGCAATGACATTTAGCGCCACGGTCACCACGGCAGCCCCTTGAATCACCTGGATTAGGCGCAACGAACTAAACGGCTGCAACAACCAAGCAAACACCAGTGCCGCCACCACACTACCCAACAACAGGCACAAGTACATAAGTGCCACCACCCGCGGGCGGTCTGCGTCCGGCGATAAGTCCGTGGCTAACGCCAACGCACAGGTTTGAGTGGTGTGTAGACCGGCGCCGACGAGCAGAAATGCCACTGCTGCACCCGTAGGACCTGCCCAACTCGGCCCTGACGTGAGATCCGAAAGCACCAATAACGCAAACGGCATGATCGCCAGGCCGCCAAATTGCAGCATGGTACCCAGCCAAATATAAGGTACACGCCGCCAACCGAGGAAGGAGCGGTGCTGATCCGAGCGGTGCCCAACCAGTACGCGCAACGGCGCAAACAGAACCGGTAAAGCCACCACAATCGCCACCAGACTGGCCGCCACGCCAAGCTCAACAATCATCACACGATTGAGCACGCCGGTGAGCAGCACGATGGCCATACCCACTGTGACCTGTATAAGCGCTAGGCGCAGTATGCGATCAAGCGGAAACGCATCCGAAGCTGCATCCGCAAATGGCAGTACGGAAGTACTGACCTGGCGCCACAGCTGGGCAAAACTTTTGCTGGACGGTTTTGCGGCTTTGGATGGGTCTTTTTGCGGGTCTGCGGTCACGGCCTCACCCAGTACAAGCCGTGCGACTTGTAAAATCCACAATCCACTCGCTGATCACGCAGCAAGCGCCAACGCCCTGCTGCCATGGCTCCGCTAGCCAGCTGATCAATCAACTGCGGTATGCGGATGGGTTGTATATCAGGCGCACGTTCGGAGCTTGGGAACAACCGACCGGTCACATGCATGGCGCGTAACAACGGCGTAGACGGTGCCACGGTAAACAACAAGCCCGATTTTGCCCGCTGCGCAAAGCGCGCCAATATGTCTTCCACATCGCTGGCGGTGTAGTGAATCATCGAATCCATCGCCACGATGTAGTCAAACTGGCCGAGCTGCTCATCACACATATCGCCAACGGCAAACTGCACCTGTTGCTCGAGGCCAGCGGGTAGCCGCTGCCGGGCCAGGTCAATGAGGCGCGGTGAAACATCCACACCCACCACCTCGGCGCCGCGTCTGGCCAGCTGACAAGACAAAATGCCGGTGCCGCAACCGGCATCCAGCACTCGCACACCTTGTAAATCCCCGGGTAGCCAATCCAACATCAGCGACATCATCGAATCACGTCCGTCGCGCACCGTAGCGCGAACACCGCTGAGCGGCGCATCACTGGTCAGTGCCGCCCATTTATCCAATGAGGTTTGATCAAAATAGTGCGTCAGCGCTGCGCGTTTGCTTTCGTAGGCGGATTCAGCCATTACTCAAATCCCAAGAAATCAAACAGATCGCGGTCTTTCATCGGGGTTGCATCCCAGGTGGTCTGTTCGTTGATCAGCCGCGACGCAAGCTCCAGATATTCGTTCTGCACGATCTGCAGTTCGGGTGATTCTTCCATTTCAAACAGCGTGGACTTTTTCAAGCGGCTGCGACGAATCACGTCAAGGTCGGGGAAATGTGCCACCCGGCCTAAACCAACGGCTTCGTTAAATCCGTCAATTTGGTCAGTCTCGGCACTGCGGTTAGCGATCACCCCACCGATGCGGACCGGATAGTTTTTTGCTTTGGCTTTTATGGCCGCAACAATTCTGTTCATAGCGAATATTGAATCAAAGTCATTCGCCGTCACCACCAGCGAGCGATGCGCATGCTGCAAGGGGCTGGCAAAACCGCCACACACCACATCCCCCAGCACGTCAAAGATGACAATGTCGGTGTCTTCCAACAGATGGTGTTCTTTCAACAGCTTCACCGTTTGGCCAACCACGTAGCCACCGCACCCGGTACCGGCCGGCGGACCGCCCGCCTCGACACACAGCACACCGTTGAAGCCTTCGTACACGAAGTCCTCCGGCTGCAACTCCTCGGAGTGGAATTCAACGGCTTCCAAGGCGTCGATGACCGTGGGCACCAAACGTTTGGTGAGGGTAAACGTGGAATCGTGTTTAGGGTCACAGCCGATCTGCAACACCCTCTTACCCAATTTGGAAAACGCCGCCGACAAGTTGGAGGACGTGGTCGATTTGCCAATACCGCCTTTGCCGTACACGGCAAACACCTGGGTTCCATCGAGTCCTAGGTCTTCTTCCATGTGCACTTGCTGGCTGCCCGGCCCGTTACCCGGCACCTGTTTTACGCTAATTGCATTACTCGCAATACTCACACCAATGCTCCTTCTACCACCCCTTCTAAGCGATCCTCCAGCTCCGCGCCGGCACGGTGAAGTGCCGCGAGGGTTTCCTGATCTGGAGCCCAATAATCTCTTTCCTGCGCCTCTACCAAACGGTTCGCCAGCTTTACCGACGCGGTCGGGTTCAACTCGGCCAGGCGCTCACGCATCTGGTCGTCCAACACAAAAGTCTTCGAAATCTCCTGGTACACCCAAGGCGCCACCTGGCCCGTGGTGGCAGACCACCCCATGGTGTTGGTGATGTGCGCTTCTATCTGATGCACGCCCTCGCGGCCATGTTCCAACATGGCGTCGTACCAGCGCGGGTTGAGCATGCGGGTGCGGGTTTCCAGGGCAATTTGATCTACCAGTGAGCGCACCACCCCTTGACCTTGGGTGTGATCACCGATGTAGGTCGGTACTTCGTCACCGCGCACATTGCGTATCGCCCGCGCAATGCCTCCTAATGAATCGACATAGTGGTCGAGCGTGGTCACGCCCAATTCCAGGGAATCCAAGTTTTGGAAGGTCAGCTCCACATCCGCCAGCGCTTGAGAGAACATGTCCGCTTGTTGCACGGCGCGTGCGTCCATGCCGTAAGCAAAGCTGCGCCGTTGTGCAAACAATTCACCCAGCTCCGCTTCGTCATGCCAACGCCCACTGTCGACCATGTGATTCACGTTGGCCCCGTAAGCCGCCTCGGCATTACCGAATACGCGCAACGCGGCCGTTTCCAGCGTCACATCATGGGCTTGCTGACAGGCCACTGCATGGGCGCGTATGGGATTACATTCGTGTGGTTCATCCGCGGATGCACACAGCAACGCCGCTTCTGCCAGTAGTTGAATTTGTTTCGGCAACAGATCGCGGAAAATGCCGGAGATGGTTAACAACACATCGACCCGAGCCCGGCCCAACGCTTCCAGCGGGATCAGCTCAGCTCCCGCCAAGCGGCCGTAGGCATCAAATCTGGGGGCACAACCCATCAGGCGTAGCGCTTGCCCGATGGCCACCCCGCCATTTTTAAGCGCATCCGTGCCCCACAACACCATCGCCATAGAGCGCGGCACCGACGCGAGCGTGGTCAGCAGCATTTCCGCCTGGCGCGCACCTTCCGCTACCGCAAATTGACTCGGCAGCCGGCTGGGATCAAAGCCGTGGATGTTGCGGCCGGTGGGCAAAATGTCGTCATTGCGCAGTAGGTCACCCCCGGGTACCGGCGGGGTATAACCGCCGTCAAGGGCGTGGACCACCGCATCCAACTCCTGATTTTCCGCCAAGCTCTGGGCAAAGGTAACTAACTGCTCGTTATCCACCTGGCGCGCAACTTTAGGATCGTGTGGTGTGGCTGCTAATTGCCGCAACTGTGCCACTGTCACACTCAAATTCTGATCGCCGGCCCGGGCGGTCAGTAATTCGAAACGTTGTGCCTCCGTATGCGGTTGTCCCAAAACGTGCAGGCCAGTGGGAATCAGCGTTTGCTCAAGCTCATTCAACTGCAATGACAAGCGGTCTAACGCGTCTTTTTCGCTAACCTGATCTGCAAAACACTCTAGCTCTAACAACTGTGCTTTTTCGCGTATCAGCTCAAGCAAGGTGGTCGCCGCGGCCGCCCCCGGATCGGCCTCCTGATACTGCATCAGCAGATCTTTCAAATCGCGCAATTCGTCATACAAACCCGCATGTGAGATGGCGGGGGTAAGGTGCGTCACAATGGTGGCCTGGGCACGCCGTTTCGCCAACGCCGCTTCAGAAGGATTGTTGGCCGCATAAAGATAAACGTGGGGCAAATCGCCGATTAGCCGGTCCGGCCAGCAGGTGGCATCCAGGCCCACTTGCTTACCCGGCATAAACTCAAGCGAACCGTGCATGCCAAAGTGCAACACCACGTCTGCGGCAAATTGTTGTTTCAGATACCCGTAAAACGCCGCGGTCGCGTGGTTGGGCGCCAAACCGCCTTCAAACATCAGGCGCATCGGGTCACCTTCGTACCCGAAGTGTGGTTGCACACCAACAAATACGTTACCGAACTCAACCCCTTGCACCAGCAAACCCCGCCCGTTGGACAGTACGTTACCCGGGGCAGCACCCCACACCTTTTCGATGTCGGCGAGGTGGGGTTCTGCGGCGATATAGCTGGCAGTGTCCACCACTGCATGCACATTTGCCGCTGTACCGTATTTGGCGCTATTGCCTTCCAACAACGCGTCACGTAGTTGTTCGGCGCTGTCTGGACAGTCAATGGCGTAGCCTTCGCTTTGCAAACGTTTCAGCAACTCATGCAGAGAAGCAAATACATCCAAATACGCGGCCGAACCGGTGGCACCCGAGTTGGGCGGGAAGTCATACACCACCACAGCCAGACGACGCTCATCGGCCTGACGTTTGCGCAGCGCGATGAGGCGGGCCACTCGCGCGGCCAACATGGAAACCCGCTCGGCATGGGGTTCGAGTTGCATTTCACCGGCATCCATACCGGCAGTGTGCGCCCCGTTACGGCCGCCAAACACCATGGTGCTGGTGGCACCGTCTAGTTCCGGGATTGCCACCATCATCATGGTTTCTATCGGCAGCAAACCCCGTTCGTTGTCCTGCCACTCGTCGAGCGACTGAAATTCCAAGGCTTGAGCCGTTAGATAAGGCAAATCCAGCCGCTTCAACAAAGACACCGCAGAATCTGAGTCGTTATACGCTGGTCCGCCAACCAAGGAGAAACCGGTGAGGGAAATCACCGCATCCACCGTAGGTTGGTCGTCTTGCAAAAAAAATGTTTCCACAGCGGCACGGGCATCCAAACCGCTGGCGAATGCCGGCAATACGCGCAATTGGCGAGCTTCCAAGGCCTCGATAACACAGTCGAAATGAGCAGTATTCTCCGCCAACACATAAGAGCGCATGACAATTAAGCCGACGGTACCGCGCGCCTGCGCCGGTCCGCTGATGTCATTGGCATCACAGGTGATACGTTGCTTTAGTTTCGGGTGGTACAAGCCGGTTTGCGGGTACTCAACCGGAGGCGCCACTTTCACCGGCTGGCTAACGGCGGAGGCGGCGTAGCGGCTGACTAGATTGCGCACCAGGTTTGCGATATTGACGTGGGAACCAGACAGCCAGTACTGCATGGTCAGGAAATACATGCGCAAATCCTGTGCGGTACCCGGAATAAAACGCAACATTTGCGGCAGGCGGCGCAACATGGCCATTTGCGCAGCACCAGCACCCTGCGCCTTGTTGTTGTCGCGATTGCCGCGCAGTTTCTTCAGCCAACTGAGCCCACCGCCATCTTGGGAGGACATGTCCAGCGAACCCATGTGGGTCAGCGCGCAAACACTGCTTTCTGCCATACAAACAACTAAGGCAGCACAGTCTTCGCGACGCGCTTCCAGCACATCACGCACCGCATTGATGTGCTCTTCCATAAACAACATGTTGGCCACGATGATGTCTGCGGCAAACAGGTCTTCGCGGCACTGTTCCAATGAAGAGGGATCTCCTTGCCAGGTCGCCGCCGCGTGCATGGTCAGCGTTAGGTTCGGCAAATCCTTATGTAAGTCTGCCTCAGCTTTGCGTACAGCCGCATGCAGGTGCCCATCCAAGGTGACAATCACGACCCGTAGCGGCGCGTGACCATCCTTGTTTGAGCGCACAGACTTAGCTGGCGAAGTGCGCTTTGGCATCGTACAGAGTCTCCACTTCTATTCTTGATATGCCCTGCTCTTGGGCATACAACTCGGTATTGCGAGCAGCTTTACGTCGCACAAAAAACGGCACGCGTTGCAGCTCCGCGCTAGCGGCGTCTGTCCACACAATGGTGTCGTCGGCAGAGGCAGCGGCCGGATCTTGCTCAGCCCGCCCCGCATCCTGCTCAGCCTCCGTACCCAGGCTTTCCACTGTGACCCCAACGTCTGTACTCACCCCCCCGCCGTGGCCGAGGTGAGAGGGCTGTACGTCATTACCAAACTCAAAGTCGCCGCGGAACATACCCAACAAATGTTCTTCGAGCCCCATCATGAGCGGGTGCACCCAGGTATCGAACAAAACGTTGGCGCCTTCATGACCCATGGTCGGCGAGTAACGCGCCGGGCAATCTTCCACATGGAACGGTGCGCAAATCACAGCGCAGGGAATCCCTAGACGTTTGGCGATGTGCCGCTCCATCTGCGTGCCCAGCACCAACTCCGGCCCTGCGGCGGCAATCGCTTGCTCTACTTCCATGTAGTCATCCGTCACCAGTGCCGGCACGCCAAGTTCTTCGGCCAAGGCACGCACCGGTTTGGCAAACTCGCGGGCGTAGGTGCCTAGACCGACCACTTTGAAGCCAAGCTCGTGGGTGGCGATGCGCGCTGCGGCACAGGCGTGGGTCGCGTCGCCAAACACAAATACTTCTTTGCCGGTGAGATAGGTCGAATCAACCGAGCGGGAATACCAGGGCAAACGTGAATCTGTAGGAGGTTCCGGCAGCGTGATACCAAGCGCCTCGCCCAGTTCCGCCAAAAACTGTTGCGTAGCACTTACCCCCAGCGGAACCGTGTGGATGGTGGTCTGTCCAAACTGGCGTTCTAGCCAGCGGCACACCGTGCTCGCCACTTCGGGATACAGGCAAATGTTGGCCTGTGCGGCAGGAATGTTGAGCAAATCTGCCGGGGTTGCACCAAGTGGCGCTACAACGTTGACACGTACACCCACAGACTCCAACAGTCGGGAAATTTCCAGCGCGTTATCACGCGCCCTGAAACACAAATCCGCCGGCCCAAGTATGTTCACCGCGGGTGCGTCTGCGTTGCGTTCCGGCGTTTCACTGTTGCGCAGCAAACTGCGCACAATCTGATAAAAGGTTTCGCTGGCGCCCCAATTTTCTTTGCGTGAGTAAGCCGGCAACTCCACCGGCACGATGGGGATATCCAATTGCAACTGACTGGCCAACGCCCCCGGTTGGTCTTGTAACAATTCAGCGGTGCATGATTCACCGACCAACAGCACCTCCGGCTGAAAACGTTGCACGCTGTCGCGTACGGTATCCATCACTAACTCAGCTGTGTCCGCACCCAAATCACGCGCTTGGAACGTGGTATAGGTCACCGGTGGGCGGCGCCCTTGGCGCTCGATCATGGTGAACAGCAAATCGGCGTAGGTATCACCCTGGGGGGCATGCAAAACGTAGTGTACGTTGCGCAAACTGGAGGCGATGCGCATGGCGCCGATGTGCGGCGGGCCTTCGTAAGTCCATAAAGATAAACGCATTAGACCGACAACCCTGCGTGCCGAATTAAAGGCCGGCTAAACAGGCGCGCTAAGTCAGCCGCTTGCTCAAACCCATGTACCGGAGAAAACACCAATTCGATGGACCACTTGGTGCGCACGCCTTGGCTTTCTAACGGATTTGCCAAACCCAAGCCGCACACCACCAAATCCGGTTCGCTGGCCAGCACCCGCTCCAGTTGACGGTCGACGTGTTGGCCCTCGCTCACCAGACAACTCTCGGGTAAACGTTCCACATCTGCTGCATGTAAAGTCTTGTCGAAGTGTGGGGTGCCTATTTCTTGCAGCTGCATGCCGCACTCTTCGAACAAAAATCGCGCCAGTGGAATCTCCAGCTGGGAATCGGGCATAAAGCTCACCGACTTACCACGCAACGGCTGCGCAGCGGTGGCCACGGCTGCAGAAGCGCGCTCCCGCGCGCTTTGGGTGACCTGTTCAAGTCGATCTTCAGAAACGGCAAAAGCTCGGGCCGCAGCTTGCAACCAGTCATAGGTGCCTTGCACCCCAAATGGAAACGGCGCGGTCAGCACTTGTGCGCCACGGTCATGCAGGGTACGCATCGTGGCCCCCAAGAAAGGCTGCGCCATCAATAGTTTCGTGGCTGGACCGATCGGCGGTAAATCTGTTGCACTCCGCCCCGGGAAGAAATCCACCGTGATGCCCAACTCAGCAAATAGACGCGTAAATTGGTCTTCAACCACGTCTGCCAAAGCACCTACCACCATTAACCGCGATTCATCGGTGGCCGCCTCGGGCAGCCCGGCCGCCAGAGTTTTCAGACATTCGTCTTCACCCTGGGTAAAGGTGGTTTCTATGCCGCTGCCACTAAAGTTGAGCACATTCAAACGCCCTTCATAGTGGGAGGTCAGACGTTTGGCGGCGACATCCAGGTCTAGCTTGATGACCTCTGAAGGACAGGAGCCCACTAAAAACAACGTGCGTATGTCTGCGCGTCGCGACAATAACTCATGCACCATGCGATCAAGCTCATCGTGGCAATCCGCCATGCCGGAAAGATCGCGGTCATCGAGGATCGCCGTGGCGAACCGCGGCTCGGCAAAAATCATCACGCCCGCCGCGGATTGCAACAGGTGCGCGCAGGTGCGTGAGCCCACCACCAAGAAAAAGGCATCCTGCATCTTGCGATGCAGCCAGACGATGCTGGTGAGGCCGCAGAATACTTCCCGCTGTCCTCTCTCTCGCAAAATGAAGCGACTTTCGTCACCCGCGACCGTGGTGGCTGAATCGGCGCTCTCCACGGCGCCGGAACTCATACCGCTTCTCCAATGGCCGCATTGGGAATGGGTTCATCAACGCGGGATTTTCGAAACTGTCGTAACTTGTAGAGAAACTGACCCGCGTTGGCGACATAGAAAATGTAGGCTGCCAACGCAAAGCCCAGCTGAATGGTTGGGGTGCCGATATCCCACAGGTAAAGCACCAAATAGAAGGTGTGTAAGGCAATCACTACCATGCTGACGGCGTCTTCCCAAAAGAAAGCATCGGCAAACAGCCACTTGCCAAACACTTCTTTCTCCCAAATGGAGCCGGTCACCATAATTAAGTACAGCACCAGAGTTTTGATCAGCACCGAAATTTCCGCGGCCGCTTGTCCCTCGCCGTACAACAGAAAACGCAACACCAGCACCAAACTGACAAGAAACACCAGGAACTGAGTGGGTGCCAAAATCCCCTGCACCATGGTCCAAATAGAAGCGTCGCGCTTCCGCTGCTGTGCTTGTGTATAAACAGGCACCCTGTTGCGCCGCTGCCCGGTTGCCGTCATGGTTTCCGTCGATCCCCCCACAGGCCGTGTATGCAAAGATTATTAGCAGCTTAGGAGAAAGTGTCAATTTTATTTTACGCCTAGTTTAGTTGACACATTCCGTCGCGCTCCATAAATTAGCCTGGAAGTTGACTTCTGGCGTGCTTTGCGGGATAACAATGCAGCGAGCTAAAAAAGAACCCCGACGCATTCAAGTCGAGGGGCATCGATCGAACGGCGCGCCGCAGTCCGGCCCGCCAGCACGCTCAGTGCCAAGCCGCTTACGCCTATTGGGGTACGGGAGGGAACCTATATGGCCTATATGGAGCGAGCCGAGATTATTACTGGAGTCAGTATCAGGAAACGAGCACCGGCCCGTTCCAGTTACGCACTCCAGCGATTCATCCATCAAAACGTCCTCCCTCGCATGACGCTCACCGAGACCGAAGTAGAACACCTCAGCGTCGAGGCAAACCTCAACGCAGAGTTTGAAGTCCAAGGTAGGCGCTGCTCCAGTGAAGACAGCGTTGTGCACCTCACTTCTTTGTTGATCGGTGGTCAGATATTACCGGCAACCGACTTTGTGTTGTCACAACGCTACGCCGGCGTACCGTTCGAAACGATCTGCCTAGAACTGTTGACACCGGCAGCCCAGTTACTCGGCCGCGGCTGGCGTGACGAAACCCTGGACTTTAATCAGGTCACAGTGGGTGTGGGGCATCTACAACGCATCATGCACGAGGTAGATCTCCTCTCACCCAAGCTATCCAACAAAAATGGTCATCACCACACCATCATCTTGATGGCCGCACCCGGTGAGCAACACACCTTCGGCTTGTCCATGTTGGGCGATTTTTTCCATCATGACGGCTGGCAAGTGTTCGGCGGTCCGGGTTATCGCCTTCCGGAATTGTTGGATACGCTCAAATACACCCCTATCGACTGCTTGGGTTTGTCTGTTTCCAATGAACGCTGCGTGGAAGCAGCCGCCGATGTCGTCCGACAAGCCCGCAACACCAGCTGTAACCCGGCGCTTAAGGTGTTAGTGGGCGGACATTTGTGTAATTCGGACCAATCGCTTTTGCGGGCTGTCAACGCCGACGCCCAAGCCTCCGACGCCCTCGACGCGGTGCGCGTGGCCAAGCTTCTAACACCCAAGGCGTTACTAACCAGTAGCCCAAGATAGCCCCGATGGACGAGCGTCAACTCAGGAGCCTGTCGCGCTCCACGCTCGTGGATCTTACCTCCGACGTTGTCCTACTGATGGACAAAGACGGCACCATTCTAGATTCGAACGTCCGCGCCTTGGGCCGCATTGATCCCCAACAATTCGAAGTAGGCAAGTCATTTTATGACGCCGTCACTACCGAGAGCCGTGAAAAAGTCGACGCCCTGCTGCAAGACAACACACCTCAATGGCGGCAACTTAACCACCCGGTATCCGAAACGGACTTAGACCACCCGATCCGCTACTGCGCCCTGCCGCTGGGCAAAGGCGAAAAGATTCTTAGCCTGGGTCAAGACTTGCTGCCGCTGGCGGAGCTGCAACAGCAACTGGTCGCCGCCCAGGAATCCGCGGAGCAAGATTATTGGCGATTGCGCCAAGCGGAGGCGCGCTTTCAGTTGTTGTTCGAAAAGGCACGTACGCCTATTTTTGTCGCTACAGCGGAACAAGCTCGTTTGATTGAAGCAAATCCCGCCGCCCAGGCGATTATGAAACACAGCGAAATTGGCAACCGACGTTATCTAACCGCGTTGTTCCATGCAGGTGCAGAGGCGCAGGTTGAACAGCTAATTACTCAAGCCCGTGCTTCCGGCTCAAGCGAGGAGCAGGACCTGTTGTTGCGCGACGGCGTCACTACCGCCAACGTCATCATTACGCTGCTCAGGCAAGGCAACAAAGCCAGCTTAATTGTGCAGCTCGACAGCAGCGCAGACCCGCATTCCCAACAAGGCGAAGTCCAAGGCAGCATGCAACTGCTGGAAAACCTGCCGGAACCGGTGACCATCCTCGACAACCGCCAACGTGTGGTTTGGGCAAATTTGGCGTTTGCTGAACTGTGTCAATTAGCGAGTCCGGAACACGCCTACGAACGGGAGCTCAGCGACTGGATCGGACGCTCCGCGGTGGATGTGAACGTACTGTTCAGCAATACGCAGAAGAATGGCACGTTACGCGCATTTGCCACCGTGGCCGTCGGTGAACAACACTTACGCACAGATGTTGACATCACCGCGGTGACATTAGATCCACGTAACAGCCCCATGCACATGGGTTTGGTGATCATGACGCGTCGCTCCGAAGACCGCGAGCCGAGCCCTGCCGCCCCGGAAGCCACAGACGTGCGGGTGAAGAATCTGATTGGGCAAATGCCGCTAAAAGAGCTCGTGCGCGAATCCGCTGAACAAATCGAACGTTTGGCCATCGACGCGGCGTTGTCGATCACTGACGACAACCGTGCCGCTGCAGCCGAAATGCTAGGTATCAGCCGCCAGAGCCTGTATTTCAAACTGCGTCGTTACGGCTACCTGGACCCGAACGAATAAGCCCATTCCGGCTACCCTTTCCCCTCAATCGACCCTCCAATCGTGTAGATATAACGTGTAAATATAAATTGACACTATCGAGTGTCATACGTATCTTACATCTATTGATAAAGGGCGATATTAAGGGGGGTTGCGCACTACATGGGTTGGCTAGGCATCTTCCGTATGGGCCTTGTGCAATCATGCCTGGGCGCAATTGTGGTGCTGACCACGAGCACCATCAACCGGGTGATGGTTGTTGAACTCATGCTGCCGGCCATGTTGCCCGGCATCTTGGTTGGCCTGCACTACGTCATTCAGCTTTCACGGCCTTGTTTCGGCCACGCCTCAGATCAACTCGGCCGTCGAACCCCTTGGATTATTGCCGGCATGACTGTGCTTGCCATCGGCGGTGTGCTGGCCGCTACAGCCACCGCGTGGATGGCTGAGAGCACCCTCTACGGCACCCTGCTGGCGGTTTTTGCATTTATTCTTATCGGCGGAGGCGTGGGTGCTGCCGGAACCTCTATGCTGGCAATGTTAGCGGCGCATGTACCGGCGCAACGGCGCGCCGCGGCGGGCAGCATCGTATGGATCATGATGATCACCGGCTTTGTAATCACCGCAAGCACGGCGGGCGCCTTTTTAGATCCGTTTACCACCACTCGCCTGATTCAGGTCACCGCCTGTGTAGCCGCCATCGCCTGGGTGGTCACCTTGCTGGCATTGGCTGGCGTTGAGCGCAGCGCGGCCCAGCAAAGCACGACACGGACAGATGAACTGAACCCCCCTGATCAACAACCCAATCAGGAAGATGACGGCGATTTTCGCACCGCCTTGCGCGAAGTATGGCGGGACCAAGACGCCAAACACTTCACCATTTTTGTATTTGTTTCGATGCTGGCTTACAGCACCCAAGATCTGATTCTAGAACCGTTTGCCGGCAGCGTCTTTGGCATGACGCCGGGCGAATCCACCCAGCTGTCTGGCTTGCAAAACGCTGGCGTGTTGCTGGGTATGCTGCTGGTAGCGGTCATCGCAACCCGCGGCGGTGCCACCCGCTGGGGATCTTTGCGCACCTGGATGGTCTCTGGATGTGTGGCGAGCAGTGCAGCACTTTTAGCGCTGGTGCTGGCAGCACAGGCGGGACCGTCCTGGCCATTAGCACCTACCGTTATGGCCTTGGGTGTGGCCAACGGCGTATTCGCCGTGGCCGCCATAGGCTCCATGATGGCGCTGGCCGGCAGTGGGCCAAAGGGTAAAGAAGGCGTGCGTATGGGATTATGGGGGGCGGCTCAGGCGATTGCATTCGCCATCGGCGGCTTCTTCGGCACCATGTTATATGACTTATTAACTTTTGTTGGCATCAGCGGCGCCCACGCCTATGCCAGCGCTTTTGCCATCGAGGCAAGCATCTTCCTGTGGGCTGCGTTCCTGGCCACCTCCATTCCCCAGCTTTCTGGAGGTGGCGCTCAACGCGACTACAAAACCTATCAAGTTTGGAAAGTGACCTCATGAATCAAGCGATCGACTATGACGTGATAGTGGTTGGCGGCGGCCCAGCGGGTAGCACTACTGCCGAAGACCTCAGTCGACTAGGCCACAAGGTTGCCTTGTTAGAGCGGGGCGTGCGCATCAAACCTTGTGGCGGCGCGGTCCCACCCCGTTTGTTGGATCAGTTTGACATCCCTCGCAATCTGCTCAGCACAGAAATCAACTGCGCCCACATCGTCTCCCCTAATGGCAGGCGTGTGCAGATGCCAATCAACAACGGCTATATGGGCGTGGTAGACCGAGAAGTGTTTGATCCTTGGTTGCGCAACCGCGCCAAGGACGCTGGTGTCGACATCATTACCACCCAGTTTAAATACCTTCACGAAGAAGACGACGGCACCGTGCTGGTGTACATCGGGGAACGCGGCGAGGACGACACCACGCTACGCACTCGCATCGTAGTGGGCGCAGACGGTGCCAACTCTACGGTGGCCAGCTTTGGTCTGTGCGGTGGCGGTGAACGAATGTCGTTTGGCGCATGGCGCGAAGAGATGCGCAGATTTGTACCAGGTGATACCGCCATGCACTACGTTGCCGCGTATCACGAAATTGTCGAAGCACCGAGCAATGTGGATGGCCACTGCTGCCAGGTGCATTACAACAGCCACTGGTCACCGGACTTTTTCGCCTGGGTATTTCCTCATGGTAACAAGCTCAGCGTTGGCGTCGGCAGTGCACAACGCGGCTTCGGTTTACGAGACTCGGTTAAAGACCTGCGCGCCAGCATTGGCTTAGCGGATGCCAAAACCCTACGCCGCGAGGGCGCACCGATCCCGTTACATCCTCTGCGCCGTTGGGACAACGGGCGCAACGTGATTGTTGTCGGCGACGCTGCAGGGGTGGTTGCACCCACTTCCGGTGAAGGTATTTATTACGCCATGGCCAGCGGTCGTATGGCAGCGGAGTCGATTGATGCCGTCTTGCGTACGGACAACCCCAGACTGCTGAGCCAGGCGAAGAAACGCTTCTTTGCGGAGCACGGCCAGACATTTCGAATGCTCGGTATGATGCAAAAATACTGGTACACCGCCGACGACCGTCGTGAGCGTTTTGTCGCCATCTGCGAAGACCCCGACGTGCAAGACCTCACCTGGACCGCCTATATGAATAAGCGCCTGGTGCACAACCGCCCTACTGCGCACATGCGGGTGTTCTTCAAGAATATTGGCCATTTGACGGGGCTTGCCACGGTCTAGGGAGCCTCTGAATAAGTCTCAAAAGCTCAGAGGCACTGGCGCGTGGGCTGGCAAGGCAGCGCTCGCAGGAAATGTAGGTACCTTTTCAAGAGCGCCAACGCAGCCCAGCGCACGCGCCAGTACCTCCCAGCGGGCGTGCCATACGGCGCCTGTGCACTTCGTTGCGCCCCTTGGCAAGGTACCTACATTGCCGGCGGAACGCGCCTTGCCACAGACGCCGTATGACACGCTGAGTACATGAGACTTATGCAGAGGCTCCCTCGGGTGCCTCTGAGCGTTTGAGACTTATTCTTAAGGCACCCTAGCCCGCATTTCTGACAAAGGCCTGCAAGCCAGTTGCCGGTGCTGTGACCTGCCGCACAATAGGCCGCTATTCACCTACCTAAACTCCGGGTAGGTACTTTTCTCATTGTCATCGTCAGGCACCGATCACCTAACACCTATAGGTGCGTGTTTCGTTGGCCTTAGCACCTACTCACAAGAATATGATGGAACGTATTGATGGCGGCTAAAGGCGACAAACAAACTTTGCGGCGGATCTATCTGCTTGGTGTGCTTGGGATGGTGACATTTGCCGGTCTGTTTTTTAGCGTCCTGCCACCCTCCACTACACTTGCTTCGCTTCTTAAAGATATTGCGCTGTTGTCTACGTTGGCCTGCGCGGTTGGTTTGTTGGCCTTATCGTGGCTCAGTTTGTGGTTGTTCTATCGTGAGCAGCGATCGCTTGCGAGGTTTGAGCAAGCCGCTCAAAAGCTGGTGAAACGCGATCGTTCGGTGCCGTTTGAAGCTGATGAATATGAAGAGTTTCCAGGCCTGGTGAGTGTCGTGAATGAGCTCATTGGCCAGCTGGATCAGTCCACGGAAGCGCAGCGCTCGCTGTCGGAAATTGACAGTTTGATTTTATCCGGCGCGGATATGACAGCCATCATTCGCCGTTGCTTGATCGCTGCCAAGGTGGATGGCTTGGAGACGCGCTTACTCATGCGTCCGGATATGGACAGCCAGCAGCTCATGATGCACCGCTTGGACGGTCTAAAAGTCATCACCGAAGTTGTACCAGTGCTCGACAAATCGCCGGATGCGCTGAACAACCTAGATCACTATTGGCAAGTTGCGGCAACCCGTACCGACAATGTGCTTGAGTGTTATCCAATTGCTTGTGATGAACAATTAGCCGGGGTTTTGTTCGCCGCGGGGTTGCGCAATATGGGCGCCATGGAAACCAAACGCCTTACCGACCTGGTCGACCGGCTGTCGGTGGCGGTGACCAACATCACCCACGCCGAAACCCTGTATCAGCAAGCTCATTTTGATCCGCTAACCGGATTACTCAACCGGCGTGCATTTGAAGACCGGCTGAAAGAGAGTTTAGCGCGCTCGCGGCGCGACGAGACCGGCGTGTTGTTGTTTATCGATTTGGATGGCTTTAAAAAGGTGAACGACACCGAAGGCCACGAAGCCGGTGACAAAGTGCTGGTGAAGGTGGCGGAACGCCTGCGTGCTGCCATGCGCCCGGAAGACATAATCGCGCGTTTGGGCGGAGATGAGTTTGCCATCATCGCGCCGGGTTCTGCCGACGAAAACTCCATCACGGCCATCTGTGAACGGATAGTTGCCTCTGTGGCGGGGCCGGTTGTGGTAGACCGCATGGAACACACCATTGGCACATCCATCGGCGTGGCCCGCTATCCCGACGATGGCTATGAGCTGGATGAGGTAGTGATGAAGGCGGATTCCGCCATGTATCGGGCCAAGGAAAACGGCGGTTCCAGGTTCGACTTTTTCGATGACAGCCTCAAGGAGGCAAACGACCACCGCATATTGGTGGAAAACCGCTTGCGCAGCGCCATTAAACAACACGACTTGGCGCTGTACTTCCAGCCGAAACTCAATCTCGAGAAGTGGACATTAACCAGCAGCGAAGCGCTGCTGCGCTGGAGTGATGAACAACTCGGCGACGTTAATCCGGGAGAATTTATTGGCGTAGCCGAAGACACCGGTTTAATACACAACATCATGCCGCTGATCGTGGATGGTACAACCAATGTTCTCAAACAGGCGGAGGATAAAGGTATCAACATTGAGTCCATTGCCATCAACGCCTCTCCGAAACAGATCATGACTGAAGGTTTTGCGTTGTCCATTCTGTCGATGCTCGACATGCGCGGCGTACCCCACGAAAAGATTGAAGTGGAAGTGACAGAGTCGGTGCTGGCGCAGGACATGGCACAGGTGCTCAGCGAACTCCACATTCTGCGCATGGCCGGGATCAAGGTGGCTTTGGACGATTTCGGCACGGGTTATTCTTCGCTGAATATGTTGCGCGAGTTGCCCCTGGACACGGTGAAGATCGACCGGGCGTTCATCACGGAGCTGGAAACCTCCGATGAGGCGCGCCGCATGTTGAAACATCTTATCGACATTGCCAAGGTCCTAGGTTTACAGGTGGTGGCGGAAGGCGTCGAAACCGACGTGCAACTGCAGTACCTCATTGAACACCGCTGCGATATCGCCCAAGGTTTTCTCATTTCTCAGGCGTTGACTGAACCCGATTACCTTCACATGATCGCTGAGTGGGGTAGCGGGAGACCCACCCAGTTGCTTGGCGACGGTTTGCAGATCTCCTCAAACTGACCCACCAGCCAGCATATTTTTAGCGGTTCGGTTTGTCCTTATGGTCCGCGGCGACGCGGGATTTTATGGTTATCCATACCTTCCTATTGAGACTGTGGATTGCTGTCGTTACCAGAAGCGCTCCTTAACCCAGCCGTCTACCCCCATGCGGTGGAACAGGTTGAGTTGATTGAGACTCATCTGTCCTGGGTGTTTCTCACCGGTGACTATGTCTACAAAGTCAAAAAGCCGGTGCACTTTGATTTTGTCGATTTCAGCTCCCTAGCCAGGCGCCGGTACTTTTGTACTGAAGAAGTGCGCTGCAATCGGGCGTTTGCGCCCGAGTTGTATCTGGGTGTTGTGGCCATCGTGCCGGCCGAAGCATCCGGGGACGGCGCGATGAACTGGGTTGTGCAGCCGTTAACAGATGCAAACCAAGGCCACGCCCTCGAGTACGCGGTGCGTATGCAACAGTTCGACGGTGCGCTTCAAGCAGACCATCTGCTGGCAGCGGGTGCACTGGAGCCGTCAGAGATGCGCCGATTTGGCGCCCGGTTGGCTTCGCAGCACGCACAATTGCCCGTGCTCAACCGGCCCTACGATGCGGGAGAGGCCATTCTGGACAATTTCACTACCCTGCGCGGTACCGCCGTGGGGCAAACCCTGCCGCAAATTCAGCAGTTGCAGGACGTGGCGCAAAAACAGCTGGAGACGTTTGACGGTTTGTTAAAAGCCCGTCATGCGGCGCGTTGCGTGCGAGAATGCCACGGTGATCTGCACCTCTCTAATTTAGCCCGGCTGCAGGACGGGTTAACCGCGTTTGACTGTTTAGAGTTTGACGAAGACCTGCGTAACATCGACTTTTGGTGTGACGCGGGTTTTCTGTTTATGGATTGCTGTGTGCGTCAACGCGAAGACTTGGCTTACGCCTTTGTAGACGGATATTTAGACGCCGGTGGAGATTATCAAGGTGTGCAGCTCCTGCCGATGTTTGCGGATTACCGGTCTGTGGTGCGGGCCAAGATTGCGGCGTTGCGGTATGAACAAACCGGCGCTGACGAAGATCAAAGCCGATTGTTGATGCATCTGGATTGGCCGCTGCACAGGCAAGACCGTCCGTTGGGCGCGTTATGGGTAATGTGTGGACTGTCCGGTTCTGGCAAGTCCTATTGGGCAGAACGTTTGGTGCCTACTATGCCGGCCATTCGCCTACGCTCTGATGTGTTGCGCAAAGCCACCCATGGGTTAGACCGACTGCAGCCCAGCGGCTCCGAGGTAGGTGAGGGTATTTATCAGGCGCATCATTCCGCTGCGTTGTATGAATCCCTGGCGCAACATGCCGCGCCGCTTCTCACTCAGGGTGAACATGTGCTCGTGGATGCGGCTTGTCTGCGTCAGGCGCAACGGCAAACGTTGTATGACGTTGCACATGCGGTAGGCGCAAAAGTACACCTGATCTATTGCACCGCGCCGGAAGGCCTATTGCGGAAGCGGATTCAATCCCGTGCGCAGATAGGCACAGACCCGTCTGAGGCGGACCAAGCAGTGCTGGATTGGCAGCTGGATCACTTTGAATTGCCGGGTGCTGATGAACCAGTGGTGACGGTGGATACATCGGCGATGAGTGTGGAACGGCTGTTGCAACTACTGCATGCCGACTAGGGTGCCTCTAAGCTTTTCTAAGCTTTTGAGACTTATGCAGAGGCTCCCTAGACATACCACACGCCGTTGGTCACGTAGCAGTCCATGCTGTCGAGCAGGATGTGAATACACAGCCCGAGACCGATGATGCGGCTTTTCGGATGCAACAGAAGGACGGCGTAGACGACAATCGGCAGCAACGTATGTAACGGATGGAAGCCGACGCTGCAACGGCTCGGATCGTAGATGGGGTCGGCGAGCAAATGATCGATATCGATGAGCATGCTTGCCATCAGCACGGCATAACTCTGTAGCCACTTCGCACGGTAGACCGTAGTGGCGAGCGCCAGTGGAACCACAAAGTGTAAAAGTAGGTGTATCACCTACTTAGTGCGTGGCCGGTTAGTGCGCGGCCGGATTCGGTAATGGTTTCAAGCTGCATGGTTACGCCTGCGGTGCCAGAGGTAGTAGTACACCAGTGCATTAAACACCAGCAAAGAAGTGCCCATGGCCACTTGGATATTGACAGTGAGAAAGCTCGGGTAAATCACTGGCAGGATGTAGTGCGCAATAAAATCGCCGCTGTAGCCGCTTTCGCCTGCGTTGGCGCGCAGGCTGTTTTCCAGTGGGGTTAGCGGGCAAATCAGCTGGAAAAATTCAGTGGCTGCACCCCAACTCATGGCGGGCAGGTGCAGCCACGGCATCCACGACCACTTGAAGGCCAACAAAGCGCCGAACATCACAAACAAGATGAACAGCAGGTGCACCACGACAACCAGATCCGCAAGCAGCCCGTACATCTGCTATGCGCGCCACCCGCCTAAGCCAACAGCTGCTTTAAGTCGGCGTCAGCGTCTGCCAAAATGGTGGTGTCCACAGCTTTGCCGATCAGCTGCTTGCACACCATAAACTCTTTGGGGCTGTTAACCGCGTCGGCCGCAACCACTTTGCCGTCTTTCAAATAGAACACAGCAAACTGGTTCTCCGCCTTACTGCCACGCACAACCTGTTGGTCGCCATCAGCAGAGAAGCCAACCATTTGCAGTTTGAGTTCATATTGATCGGACCAAAACCACGGCATAGCGACGTAGGTTTTGTCGCCGCCTAACATGTTGCTTACACACACCCGCGCTTGTTCCATGGCATTGGGCACCGATTCGAGACGCAATCTGCGCTCGAGCAGCGGGTTGGGGTGGTTGGTGCAGTCGCCCGCCGCGTAGATGTCCGGGTCGGACGTACGGCAGTGTTCATCCACCACAATGCCGTTGTCACATTCGAGCCCGGCGGCTTCCGCCAGCTCGACGTTGGGAATGATACCGATGCCAACAATCACCAAATCCGCGTCAAATTCACCCGCGTCACCACACAACACTTTTTCGACCCGATCGCCGCCGGCGAATCCGGACACCATGGTTTCGGTATGAATGTGTACGCCGCGGCCGCTATGCAAGTTGTGATAGTACTCGGACATTTCCGGCGTGGTGACACGCTGCAAAATACGCGATTCCATTTCCAGCACATGAACGTTTAAGCCATGGGTAACTCCAACAGAGGCTACCTCCAGACCGATATAACCGCCGCCGACAATCACCAGGTTTTTACCGGCCTGAAGCTCATCGCGGATGGCGTCGACGTCAGCGATGGTGCGCAGGTAATGAATACCGGGTAGGTCGGAGCCTTCAATGTTGAGAATGCGAGGGCGGCTGCCGGTGCTGATGATCAGCTTGTCGTAGGCCACGCTTTCGCCGTTGTCGAGGCTCACTGTTTTGGCCGCGCGATCAATGGCGGTGGCGGTCACACCTAATTTGAGAGTCACGTCTTTGTCGGCGTAGAACTTCTCCGGGCGGATATAAACCCGCTCCAGCTCTTGTTCACCTGCAAGATACGCTTTGGACAGCGGTGGACGTTGGTAAGGCACAAAAGGTTCGTCGCCGATGATGGTGATGGGGCCTTCGTATTTTTCTTGTCGCAGACTCGCGGCGGCTTGTCCGGCCGCGTGTCCTGCCCCGATGATTACCATGCCTGACATGCAGGTCTCCTTTAACAGTCAATATCGCACGGCGCTAGTTTACCTTGTCGTGGTAAGCTTCGGCAGGTTCAATTCGGTAACTATCTAGCTGTTGGGTAGCTGTTGGATAGCTGCTAGGTGGCTGATAGGAGGAGCGTACGTGCCAGAGTTTCTGACCTTGCATGAAATTGTTAAGAAGGCCAAACAGAACCTCGACCAAGGCTCGTGGGACTATCTGGTGGGCGGCGCGGAAACGGAAAGTGCCTTGCGTCGCAATCGCGCCGGGGTGGAATCCTGGCTGTTTAAACCGCGCATCCTTAACGACGTCACCCACGTGCAGTGTGCAACGGAACTGTTGGGGTCACCCTTACGCATTCCCATCCTCATGCCACCGATCGGCTCCATACAGGTGTTTGAAGAAAGCGGTGCGGTCGGGGTGGCGCGCGCTGTGCAAGAGTTCGGCATATTGCAGATATTAAGTTCTGCGTGTTTGCCGAGCTTTGAGGAAGTAGCGGTACAGGTGCCCGGTCCGCGCATCTATCAGTTGTATCTGGTGGGTGACCAGGCCTGGATGGACGACATTATCGCCCGCGCCATCGCCGCGGGGTATACGGGGTTCTGCCTCACTGCGGATACGCAAACCTACTCCCGGCGTGAGCGCGACATGCTCAAACGTTATGTGCCGATGTCCGGACGGGTGGCCGGTGGCGGCGACTTTAACGCCCAGGCGGCGATGAGCTGGGAGACCGTGGCGCATATCAAAGAAACGTTCGACATACCCCTGGTCATCAAGGGGGTTGGCGTAGCCGAAGATGCGCGGCGCTGTGTGGAGGCGGGTGTCGACGTGGTGTATGTCAGCAATCATGGCGGCCGTCAGCTCGACCATACCCGCGCCTGTATCGACGTATTACCGGAAGTGGTGCAAGCCGTGGACGGTGCAGCACCCATTGTGGTCGACGGTGGGTTTATGCGCGGTGCGGATGTGGTGAAAGCTCTGTGTCTTGGTGCCACGGCAGTGGGGATGGGGCGCCTTGAGGGGCTTGCCATGGCCGCTGGCGGAGAGGATGTGCTACTGCAAGCGCTGCACATTCTAGAGCATGAAATTAGGACCACCATGGCATTGGCCGGAGTCAGCAGCTTGGCGCAACTGGGTCCGGAATTGCTGACCCGCGAAGCGCCGCTGGCGCCGCCGCATGTGTTATCGGCGTTTCCCTTTTTGGCGGAAGGCTATTAAAAGCCAATAAGGCGAGCTAAAGGGGTACGAGGGTGACTGCTTTTAACTCGGGTCTTTCGGCATGGGCATCGGGAACGGTGTCACTTTGTCACCTTTGCTGTCGGTGATCTTGGCGGTGCCCTCTTTTTCTACCTCGTCGATGCGCACGATGGCGTGCATGGGGATAAACGAGCGCTGCACACCGTCAAATTCAGAACGCAGACGATCTTCGGTGGGGTCGATTAGTACGCCGGAGCGATTGCCGAAACTGTAGTCTTCCACCTCCACAAAGCCGTATAAGTCGCTTTGATAAATGGCGTGAGCGTACACTTCGTACACCTCACCCTGCTGATGAAATAGCACTCGATACAGTTGTTTGGATTGATCACGCTCGCTCATTGGGGATTCGGTCACTTCAGGTTAATGGGGCAATCTGGGGGCAGTTTGCCAGGTTTCAAGGGGCAGCGGTAATAATTATAATGCGCGGCCTTTTACACCGCAGAGGCCCCACGGCGTATTGCTATGGCGAAAAAGCTGTTCGTAAAAACCCATGGCTGTCAGATGAACGAATACGATTCCTCACGTATGTTCGATGTGCTGCGCGCCGAGCAAGGCTACGAGCTAGTGGACGATGAACAACAGGCCGACGTGATCCTGTTGAACACCTGCTCGATCCGTGAAAAAGCTCAGGAAAAAGTGTTCCACCAACTGGGGCGGTGGCGAGAGTTAAAAGAAGCCAACCCCAACTTGGTGATTGGCGTGGGCGGCTGTGTGGCGAGCCAAGAAGGGGATGCCATACGCGGCCGAGCGCCCTATGTCGACATGGTGTTTGGTCCGCAAACCATCCACCGCCTACCGGATATGGTGGGTACCGCCCAGCAACAAAAGTTGCCGGTGGTGGATGTGACTTTCCCTGAGGTGGAGAAGTTTGATCGGCTGCCGGAACCGCGCGTGGAAGGCCCAGCGGCCTATGTGTCGATCATGGAAGGGTGCAGCAAGTACTGCTCGTTTTGTGTGGTGCCGTATACCCGTGGTGAAGAAGTCAGCCGTTCGGTAGATTCCGTGATGCAGGAAGTGGTGGCGTTGGCTCGACAGGGGGTGCGAGAAATTCATCTGCTGGGGCAAAACGTCAACTCCTATCGCGGTGAAATTGAAGGGGATTTTGCCGACCTGGCTGAGCTTATCCACTACGTCGCCGGAATCGAAGGCATTGATCGCATACGCTTCACAACGTCGCATCCGCTGGATTTTTCCGACAATCTTATTGCTGCCTACGCATCTGTGCCGGAGTTGGTTGATCATTTACACCTGCCGGTGCAATCCGGTTCTGATCGTATTTTGCAGGCCATGAAACGTGGCCACACGCGCGCCGACTACATCGACAAGATGCAGCGTCTGCGTCAGGTACGCCCTAACATCAGTTTGAGCTCAGACTTTATTGTTGGTTTCCCGGGCGAGACCCAGGCCGATTTCGACGACACCATGGCGCTGATCGAAGAGGTTGGGTTTGATGTTTCGTTTAGCTTTATCTACAGCGCCCGGCCGGGTACCCCCGCTGCGGCGTTGGCCGACCCGACCCCGATGGCGGAAAAAAAGCGCTGGCTACAGATTTTGCAATGGCGCGTGCGCAAGCAGGCGGAAGAAATTGCCCAAGCAATGGTTGGCACCACCCAACGGGTTTTAGTGAGCGGGATTTCTAAGAAGGACAACCGGCAATTGGCGGGGCGCACGGAGAATAACCGGGTGGTCAATTTCACCGGTAGCAAAGAGCTGGTGGGTCAGTTTGCGAACGTTCGCATCGATGCAGCTCTGCCAAATTCTCTGCGCGGTACGCTTAGCGACACACCCGCTGACACAAAATCTTAATTGACACCTCCTGTTCACCACGGGACACTAATTGGCAATGGAAGAGCAATACAACGCCCAGCGCGTCATAGCCCTCACCCGTCGGGTCATTCTTGAGCCCAACGATTCCAAGCGTCTCAGTATCCTGTGCGGTCCTTTCGACCAGAATGTCAAACACCTGGAAAAGCGGTTGAACGTGAACATTCGTAATCGCGGCAATGAATTCCAGATCAGTGGCCCCGAACCCAGAGTGGAGGCAGCCGCCGCGCTGTTGCACCAGTTGTACCGGGAAACCTATGAGCGTGAAGCCATAGAACCGGATTTTGTGCACTTGTACCTCCAAGAGGCTGGTGTAGAAGACTTGGTGCAGAACACGCCTGAAGTGGCCGAACAGGCGGCAGATAGCGGTGGCGGTGAAGTAGTCATTCGGACCCACAAAAAATCGATCAAACCACGTGGCGGCAACCAGCAGTCTTATACCGCCGCCATCCGCAATCACGACATCAATTTTGGTATCGGGCCGGCGGGTACTGGGAAAACATACTTGGCCGTCGCCTGTGCGGTAGAGGCCCTGGAATCCCAGCGCGTGTCGAGAATCCTGCTAGTGCGACCGGCGGTAGAGGCGGGCGAAAAGCTGGGCTTCCTGCCTGGCGACTTGGCACAGAAGATCGACCCCTACTTGCGCCCCTTATATGATGCGTTGTACGAAATGATGGGTATTGAGCGGGTCACCAAATTTATTGAGCGCAACATCATTGAAGTTGCACCGCTCGCCTACATGCGCGGCCGCACGTTAAATAATGCCTTCATCATTTTGGATGAAAGTCAGAACACCACCGTGTCGCAAATGAAGATGTTCCTCACGCGTATTGGTTTTGGCTCAACCGCGGTGATCACCGGCGACATCACGCAGATCGATTTACCCCGTGGTGAGCGTTCCGGTCTGGTCAACGTGCTCAATGTATTGCGCAACATAGACGGCATCAGCTTCACCCACTTTGGCTCCAAAGACGTGGTGCGCCACCCGTTGGTGCAGCGCATCGTAGACGCGTACGCCGTTGCCGAAAGTCACAAGGACGCCGACAGCGACCGTAATGCCAGTTGAACTTCAGCTCGCTGATGAGCTGCAACCGGCGCCTGACATTTCGTCTGAACTTTTTTTAAACGCGCTTGCCACGCTACAGGGTGTGGTAACAGATGAGCGCCTGGCTGGTGTTGTGTGTGTGAGAATTTGCGAAGCGCTTGAGTCCCAGCAGTTAAATGCAGCGTACCGCGGCCAGCACAAGCCAACCAACGTATTAAGTTTTCCCGCAGATGTACAGGTCCCGGGGGAGGCGGCGGTGTTAGGTGATTTGGCGATTTGCTGGCCGGTGGTGGTTACCGAAGCTAAGCACCAGGGTAAGCCGGTGTTGGATCACCTGACGCATCTGTTTGTGCACGGCGTGCTGCATTTGCTGGGCTTTGATCACGAGCAGGAGCAGCCAGCACAGCGGATGGAAAAATTGGAAGTTGAAATTCTTGCCGCTTTACAAATAGCGGATCCTTATACCGTCAACTGAGCTACACACAGTGGTGTTGCTTTGTGGTATACATGCACGCAAGGACACTGACATATTGCTAAATGAGCGATAACTCTGAGCGTACCGAAGCGCGAGGCAACGCGCGCGGCGGAGTACGCGAATGGCTAGCGGACCTATTTTCCGACGAGCCCGAAGACCTACCTGAACTCATGGAATTGCTGCGCGATGCAGCAGCACGGCAGATGTTCGACGATACTGCGTTGAACATCATTTTTGGTGCGTTACACGTCGGTGACATGCACGCCCGCGACATCATGATCCCGCGTTCATCCCTGGTGGTTGTACAAGAAGACCAGGAACCGGCTGAACTGTTGCCCATTATTATTGAATCCCGTCACTCACGTTTTCCCGTGGTGGGTGATGACATGGATGACATCAAAGGGATATTGCATGCGAAAGATTTACTGCCCCTGGTGTTGGAGAAAGACCACGCAAAGTTCTCCATGAAAGACTGTATCCGTGCGGCGACGGTTATACCGGAAAGCAAGCGGCTGAACGTTTTGTTGCAAGAGTTTCGCGCTACGCGTAACCACATGGCTTTGGTGGTGGATGAATACGGCCAGATTTCCGGCGCCGTGACCATTGAAGACGTGCTTGAACAGATTGTCGGTGAGATCGAGGACGAGCACGACGTCGACGACGACAGCGGTGTGAAGCAGCTGGAGCCGCACAGCTTTCATGTGAAAGCCAATCTACCCATTGAAGACTTCAACGAACATTTCGCTACGCAAATGAGTGGTGAAGAGTTCGACACCATTGGCGGCATAGTGCTGCAAGCCTTTGGCCACTTGCCCGAACGCGGTGAAACCGTCGAAATCGATGGTTTGCACTTCGAGGTCCTCAACGCCGATTCGCGCCGCTTGCGTTTGCTCCGCGTCGAAACCCCGCGATGACCTATGCGCTGGCGCTCGTTTTGGGCGTCGTTTATGTCTTTGGATTTGCTCCCTTTGATCTCTGGCCCGCTACGCTGCTGGCCATCGCGGGGTTGTACGTGTTGTTGGCGCAGACCAACGCCAATCCGCTATGGCTAACCTGGTTGTTTGGCGTCGGTAAATACAGTTTCGGCACGTCCTGGGTCTACGTCAGCATCAACGTCTACGGCAACGCGCCGCCGCTCCTGGCTGGATTTTTGGTGGTGTTGTTTGTGCTTGGCCTGGCATTTCTGTTTGCGGCGCCGTTGGGTTATCTGTTTACGCGGCTGCGCCCTAGGTCACCGAGCGCAGTAGCCACAGTGCTGGTGTTTACCACCGCCTGGGTGTTGATGGATTGGGTGTCTACCTGGCTTTTCACTGGCTTTCCCTGGCTGCTGCCTGGCTACGCCCTGCTCGACACTTTTGCGGCGCAGACCGCCTCTGTGCTGGGGGTGCTGGGGTTGGGTTTGTTGGGGGTGTTGGCGGCGGCTGGGTTGGCTGCCTTTGTGTGGTCGAGACGCATCAGCCTGGGGCTGGTGGCGGTGGTGCCGGTGCTGGTGATGTTTGCACTCAGTTGGGTGACATGGGTGTCTCCGGGGCCGTCAAAACAGGTGGCGCTGGTGCAAGGGAACCTCGATCAAGCGGTCAAATGGAACCGCGACCAGGCGGTGCCAAACGTACGCAAACACTTACGTTTGTCTGCACAACATTGGGATGCAGACATCCTCATGTGGCCCGAAGCGGCGGTCACCCTTTACCCACAACAAGCTCAAGGTCTGCTGGAGAGCCTAGGCGAACAGGGCCGCAGTACTTCCACCGACATCGTTTTGGGTATTCCCGGCGCCACCGCTTTGCCGGATGGGACGTACCAGTTTCAGAATTTGGCCATCGGCTTAGGTGAGGCCCGTGGCCGTTTTGCCAAGGTCCACCTGGTGCCGTTTGGTGAGTATGTGCCGCTCGAGTCGGTGTTGCGGGGGTTAATCGAGTTTTTTGACTTGCCCATGTCGTCATCTTCACCCGGGTCTGGCCATCAGCCCAATATACAGCTGCGCAGCGGACAGGCAGCGATGGCCATTTGTTATGAAATTGCTTACCCCGAGAGTATGCGTCGGCGCGCCGTAGATGCAGCGGTACTGATGACTATTTCCAACGATACCTGGTTTGGCACCAGCATCGGCCCTTTGCAGCATATGCAAATTGCACGGATGCGCGCGGTGGAAAATGGCCGTTGGCTGTTGCGAGCCACCAACAATGGAGTGACCGGCATTGTTGATCACCGCGGCCGGTTGGTTACGCAGTTGCCGCAGTTTACCGAGGGGGTGCTGCGCGGCTCGGTAGAACTCATGCAGGGCCGCACGCCGTATAGTTATGTTGGGCATTGGCCGGTTTTAGCTGCCTTGTTAGCCGCGTGTGTCGCTTTGTTGTTGAGGCGACGGTCCGAAACTACGTCGCCGCCGCCATAAAGGCGCTGAGTTTATCCGCATCCAGCCGATCGTCGGTGCGCACCCCGGAGCATAAGTCTACGCCGTAAGGCGCAACCGTGTTAATGGCGCCCGCCAAGTTCCGCAATGGCTGCGTTTGGGCGGCCGCTGTCGAGCAGAAAGGCGTGCACGTAGGGCTCGTATGTCGCAATCAAATCCAACGCGGTGTCGTCATCGATGGGACCTGGTCCGGAAGGCATTTCACCGACTAACCCCAATGCATCAGCACCGGCGGCTGTCGCGAGCTGGGCTTCCTCCGGATCTGCGATGCAACACACTTTGACGCGGGTGCGACGCATACAATCTTCCTATATATTTGCGCACCTTTAATTTAACCGAACCGCACGAGTTAATGCAGTCATGAATGCCTTCTATGACCCCCACAGGATTGAATCCGAGGCTCAAAGCGCGTGGGCGCAAGCCAAGTGTTTCGAAGCCACCGAATCCGCACCAGGGGAAAAGTACTATTGCCTAGCCATGTTCCCCTACCCAAGCGGGCGGCTGCATATGGGCCACGTGCGCTGCTATACCCTCGGTGACGTCATCAATCGTTATCATCGCCTAAAGGGTTACAACGTGATGCAACCGATGGGTTGGGATGCCTTTGGTTTACCTGCGGAAAACGCGGCGATCAAAAACGGCATCCCGCCGGCCCAGTGGACTAAAGACAACATCGCCTACATGCGTGGGCAGATGCAGCGGTTGGGGTTTGGCATCGATTGGTCGCGGGAATTTGCCACCTGCGACCCGGAGTATTACCACTGGGAGCAGTGGCTGTTCTTGAAGCTGTATGAAAAAGGTTTGGTCTATCGCAAAAACGCGGTGGTGAATTGGGATCCCGTGGACCAAACCGTGCTGGCTAACGAGCAGGTAGTGGATGGTCGCGGTTGGCGCTCCGGTGCGGTGGTTGAACGGCGAGAGATGGCGCAGTGGTTTTTGAAGATCACCCATTATGCAGAAGAGCTGTTAACCGAGCTGGATAAGATGGAAGGCTGGCCGGAATCGGTGAAAAGCATGCAGCGCAACTGGATCGGTCAGTCGCAGGGTGTTGAGATCGACTTTCCGGTACAAGGTCGCGATGACGTGCTGACCGTGTTTACCACGCGGCCGGATACCTTGATGGGGGCAACCTACGTAGCGGTAGCCGCAGAGCACCCGTTGGCAAAGGCGGCTGCAGCGGACAGCGCTGAGGTGGCGGCGTTTATCGAGCGATGTAAACAAAACACCACCGCGGAAGCAGATCTGGCCACCATGGAAAAGGCCGGCATCGCCACAACTTTTAACGTCAGTCACCCGCTCACCGGTAAACCTCTGCCGGTTTGGGTGGCCAACTTTGTGCTGATGGAATACGGCTCGGGGGCTGTGATGTCGGTACCCGGTCACGATCAGCGCGATTGGGAGTTTGCGCGGAAATACGACATTCCCATTGGACAGGTCATCGAACCGGTGGACGATACGCCCTGTGATTTGTCAGTAGCCGCGTTTACCGAGCACGGCCGGCTGCTGAATTCCGGTGAGTTTGATGGCTTAGACTTTGACGCAGCATTTGCAGCCATTGCAGATGCGCTCAGCGCCAAGAACCTTGGCCGCCGGGTGACCAACTATCGTTTACGTGATTGGGGGGTTTCCCGGCAGCGCTATTGGGGCTGCCCCATACCGGTCATCCACTGTGAAACGTGTGGAGTGGTGCCGGTACCGACGCGGGATTTACCGGTGGTGCTACCCACGGATGTGCAGTTTGAAGGGGTGCGTTCCCCGCTGACCACCATGGACAGTTTCTTAAACTGTACTTGTCCGAAGTGCGGACGGACCGATGCGCGCCGCGAAACGGATACCTTCGATACCTTTATGGAGTCTTCCTGGTACTACGCGCGTTTTGCCTGCCCGGATGCCAATGCGCCCATGGTGGATGACCGCGTCAACTACTGGGCGCCGGTGGACCACTACGTGGGTGGTATAGAACATGCCATCCTGCACCTGTTGTACGCGCGCTTCTTCTACAAGCTAATGCGTGACGAAGGGCTGGTGGGATCGGATGAACCGTTTACGCGTCTGTTGATGTTGGGCATGGTGCTGCAAGACGGCAAAAAGATGTCCAAATCCGCAGGTGACGCGGGTGACCCGCAAAAGCTGTTAGATAAATATGGCGCCGACACCGTACGTACCGCGATGATGTTTGCCGCGCCGCCGGATCAATCTTTCGAGTGGAGTGAAGCGGGTTTAGAGGGGGCTTTACGCTTCTTGCGTAAACTCTGGAGCCTGGCGCATGACCATGCCGAGGACGGCCTTGGCGGAGAGTTGGACGCGGCGTCCTTGTCGGACGCGGCCCGGGATTTGCGGCGTAGAACTTATGCAACGTTGGCCAAGGCGGATGACGACTACGGTCGGCGCATCCAGTTTAATACCGTTGTGTCGGCAGTGATGGAACTCTGTAACGCGGTGGGTAAATTTACACCGGCGACAGAAAGCGACCGTGCGGTGGTGACCGAAGCGCTGCGCACTGCCGTGGTGGTGATTTCGCCGATAGCGCCGCATATCGCAGAGGCGTTGTGGCCGGTGCTGGGTAAGCAAGGATCGTTAGTGGGTTTTCCATGGCCGCAGATGGATGACAGCGCGTTGACGCAAACATCCGTTGAATTGGTGGTGCAGGTCAATGGTAAAGTTCGGGGTAAGGTGCAGGTGGCGGCGGATGCCGACCAAGACCGTATTTTGACCCTCGCCAAAGCCGAGGATAATGTGGCTCGGCATCTGGATGGAAAAACCGTGCGCAAAGAAATTGTGGTCCCAAACAAACTGGTAAACATCGTTGTTGGCTAAGAGTTATCGCCATCGTGTCTACGTGGCCGCCTTGTTCGGCACGTTGCTGGTGATCATCAGCGGCTGCGGTTTTCAGCTTCGCTCATATGGGTTTGGCGGTGCGGTGGACAGTTACGCCCTGGTGGGCAGAACCAATATGGCAGTGGTGCCGTCTTTGCGGCGTCAGCTGCAGCAAGCCGGTGTGGCCGAAGTGGCTCCGGGTCAAGCATCGATTGTGCTGGAGCTTTTGGATCAACGCCGTGATCGCCGCAGCGTCTCCACCGCCGGTGGTGCCAGAGCGGCGGAGTACGAAACCAGCCTGGCGGTGCAATATCGCGTGCTGGACAGCAGCGGTACAGAGCTTGCTGAACCCGCCTGGATTGAACGTGAGCGTGTCTATCGTATCGATCGCGGCAATATTGTCGGCAGCAGTGAAGAACAAGCCATTCTTGAACGGGAATTGCTGGATGACGTTGCCGGGCAAATGTTGCGGGTGATGGATACCGTCAGCCGGCGCTTGCAAACCACCGCATCTGGCGCGGGATAGTCACGCGTCATGCAGGTCAAAGCGGAAGACCTGGCATCCCAATTGGCCAGCGGCTTGCTGCCCATCTATCTGGTGTCCGGTGATGAAACGCTCATGGTGGAAGAAGCCTGTGATGCCGTCATTCGAGCGGCTTCTGACCAAGGCTTTACAGAACGTTCGGTGCATCATGCCGACGCTGGTTTTCACTGGCATCATCTCAGCAATGATGCCGCCAGTATGTCTTTGTTTGCCGAGCGTAAGTTGCTGGACGTGCGTGTCCCAGTGAAAAAATTCGACCGTGAAGCATCAGATTTTTTGCGCGCTTGGGTCGACTCCGTCGGTGATACCCCCGAGTTGGACAATGTGATGTTGCTGCGCACAGCCCGTTTAGAGCCGCGCCAACGTAACAGCGCTTGGTTCAAGGCGTTGGATAAGGTGGGTGCAGTCACCTTGATCTGGCCGTTGTCCGCCGCCCAGTTGCCGCGTTGGTTAACGCAACGTGCGAAAGCGGCTGGATTGCAGTTGCAAGCGGATGCTGTGCAATACTTGTGTGACCGGGTGGAGGGGAATCTGCTGGCTGCCGCACAGGAAGTGGAAAAACTGGTGTTGCTGGATTTGCCCCAACCGGTTGGCCTGGATGACGTTGTGGCCTCCCTGGAGGACGCCGCGCGCTTCAACAGCTTCGACCTGTTGGATGCCATGATGGCCGGGGATCCCGCCAAAGTGGCGCGCATCATGCGCGCCTTGCGCGAAGAAGGCGTGGCGCTGTTTGCCATTCTTGGTGCGTTAACCAGCCAGCTGCGTCGCATCGGCGCACCTCGCGGTTTGCCGCCCGCGCGGCAGCGTCTGCTGCAACAGTTTGCACAGCGTATAAAAGATCCCGGAATGGTGCTGGCGGAATGTGCGGTGATTGATCAGCAGGGTAAAGGCCAATTGCTCGGGGATGCGTGGTTGTCCTTGGAAAACTTGTTGCTGCGTTTAAGTGGCGTGCGCAGTATGCCGCTACCGAGCCAGGATCAACGCCGCCTGCAACGTTAGCTTCAATGTTAGCTTCAACGCCACGTTGGCCTGGCTGCGCCGATTCCCCTACACTCTCACGCTCGAATCGATAGTGGCATGAGTTCTGTTGGTTTGAGCACTGGCCTGTTTTGACAGGCGGTAATGCTGTTCTTGGGGGTCGTTTAAGTTGTTGACCAGTTTCTCACGCCAAAGCGCTTTGCTGGCTGTGATCATTTTGTTCACCGGTTGTGCT
This sequence comes from Pseudomonadales bacterium, assembly GCA_028281005.1. Lineage (GTDB taxonomy): Bacteria > Pseudomonadota > Gammaproteobacteria > Pseudomonadales > Azotimanducaceae > UBA4421. Next base: position 143,974 of record JANQKS010000018.1, read on the forward strand.
GATCGCAGCGTACCGGAACCCGCCGACCAAAGTGTGCGGCCGGCTAGAATTTTCGAAGTGCGCGACACCGCGCAATCCCTGGAATACAAGTTTGTCGGGCGTGTGGCTGCTTTGCGCACGGTAGACATGACCTTTGAAGTGTCCGGGCCGTTGCGCCAGTTGCCGGTGTTGGAAGGACAAACCATTAGCCAAGGCACTTTGGTGGCTGCCCTGGACACCACGGACTTCGAGCTGGCGGTGCGGGAGGCGGAAGTACAATTGCAACTGGCGCGTCAGGATTTGGAACGCAAACGTCAGGTGTTGGCCCAGCGCGGCATCGCGCGTTCAGTGGTCGACGACGCAAAATCCAACTATGACCTACAGCGCGTGCGTTTGGAGAAAGCCCGCGAGATGCTGGCTGACGCGCGCCTGCTGGCGCCGTTTGATGCCTTTGTGGCGCGGCGTTACGTGGATAACTTTGTGACCGTACAAGCAGGTGAAAAAATAGTACGGCTGAACGATCCGGGCCGTCTGCTGGTGGTCGCCAATGTGCCGGAAAGTCTCTATGCCACTGCCACTGCAGAGCAAGTGTTGTCGCTGCACGCAGAGTTTGATTTTGTGCCGGACGTGCAATTCCCGTTGCAGACCTTTGAAAACCGTGGTGAAGCGGATGATATGGCGCAAACCTACGAAGTGTCGCTGGTGATGGAGCGCCCAGACGAGTGGAACATTCTGCCGGGGATGACCGCTTCCGTCATCGTTAAGCTGCGTGACCCGACGGAAGATGCGGCCAGTCTGCTGATTCCTACCAGCGCTCTGGTGAATGATGGTAGCGACGAGTTTTACGTGTGGGTGTTTGATGCGCAAACCGGTGGGGTGCAGCGTCGGCCGGTCACGGTGGATGTGCCTGCGGCGCAAGGTGTGCCGGTCACCGGCGGTTTGCAAGACGGGGAGTTGATTGTCGCCACCGGTGCTTCGCAGCTGTCCGCGGGCATGCGGGTGCGCATGCTTGGCGAAATTTCCACCGAACTCTAAGCACATTCGACTCTAAGCACATTCAACTCTAGGCCCATGCAGAACATCGCCAGGTTCGCCATCGAAAAACCCATCTATACGTGGATGTTGGTGTTGGCTTGTCTGGTCGGCGGTATGATTGGCATCAATACCGTCGGGCGTTTTGAAGACCCGCCCTTTCCGATGAAGTTTGCACTCATCATCACCAGCTACGACGGTGCTTCGGCGGAAGAAGTAGAGCTGGAAGTCACTGATGTCATTGAAGCCGCGCTGCAGGAATTACCCTACGTAGACTACATGACCAGCAAATCTGTGCCCGGCCGCTCAGAGATACAGCTGCGTCTGCTTGAGCAGTACGATGATTCCGAAACACCGCAAATCTACGATGAATTACGCCGCCGGGTCATCGAGGCAGCCGGGAGGTTGCCGCCTGGCACCGGCGTACCGTTGGTGGAGGACGATTTTGGAGACGTGTACGGCATCATGTATGCGGTGCACGCGCCGGATTACTCACCGGCGGAAATTCGCGACATGTCGCGCTACATCACCAAGCGACTTAAAAGTGTACCCAACGTCGCCAAGGTGCAGAGCGCCGGTGAACCCTATGAAGCGATGTATGTGGAAATTGACCACAACACCTTCACTAGCCTCGGCCTGCCGATTGAAGCGTTATTCTCCAGTATTGCGGTAGAAAACCAGGTTACACCGGCAGGCTCCGTGGCTTATGACGGCAGGCGTTTGCGCATCGCACCACCCATGGCTTTCGACAGTGTGCAAGCGTTGGGGGATATGCCCATTGGCGGCAGCGGGCGCAGCGAAATCTTGCGCCTTTCCGACATCGCCAGCATCACCCGGCAGGAGGTTGAAGTACCGCCGCAGCTGATCCGTCATAACGGCCGCCCGGTGTTCACCGTGGGCGTCTCTGTTACCGAAGGCCAGAACGTCGTTAAGGTAGGGCAAGCAGTAGATGCCCGCATGGCGGAAATCCTTGCTGAATTGCCTCTGGGTGTGGAAGTTGACGTGATCTACGCCCAACACGTGGTGGTGGATGAATCGATTCGAGACTTTCTACGCAACTTAGCCATGTCGGTCGCCACGGTGGTGTTGGCGCTGTGTGTGTTTATGGGGTGGCGCGCTGGTACCGTGGTTGGTGCGGTATTGTTGCTGACGGTCATGGGTACGCTGTGCATCATGGCGATGTTTGATATCGAGCTGCAGCGGATTTCGCTCGGCGCCTTGATGATCGCCATGGGGATGTTGGTGGACAACGGCATTGTCGTGGCCGAAGGTATGGTCATTGGGGTGCGGCGTGGATTAAGCCCCACCGAGGCCGCGGTGCAATCTGTTAAGCGCACCCAGTTTCCTTTGCTGGGTGCGACCATTATCGGCATCGTGGCCTTTGGCCCCATCAGCTTAAGTGACGATGACTCCGGCCATTTTTTGGTGTCGTTGTTTCAGGTCGTGATGATATCCCTGCTGCTGAGCTGGGTTTTGGCCATCACCGTGGTGCCGCTATTCGGCAAATATTTGCTACGGGCTACGGAAGCCGTTGCCGAAGACAAGCTGTACAGCGGCGTGTTGTATGCCCCGTATCGGATATTGCTTGGCTTTGGCTTGCGCCGCGCCTGGTTCACCTCTTTGGTCATCGTCGTCATCACCGCCGCTTGCATTTGGTCGTTCCAGTTTGTGAAACAAGGGTTTTTCCCCACCACCAACTCACCGCTCATTTATGTGGATTATCGATTGCCGGAAGGCACTGACATCAACACCACCGCCCAGGATGTGACGGAGTTGGAAGCCATGCTCGGTGAGATGCAGGGTGTGCAGGTCGTTACCAGTTTCATCGGCCGCGGCGCCACCCGCTTCACCACCATCATGAGCCCGGAACAGCCGAATTCCGCCTACTCGCAAATGGTGGTGCGGGTAGCCGACTTCACCACCATGAATGCCACGATGGCGGACATCGAAGCGCGTCTGACCGCCATCCGCCCGGATTCTGAAGTGCAGGTGAGTCGTGCTGAATTTACGCCCAGCGGTAATTCCAAGATTGTGGCGCGTTTCTCCGGCCCGGACACAGCCACCTTACGCCAGCTTGCCGACCAAGCGCTGGACATTTATGTGCAACACCATCTGCGTGATCGTAAAACCGACTGGCGCCAACCGGCACTGGAATTGGTGCCACGCTTTGATGAAGAGCGTGCGCGGTTGGTCGGTGTGACACGCCAGGATTTATCTCAGGCTTTGGCGTATGCCACCTATGGTGTGCAGGTGGGTCTATTCCGCGACGGCGACAAGTTGCTGCCGATCATTGCGCGCGCACCGGCGGCGGAACGGGGCGATGTTGAGAACCTCCCCGAACGGTTGGTGTGGAGCCCAGCCCAGCAGCGTCATATCCCCATGACACAAGTGGTGTCTTCGCTCGATTTGGTGGCCAACAATTCCATGATTCACCGCCGCGATCGTTTTCGCACCATCGAAGCGCGGGCTAATCCGTCGTTGGGCCACAATGCCACGCGTACTTTCGAAAAAGTCCGCCCCGAAATTGAAGCCATTGCGCTGCCGCCAGGCTACCGTTTGGAATGGGGCGGTGAGTACGAAGGCAATGAAGAAGCAAACACCAGCCTGACCCAGCGTATCCCGGTGGCGTTGGGGGCAATGTTTTTTATTACCATTTTGATGTTCGGCAAGCTGCGTCAGCCGCTGGTCATCTGGCTCACGGTGCCGATGACCATATGCGGCGTGGTGCTGGGATTATTGGCTACGGACCTCTCCTTTACCTTCCCGTCGTTCCTGGGATTTTTGAGTCTGTCAGGCATGTTGCTGAAAAACTGCATTGTGCTGATGGATGAAATCGACAAACGTTTTGCCGAGCAAGGCATGACGTTAGAGGTGATGCTGCAAGCCAGCATCAGCCGTTTGCGGCCCGTCATGTTGGCCGCAGGCACCACCATAGCCGGGATGTCGCCGCTGTTGGGGGATGCGTTTTTTCTGGAAATGGCGGTGTGTATCATGTCTGGGCTCGCCTTTGCTACGTTATTAACCCTGGTGGCTGTGCCGGTGTTCTATCGGGTGTCCCTGGGTAAGCGTGTCACAACTTCGTAAGCACTTTTTACGGTGTGGTTGACGCAGCCCTCAGATCACTTGATGATGGAACTGTCACCCTGAAAAATGGTCAATAAATTGACCATTGGTTTTCATGTCGTAGCGCGTTCAAGACGAGTCGAAGCCGCGGCGGACGGAGATTTAAAGGTGTTGAGCAGACTTTCTTTACTGGCGATGTGCATTGCCGGTTTGTTGATGACTCCCCTATTACATGCAAATTCCTCTAAGGCCAGCAGCCTGGTGGGGCAGGTTGTGGTGACCCAACAAGGTGAATTGTTGGGCCGTGTAGAAGACATAGCCGTAAATGTAGAACAGGGGCGGGTGGATTTTGTGGTCGTTTCCATCGGCAGTTTTCTGGTGGACGACAATTTGATCGCCGTCCATCCGGATGCGCTGGGTAAATCTGATGACGGCGCCTACCTCGTGGTGTACAGCGATGACTTGGATGCAGCGCGCCGCTTTGGCGCCGACAATTGGCCAGCAAGCCCGGATGTCATGCCCAGCGCAGACCGCGCTCCGGTGGCTGTTGACGAGGTTGAGCTGGAAGCAGAAACCCCGGCAGCGACTGAACGTGTGGCGACCATCAGTGATGGCCGCCGTACTGCCACCATGAAAGCAGGTGAAGGTCCTTCACAAATCGAAACGGTCGCCGGCAGAGCGCAGAATCCGGATTCGGGTGTGCAGTACAAACGTTTCACCGACGGCAAACTCCCCGCTTACATGGCCGACAGCGAGTTCGACAAACTGGATGAAGATCGTGACGGCTACCTGAGCCGTAGCGAAATTGGCCCGCGGCTGCAAAACGGCGTGCGTTATACCGACTTTGATGTAGACGGCAATCAAGGTATCGACCCGTTTGAATTTCAGTTAATGAAAGAAGGCTAGAAAGAAGGCCAAATGCCGCCAGACGCGGAGCTTATGATTCCACGTCATTGGCCACATCCACTAACAGACCGGTAATGGCGCGAGGCAGTTGGGTGGTGATGATGTCATCACCCGCTTGAATGGCGTCGGTGCGAATGAGAATACGATAACCCAGTTCTTCGGTTTCCAATTCTCCGACACGTTCGATGTCGTGGCCAATCAAGCGATTGTCCACTACCGCATACACCCGGCTGTTTTCATAAATTGATTGCACCGGCACAGCAATTAGGCCTGCTTGGGCGGGCAACACGATGGCCAAGTTAAACACCTTACCTAGCGCCGGGGCCTCTTGGATGCCTGCATCGTAGGTAAAAAAGGCATCCATGCCGGTTTGGCCGGTGCGCACGTGATTGGCCAAGCGACTCAGCGTTAGATCTGCGCCATTCTCTGCGGTGGCGGTAATGTTGCCTAAGTTGGTGAGTTGCTGTAGTTGTTGAGTGTATGCATCAGGAATTTGCACCCGCACTTCAAACCCAGCAGCATCTGCCACTTCCACCAGCGGCGTGCTTAGATTGCTGTGATTCCCCGGGGCGGCGTGCACCGCCAGAATGGGGCCGGCAAACGGCGCGCGTATTTGCGTTTTATCCAAATCCAGTTGCGCCTGGGCCAACATCGCTTGTGCGCGCGCCACGCTGGCTTCGTGGGCGGCAATTTGATTAGGTAAATTGGTCAGCACCTGCAGGTGGTTGCGGTATTCGATGCTGGCTTGGTTGGCTTGTGCGGTGACCTCGTCGAACAACGCCTTAGAGATGAGGCGTTTGTTCATGAGGTCTTGATGGCGTTGCAGCTTGTCCTGCGCTACCTGGTTGCGGGATTCGAAATGAGCGGCGTTACCCTGTTCCAGCTCTAGCTGGACCTGCATGGACGCCAAATTGGCTTGCTGCTGCTTAAGCTCCGCTTCGCGTTCCATCACCTTCAGACGCGCCTCGCGGTCGTCGAGTTTCACCAGCAGTTCACCCTTCTCGATCCAGTCGCCTTCTTTAACCAACACATCTTTCACCCGGGCAATCAGGTCGGAACGTAGTTGCGCCACACGGTTAGACTCGAGGCGTCCGAACGCGGAAAAGTTGGGGTGCAGAGATTGCGGCTGTGCCTTGGTCACCGAAACCGGCCAAGCGCGTTCCACGGGTGCTGCCGGATCCGCGTTGGGTCCGGTGGCGAACAAGGACGCGCTCATCAACAGCGCAATGCCGACAATACCGCCGTAGGTGGCGATACGTCGTCGCTTAGGCGTGGCTAGCATATGGTTTTTGAGTTCGTTCATTGTCTGAGGAATCTTCACTTTCATTGTCATCTGTCAGTTCCGCAAGCTTGCGCACGTGGCCATGGGCAAAGGCTTTGGCTTGCTCCAGAAGCAGGATCAAGGCCGGCACCACAATCAGCACCAGCAAGGTTGCCAGGCTTAAGCCGAAGCAAATGGTCACTGCTATGGGCGCGTAGAACAGTGCCAAGGTAGAGGGTTCGAACATCAGCGGCAGCAGGCCGGCAATGGTGGTGAGGGAAGTTAGGATCACCGCGCGAAAGCGGGACTGCACCGCCAGCCTTAGCGCGGCCGGTAGTGCCATCCCTTCATCGAGGTGTCGACGTAAAAAGCTGATCAGCACGATGGAGTCGTTGACCACGATGCCGGTGAGGGAAAAGAACGCCAACAACGACATGGAGCCGATGTCCCACCCGGTTAGCCAATGGCCGAGGATGGCCCCGGTAAAACCAAAAGGAATCGCCATCATGATGGCCAGCGGCCATAGGTAGGAAGAAAACACCCAGGTTAGAATGAGGTAGATGAGCCCTAAGGTTAACAAGCCACCTAACGCCATGGTGTCCATCATGATCTGATCGCGTTCGGTGTTGCCGCCAAAGCCGAAGCTCAGCTCATATTTGTCCAAAATGGGTAGCAACTGGTGGTCTTTCACGTTGTTCACGACGGACAGCGCGTTGTTCACGGCTTCGTCCACATCCGCCGATACCGACACCGCCATTTGATTGTTGGAATGGCGGATCACGTCGATGCCGCGCCGGTTGTACAGCACCGCAACGCTGGCCAAAGGCACATAGTCGCCTTGGGTGGTGCGTATGGGGAACTTCTGCAGTGAGCTCAAAGAATCGCGCTCCGTGTCGGGTAACATTACCCGCACCTCCAGCTCATTGTCCTGTTCGTTAAAAATCTGCACGCGGGTACCGGAATAGGCGCTGCGTAACTGAGCGCCAATACTGTCGGCGGTGAGACCCAGGCTGCGGCCGCGCGGGGTCATCTCGAAAATAATTTGTTCTTTCCCGTAGGGTAAATTGTCGGTGACGTTGGACACCCCGGGATAACTTGATAGCAGGGCGGAGAGCTCCTCGGCGCCTTGTTTGAGATGGTCGATGGAGTTGCCACGTAACACCAAGGTGATGTCAGGGAAGCCGTTGTTGGCGCCGCCTTCCACGCCAATGGTCAGCTGCTCAACATAGGCCGGGCGTTGCACCGCAGCTTGCCAGCGGTTGGTGAACTCTTGCGGTGACAGGGTGCGATGCTCTTCGAATGCATATTGCACAGCCAGCGAGGCATATTGTTCACCCTGCAAGCGGTCTTCGTTGAAGGTGGCGCGGTTGTATTTCACCGTCCAGCCGAGAATGTTGGCGGCGTCGTGGGCTTGGTGAATCTCTTCCAGGGTGTCTTCCATGTGTTCGATGAAGTCGTACTTCTGCGCATCCGTGGCGACACTGGAAAACTCGACGTCCGCGGTCACGGATTCAAAGTCAATGCCGGTGGCGAGGTTCATTCCCACATGCTGGGAAGCAATGAGCGAAAAAGCCACCAGGAAGCCGCAAATGGCAGTGCACAAGGTGATGCCTGGATTGGCCAACGCGTTGTCGACAAAGGGTAAAAAGCGCTGGTCGCGAAAGTGTTCAAAGCCGTCGTCGAAACGCTGCCGCCATTTAGGTTTTTTATTGACGTCTACTTTTTCCAGAGAATGCCGCAAATGGCCGGGCAACACCCAAAAACACTCGATCAGCGACGCCGCGATGACACACAGCAGTACCGTTGGTAATGCCAAAACGGCATCGCCCATCATGCCGCCGATGATCAATAGCGGTATAAATGCCGCCATGGTGGTCATGGACGAAGTCATGACCGGGACCCACATGCGCTGCGCGCCGGCGGTAGCGGCCTGCGCCGGTGTGGCGCCGCGTTCGTGGTGACTGACAATGTCCTCGCCGACCACGATGGCATCGTCGACCACGATACCCAGCGCCATGATGAAGCCGATCAACGCAATCAGAGAGATGCCGTAACCAAATACCACATGAAACAGCGCCAGACCCAGTAAAAAACTCACCGGAATGCCAATGGTCACCCACAGGCTGGCGCGCGCGTTTAAGAACAGAAACAGCACACCGATAACCAAGATGAGGCCACCCAAACCGTTTTTAACGATCATATTGAGTTGCGCACCCAGCACTTGCCAAATGCTGACAATTTCTTTGATTTCGACGCCCGGGGGCAGGGTCGGGCGTACGTCGTTGAGCCAGTTCTGCACAATTTGATGGGAGGTGTAGGCGTCGGTTTCAGTGCTGCGCCACAGCAGCATTTCTATTGCCGGATTGCCGTCTGAGGTAATGATGGGCTGGCCACGCTGGGGGCGCCGCACGACGTCGGCAAAATCAGTGAGACGCACCAGTTGGCCATCGGTTTCCAGGTGCAGCTGTTCGAAACCCAGTGGGTCGCGCCGCTGGTCTAGGCTGCGCAGTTGGCGCGCCGCCTGGCCGCGTCCGACCGATCCGGCCGGTACATTTTGGCTCACTCGAGCCACCTCATGGGCGACTTCATCCAAGGTCATACCCAACTGTTGCAGCCGCGCGCCGCTGACCAGCAACGCAATTTCTTCAGTCGGTAAGCCGTCGTAATTTACCCCTTCTATGCCACGCCGCAGCAGGTCTTTTTCGAAGCTGCGCGCCAGCGGAATAAGTTCCGCCAAATTGCCTTCGCCGGTGAGCAACAGACCGGAAATGGGTTCAGTATCAATGTGCCGGCGAATGGTGGGTGGCTCAATTTCAGGCGGTAGATTGCGGATGTTGGCGACGCGTTGTTTGACGGAGTCCAGCGCCAGGGTCATGTCGGCATCGTAGTTAAAGATGGCCCTTATGACGGTGAACCCGTTGATGGTGTAGGAGGTCAGCTCGTAGAGTTCATTAACGGTACGCAGCTGTTGTTCAATCGGTGTGGTGACCAGGGATTCGATGTCTTCTGCGGCGGCCCCTACCCAGATGACCTCAACACTCACCACCGGATTGTTGGTTGGTGGGTCGAGACTGGTTGGCATGGTGCGGACCGCCCACACGCCCGCCAAGATCATCATGATCATGGCCAGATTGGCTGCCACCTTGTGTTCGGCGAATAGCTTTATCAACAGACTATCTCGCGAAAATTAATCCTTGGTTCCCCACACGATTCAGAAACCGTGCCAATCTAACTGTCGGACAAAGGCCGCAAAAAGTTTGGCTTACAGCAAGATGCCGACACCAAAGGTGGTGAAAGATGTGGCGCTTTTCACTAACTGTTGGCTAATCCAGTGTTGGCCCGTGTTGGCCAGAGTTGGAAAGTGCGCAGCCATGGTGCCGAGGCGGGGTATTTTCCATCTCTTTTCGCTTTCAATGCCAACAGCGTGACGTACAATAGCCGGCTTGCCTGAAGTAACGAAAGAGATAAAGCAGTGAATGAGCATGCGGCCGATGGGCTCGATACAAACTTAGTCCCAGACACCACGGTCAACGTCCGCGAGGTGTTCGGCATCGACCAAGACCTGGATGTTCCGGCGTTTAGCCAACGCAGCCAGTACGTGCCGGTGATTGACGAAGATTACCGCTTCGATCACGACACCACCTTGGCGATTTTGGCGGGGTTTGCCCATAACCGCCGGGTAATGATTCAGGGTTATCACGGGACCGGCAAGTCGACGCACATCGAGCAGGTGGCGGCACGCCTGAATTGGCCTTGTATCCGCATCAATCTAGACAGCCACATCAGCCGTATCGATCTAGTCGGTAAAGATGCCATTGTGCTGCGTGAAGGTAAGCAGATTACTGAATTCCGCGAAGGCATATTGCCGTGGGCGCTGCAACATCCGGTGGCTTTGGTGTTTGACGAGTACGACGCGGGTCGTCCCGACGTCATGTTTGTGATCCAACGCGTGCTGGAGGTAGAAGGTAAGCTCACCTTGCTCGACCAAAACAAAGTGATAACGCCGCACTCTCATTTCCGCCTGTTCGCTACCACCAACACGGTCGGCTTAGGGGACACCACCGGTTTGTATCACGGCACACAGCAGATCAACCAGGGCCAGATGGACCGTTGGAGCATCGTCTCTACGCTCAACTACCTCGAGCATGATGCGGAAACAGAAATTGTGCTTGGCAAAGTGAAGTCTTACGAAGCGAGCGATGCCGGCCGCCGCATGATTTCTAATATGGTCAGCGTGGCCGACCTGACCCGCCAGGGTTTCATCAATGGGGATGTGTCCATTGTTATGTCGCCACGTACGGTGCTGACCTGGGCGCAGAATGCAGAGATTTTCGGCGACGTGGGTTTTGCCTTCCGTGTGACGTTCCTAAACAAGTGTGATGAGTTGGAGCGTCCCATTGTGGCCGAGTACTACCAGCGTTGCATGGGTGAAGATCTGGGTGATGCCACGCAAGGTATTTCCCTGAAAACAGCCTGATTCAACGCTGCATGAGTTAGTTGTTGCCTGTTGTCATGAGCGAAGCGGATAGCCCCCTAGAACCATTCAAGCGCGCCACAACCGCGACCATGCGGGCGTTGGCTGAGGACGATGAACTTGAGGTCAGTTTTGGCCCCGGGGCGCCGTCTGCGCGGGGTAATCGCATACGGGTGCCGTTACCGTCCATGGGCAGCAGCGACGACGAAATTAACGCGGTACGCGGTGTCGGGGATCAGTTTGCCTTGACCTTGCGTCACCATGACGACCGTTTGCACGCGCAGTTTGCGCCTCAGGGTGGGCCGGCGCAGGAAATGTTCCAGTGGATCGAAGAGGCGCGCGTTGCCGCCATTGGCAGCCAGCGTATGGAAGGGGTCGCAAAAAACCTCGACGCCCATTTGGAAAGCCAATGCCAGCAGGCGGCCTTTGACACCATCACCGCGGAAACCGAAGCGCCGTTGTCAGTTGCCGTTGGGTTGCTTGTCAGGCAAGAACTGACCGGACGCGAGCTACCACCCAGCGCAGAAAACGTGGTGCGCTTCTGGCGTGATCATGTTGAGACCCATGCCGGCGAACACATCCGTGAGTTGAAAACCACGATAGGTGACCAGGCAGCATTTGCGGCCATGTGTCGGGCCATCATTGCCGACCTAGGGTTAGCCGCTGATCTTGATCAGCCGCCGGAAGGTGACACCAACCAAGACGACATCGAGACCATGGACGAGTCGCAAGACGCTGAGTCCGATTTTTCACCTGAAGATGTGGTGATGGACGATGAATCCATGGGTGATGAGAACGTCGACGGTGACGCCACCATGGTCGAGATGGACGCCGACATGGACATGGACGAAGCCGGCGCGGAGATGGACCCGGACGAAGCGCCGGCACCGATGCCGGATGAAGCGGGCCGTATCGACAAAGACTTCAACTACGCCGCCTTCACTGAGCAATTTGACGAAACCATCCGCGCGAAAGAACTGTGTGATGCTGAAGAAATGGGGCGCCTACGCCAATTGCTCGACCAACAGTTGGTGTCGCTACAGCACACCACCTCCAAACTGGCCAACCGCCTGCAGCGTAAACTCATGGCCAAACAAAATCGCACCTGGGAATTTGACCTCGAAGAAGGGGTATTGGACGCCGCGCGTTTAACCCAAGTGGTGGTGGACCCGGTGAACCCGCTGGCATTTAAACAAGAAAAAGAAATGCAGTTCCGCGACACCGTGGTGACGCTGTTGATTGACAGCTCCGGCTCTATGCGTGGCCGCTCCATTACCATTGCGGCCATGTGTGCGGACATTCTCGGTCGCACACTGGAACGTTGTTCGGTGAAAGTGGAAATCCTCGGCTTCACCACCCGCGCCTGGCGCGGTGGGCAATCCCGCGAGAAGTGGATTAATGAAGGTAAGCCGTCCAACCCCGGCCGCCTCAATGACCTGCGCCACATCGTTTATAAATCTGCCGACGACACCTGGGCGCGCACCAAACGAAATCTCGGTTTGATGATGCGCGAAGAGTTGCTGAAAGAGAACATCGACGGCGAGGCGCTGATATGGGCACACAACCGCATTGTGACCCGCACCGAAGATCGCAAAATCCTGATGGTGATCTCAGACGGCTTGCCGGTGGACAACTCCACGCTGTTGGTGAACCCCAGTAACTATCTGGAACAACATCTGAAGTACGCTATTGAAATGATTGAAAAGCACTCGCCGGTGCAGCTGGTGGCGATTGGTATTGGTCATGATGTGACGCACCACTATAAGCGTGCGGTGACCATTACGGATGCGGAGCAGCTGGGCGGTGCCATGACGGATCAGCTGGCGGACTTGTTTGATATTCAGAACTAGAAACTTGGTAGCTGCCAGAGTCGATTAGAGGTGCGCGGTCTACGCACAATCAGGCCGCGTTTAGCCGCAACGGCTCAGGAGGGGACCACGAAGTGGTGCCGAGGATTGTTTGAATCCCAAATTTTGCGAAGCAAAATTGGTTGAGTTCCGCAGGCACCGAGTGAGCCGTGGAGGCTGCGGTCCGTGCGTAGACCGCGCACCTCTGATCGGCTCGACGGGTGTCGGTTTTACCGCGTTACCGCCTTCATGCGCTTAACCTCCGGCGGTCCGCCCATCTTGCCTTTGAAGCCGGCGCCGGCTGCGGCGAAGTGTTCAGACTTGCCGTGAGCGTCCAGTGCCGCTTCGTCCTGGTATAACTCCAGTACCCAGTATGCACCGTCGTCGTCTTTGCACAGTTGGTACATCAGGCAGCCCGGCTCGTTGGCTTTAACCGCGTCCATTAGATCCAGAAAGACGCCTTCAAATTCTTCAGCGGCTTCAGGTTTGACGTTTAGCTTTGCAGTGACTCCAATCATAATTCCTCTTTTACTCTCTCTACGTTTTACTTTGACTACTTTGTCCGCCCAAAAGGCTTGAGGCAGCAGAGCATAAGGAGGATAAGGAAGGATATGCATCGGCGCAATTTGTTGAGACAACTTAATGACTATGTTCAGAGGTTTCCCGAAGAGCAGGCTATTGTTGAGCGCTTTGTCGAATTGGTGGATGAAGAGCCGCGCTGTTATGAACGAGATTGCTGGCGCGGTCATATCACCGGCTCGGCATGGTTGCTGGACCCGGCCGGTGAGTCGTTGTTGTTGACCCATCATAAGAAACTCGACATCTGGGTGCAGTTGGGTGGCCACAGTGACGGAGATCCTGATACTCGTACGGTGGCAATCAAAGAGGCGCAGGAAGAATCCGGCCTGGCGGTTGAGTTGCTGGGGGACGCCATATTAGACATCGACATCCACGAGATCCCGGCGCGCAAAAACGACCCGGCCCACTTCCATTTTGATGTGCGCTTCGCGATGGCGGCAGCCACGCGAGATTTTTCCGTGAGCGATGAATCCCATGCATTGGCGTGGGTGCGGCTGATGGAGTTGGAACGTTATACCCGGGAAGCATCGATCCTGCGCATGCGTCGTAAGTGGTTGGAGTGGCGTGTTTAGGGGCCACCCAAGCCGATCTGCTATGTCGGACAGCTTTGAATAAAGCGTTTGACAATGCTGCGCGTCTTCCGTAGATATAGGGTCGAAGGGTTTAAGACAACTCAAATTCGGCCGCTTGTATGAGCAGCCGGGACGTTGTCTGAAGTCGGCTAGCAGTAAGCTAGTAGTCGGGCTGGATGGCACAAGTGGGGAACTCGATGCTATTCGGTAGAAGCTTGTATTTAGTACGAGACATGATTCCGACATAACTCTTAGCAAGTGGTCTTCATCGCCTTGGGGAGGGTGAAGTATGACCATTCCAATCAGGAAACTTGTTTCCTTTTTCTCATTGTTTGTCCTGCTGTTTTCTTTTGTGTTGTGGAGTAGCGCTGCCAGCGCGGAATCCGCGGAGGAGAGGCGGCGTATTGAAGAAGTGTTAGTCACCGCTGAGCGGCGCGAAGCTTCTATCAGTGACACTTCAATTTCCATTACTGCGTTTACCGGAGAATTTATTGAGGACTTCGGTATCCGCAACCAGGAAGACTTACAAAACCTGGTACCCGCTGCGGTCATCGAACCATACGACATGGCCATCCGCGGGGTGGGCCGGAACTTCCGTTCGCTAGGCGGTGACCCGGGGATTGCCACCTATCTGAATGGCGTTTATTCGGAAGACTTTGGTATTGCCTCTACCGAAGGCGGCTTGTTTGACATAGAACGGATTGAGTTCCTACGCGGACCGCAAGGTACGTTATACGGCCGCAACGCAATTGGCGGGGCGGTGAACTTTATCAACAAGCTGCCTAGCGAGGAATTTGAGGGTGAAATGCGGGTGGTGGCTGGCGCCTACGATCTCAAAGAGATGTATGGCGTGATTTCCGGGCCGATCATCAAAAACCTTTTGCAAGCCCGTTTCACCGGCGTTAAACGTACGCGCGATGGTTATTACGACGATTTGTCGGGAAACACCGACCCGGGCAACTACGGCGATGAAAACTACGCACTGTCCCTGCGTTTTACACCCACGGATAAGCTGGAATTTAACATGCGCGCCAACGAGCGGTCTTACGCCCGCATGATGGGTGGTGCCGACGCCGCCGGTATCATTAATCTGAACGAAAATGAAGGGTTTACCCGCGACACCGAAACCTACGCCATAGGCTATCGGGCGGTGGACACCAGCATCATGTGCCCAGATATGTTCACGCGCACCGCCGCGGTGGATGCGCCGGGAGTGCAGGGTGGCATTGGCTGTATGGTGGCCGGCATGCCGACTTTTGAATTCACCAACCCCAATGACGGCAACACGATTACTGCCCAACGTATTGTGGCGGGTGTTGACCGCAGTTTTGCGGGTACCTTAGATCATCCGAACTGGGCATACGGCGCAGATGAATCGCGGCAGAGATTAATCGGTGTGGACGATATAGAAGGTGATGACTTAGAAACCGATACCAACGGTCAACAGGACGAGTTCTTTGACCAGCAGGCCGTGTCGTTTGATGCGGTCTGGGATGTTACCGAGAAATTCTCGCTCAAATACATCTTCGGTTATACCGATTACTTCTACGACCGCACCAGTGACGTCGATCTCACCAGCAGCACCATTATGGATAACACGTTCTACGTAGAGCAGGAAACTGAGTACGTTTCCCATGAAGTGCAGTTTTTCTACGATCCGACGGAAGCGCTGTCTATCACGGCTGGCTTGTTTGCGTATGATGCAAAAATCAGTCAGCGGGCGGACTATCACGATTTTAACTGCCGTAACAATCCCGACTGCGGCGCGCGGTATGCGGAAGATTTCCCGTATGACGTGTTTGATTTGGCCGGGGCGCTCCCCCCCAAAGTGGATTTGTTCACCGCCCGCGCTTCCAGCAATTTGCAGAAGAAAGGCGAAGCTCTAGCGCCAGGATGTTTGACGGGTGCTGCAGTCGGGGCGCCAGACCAGCTGGATATCTTCTGCTTTGGCCAGTGGGAGGGTGACGATGGTGACCGCATCAACTCAGGCCCCCAAACCGCGGGCACCAACTTGGAATATGAAACTCGCACGGAACGTTATGCCTACGCTGCGTTTGGCCAAGCCACTTATACTTTCAATGAACAGTGGGCCTTGACTCTGGGGTTGCGTTGGGCGCGTGACCAGCTGCACGGGGAAGAGAACGTCTTCTACTACAGCGAAGCGGACATCATCCCCCTCGGCTTTGACGGTGCCACGGGTACACAATGTGCGGCAGGCAGTGCTACTTGCACATCGAGCCTGGCGGCCGTCAACCAAGCGCTGGGTTGGTTGGGTGATGATGGCGAAATCCTCAATCCACAACGCCTGCTGGTGGGCGGCTTCCCGGCCAGCACTTCGCTGTGGCGGGAGTTGGACGAAAACACCGAAGACATGACCTGGCGTTTTAACCTGGATTGGACGCCTACCGCTGACGACTTAATTTACTTGTCAGCCACCAAAGGTTTACGTTCCGGCGGGTTTAACCTGGTGTTCTTCAGCAGCAATTCCATCTTTGAACCGGAGGAATTGGTCGCTTATGAATTGGGTTACAAAGGCACCTTCCTCGATGGTCAGCTGCAACTCAATGGTGCGGTCTATTTCTACGACTACGAAAACGTGCACACCTTTGCCAACGGCGAGGCGTTCTCTGGCGGTTTCACCACCAACGTAGTGGCGGTGCCTGAAGCTGAAATGATTGGGGTCGACTGGGATCTCACTTGGCTGGCCACGGACAACATCACCGTTGGTGCGCACTTCTCCTATACGGGGACCGAATACACGTCTGATATGTTTGTCATTGACCCTAATGATCCGGCGCGTCCTGAATCGCTATTTAACGCCGGTAATACGTTAATCAACATAAAAGGTAATCAGATGATTCGTGTGCCGGAGAAAAAAGGTGGTGCGTGGGCTCAATACGCCTGGCCCCTGGGTGACAGTGGCCGGTTGGAGTTCTTGTTAAATTACTCTTATATCGATCAGGTCTATTTCTCGGTCTTTGAGCGTGAAGACCAGTCCGCGCCGAGTTATGAGCGCTTGGACTTCCGCGCTACATGGACCAGTGCAGATGAGTCTTGGATGGTGTCCGCCTTTGTTAACAACATTATGGACGAGATTGGCATTCGCCAGATTGAACAGTATTTTGCCACCGAGCCGAATCTGTATCGTCGGACAGGCACACCGACAGACCCGCGCCTGGTCGGATTTGAGATTCGCAAGAAGTTCGGCGCTTTCCGATAGGGTGGCGGGAACCGCGTAAAACTTTGACCTCTCAGCGCAAGCTGAGGGGTCAGAAATTGTTTAACGAGCTACTTTTTGCTCGTTGACACGACTCTTTTTCCTCTCTATAAGAGGTGCCGTAGGAACTAGGCGTCAGTGCTCGGACGGAGGTTGGGTGCTGAAAAACGCCGGTTTCTGGGAAGCATATCGCCCCGCAAAGGGGTGGTAGTGAAAAATATAGTAGTTGGAGGGGAAACCATGCCTACGCGTTTGCAACGTGTCGGCGGTGCTGTACTGAGCGTATTCCTTCTCGTTCCTGCTTTCACATCTTCTTCTGTATTTGCAGCCGAAGGGCGACAAATTGAAGAAGTTGTTGTGACCGCAGAACGTAGGGAATCATCGGTTCAAGATACCGCTATTTCTATTACCGCCTTTACCGGCGAATTCATTGAAGACTTTGGTCTCCGTAACCAGGAAGACCTGCAAAATTACATCCCGGCCACCACCATTCAGCCTTATGACTTGTCGGTACGAGGGGTCGGCCGACTGTATCGAGCGCTGGGGGGTGACCCTGGTGTGGCCACCTATTTCGACGGCGCTTATTCCGAAGACTTCGGTATTGCGTCGACTGAGGGTGGTTTGTTCGACCTGGAGCGTATTGAAGTGCTGCGCGGTCCGCAGGGTACATTGTATGGCCGTAACGGCATCGGCGGTGCGGTGAACTTCATCAGTAAACGACCGACGGACGAATTCGAAGGTGAGATAAAAACCATTTTCGGATCATACGAAACCAAAGAAATCTACACCATGCTGTCCGGACCGGTCATTGACGGTTTCATGAATGCTCGTGTAACTGGCGTTAAGCGCACCCGCGACGGGTTCATGGACGAATTGCATGATGGTACGGATACGCAGGGTAATCGCGTTTCCACCGGCCGCAACCGCGACTTGAACAACTACGGTGATGAAAACTATTCACTAACGCTAGAGTTCACACCATCGGATACGCTCAACATTCTGGTCCGAGGAAACGAACGCAGCTATCGACGCAACATGTCCGGGGCGCAAGGCGCGGGCTCATTGGTTGTTTCGGAGATGGGTGGTTTGCGCGACCCGGTGACCGGCGGCGAACGTTGGACCAGCGTGCCTATGTATGGCTGGCGCCAGGTACAAGATCCCAATTTGCCAGGTGCTGCGTTCTGTGCGGATGCGATTGATCGGCAGGTGGCCGATTGCATCGTGCCCACCGGAATTGTGCCTTACATCAACTCCACAGCCCCAGGATCAATCCAGGGTACGGGTGTGTATGAGTTCAACTTCAACGGCATCACCCGTTATGCGCAACCCATTGTGGCTGGCGTAGACAGCCGCGGCGACACGAGTGCGCGTAACAACTATGCGTACAACGCCAACGCAGGCCAAATTGCAAAGCTTGATGCGTCTACTATTGGAAACGGCCGCGAATTGCCGGAACTGGAAGGTGACGACATCAAAACCTGGACCAATGGCTTCAATGATGAGTTCTTCGATCATCAGGCAGCTTATGCAGCGGTTACCTGGGATGTCGCGGAAAATCTAACGATCAAATATATCGGTGGATATACGGATTACTGGTACGACCGTACAACTGAAGATGACCGTACGGGTATGCCGAACGACCTGCAGTTTTATGCGGCACAGGAAAATGAAAACTATCAGCACGAGATCCAATTTTTCTGGGATATCAACGAAGACCTGACTGTCACCGCCGGTTTGTTCGTGTACGAAAACGACATCGACCAGCAATTGGATTTTTATCACACCGATTCCTGGACCAAGTATACGGACAACACCGAAGCCTCAATGTACGGTGATCAGGCTGCGGATTATGCCGCGTTCTTCCCGGGTCTAGATGGCAACGGAGCAATGGTGAATCATCGGTCTGCTCAGAACATGTTGAAAGCTGACCGGAGCCTAAATGACGTCACTCCAGAGACCAGCTTCGGTGGCGCCCTGAAGAGCAGCTATCAGATCAATTCGCTGTGGCAGGGTGACAACTTAGGTACCACCGGCCGAGTCGACCACGGTCCGGTCTCGGACGGCACCACATTCATCTGGGATACGGAAAACCGCACCAGCGCGAAGGCCGTGTATTTTCAAGGCGAATGGCAGCTTAACGACACGTGGGCATTGACTCTCGGTGCGCGGTGGGCAGAGGATAAGAAAGAAGCGGAAGAAAACCTGTTTGGTTATGCGGAAGCGGCGTTGTTTGTCTTTGATGATGCAACGACGTTGGCCGAATACAACCAAAACATAACGGGTGCTATTGATGCCGATGGGAACATTGTTAACTTTGATACGTTGCGTACGCAGGGTGTACCGTTGGCATTCTCGATCTATCGCGAGTTGGAAGAGACCTACGACGACATCACCTGGCGCGTAAACATGGACTTTACCCCCACGGAAGATGATCTAATCTACTTCTCCGTAACCACCGGGTATCGAGCTGGCGGCTTCAACCTCGGCTTCAACTCACCTACACCGGAGTATGACAAGGAAGAAATTCTGGCGTACGAATTGGGCTATAAAGGCCAGTTGTTCGACGGTACCATGCAGATTAACGCGTCGGCGTATTTCTATGAATATGACGGCATAGCGTTGCAGTTCCGCGAGGAAGGCGGTATTGCCGGTCCCGGTACCTCGGTCACCAATGGTCCTGACGTAGAAACATTGGGATTTGAGACAGATGTGTTGTGGCTGGCTACGGACAACCTAACTTTAGGCTTCAACTATAGTTATACCAATACCGAGTACCAAGCCAACTCCGACGCACTGATCATCGATAACTCTAATCCGTTTGCGCCCGTGGGTGTTTTTACGGAAGCCGAGTTGCAAGTGAATATCGACGGAGAGCCGGTGCCGCGTATTCCGGAAAACAAAGCCACTCTTTGGGCAGAGTACACCTGGAATCTGGGCGACAGCGGCAAGCTGATCTTCTTGAGCTCGTTGAACTGGACGGACGAGTTTGCCGCCCGCGGCTCACCGCGTCCGGAAACGCCTCTAACCGTGGCGCCGGATTACAAGCGTTGGGATTTTCGAGCGACTTGGAACAGCGCAAACGAACAGTGGGGTGTATCTGCCTTTGTTAACAACATCCTCGACGAAGTGGGTGTGCGCAATATGAATGTGGAAGATCAGAATCAAAACTTCCGCTATACCGTGGAGCCTACGAACCCGCGCATGGCAGGCATCGAACTGCAGTATAAGTTCGGCGCGTTCTAGCCCTAGCCCGTTGCAAAATAAAGCCCGGCCTCGAAACAGGCCGGGCTTTTTTGTGTCGGATATTGGGTTGCTTCTACAATCCGCGTACTCCCGCGAGACAGGAATTGTTAGACAAGCTGTACAAACCGTCCATTGACACCACCTCGGCACCCAACTATAAGACAAGGCGGAGGTGGAAGTATGCACGTTGGGAGTCACTCAACAACGTCAAATTCCATGAGGTAGAGGTATGTCACCCCGCAATGGGATGACTTAACAGGAAGTTGGAGGGGAGTATGGCGAACTCAATCGCGAGATTCGTTTTGGTGTTGGCCGCCACCGTAATGATGGCCACAGGGGTGCAAGCAGCCGAATCGGCTGCGCGTAATATCGAAGAAGTTGTAGTGACCGCTGAGCGTCGCGAGTCCACCGTACAGGACACTTCGATTTCTATCACCGCGTTGACCGGTGAGTTCATTGAAGACTTTGGTTTGCGCAATCAAGAAGATTTGCAAAACTACATTCCCGCGGCGGTGATTGAGCCGTACGACATGTCGATCCGCGGCATAGGCCGTAATTTCCGCGGCTTGGGCGGGGACCCAGGGGTCGCGACGTATCTGAATGATGTGTATTCAGAAGACTTTGGCATCGCTTCCACCGAGGGTGGCTTGTTCGATATCGAGCGGATCGAGGTACTGCGCGGACCGCAGGGCACGTTATATGGTCGCAACGCGGTTGGTGGTGCGATTAACTTTGTGAACAAAAAGCCCACGGATGAATTTGAGGGCGAAGCGCGGACCATCTTCGGCAGCTACGGATTGAAAGAAGGTTACGTCATGTTGTCCGGACCGATTGTCGAGGGGGTACTTGCCGCGCGGGCTACCGCATCAAAACGTGTCCGCGATGGTTACCACGATGACATTTCCGGCAATTCCGGTTCGCGAGACGTCAACGACTACGGCGATGAAAACTACGCGATGTCACTGCGCTGGACGCCGACCGACACGATAGAAGTGAATATCCGTGGGAACGAGCGATCCTATGCACGTAACGTGGGTAACCAGGGCGGTTCGCTGGTGTTTGATGAGTTCGGCGGACGCGTCGACGAAGTCACCGGCGGGGTACGCAATACGTCGGCATTGGCCCGCGGCTTTCGCAGAGTAGATCCGGCACAGACCGATACTGGAGCCAATGACTACTTGGAGCCATCCGCGGAGATATTTACTTTTACTAACTCCACCACAGGCGAAACGGTACAGACGCAACGGGTTCGTCCTGGCACAGACCAAGCCATCAGCGCACGGCCTAACCTATTGTTCGGCGCCAGCGCCATGGGGGAAGCCAATGACTGGGTTAGATTGGACGACGTCGATGACATCGACTCCGATGATTTAGAAACCGCTACGAGCGGATTTAACGACGAGTTTTTCGACCACCAGGCAGTCTCCATGGACGCTACCTGGGACTTCAGCGAAACCCTGTCGTTTAAATACATATTTGGTTACACCGACTATTTTTATGACCGCACCACCGACGAAGAATTGTCGGCCAACGCTTTTGGCGACGATCAGTTCTACGTCAGCCAGGAGACCGAATACATCTCCCACGAGTTGCAGTTTTTCCTCGATTTTGAAAACGTGTCGGTGACCTCGGGGATGTTCTACTACGACGCCAAGATCACTCAACGCGGTGACTATTACAGTTCGGTGTTCGAACCACGGTTTTATCAACCGGCGAGCTACGGCGCCTTAGGTCCTACCATGGACTTCATATTTGCGACCACCGGAAGAGTGGCGGCCACCGACGACGACGGTTCGCCACTGGGTTGGGATTCGAACAGCTATTTTCAGTCCGCTCCGGTCGGGCTGTATACGGCGCGGCAGTATGAGCGCGAGAATGGTGTGATTAATCAGGACAATGGTGAGGCGACCGGCAGTTTTGAAACGGTTTTTGTTGCCGGTCCTTGGGTGGGTGACGGCGTTGGTGAAGGCACGCGTATCAACAGCGGCCCAAATACCATAGGTACTCGTACCGAATACCAATCTCGTACGGAACGCGAAGCATTTGCAGTCTATACACAAGCGGAGTGGACGCTCAGCGAGGCTTTCTCTCTAACCACTGGTATTCGGTGGGCAAAAGACCGTTTGGACGGCCAGGAAAATGCGTTCATCTACGACGAAACACTCGCCTTTCCGCTGACTAACAATCCGGCCGATTCGCCCTTAGGCCTTAGTCTCGCCGCGTACAACGGACTTGCTAGGCTGGTGGATCCTAATGAGCCGGTGCGATTGGCGGGTATACCTGTCAGTGCCTCACTGTACCGCCATCTGGATCGTTCCGACGATGAGATTACTTACCGCATTAACTTGGACTATGAACCCAACGACGACACGCTAATTTATGCGGGTGTAACCACAGGTCACCGCGCTGGCGGTTTCGGCAGTCAAGGTAACTTCAGTTCTGTGGAGACTTATGACCCCGAAGAGTTGACCGCTTACGAAATTGGTTATAAAGGCCAATTGTTCGATGGCACCTTACAGCTGAACTCATCTTTGTACTTTTATGATTATGAAAACATTCACACGCTGGCAGATGTGCCCTCAGCGTTGAGCGCCAACGGCACCAGCGTAAGTGTAATCCCCGTGGATGAAGCAGAGATTTGGGGGCTCGAAACCGAGTTTTTGTGGCTTGCCACGGATGCTCTAACCATCGGCGGCAACATCAGCTACACCCCGAACGAGTACACCAGCGATCTTCGATTCATCAACAACAATAATCCGGATGAACCGCAATCGGTGTTTGTCTCGGATGATCGCCAGGAGAGTGTAAAAGGCAACCAACTGTTGCGTGTGCCGGAGCTGAAGTGGGCAGCCTGGGTCAGCTATATGCTGAACATGGGCGACAGCGGTAACGTCGAGTTTCTGAGCAGCTATAGCTGGATTGACGATGTTTATTTCTCGCCGTTTGAGCGTGAAGAAGACAAAGCACCAGCCTATGGCCGCTTGGACCTCCGCGTGACTTGGACCAGCGCGGACGAGTCATGGATGGTGGCGGGCTTTGTTAACAACGTACTGGACGAAATTGGTATTCGGCAAATTGATCTCGGTACAGAAACCGTGAACTGGCTGAGGAAAGGTTCCACCACCGATCCCCGGCTGGCCGGTTTGGAAGTGCGTTATCGATTTGGCGGCCTCTAATCGACTGCCCCTTTAGTCGGTAAAGCCAATATCAAAACCCCGGCTTCACTCGAAGCTGGGGTTTTTTTAGGCCTGTTGGCGCTGCAGTTATCTCGAAATTGTCTAACAATCCCCTTGTAGTGTCATAAATCTTTGATTGTGGTTCGTCTACGCTTCACGTAGGCTGCAGCGGTATGTTCTGCCCAATTTCGGTTTCTTTTGAGTTTCTAGAGTTCGATTGGTCGGTTCGAGAAGCCGCAACCGCAAAGGTTGTCGCGGCGTTAGTAGATCAACTTAGGAGTTCAAAGCAGTGAAGAAGCTGTATGTGGGCAATTTAGCCTGGGGCGTAACAGATGAAGACTTGTCTAATCTGTTTTCTGAATATGGCAGCGTGGCCTCGGCTGTTGTCATCTCTGATCGGGAAACCGGTCGTTCGCGTGGTTTTGGTTTTGTGGAACTTGAAGACGGTGCTGACCAGGCGATGGAAGCCTTAAACGGCCAAGATTTTCAAGGCCGTCCATTGCGCGTGAATGAGGCGCAAAGCAAAGACCGCGGCGGACGCGGCGGCGGTGGCGGAAACCGCGGCGGTGGGCGCCCGTTCTAAACTCGATTTAAAGGCGATTAATACCGCCTTTTTAACGATGCTAGAAGCAAGATTCTAGAAGCAAAGAGGACGGTGTGTTCCCGCGGGAATACCCGACCTCAGCCCCTGCTTGCCCAGTTCTAGTTAGTTCTAGCCCGCATCGCTCACCGATAAGGTGAGATTGTTTGTTTCTGGGTTAATACGGGCTACTGAGGTGATCTTCCGCGGAAGATTGATGCCCGAACTTGT
>JANQKS010000042.1 GCA_028281005.1 Pseudomonadales bacterium
CTGTGGGGTCCTTGGGCGTTGTTGGCGCACCTTGATGGGGCCCAACCCCACCGGCGGTACGCCGTCTAGCCCAAAAACCCCACAGACCCGCTGATCCTAAGTTATAAAGTGGTTTGAGCACTAGTCACCCTACATTGTTGCTTCCCAGTGTAGCCATGAGCGACCATACCGACAGGGGTTTTTTACAGCCAAATTGGGGGAAGGATGTCAGATGCGATAGCTCAAGGTGCGATAACACACCGAGGTGCGTTGGATGGAATACGTGTGTTGGAGGTGGGCCAGCTGGTCCAGGGCCCACAGGCGGGAGCCCTATTTGCCGACATGGGCGCTGACGTTGTCAAAATTGAATTGCCGCAGATCGGTGACCTGGCGCGCTGGATATTTTTAAGTGAAACAGACACTCGCAGCGCCTATTTCTTCAGTTGTAACCGCGGCAAGCGCAGTGTCACCTTGGATTTGCGTACGCAGGCGGGTGCCGACTTGTTTAAACAGATGGCGCGTGATACGGATGTGGTGTTAAGCAACTTCAAACCCGGCACCATGGAGGCTTGGGGGTTGGGCTTTGACGATCTGCATGGGGAAAATCCGGGTCTAATTTGGGCAGCGGGCAGCACTTTCGGGCATTTGGGCCCGGATGCAGAGCTGGAAGGGGCCGATCTCGCCGGCCAAGCCGCCGGTGGGTTGGTGAGCACCATTGGGCACGACGGCGGTCCGGCATCACCCGTTGGGGTCACCATCGCAGACCACATCGCCTCACAGAACATGGCCTCGGGCATACTCGCAGCATTGGTCAGCCGTGCTCGCACGGGCCTCGGCCAACGCGTCGATGTGTCTCTACTGGGTGGTCAAATATGGGCGCAAGCTGCTGAATATACCCACTATTTTTTGTCCAACGAGGTGCCGGGAAGGGCCAACGGCGGGCACCCGTTGTTACGCGGGATGTATGGTGTATTTGAAACAGCGGATGGCCACATCGGCATCATTGGTGTGCCACCGGATGCACGCGACGCCTTTTTTATCGCCATGGACAAACCGGAGTTGGCGCTTGACCCCCGTTATCAGGGCTTGCTGGCGAGCAAAGATGACATGGCAGAATTGTTTGCCACGCTGAACCCGGTATTCCGCACTAAAACCACGGCACAGTGGTGCGAAAGTTTGCGCGCCATGGGTGTGCGCTATGCCCCTGTGCGGAATTATCGGCAAGTAGCCGAGGACCCGGGCGTGTGGGAAAACGGCTACTTAACGCAAGTGGCCGATGAGCAGGGAGAGAACATCAATGTGGTGGGTACACCCATTGGTATGAGCCATACGCCGCTCAGACCTGGCGGCGTGGCACCGAGTTTGGGGCAGCATACCGACGAGTTTCTAGCCGGGTTGGGATTAAGTAGCGCTGAAATAGCCGCCTTGCGCGACGCAGGCACTATCTAAAAATACGCAGAAAATTATACACAGAGAGGTACAAGTTATGGCTTTAGATTTTACGGATAAGGTAGTGGTGGTGACCGGCGCCGGTAACGGTCTCGGCAAATCCCATGCACTGCTGTTTGGCGCTCGCGGTGCCAAGGTTGTGGTGAATGACCTAGGGGGCTCCGGATCAGGGGAAGGTAGCGATGCCAGCGTTGCAGACGGTGTGGTGGCGGAGATTAAAGCCAGCGGCGGTGATGCAGTGGCTAACCCGGATTCCGTAACCGACGGTGACAAGATCATTCAGTGTGCGCTGGATACTTTTGGCCGTGTCGACGTGGTTGTCAACAACGCCGGCATTTTGCGTGACAAATCGTTGCACAAAATGTCCGACGACGATTGGGACATGGTGTACGAAGTACACTTGCGCGGTGCCTACAAAGTCAGCCGCGCGGCATTCCCACATATGCGCGATCAGGGTTATGGCCGCTTTGTGATGACCACTTCCGCCGCGGGAATCTACGGCAACTTTGGCCAGGCCAACTACAGCGCCTGTAAGCTGGCGTTACATGGCTTGTCACAAACCATTGCCGCGGAAGGCCGTGCTAAAGGTGTTAAATCCAACACCATTGCGCCGATAGCCGCGTCCCGTTTGATGGGTACGGTCATGGATGAAGACGCCATGAAACTGTTGCGCCCCGAGTCAGTGAGCCCGCTGGTGGCGTATCTAAGCCACGACAGCTGTGACGCCACCGGCGGCTTGTTCGAGGTGGGCGCCGGTTGGATTTCGCGCGTACGCTGGGAGCGCAGCCAGGGCGCTTTCTTTGACCCTGCTGGGTTCAGCCCAGACGACGTGGAAGCCGCGTGGGAACAAATCAACGACTTTAGCGACGCCACCCATCCGACCAGCCCCGCGGATACCTTTAGGGCCATCCAAGCCAACCCCCACCTCAATGGTTGAGGTTTACCTGGTATTACGAAATTAGTCCAAGTCAGCAGTTAAGGACCATTAATGCAGACCGTC
Source organism: Pseudomonadales bacterium (assembly GCA_028281005.1). Lineage (GTDB taxonomy): Bacteria > Pseudomonadota > Gammaproteobacteria > Pseudomonadales > Azotimanducaceae > UBA4421. The sequence continues at coordinate 2,429 of JANQKS010000042.1, forward strand.
CAAGAAGATCCACAAGTCCTGATGGATCAACTCACCCAGTTTATGGATAAACACATTTATCCGAACGAGGCGCGTTATCATGAACAGCTCAATGGGCTAGCAGATCGTTTTTCCACCGTGCCCGTGATGGAAGAGCTCAAAGCCCTCGCCAAGCAACAGGGGTTGTGGAATTTATGGCTGCCCAAAGACCACGGTGGTTTGTCCAACGCCGAGTATGCACCGCTTGCGGAAGTGATGGGGCGGGTGTTGTGGGCGCCGGAAGTGTTCAACTGTAACGCGCCGGACACAGGCAACATGGAAGTGTTTCTGAAGTACGCGACCGAGGCCCAGCAGGCACAGTGGCTGACACCGTTGCTCAACGGTGAAATACGCTCCTCCTACGCCATGACCGAGCCTGACGTTGCCTCAAGCGATGCCACCAACGTGCAGACCCGCATTGAGCGGGAGGGTGACGAATATGTCATCAATGGTAAGAAGTGGTTCATCACCAATGCACCCTATGAACGCACCAAAATCCTCATCGTGATGGGTAAGTCCGACGCGGATAATCCGAATCGGCACATGCAACAAAGCCAAGTGCTGGTGCCGAAGGACACACCTGGAGTTAAGGTGGTTCGGCCGCTCACCACGTTGGGCTATGACGATGCACCCTTGGGCCATGCTGAGGTGCACTTTGAAGATGTGCGAGTGCCGAAGGAGAACATCCTGTTGGGTGAGGGGCGCGGGTTTGAGATTGCCCAAGGTCGCCTTGGTCCGGGCCGGATTCACCATTGCATGCGGCTCATTGGTTGTGCCCAACGCGCGGTGGAGTACGCCTGTCGGCGCGCCGTCAGCCGGGAAACCTTTGGTAAAAAGCTGTCTGAACACCAGTCGGTGTTGGAAGACATCGCCAAATCTTTTGCGGAGATTGAGCAGGCGCGTTTGTTGACCTTAAAAACCGCGGAGCGTATGGATGCGGTGGGGGCAAAAGATGCGCGTGATCTGATCGCCGCATCCAAAGTTACCGTGCCGCTGATGGCGCAAACCGTGATTGATCGGTGTATGCAAATTCATGGGGCCGGCGGCTTAACCGCGGACTACCCCTTGGCGGAAGCCTACAACTACGCCCGCTGGTGCCGCCAAGCGGACGGCCCGGATCAGGTGCATATGATGGCCTTGGGTAAACAATTGATTCGGCGTTATACCGAATGAACATACCACCCGACGCAGGTAACGGTTTGTATGGCCGCCGCGCGCTGTTGCGCAGCGGTCTCGCCGGTGGTGCGGCGCTCCTCACAACATCCGCCTTTGCGGACACTAAGCTGCGCCGCCCGGAGTGGATGCAAACACCGGGCGGGCCAATGAGCGCGGCGGGTGCTCCCTCACGTTTTGAAGCCCATGTGCAACGCACCTCCATACGGTCACAACCCGGTACTGACGGCAGCGGGGTTTCAAGTACACCGTTGCAGTATTTAGACGGCGTCATTACACCCAGCCGTTTGCACTTTGAGCGCCACCACAGCGGCATACCGGACATCAACCCGGCACAGCACAAACTCTACGTACACGGATTGGTAGATCGGCCGTTGGCTTTTGATACTGAAGCGCTGGCTCGGTACCCCATGGTCTCGCGGATACAGTTTCTGGAGTGCTCGGGCAATAGCTCTGCGTTGATCGCGCCGCAAGCTGCGGACTTAGATTGCGCTGCCATCCATGGATTGCTGGCGGTGAGCGAGTGGGGTGGCGTGCCGTTGTCCATTTTGTTGGAAGAGGCCGGCGTTTCCCCTGAGGGGAAGTGGGTTGTCGCCGATGGGGCTGATGCGGCGGTGATGAGCCGCAGCGTACCGCTCGCAAAAATTATGGACGATGCCATTGTAGCGTTGTACCAAAACGGCGAACGCTTGCGGCCAGGCAACGGTTATCCCATGCGTTTGTTTTTGCCCGGCTGGGAGGGTAACGCTAGCGTTAAGTGGCTCCGCTCGATCAAAGTGACAGAGCAGCCGGCCATGAGCAAAGAAGAGACTTCTAAATACTCTGACCTGCAAACGGATGGCAGCGCCAAACTGTTTACGTTTCCTATGGGGGTAAAATCGGTGATTACCAGCCCTTCGCCGGGGTTACAGTTAAGAGGCCCGGGTCTGTACCAAGTCAGCGGGCTGGCTTGGAGTGGTGCTGGCCGCATCAAAACGGTTGAGGTATCCGCGGACGGCGGCCAATCTTGGGCGGCTGCCCAGCTGGATGATCATGTTTTACCCCTGTGTGCTACCCGTTTTCGTGTTGCCTGGCGGTACAATGGTGCACCCGCAACCATCATGAGCCGCGCCACCGATGAAAGCGGCGCTGTCCAACCTACCCGCGCGGCGGTGATGCGCGGCCGCGCGGCAGGTAGCTTCTACCATATGAATCCGATCCAAACGTGGCGCATCAGTGTCGAAGGGCAGGCGCGGAATGTTTATGTTTAGCGCATTACGCGAGAACGTACGTGTTCTTACCGCTTGTCTGGGCTTGGGATTATTGGTGCCGGCGGCTTGCATAGCCGCAGAGTCCCCTCAGCTAGGTCAGTCTGTCAGCGCTGCGGAAATTGCTGCGATTGATTTCACTATCATGCCGGACGGCACAGGATTACCGGCGGGTAGCGGTACCGCGAAACAAGGTGCAGCGCTCTATCAACAGCATTGTCAGGCTTGTCATGGCGACAAAGGCGTGGACGGTATAAACGACCGCCTCGCTGGGGGGCACGGCACCTTAAGCAGTGAGCAACCAATAAAAACCGTTGGCAGCTATTGGCCTTATGCCACTACGGTATTTGATTTTATTCGACGCGCCATGCCGTACGCCACACCAGGCAGCTTAAGTGACGACGAGGTCTACGCGCTGACGGCTTACTTGTTGTACGTCAACGACGTCGTCGCGGAGCAGGCTGTACTGGACGCCGCAAGCCTGCCAAAGGTGGAGATGCCTAACCGTGATGGGTTTGTATGGGCGACGGTGGTTGAATAGTCGTTGAGTAGTCATTGAATAGTCGTTGGCATCGGTCTTAGTCATTAAGGACTTAACATGGAATACGTAGAACCCAGCATCGCCCGTGCGTTGCCTGGGTTGCGGCTGGTATTAACTGTTGGCGTTCCGGCGCCTTATTCGATGTCGGCGCGTTCCGTGTTGGATCTGCGCGGGGTTGAATACATCCCGGTTGCGCAGATGCCTGCGGCGGAAAATGTGGAGCTAAAAGACTGGACCGGGCACCGTAATGCGCCCGTAGCCATTTATGAAGCAGAAGCACCGCGGGCGGGGTGGCTGGATATCTTGAACCTCGCTGAGCGTCTGGGGCAGGGGCCTTCATTGCTGCCGCAAGACCCACAACAGCGGATGTTGATGATTGGCTTAACCAATGAACTCATTGGCCAAAATGGTCTGGTGTGGAACCTGCGGCTGATCATGTTGGGTTTGGCGGGCCCGGAACGTGCCGCCAAAGAAGCAGAACGTAATCCCATGTACGCCGAGTACGGCTATTCGGAAGCAGCACGCGAGGCCGCGTTTGCAAAAAGCCACGCGATCATTGATTGGTTTACTGAGCACGTACGTGCCCAACAAGCACGCGGATCGAACTACCTGGTGGGGAATCAGCTCACCGCGCTTGACGTCTATTGGGCGTACTTTTCGCAAATTCTCGGGCCATTGCCGGAAGAACAATGCCCCACACCTGGGGGATTACGGAAATCCTACGAGCGGTGCGCACAAGCGATGGGTGAGATCGACACGGTGTTACTGACCCAGCGCGATTGGATATTTGCGAACCATCTGCCGCTGCCGCTGACTTTTTAGATCGTGAAAATCGCCGGTGGCCCAACTCTGGCCAACACGGACCACGAAGAGCTGCGTTTGATAGTCAATCAAGAGATGCCTTTTGGCCGGTTTAAGGGACGCAAGCTAATTGATCTGCCCGAACCTTACGTGGTGTGGTTTAAGAATCAGGGGTTTCCCCACGGCAAACTGGGTGAACGCCTGGCGGTGATGTATGAAATCAAGGTGAATGGTTTGGAGCCGATGTTGCGGCCGTTGGTGGATTCCCCCGAGTAACGGGGGTCTGCTTAATCGACAGGACGTACAAAAAAGAAGACGGCCCGTTGGGGCCGCCCTTTTTCTCGGATCGTTATTAGACAACGCTTCCTACATCGTGAATCGATACTGCACGCTGATCGAGCGGCCCAACATGGTGGTGGCAGCCTGATCCAGGCTGTTTGCACCGGTATTGTTGAGCGGTAAACGTCCGGGAATTGCACCTGCAGTAACCGCATAAATCTCATCACCGATGTTGCGACCGATCAGACTAAATTCGTGACGGTTGTCTGCTGAATAGATGCTCAATGCAGCATCGGTTATCCAGAACGAATCTTGCTTGAGTGGGTTACGAGTCACGGTGATGGAGTAGTCATCACTGTAGCGCGCGTCCATGGAGAATGAGAATCTCCAGCCATCGGTGAATTCACGATCTAAGGTAAAGCCGATGTACCCTGACACTTCTGCGTTACCTGCACCATCGAGACCTTTGAGGTTTTCCCCGGTGGCGTTGATAAAGTCATCGGTGTATTCAACTTCGTTAAATGCCCAAGCACCTCGCAGTGACAGACCTTCAAAATCTGTCAGGTAGGTGAAGTCCATTTCCGCACCCTGGGCTTCCAACGCGGACGCATTAAACGTCTCAAACTGAATGTTGGTTGAATCAAACAACTGTACTTGCAGATCGCTGTACTCGTAGCTATAGATGGTGGCATTTACCCGGAGGGCGCCGTCCATCAGATTGGCCTTGGTACCGATTTCCCATCCATCAGATTCCTCTGACTGATACTCCAAGAAGCTGAAATCTCCACCATTCACCGCCGGGTTCAACGCTGCGGTAGGTAGTGCGCTATTGTCTATACCGCCAGATTTGAAAGCCTCCTTGTATGCCGCAAAGACGCTAATGTTGTCATTGATGTAATAGTTGAGGGCCACTTCCGGCGAAGTGTTTTCATCGTCAAATTCAAGCCCGTCGATGCGGGGTGGTGCGCCAAAACCGAACAGCCCCGCGCCCCCATGGAGGTAAGGTATCAGTATGTAGCCGTCTTTTTCTTCTTCGGTATAGCGAGCACCGAAGGTTAGCTCGAGCTGATCGGTAAGGTCCCAATAGACTGCCAGAAAGGCGGATAACACGTCTGTGTCAAGAAAGTGCGTCTTCTGATAGTCGAATGCATTGCCGGTAAATGGATCTGGACCAACAATCCCATCGGACGCGTCAACCGGAAAAAGAATAGGCTGGCCCGTGGTCGCGGCTACGTTGTCGATAAACTGTGCATAGTTTAACGAGCCGTCTGGGGGAGTCATTGGTGGTTGGTCGCTCAAATCGGCCAGCAGGTCCCCAAAAGAGTAAGGTATCACGGGGAGGTTAAAAGCGTATTGGTAGGCGTCGAATTCCTGTTCAATTTCCTGCCAAAACAAGCCTAGCTGGAAGTTGATGGGAGAGTCTTCGAACGCTGTGGCCAGACGCACTTCCTGTGAAAGGCTCTCATAGACGTTGTTGTGTAGACCACCAAATACACCTGCACCGTAGCTATAGTCGTCCAGTTCCCAGTGGTCGAGGTCGACGTAGCCGGTCACCGCGGTTAGCGTCATGCTCTCTGTAAAATCCCAGTCCATACGAAGCGAAGCAAAGTCGGTTTCTTGTTCCAAACCGGCCACCCCGTCAGAGTAGCCTTCGACTAATCCGGCGCGCAGGTTAGGATCCAGGTAAATCTTGGAGCTATTGCCGTTTAGCTTACAGTCGTCAACGCTTTGATAGGTGCGGAACGGTGCTGCTGCCGATGGTATGGCTGTGGGCTGTGTGGTCCCTTCTGGGCAAATCTCTTCCGCATAAGAAACCCCGCCGTCGCTCTCGAACTCTGTGTAACTGTACTTGAGCTTAGCGGTGAACGTGTCCGTTGGTTTCCACACCAAGGTCAACCGTGTGTTGAGAGACTCGTCACCAAACCAGTCCTCTGCACCATTGATCGCTGCTTGTGGGTCTCGACCTTTTGAAACATTCTTAATGAGCTCGTCGTTATCGACATATCCCACAGCCAAGCGAGCGCCAAATGTATCGGTGATCGGCGCAGAGATGACCATTTCTGTGTACAGGCCCTCGTGTTCGGTTTCCACCCCACCTAAGAGCTGGAACTCAAACTCGTCACCCGGGTCGTTTGTGGTAATCGACACCACACCCGCGGTCGCGGACTTACCGAAGTAAAGTGACTGCGGACCTTTAAGGACTTCAAGCTGACCCATGTCCATGTACGAGTTGTGGATGAAACGGCCGCGGTTAACCACCACACCGTCAAGGTTAATTGCTACCGAGTGGTCAAACGCCGCGGAAATGAAGCTTGAACCGATGCCGCGCAAACGCAGGGAGGAGCCATTGCCTGAACCCTGTTGGGCGATCACCATGTTGGGTACCATCTTGGCCGCGTCGACCAGGTTGGTGATGTTGTAGCGGTCGAGGTCCGCCTCCGTGAAGGCGGCGATGGTGACTGGAACGTCCTGCAGCGTCTCCGCTTGCTGACGCGCTGTTACGATGATTTCTTCGATGACCTGTTCATCCGCAAAGACGGTTGCGGAGCCGAAAAAAGTGGTGCATAGGCCAACAGGCACCACCACCCATTTCTTGAGTAAACTCACATCTCTCCCCTTATTCATTGCTGTACAACGAAAACGTGACACTGCTTACGTTTACTCCTCGAACTTTAGTAGAGTTCAAATTATTGTCAATCACGTATTTCAAGCTCGCCAGGAGAGGATTTCTGCAAATTTCTGCGAAAAACTGGCGTTACCGCGAGGATTTGGTCTAAGTGTCAAACAAAGCGGGACATGCCGGGCGGCTGTGTTGGTGCGGCAGCGGCCGTCAGCCGGCAGACTGTTGCGAACCTCTGCTAAAGGGTGCTAAAGGGTGCGGCGCTCGCAAATAGCGCCGAACAGCTTATGCGCTCGCGGTATAGCGCCTACGTCACGCAGAACCAACAGTACCTGCTGCAAACTTGGTATCCGGTGACGTGTCCGGCAGAGATACAGTTTAACCCGGAGCAACGCTGGCTCGGGCTTAAGGTGATCGCGACGCAAGCCGGACAGGAGGGTGACACGGAAGGCCTAGCCCGCATCGCTCACCGATAAGGTGAGATTGTTTGTTTCTGGGTTAATACGGGCTACTGAGGTGATCTTCCGCGGAAGATTGATGCCCGAACTTG
>JANQKS010000056.1 GCA_028281005.1 Pseudomonadales bacterium
CTAAACTGTGTCCCCAACTTTGTTTGGCGTATAGATATCGCTTGTTCCATTCGCTGACACCCTGCACATGTTTTTCCTGCACTATTTCGGTGAGCCCAAAATGCCTAAGGTCTTCCACCTTCTTGGGATTATTGGTGAGCAGGCGAAACGGTTCTTTACCGGCGAAGTGTTTGATCAACACCGCGGCATCGGTGAAATCTCGCGAATCGTCCGGCAAGCCGAGCGAGCGATTCGCCTGGTAGGTGTCCTCCCCTGCGTCTTGCAATAAATAGGTGGCCGCTTTGGCCCACAAGCCAATGCCGCGACCCTCATGGCCCGCCATGTACACCAGATAACCGCCCGCTGGATCTGCGTGTATGCGCGCAATCGCGCTGTGAAGCTGCGGTCCGCAATCGCAACGCATGGAACCAAACACATCCCCGGTGAGACAATTACTGTGCACGCGAATCAGTGGGTTTTCAGTGGGTTCACCTATCACCAACACGCTGTTCACCATGAGCGGTGACACCAGATGGGAGAACAGATGCTGGCCACCACGCTCGCGCAGGTCGGACGCCAACGCTTCGACGTTGCTGAGTTCGGTGCTGCGTACTGCCGCATACCACATCACCGTGGTCTGGATAGACGGCAGTGATATTGGCATCGGTATGGGCCCCAGCAAATTGACCGCCAATTGGCCCGGTGCCTCCTGGGTGCGCACATCCATGAGCTGGCCTTCGGCGTCTATACGCACCAATTTCCCCTGTTCAATCAATCGGGTGCGTACGTCTGGATTGAGGTATGTGAACATCACTCAACGGTTTTTCGAAACGGGGCGCTATCTTGCCCTAAATGAACCGGTGCGCCTATAGTCTGGGCTGTGTCTAAAGAAGCGGCTGCAAATACACATTTGAGGGGGTTGGCCATGGCGGATTTCGAAAATATCATCTACCAAGTGAGCGACGGACGCGCGCGCATTACCTTAAATCGGCCGGACAAACTCAACGCCTTATGTCTGGAGCTGCAGGCGGAGCTGTCTGAGGCGCTGTGGGAAGCGGACAACGACCGCGCAGTACATTGTGTCATTCTCAAGGGCGCCGGTAGGGCCTTTTCCGCCGGTTACGACCTCACAGGCGCCGGCGGCAACGTGCCGGTCTCGCGTATCCAAGACTCGGACCGTGCCTACCGCGGCGGCAGCAGCATCGATGACGACGCCTGGCAGCTAGAGCGTGCCCAACGCTACCGCATGGCACTGTTCGACATGCACAAACCCGTCATCGCACAGGTCCACGGCTACTGCCTGGCAGGTGGTACCGACATAGCGTTGCTGTGCGACATGATCATCGCTGCGGAGGACGCCACTTTCGGATTCCCGCCGGCGCGCGATCTCGGCGCCCTACCCAACAACATGTGGCTTTACAACGTGGGACCACAATGGGCAAAACGGCTGACCTTAACCGGTGACACCGTCACCGGCGCAGAAGCTCAGGCGATTGGTTTGATCCTCAAAGCCGTGCCCGCTGACCTATTGGAACAAGAAGTGGAAGGTCTGGCCGGCCGTATGGCGCACATCGATCCAGATTTACTGTCTGCCAACAAACGGATCATTAACACCGGCCTTGAGCTGATGGGGGCGCGTACGCTGCAACGCATGGCATCCGAAAACGACGTGCGCGGTCACAATACCCGTGCGGCCAATGAGTTTCGTCAGTCGGTGAAAGAAAAGGGTTTAAAAGCCACGCTTACCGCCCGCGATGCCAAATTTGGGGACGGCCGCGCGCGCGTGCATGGGCCGGAACTGCGTGACGGCGACGGTAATCTTATCGACTAGTGCTTTAAACGTTGGGCAAAATGTCAGCCGCAACCCGCTCCAGCACATCAAAACGGGTATCAAAATTCGGCAAGATCATGACCTGATTTAGGCCCGCGGCCTGCATGGCGTGCAGCTGCTCAATCAGCTCGTCCTTGTTACCTATCATGCTGGATGCGGTTAGCACCTCGGGCGTCAGGAATTGCTCTTCTTCCTCCAAGACCCAACAGTTATGTCCAGCATGTATACGCTGATGTCGCCGTTGTGCCGGATAACTTTCTAACAGCTTTGTATAGTCTTCCCATATGCCCGCCAAGGCGTTGGGGGGCTGATGACCAAAGTTACGGTATTGGTCATAAGCATAATGCACCGCCGCCATGGCCATGGCGCCACTTTCCGCCTTTACGCGCGGCGAATCCACCGCTTCACCGTCATCCAACACCACCATAGTGGTCAGCGCGGTGGTGTAGTACTCACCATTGGGGCCTATTTCGCGACCCACGGAACGTGCCCCCTCCTGCATCATGTGCCACACGCTGGCCATGGCCGCCGGATTGCCAACCAGCGCCAGCACCGCGCCGTCCCCATACTTGCCCGCCAAGCCCAGCGATCGCGGACCAAAACCGGAGATGTACAAGGGAATCGGATCGTCAAAGTTAACAAAACCTTTGTCCGGCATGATGTGGCGTATCGGAATCGCCGCACCGTTCTCGGCGGGCATGTCCGCCTCTTCCCCTTTTAACAAAGGTGCCAAGAGCTGTAGATATTCTTCAAACTGCTTGATGCGCTGCGGGGGTAACCCCATTACCCGCCGCGCGGTATTGCCGGAACCCACGCCGAAGAACGTCCGGCCGGGCGCCAGCGCATTGATGGTGGCAATGCTGGCGGCATTCACCGGCGCGGGGCGGGTGCCGCTCACTGCCACCCCGGTGCCAAGATTGATGCGGCTGGTGCGATCCGCCGCCAACGCCAGGGTGGCATAACAATCGGACCACAACATTTGCGAATCTGCCAACCAGGCGTGGGTATACCCCAGTTCTTCTGCTCTTACCACATAGCCGACATCACCCACATGCGACGCCACACATATGCCTAAATCCATGTTCCCCTCCCTTTTAATCTCTGCGCGCGCAGGCCCATGCTAGAACACTAGACGTAACACGCTGTCAGCCACACAGGCGGGCTTGTCCTGACCTTCAATTTGCACCGTCAGTTCGTTGACAATCTCCAGCATCTCACCCTTCTGCTCAACGCTCTTGATCTTGCCCACGGTGCGAATGTTGTCACCGACTTTAACCGGCGACATAAAACGTACGCGGTTCCAGCCGTAGTTCACACCCATTTTTACGCCGTCCAGCGCCGGGATGCCGACCCCTTCACCGCCGGGCAGAAAGCTCATGATGGACATGGTCAGCTGGCCGTGGGCAATGGGTGCACCAAACGGTCCGGCGCTGGCGCGCTCGGGATCAACGTGAATCCACTGGTGATCCATGGTGGCGTCGGCAAACGTGTTAACGCGGTCCTGGGTCATTTCAAACCAATCGGTGGGTGCCGACGGTTGATCAACTTTGGCGTTTAAATCTTCGATGGCTTTTTCAATTGCGGTGCTCATGGTGGTCTCCAGTTCTCCAATGACATGAATGTCCAAGGCGATGAAGGGTATCATGGGGCCTTCATTTTAGGGAGCCAAACACGGGAGAGAACAGCATGACAGAGCGCTATACCGATTACACCCACCTACTCTTCGAATACCCCGAAGAGCGTATTCTCAAAATCACCATCAACCGGCCGGACCGTTACAACGCGCTGGATACGGTGGGCCACAAAGAACTCACCTATGTGTGGCGCGAAGTTGACGACGACCCAGACATCGACGTAGTCATCCTGACCGGCGCGGGGAAGGCATTTTCCGCCGGCGGTGACTTCGAGATGGTGGAAAAGATCACCCAAGACTACGACACCCGGGTCAACATCTGGAAAGAAGCCCGCGACCTGGTGTACAACATCATGAACTGCGGCAAACCCATCATCTCGGCCATCAACGGACCCGCCGTGGGCGCAGGCCTCGTTGCCGCCCTCATTGCCGATATCTCCATTGTCGCCAAGTCCGTCGCCATCACCGACGGCCATACCCGCCTTGGCGTTGCCGCCGGGGACCATGCCGCAATCATCTGGCCGTTGTTGTGCGGTATGGCGAAATCGAAATACTACCTGTTGACCTGCGATCGTCTGAGCGGCGAAGAGGCGGAGCGCATTGGCCTGGTGTCTCTATGTGTCGACGATCACGACCTGCAAGACAAAGCCCTGGAGGTCGCGCAAAAACTCAAAGGTGGCGCACCCACGGCGATTCGCTGGACCAAGTATGCATTGAACAATTGGCTGCGTATGGCGGGGCCGATTTACGACACGTCAACGGCATTGGAAATGCTCGGCTTTGGTGGGCCTGAGGTGCGGGAAGGCGTCGCCGCTCTGAAGGAGAAGCGCGATCCGGATTTTCCTCGGGGTCCGAATATCTGATTCGCGGATTGCCGGTACACGGGGGCGGGGCTTTACTTGCAGGACCGCAGTGAATACGTCCGTGTAGCTGCGCGCGCGCGTCCATGCGCGCGACGCTCCTGCAAGTAAAGCCCCGCCCCCGTGCACCTGTGTTGACCAAGAATCTGGTGGTTCGGTCTGCTGAGCGGAAATTCCGGATCGCGCTTAGGTGTGTGGCCTGTGCAACACCGTCACATCCCCTGCTAATGGAAGTGTTGGGCACACCTGAACGCCACTGAAACTTGGGCCCGGCCTTCCATAACAAACTGAGTGCGCCTAACCTCGGAGCGTCAAAGAGCCGGGGTGCCGACCCAGTTGCGCCGATTTAGCCGCGTTTAGGGTTTTGCGCGCGGTTGGGTACCCGCGCAGCGGGGGGCGAGGATTGTTTGAGTCCCGGTTTTTCGCGTAGCGAAAAACGGTCGAGTTCCGCAGCCACCAACCGCGCGCAAAATCCTGCGGCGGAAGGCGCAACTGGGTCGGCACCCCGGCTCGAGCTAGTCCAAAAAGCGAACTCAGTTCACCGCGCGTTCAACCCCTTCCCAATAAGGCGCCCGCAGCTCCCTTTTCAACACTTTACCCGGCCCCGACTTAGGCAGCGGCTCATCCTGGATCGCCACACCCTTGGGCACCTTGTAACCGGCAATGTGCTCGCGGCAAAACTCCATGAGTTGGTTTTCGGTAGTGTTGCCGTGTTCCGGGCGCAGCACCACGGTGGCGTGCACAGCTTCTCCCCACTTGTCATCGGGAATGCCGTATACCGCGGCTTCCAGTACCCCTTCGTGTTTGTAAAGGATCTCTTCAACTTCGGTGCAGTACACGTTTTCACCGCCGGAGACGATCATGTCTTTGCTGCGGTCGACTAAGAAGACATAACCTTCATCGTCCATATAGCCGAGATCGCCGGTCCAGTAGGCGCCGTCTTTGAGCACGGCGGCGGTTTGTTCAGGTTTATTCCAATAGCCCACCATGACATTGGGGCCACGCACGACCACCTCGCCGATCTCCCCGCGCGCCACTTCTTTGCCGTCGGTATCGAGGATGCGCACATCGGTGCCGGGAATGGATTGTCCACAGGAGCGCGCGCGGTCATCGTCTAACAACGTGTGCTCGTCGCGTAGTGCCGTCGTTAGGGGCGAGAGCTCAGTGGCGCCATACACTTCAATCATTTCGGCGGTGGGAAACGCGGTCCAGGTGCGGCGCACCACTTCAGTGGCAATGGGAGAGCCGCCATGTGCAATGGCCCGCACCGTGTCGACTTTGCGTGGGTTGGCATGTTGCTCTTCAGCCATGGCGGCCAACATCGTGGGCACACCCAGGGTCAGGCTGACGTTATGCTGTTCAATCAGATCCAACACTTCCACGGGATTAAACGCCGCCAGGGTGATTTGACAACCTGCCGTCCAGATAGAACCTAACACACCGTTGGAACCCGCCGCGTGAAACAGCGGCGCCATAACAAGGGTAACGTCTGAGCTGGTTTGTGGCACCGAAGTGAGCCAATGGAAGGTATTGGCAATGAGGTTACGGTGGCTAAGCATCACACCCTTGGATTTGCCCGTGGTGCCGCCGGTGTAGAACAAACCGGCTAAATCGTCCTCGACAACGCCTTGCCCTAACGCGGCGGGAGCCGCATCCAGCAGGCTTTCATATTCTTCACCGATCATGACCACCTGCTCTACGGTATCGCTTAAGCCGCTCACGTCACGGTCCGCAATCAGTACCTTGGTGCCAGAATCTTCCAAGGCATACCGTAGCTCCGGCTCCGCGTGTCGGGTGTTTAGCGGCACCACTACGAGCCCTCCGGCAGGGGTGCCGACATACGTCTCAATGTATTCGTGGCAGTTGTCGGCGAGAATGGCCACCCGATCACCTTTTTCCAAACCACGGCCGCGCAGGCCACCCACCAGGCGCGCACAGCGGTCTTGCAGCTGGGCAAAGGTATAAGTCTGATCTTTGTCTAATAGCGCGGTTTTGTTAGCGGCAATCTGTACCGCGCGGGCCAATGGATCGGCAAATGTATGCATGTTCCCCTCTGAAATTTTGCTCTGTATTCTGCGGTTGGCTATTGTAGTGGCCGTACGTCGCTGACACCAACAACAACAAAGCACATCCATGCCCCAACGCAGTTATTACCCTCGGCACAGCTGCACGCTGTTTGTCTTTTTGTTCGTCCTTTTGTTTGTCCTCGCAGTTTCCGCACCGTCTTCACGGGCTGAAAGTGTGGTCAATCTCCTGGTGGAAAACGATGTTTTCACCGGCACCGATCGCCACTACACCTCCGGCGTGATGCTGAACTATGTCAGCGGTATCAATGAAGGGCCGCAACGTCTGCAAAACATGGGGATCCGCTTTCCAGGTATTGAAGCCAACGATCGCATGCACGTGGCGCTGTCTTTAGGCCACGAGATCTACACGCCAACCAACATTGTCGCCACTGAATTGTTGCAAGAAGACCGGCCTTATGCCGGCCACGTCTACGTCGCCGCCGGTTTTACCACCGAAAATCCGGATGAAATTGAGACGTGGCGGCTTAGCCTGGGTCTGGTCGGTCCCGGCGCCAGAGCGGAGATTGTGCAGAATAATCTACATCGGGAAATTGGCAGTGACGAGGCGCTGGGTTGGGATCACCAGCTAAAAAACGAAGCGGTGTTGTCCGTCGCCTATGAAAAGAAGTGGTTACGCTTGGCGCGCAGCAAAACTTTCAACAACGAGCTCGAGATCGATTTTTTACCCCATGCCAGCGGTGCGTTGGGCACCCCCCTGACCTACTTCGGCGGCGGTGGCATGGTACGCATAGGCCGTGGCCTCGATTGGGACTACGGACCTCCGCGGGTACGGCCCAGCCTGCCTGTTTCACAATACTACGAACACAAGGGTGGGGTGAGCTGGTATCTGTTTGCCGGCATCGATCTTCGATATATCGCCTACAACGTTTTTCTTGACGGCAACACATTTCGCGACAGCCATTCGGTAGACCGGGAGGAAATGGTGGGCGACCTGCAGGCAGGGTTTGTGTGGAATAACCGTAAATTCCGCTTGGCCTACTCTGTCATCTACCGCTCCGAGGAGTACGAACAGCAGGATGAGGCCGACATTTTCGGATCGCTGTCACTGTCGGTTCATTTCTAAGCTGCCTAGCCTGGGCTATTGACTGGCCAGCAACCGTTCGATCAGTTTTTGCATGGCTTTAGAGGTGTCTGCATCAGCAGGGTCCTGCAATGAGGCGCACAAATTTGCCGCCATCAAGGGTGACGGCATCTGCGCCAGCATCTGTTCATAAGGTGCCGTATCACCCTGCAGCAAGGCGGAAATGAGTTCCGGTGAAAGCGCGCCAAATCGCGCATCCAGCTCAAAACCCACGGTGTTGTGCAAATGCGTGAGCAGCTTCGGACCGACAAACTGGGGCGCCATGTGCGCCGCATCCACGCGGCGTACCATGCGCTGCACTGCTTCGATGAGAAACGGCAACACCGGGCAATGCGGGCGAAAAGCGCAGTAAGCATTGTGCACGTTTTTCCGCACGTAATAGCGTGCGCCCTTTTGTTGTACCCCCTTTTGTTGCACCCAGAACTCCTGGCCAAACACACAGCTGGTGGCGGCCGTCAGCTGTAATTGCGCAGGCTGCAGTACCAGCATGTCGGCGTCCAGCCACGCCACCAATTCATGCTGAGCTTGCGCCAATTCGTCGCGGATCCACATCAATCGAGCCAGATCCGCGGCGATGGGTGTCCTTGCACCCACCTTGTCCCGGTACCAAGGCGGTAGCAGATCAAACAACGTATCCCCCTGGAACTTGTAGGCATACCCCTGCGCTTCGCACCACTGTCGCACGGAGTCAACACACTCGCCTATCCAGCCTGTCACGGCAGATTCATGAAAACTCTGTAATACTAAGACCTGTTGCAAGGGTGTGATCCAATTTGTTCAAACATCGCTGTTGGTCGTCCGTCTGTGTTGGCCTTTTGGCGCTGCTGAGCGGCGCTTGTGTGGGTATTCAACCGGCACCGGTGAAGTCGATAGACATCGGCGAGCGCGGGCCTCAATTAGCCGCAGCGTTGGCCAACGACGCGCTGCGCGAACAACTGCTGGCGTGCACCGCCACGCCTCGACGCAGCAATTTTTCCATCTCTCACCGCGGCGCGCCGTTAGGGTATCCTGAACACACCCGCGAGGGGTATATCGCTGCGGCGCACATGGGTGCGGGTGTCATCGAATGTGACGTCACTTTTACCCGGGATGGGGCGCTGGTTTGCCGCCACTCCCAATGTGACCTGCACCGCACCAGCAACATCTTACAGACCCCACTAGCGTCCAAGTGCAGTGAGCCGTTTGCACCTGCGACGCCAGCACAGCCTGCCTCCGCCAAGTGTTGTACCAGCGACATTAACCTAGATGAGTACCTGAGCCTGTGCGGCCGTCGCGATGTTGTGGATACTTCCGCCACAACCGTCGCGGCGTATCTGACGGATTCAGGCTCACCCGTGGTCGACGAACCTTTGAGCTGTGGCACACTCCTCACCCACGCGGAGAGTATCCGTCTAATTAATCAGCTTGGCACCATGTTTACGCCGGAGCTCAAGTCTTCCCAGGTTCCCATGCCGTTCAACGGCATGACCCAAAAAGAGTACGCCTCGCGTATGCTGGCGGAATACGAAGCCGCTGGCATCGACCCCAAACGCGTGTTGCCGCAGTCTTTTGTGTATGGCGACATCTTGCACTGGATTGCCGAGCATCCGGCCTATGCCAACAATGTCGTTTTTCTCGACCCACGCGGCCGGCAACCGGATTTTGAGCCGAGCTTAGCCGGTATGCAGGCACTGTACGCGGCCGGCGTACGCATCTTGGCGCCGCCCATGCCCATGTTGTTAACCTTGGATGCACAAGGTGCGCTGCAGGCCAGCGCCTATGCGCGCTTTGCGCGCGAGGCGGGCTTGGAGCTCATTACCTGGACGTTCGAAGCCGGCGACGCCACCGATCCAGACAACTGGCTCTATATGAATTTACCCGGCTTTATGGATCACGAAAGCCGCATGTTAGAGGTGTTACACGCGCTGCACACCCAAGTGGGAATCAAAGGTATTTTTAGCGATTGGCCCGGTACGGTGACGTATTACGCCAACTGTTTTGATTTGTAGTGCTCCGCGCGCCAGCACCCTACTAAATACCCTACCAAATGGGTACGCTGCCGCTGGCGCCGCGTAAAAACGCTTCTATCTCGTCATGGCGCGCGGCGGTGTCTTCCTCACCCAGCCGTATCAACAAAGCCAAATATTCGGGTTCGAAAATCACCATGCTCAGCGCGTCTGCGGAACGTTCGTTGTTGTTTTGCAACCCGCGTTCAAAGAACCGGAATGCAGCCGGCATGTTGATTTCATGCTCTTGCGCCAGTTTGCCGAGATCTTCACGCGGACGCAGGACCATGACGTCCACTTCACGATAGCCGTCACGCTGCTCGGGTGTGAGTTGGTTCACCAGTTGATTAATGCGGTTCATCTGCAGAGCGTCAAAATCCAACATGTCGAGGAACACTGCGTTCAGCAGCACACCGGCAATCTGCGCGGGGGAAGGATAAGGGTCGCGCATGTCTTCAGGTAGCGCCTTGACCGGCCGCGACCGCGGTGACACCGCCAGTATCCTGCTGGCCCCCAAATGTAGGGCCGGGGACAACGGCGCGGTGAGACGCACGCCGCCATCACCGTGCCATGCCGACTCCAGTTTTACCGCGGGAAAAAACAGCGGTAGCGCAGAAGACGCCATGATGTGATCCAGCGTCATATCCGTATCGTTGGCGCGTAGTTGGCCGCGCTCCCACAACATGTCGTCTTTACCTTCCACCCAGGCCACAGAGCGGCCAGAGCCATAGTTGGTGGTGATGATCGCCAGAGACTCCAACACACCTTCCGCAAGGTTTTCTTCAATGCCTAAAACGCGGCCGTTTTCCATCGGCAACGCGGCGGCGAGAAACTCGCGCAGTGGGCGATTGTCCACCATACCTCTGAGGTCGGAAGTGCCGAGGCGGCCGCCACTCAATAAGCGCATACCCCATTTAAGCACCCGACGCACCATGCTGCCGGTGCCGGTCACGTACACCTTGTCGGTGTCCAGACTCAACCACAAGTTGCTTAAGGTGGAGACAGCTTCCTGCCAGCTGCCGCGATAGGCCGCCAAATGCACGGCGTTGATGGCGCCGGCGGAGACGCCGGTAAGAATCTGCGGACGATAGTCCGGTATGGCTTTGGCGATGTAACGTAAGCACCCCACCTGATAGGCAGCACGGGCACCGCCACCGCTCAACACCAGGGCGTTTTTGGCCGGTTCGTTGTGTGCCATGTCGGTCATTGTCTTGCCTACATCAGAGCGCTTGGCTCGTTACATAAGCAAGGATAATCAACAGTGCCCGCGCAATCACGTATCATGTCTCAATGCTTGAGGCGCTTCGCACTTTCAAGCCACGGATGAATGCCCTGTTTCGTCCTCGTGGCAAGATTTTTTATGGCTGGTGGATTGTCGCCGCCTGCAGTGGCGTGCAATGGCTGGCAGCCATGACCTGGATGCACTCCTATGGCGCCTACGCCGTGATGCTGCAAGAAGACTTCGGCTGGAGCATGTCGGTGTTGTCCCTGGCGTTTGCGCTCACCAGGCTGGAGAGCGGCCTGCTGGGCCCGCTACAGGGTTGGCTGGTGGATAAGTTTGGGCCGCGCATCATCCTCACCATCGGCACGCTGATCTTCGGCTTGGGCTTTTTCCTGTTCAGTCAGGTCAACTCTATCGCCACTTACTTCCTGGCTTTCATCTTAATCGCCTTGGGCTCGAGCTTGGGTGGATTCGCCACCCTCATGGTGTCGCTGGTGAACTGGTTTGACCGGCACCGCGCCAAGGCAGTGGCTTGGTCGCAGATCGGGTTTTCCGTGGGAGGCTTGAGCGTACCCCTGGTGATTTTGGGTTTAGAAGCTTGGGGTTGGCGCACCATGGCCATTGTTTCCGGCTGTATGGTGTTATTTATTGCCGGTCCCTTGGTGCAGTTGGTGCGGCATCGGCCTCAGGAAATTGGCGAGGTACCCGACGGCATTCTATTGAGCGAAGACGGTGAAGCACGTCACCACGATGAATACCAAGAGGCGGAGAGTTTCACTTGGCAGCAGGCGGTCCGCGCGCCATCGTTTTGGTTAATCTCCGCCGGGCACGGGCTTTCGCTGCTCACCGTGTCATCCATGCTGGCCCACCTCATTCCGCACCTTACCCGGGGTTTGGACTACTCCACGCTGTTTGCCGGGGTGGTATTCAGTTTCATGACCGGCATGCAGTTGATCGGCCTATTTCTCGGCGGCTACCTGGGTGACCGCTTCGACAAACGCATCATCTGTGTAATATGCATGATTGGCCACTTTGTTGGATTGTTGGCGGTTACCTACGCCACCAATTACTGGTGGTTGGCAGTGTTTGTCGTTTTCCACGGCCTGGGCTGGGGTATCCGCGGCCCGCTCATGGTGGCGCTGCGCGCCGACTACTTTGGCCCCAAATCTTTCGGCACGATTATGGGCATCTCGTCGTTAATTGTGATGATCGGCATGACCACCGGGCCCATCTTCTGCGGGGTATTGTTCGACCTGTACGGCAACTACGAGCTGGCGTTCACCATTATGGCGTTCATATCCTTAACCGGGTCTATCTGTTTTTACCTGGCACGTCCGCCACAGCGCACCGTCACACACTCTGCCGCGTAGCGGGCTTCTGCGCAGGTGCGCTTGCTGGTTTAATGCGTCACCAGAGAGAGGAGATTCTTATGCGGCTGACGTTATTCAACACCCTGCTTTTCCTAACGTGTGGCAGCGCTGGCTATGCGACCGCAGCCTCGCACGAATGGCCCGCCTACGGTGGCGCCCCCGGCGGTGGCCACTATACCTCCGCCACTCAAATCACCGCTGAGAACGTAGCGCAGTTGGGTTTGGCTTGGAGCCACCGGTCTGGGGATTTTGTCTCCGGTAGCCAAGGACTGGACGAAGAATTCACAGCCGAAAGCATGAGCAACCGACCCACCAACTTTGTAGTCACACCGATCATGGTGAATGACACGGTGTACTACTGCACGCCGTTTAACCGTGTGTTTGCGCTGGACCCCGCCAGCGGTGCGGAGAGATGGGTGTTTGACCCCGAAGTCGACATGTCCCAAGAAGGCCTCACCAATTGCCGGGCGGTCAGTTCCTGGCATGACCCGCAGAAGACCAGCGGACCTTGCCGCCATCGAATTCTGCTGGGCACGCTGGACGCACGTTTGATCGCCATTGACGGTGCCACCGGCCAACGCTGCGCCGACTTCGGCAACAACGGTGAGGTGAGCCTCAATGCCGGACAAATCGAACACGGCGCTGAGGAATACAGCATTACCAGCGCGCCGGCTGTAATAGGCGACCTGGTGGTGACCGGCGCCTTTGTCATCGACAGCCGCCGTCCCGACGTGCCTTCGGGTGTTGTGCGTGCCTACGACATTCGCAGCGGCGCCTTCAAATGGGGATGGAACCCGGTACACCCAGAACATGCACAAGCCGACGAGGCAGGTGTCTACACGCCAGGCTCCAGCAACGTATGGTCCACCATCTCGGTTGACGAAAGCTTGGGATTGGTCATTGTGCCCACCGGCAACTCCTCACCCGACTACTACGGAGGCGACCGCGAGGGGCACAAAGATTACTACTCAAGTTCGGTGGTGGCGTTAAACGCCGTAGACGGGTCGGTGGCGTGGCATTACCAGACCGTACACCACGATATCTGGGATTTTGACATTCCGGCCCAGCCCACCTTGGTGGATCTCACCATCAACGGCGAAACTCGTCCCGCGGTGGTGCAGGTCACCAAAATGGGTATGACCTTTGTGCTTGACCGTGAAACTGGCGCACCGTTGCACCCGGTTGAAGAACGTCCTGTCCCACAGGAGGGCGCCGTTCCTGGAGAGTATCTGAGCCCAACTCAACCGTTCCCGGTCAAACCCGAGCCTTTGCACAAGCTGGGTCTTACACCGGATGACGCCTGGGGGTTCACCTTTTGGGATGAAGGTGCCTGCCGCGAGAAACTCGAAAATCTAGTCACCGGACCCATTTATACACCGCCGAGCCTGCAAGGCACGGTGTACTACCCATCACCCCTGGGGGGTAACAACTGGGGCGCACCTGCGGTGGATATGCAGCGCAAAATTATGATCGCCAATACCAAACACATGGCGTTTTCTGTGCGTCTGGTCCCCCAACAGAGCTGCCCGGAAGGGGTGCCTTTCCCACAGTTCGGATCACCTTACTGTGTGATCATGGAACCCATCACCTCACCCCTGGGCGCGCCTTGCACAGCGCCGCCCTGGTCCACCCTGGCTGCCGTGGATTTGGAGGGTGGCGACATCTTGTGGCAGATACCCTTGGGTAACCTCGAAGGTTTGGCGCCGTGGCCGCTGTATCACTTTGTTGGCAGTGCCATCGAAATGGGTGGCCCCATGGTCACGGCATCCGGACTCACCTTCATCGCCGCCACGTCAGATCAGTATTTTCGAGCGTACAACACGCTAAACGGCGAAGAAGTGTGGCGCACCAAACTGCCGACAACCGGAAACGCAGTGCCTATGAGTTATACCTACAAAGGGGAGCAGTACGTCATCATTGCCGCCGGGGGGCATTTCACCTCACCGAGCCCGGCGGCAGACTACATTTTGGCGTTTAAGCTCGGCGGGACACACAAACTATGACAAGCTCGATGGCAGCTGGCGAATGATGGACGAAGACGTGGTATGCGTGGTGCGCTACCTGGTTAAAGGTGTGGCGCCGGAACGCAGCGAACAAGGTGACTTGCACAACGAGCTGCGTGATCTGCTCCCCAACGCCAAAGCCATTACCATTTTGCCGGTGGTGGACGGCTATTCGCTGGAAATTGAGATGTGTGACTTAGCACCCTTTTCGCGCACCAGCTTCGAGCCTTATTTGGCAGAACACGTCATTCCAGAGGCGGTGTCGATTCGTTGCCGCACTAAAGGTGAGGTGAAATTGCAGCTGTTAAAAGCGAGCTACGTCTAGAGAGAGCAAAGCTGCCCCAGAATTGGGGCAGCATAAAAAGGTGTGCCAAAAGCCGCTTGCTCGGCAGAGCTAATCGGCGCGGCTAAGCGGTAACGCGCAGCCGGCGACGTGACATCAGTTGCATGGCGCCAAGGCCAAGCAATCCAAGACCAAGCAGGCTGATAGAACCGGGTTCGGGGACTTGGGCACAATTGTTGCCAACTGTGTCGACACCCATATTGAAGATTCCCCAGGTGAACGGTGGCTCGACGATGATCTTTTTGATCGCAGTGCAACTGTCCCCAGCGCTGGCGACTTGAATGCCAGGTGAGTTCGAGGGAGAGATGGGGATGCCATTGACGCGTTCAGAAAGCCTGGGACCCCACACTGCCTTTACCCAACCCGTAGCTGGTTTGTTCGCGCCAATTTGGAATGAGAAACCGAACACATCATAACCGGCATTTCGAAAGTCGATGATGATGCGGTCCGAGTTTGAAGGCAGTCCGGTGGTGAATATCGGGTATGTATTCGGGTTCCACCAATTGTCTCCAATTACTTGAAATCCCGGGTCGGTCGACCCGCCGAGCAATGGGTTCAAGGCTTCACCGGCTCCGTCCTTGAATTCGATCCCATTAAAGTTACTCAGGTCGGCAACCGGCGGGGTGATCTTGGTGAACGGACCGGTGCTCGGATCACCGGATACCACGCTTACAATCAGGCCTGCATGGGCTTGCGTGCCCAAAACGAGCAAAACTGCTACGGCTAGAAATTTAAACTGCATTCTCACTGTAATCGCTCTTAAAACACTGCGTTACAGGATTAAAAGCAGGGATCGTGCCAATCAATAAAATTCATAAATATCAATGACATACATACTCTTACAAACTCGACTGTTAAGTTTTTCGACACTCCAAGGTAGCCTCGTCATTTCTGTGTAAAAAAATCCGACACTCTTCCAGCTACACCATCCTCGACCGTAGCACGCTAGGCGCCTGATAAAACGTAATCGCCAAAGCGGCGAAAAAATACAGCCCCAGCAGCACTTCAAACGCCTGGGCATACGACCCGGTGGTGTCATACACCCAGCCAGCAAACGGCACGCCAAGGATTTGGATAGGAAACATCGCCGGGCGCATCGCACCCAACACCGCGCCAAATCGCTCGCGCCCAAAGGTTTTGCCGATGACCGTTCCATGCATCGGCACCACACCGCCGACCCCATAGCCAAACAACGCTGCACCCAAAGCAAACCAAAGCAGTTCCACGTTGGCGTACATCATGTACTGGCCGATAAACTGCACAACGATGATCAGCAGCATGATGCGCCTCACCGGCAGTTTATCGCCGAGCCAACCAAAACTGAGTTTACCCAGCACACCCAGGCCCGCACACAAACTCATGACCAGGGACGCCAACGACAAATCGTGTCCTAAATCGGTTAGGCGCGGCACCATGTGGGTTAAGGTAGTGCTCATGCAGCAGAACATCAGCGCAAAGGTCAGCACAATCGCCCAGAAGTTTCGTTCCCGGATGACGTCACGCATGGAGATGCGAGGCTCAGCAGGTGCGGAGTTCCCCTCTCCTTCCTGTCCGGGCTGACTACCGGTGCTGTCCAATACCAGCGCGCCGTCCGGACGCAAGCCGACCTCCTCGGGCTTGGAGATCACCAAACGCAACACCAGGGGCAGCACCACAAAAAAGGTAAAAAAACCATAGACCATAAAACCGTTTCGCCAGCCATAGGTGCTGATGATCTCGGCACTGATGTAGGGCATCACCACACCGGACAGCGACACACCGGTGGCGGCAATACCCAGCGCTGTGCCGCGTTTACGATCAAACCAGTTCGCCACCAACTTGCTGGTGGCAAGGTTCCCCATGCTGCTGGCGCCAAAGCCGATAAAAAGTCCCAGCACCAGGTAAAACTGGATGGGGGTTTGCACCTGGCTTAAGCCTAGAAAACCAAGCGCCATGGACGCAGCCCCCACGCCAATGATCCACCGCAAGGGATACCGATCTAGCGCCCTGCCCACCAACGGTGCGGCGATCGCCCCCACCAGGTTGGTGACGGTCAACCCCAGCGCCACACCCAGCCGAGAGTCGCCAAACTCAGCGGCGATGGCTTTAAAAAACACGCCATAGGAATAAAAGAAGAAACCCACGGCGACAAAGTCGACAAAAAATGCCACCGCCACCATGCGCCAGCCCATGTACAATCGGGATGCCACTGCTTACTGCTTCAGTCCAGGTCAATCGATTCGGCGCAGCACAAAACTGTGGCGTTTGAGGCCCGCCACCTCACCGTTATCCCCACGTTCAAACACCCAAGGCTCTCGCTCTTCACCGTCATCCGTGACACGCACAAATTCATCATCAACCACGTGTTTAAGTTTGAGGATGTCGTTGAGGTTGTCACTCGGCAGGTTAATTAGCGCCAGTTGCTCACCCCAGACGCGCACAGCCACTTCCCCACCCCAGATGCCTGGTGAAAAGTTGCCGACATAGGGGGACAAGTCTACTAACGATTGTTCGGCAGCAGCCGCTTCCGGTGCAGTCTCCTCACCCAGCGCGGCCTGCAGCGCGGGTCCAATGACGCGTAACATGCCGGCAGTGATGTCGCTAGCATTACCATCCGCAGCGTTGGTGAGCGCTATGGCTGCAAGTTTATATTTGGGCACCATCATGAAACTGGTGATGTAGCCGGGACAACCGCCAGTGTGGCCCACCAAGGTTGAGCCTTGCACTTCAGTCACCACAAATCCCAATCCCCAGCTGGTTTTCCAATCGTCATCCACCCAGTGGACACGCTGCATCTCGCGAAGCGTATTGGCGTCCAACACCGCATCGTCACCTTCGCCGCCCAGCAGGCGGAATTGCCAGCTGGCAAACCCGGCCAGATCCTTAACCGTCGAGGTAAAACCTGCCGCCGGCGCAATTGCCCGGCTATCAAACGGCGCCACGGTCGTACGGCTGCCGTCCCGTTGTTTGCCGCTGTAACCGATGGCCATTTGTTTTCCGTGTAGCTCTTGCGGGAAATACGGGCGGGTATCGTCGAGTCCAAGCGGGTTGAGCACATTGGTCCGGATGTACTCCGCATAAGGGCGACCGGAGCGCGCAGCGATGATCTCACCGGCCAGGGTAATACCCAAATTGGAGTATTGGAAACGGGTGTCCGCAGGATACAGCGTGGCCTGCTGCGCCAGTTGCGTCATCATCGCCTGGCGGTCGGGAAACGGAAAATTGCTGGCAGACCAATAGGGAAAATCTGATTCCCGCGGCAAGCCGGAAGAGTGCGTTAGCAGGCCATGGATACGGGCCGGCCCAGCGTGCGGATGGTTCTCTTCGATGTCGTACCACGCCAGGTGTTGCGCCACCGGGTCGCGCAGCGCAAGTTCTCCCGCGTCGCGCAACTGCATCACACCAATGCTGGTAAACAATTTAGAGATACTGCAAATACTATAAATAGTATCTGCATCAGCGGGCACTTTGCCGCGCACGTTAGCGTAGCCGTACCCTTTTTCAAACAACAGCGTTTGATCTGCCACAATACCCACCGACACGCCGGGAATCTGTTCATAGGTTTGTGTCCCCAGCAGCCACGCGTCCAGCGTCGCCAGCGCACCTTGCACTTCCGGGTGTTGCGCAAGCCCCGGCGTTTCGACTGCGTCGGCCTGTGCCGTCATCGCGCTAAGCAGTAGCAGCTTCAGAAAGAGGAGGCGTGCAAATATCAACATGTTGGAGTCCCCCCAAGGGCTCGATTAGGGCAATCGCGTATTCTAGCACTCTAACGACTACGGACATTTTAGGTGCTCAACGATTGATGACGTGGGCACCTGCGCTGTGCGAAAAAATGTACACTGACGTTTAAGGGACGCCATAGGGGAGCACATGGGCAAAAACATCACGGACGCCGTCAACGAAATCTGCATGTGGTTCCCGGAGACCGAGCAAGTCATCGCCCACGGGTCACCGGATTTTCGTGTAGCGGGTAAAACATTTGCCACCTATGTCATCAATCATCACGGGGACGGCCATCTGGCACTGTGGCTGCGATCCCCCCCAGGCGCGCAATCCCTGTACGTGGACGCGGAACCTGAGTACTTCTACGTGCCTCCCTATGTGGGCCCGAAAGGCTGGTTGGGTGTTGACCTCGACAAAGGGTTGAGCTGGCTGCGCATCGCTGATCTGGTACGCGAAGCTTATGCAGAGGTGGCGCCCAAATCCCTGACTGCCAAGCTGCCGCCGACCATCGAAATCGAGCCACCCACTGAAACCATAGATCCGGTTGAGTTTGATCCCTTCAGCGCCGCTTACGCGCAGACGCGCCTGGCAACCATTGAAGCGATTTGCCTGGGCTTGCCGGAAACCAGCCGCGATTCACAATTTGGCAATCCCTGTTTCCGCGCAGGCAAAAAGAACTTCTGCACGTTATATTTCCATCAGAAGAGAATGCAGCTGTCGGTGTGGGTAGGAAGCGAGGCGCAGGCCACCTTAACCTTTGATACCCGCTACCGCGTACCCGCCTATACCGGACACAACGGCTGGATAAACTTAGATATTGAAGACGAGCTGCTCGAAGCGGAAGCGCAAGCATTAATTCTCGACAGCTACAAACACTTTGCCTTGAAACGCATGCTCAAAGCGCTACCCGATGAACATGCCGACTAACTTAGGAGAACCATGAGCGCACCCTTAGCACCTCTAGCACCCCTCGATGACATCACTATCGTCGAAGTCGACAGCTATATGGCCGCACCCAGCGCGGGCGCCATCCTCGCCGATCTGGGCGCCAACATCATCAAGGTGGAGCCGCTTGCTGGAGATCCGCTGCGCGGTCTGTCCCGACCGATCAAACGCGACGACATGGATGAGGTCAAACGCGGCTACGATTTTGGATTTGACGTCGACAACCGCGGCAAAAAATCGGTTGCCATCGCCTTGGACAAACCAGAGGGCGCCGAGTTGGTGCGCAAGCTGGTCGCCGGCGCACAGGTCTTCATGTGTAATCTGTTGGTGAACCGACAACAGAAATTTGGCCTTGATCCGGAAACGTTGTTCGGTGTGAAAGCGGATTTGGTACATGCCACCCTCACCGGCTACGGCACCACCGGTTCCGATGCCTGGCGCCCAGGTTATGACGTCACCGCGTTTTTTGGCCGCTCCGGCTTGTATGACGCCATGCGTGAAGGCGACGACGGCGCACCACCCATGGCTCGGCCGGCCCAAGGTGACAACACCACCGGTCTTGCCTTCGCCGGGGCCATCATGGCGGCGTTGCGCATGGCGGAGCGCACCGGTGAAGGCCAGGTAGTAGAAACTTCGTTGTACGAGACCGCAGTATGGACTCAAGCCACGGACTACGCGGTGACTGCCAACGATCTGGCACCGGTGCGCAAACGCGCGCGCAAAGAGATGTTGGCCATCACCGCCAATCGTTTTCCCTGCGGTGACGGCAAGTGGGTGGTGTTTAATATGTTACCCGACGCGGCCTATTGGTCACGCATGTGCCAGGCGATCGGTGTTGAGGCGCTGATTGACGATGAACGCTTCGTCGACTCCAGCAGCCGCTACCGCAATATGCCGGCCTTAATTGATCTCATTGATGAAGCACTCGCGGCGAAGAGCCGGGACGAGTGGGGAGAAATTTTTGACAAAGCCGGTCTGATCTGGGGCCCGGTATTGGGTTTACACGAGGTCCCACAAGACCAACAGGCCAACGACCTGGGATTGTTTCCCAAAATCACGCATCCGGATTTTGGCGACTATCGGTCCGTCAATATCCCTATGCGTTTTGCCAATGCAGACGTCAAACCACAAGGTCCGGCCCCGCAGATTGGTGAACACAGCGTCGAAATTCTGCAAAACACCGGTTTGGATAACAACGCCATCAATACACTGATCAACGACGGCATTGTTGGCGCCCCTTAGTGAGTCGGCAACAAAGCATGAAAGAGATAGATAAAGCGAGAGGATAAGAAGTTATGCAAAACATCGTTGTGGCGGACGTCATCCGCACAGGTTTAGCCAAGGCGCACCGCGGTACATTTAACCTCACCCGCTCTGATGACTTGGTGGCCCATTGCATCAACGCCTTACTTGAACGAAACCCCAGCGTGGAGCCGGCCGCCGTAGAGGACGTCATCCTTGGTTGCGGACGCCAGGTGGGTGAACAGTCCGCAAACGTCGCACGGCACGCGGTGGCACTGTCTAATTTGCCCGTTAGTGTGGCGGCGTCGACCATCAGCCGCGCCTGCTCTTCAGGCCTCAACGCTATATCGTTCGGCGCCAATCAGCTGTTAAGCGGCTGTGCGGAAATCATTATGGCGGGTGGCGTTGAATCGATCACCGGCTTAAACCGGGGTAAACCGGCGGAGTTTGACGAAAACCCCCGCCTGCTGGAGGAAATGCCGGACATTTTCATGGCCATGGGGAATACCGCAGAGGTTGTGGCCCGCCGCTACCAAGTCAGCCGAGACGCCCAAGATGCATATGCGCTGCAGAGTCAGCAGCGCTACGCCGCGGCCCAACAAGCAGGCTATATCGCCGATGAAATTGCGCCTATGCAGGTCAAATGGCAACAGGTGGTGGACAGAGAAACCAAGGCCACGGAAGTGGTGGATGGCGTCGTCGACCGTGATGAGTGCAATCGCCCTACCACCACCCTCGACGGGTTAGGTAGCCTCGGCCCGGCTTTTGAGGAAGACGGTACGGTCACCGCCGGTAACGCCAGCCAGTTGTCCGACGGCGCAGCCATGGCGCTGCTGATGACGGAAAAGAAAGCCGAGCAGTTGGGTATCACCCCCATGGGGTATTTTCGCGGATTTACCGTCGCCGGATGTGAACCCGACGAAATGGGGATTGGCCCGGTTTTCGCCATACCAAGATTGTTGGACTACACCGGTTTAACGCTGGACGACATCGATCTGGTAGAGCTAAATGAAGCTTTTGCCAGCCAGTGTTTGTACTGCCGGGACCGTTTGGGCATCGACAACGAGATCTACAACGTCAACGGCGGCTCCATCGCCATTGGACATCCGTTTGGCATGACTGGCGCGCGCCTCACCGGCTCGCTGTTGCGCGAATTGAAGCGTCGCAATAAAAAGTACGGCATCGTGTCTATGTGTATTGGCAAGGGGATGGGGGCGGCTGGATTGTTTGAGGCCATCTAACGCTGCACAGCCAGCTGCTTGAAGACCGGCACGCACAGGGGCGAACAGAGGCGAACAGGGAACAAGTTTACGCAGACGAGGATAAATAAAGAGGGAAACACCATGGACGATAAACGCAGAGATTTTCTTAAGGTCAGTGCGGTAGCCAGCGCCGCCTCCTTACTGCCGGCCACGAGCGCCGCCCAAGCCCGGCCGCAAAATACCGAAGGTGTTCAAAGTTATCGGCGTTTGGGCCGCACGGAACTCAAAATATCCGACATCTCTTTTGGCTCGAGCCGCCTGCGTGAGGGAGAAGACCATCTCGTGCACCACGCCCTCGACCGCGGCATCAACTATTTCGATACCGCGGAAAGCTACACCCGGGGCGCTTCAGAAACCGTCATTGGCCGCGTCCTTAAGGGTCGGCGCGACCAGGTCTATCTTGTGTCTAAGACGCTCACCCGCAGCAGCACCAGCGCCGCCACCATGATGGAAGATTTGGAAGGTTCATTACGCCGCCTGCAAACGGACTATGTCGACATTTATATGAATCACGCTGTCAATAGTGTCAGCGTGGTAGGCAACCCGGAGTGGCAAGCGTTTGTCGATCAAGCCAAGCAACAAGGCAAAATACGCTACACCGGCATTTCGGGTCACGCCGGTCGGCTCATCGACTGTATCGACTATGCCGTGGACGAAGATCTCATCGACGTTATGTTGGTGGGATACAACTTTGGCCAAGACCCCGCCTTCTATGAAGGCATTACGCGTGGCTTTGACATGGTTGCCACCCAACCCGATCTACCCCGGGTCATCAGCAAAGCCAAACGCAAAGATGTCGGCGTTGTGGCCATGAAAACGCTCATGGGCGGTAGGTTGAATGACATGCGGCCTTACGAAAACGCCGGCGCCACCACCTATGCCCAGGCAGCTTTCAGCTGGGTGTTATCCAATCCGGAAGTAGACGCCTTGGTCATCTCCATGACCACCACCGAAGACATTGACGAGTACTTGGGCGCCTCTGGCGCAAAATATGTGAGTGCAGAAGCGCGTCAGCTGTTGGATACCTACGCCCATCTCAACGGCGCCAACTATTGCCGGCATGCCTGCAATCTGTGTGAGGGCGCATGCCCCGCGGGTGTACCCATCGCCGATGTGTTACGCACGCGTATGTATGCTACCGACTATAAAGATGTGGACTTTGCCCGCCGCGAATATGCACTGTTGGCGAGCAATGCCAGCCCGTGCCTGACCTGCTCGGGTGAACCGTGCGCCAACGCCTGCCCGAACGGGATAGAGATCAATAAACTGTGTGCACCCACTCACCGCATGCTGAACCCGGGTCAGGGTGAACGCCTGGTTTAGCCAAGGGTGAACTGCGCAAATCACACCCCATAAGTAATGCACGATTAGGACAGTACGTGGCACTTGAAGATGTATTAGAGGCCTATAAAAATGGCCAGATCGAATTAAACGAGGCGCTCACCGGTATACGCGGCGCCTATTTTGAAGACATTGGTCACACCATCGTCGATCACGACCGGGAACGTCGCACCGGTGCCGGCGAGGTGGTGTTTGGCTCGGGAAAAAGTGCGGCGCAGATTTCCGACATAGTGGCCACGCTGGTGGCCAACGAAGCCAACGTCCTAGTGACTCGCCTCGAGCCAGAAAAACACGCCGCGTTGACCGATCTGCCAAACAACGCGGTGTATCACGCCGATGCACAGCTATTGATTTGGCACGCCAAGCCACCCGCACCGCTGCCGCACCCAATAGCGGTGGTTACTGCGGGTACCTCCGATATTAATGTTGCCGAAGAAGCAGCGCTCACCGCGGAGTTTTACGGCAATCAAGTGTCCCGCATCTTCGATGTAGGCGTGGCGGGTTTGCATCGTATATTGGCCCGGCTGGATGAACTGCGCCAGGCACGCGTGTTGGTGGTGGTGGCGGGGATGGAAGGCGCTCTGCCCAGCGTGGTCGGCGGTTTAGTTGAAAGACCGGTCATCGCGGTGCCCACCAGCGTAGGTTACGGCGCCGCCTTCGATGGCGTGGCCGCCATGTTAGGTATGCTCACCAGCTGCGCATCCGGCGTATCCGTGGTGAATATCGACAACGGTTTCGGCGCAGGTTTCCTGGCGAACTCCATCAATCGCTTATAGGATACGCCCATATGCAGGCCACCAATACAGCCAACATGGATGCCGACATCGCGCACAAATATGCCGCGCTAAAAGACAATTTGCGCCAGTACAACAGCGTCATCGTGGCGTTTTCCGGGGGCATAGACAGCTCCCTGGTGGCGTACGTTGCCGGTGAGGTGCTGGGTCAAAACGCATTGGCGGTGACCTCGGCGTCCGCCAGCCTTAAACGGGCCGATCTTGCGCTGGCGGAAAAGCTCGCCGAAGAATGGGGCATCCAACACCAGGTGATTGTCACCGACGAGCTGTCCAAACCCGAATACCGCGCCAATCCGGTCAATCGTTGTTTTCACTGCAAGACATCGCTGTACACCTACTTGGATGAAATGGCACAAACTGAAGCGGTGGAAGTGGTCCTCAACGGCACCAACTTAGACGATTTGGGTGACCACCGCCCCGGTCTTATCGCCGCGGAAAACTTTGAGGTGCGCTCACCATTGGTGGAAGCCGGCTTTCACAAGGCAGACATTCGCGCGCTGGCCAATACCCTGGGGCTGAAAAACGCTGACAAACCCCAGGCCGCCTGCCTCTCCAGCCGTTTCCCCTACGGCACCCACATCACCCAGGATTTGCTGGCCCAGGTGGAAGCCGCGGAAGAGGTCATGTCAGCGCTGGGTTTTAGCCAATACCGCGTGCGTCATCACGGCGAGGTTGCGCGTTTGGAAGTCCCCGAAGGGGAGCTGTCCCGCGCGGTGTCGCTGCACAACGAACTGCAGCAACGCATCAAAGCGACGGGTTACGCCTTTGTTGCGCTGGACCTCGGCGGCTTCCGGTCTGGCTCATTGAACGAAACACTTGACCCTAACCAGGTGCAGGTGGTGGAAATCACCACACCCACCACTTAAGCCATTTCCGCAGCCATCACCGCCATCTAATTTTCCGCCGCGGAAGCCTGCTTCAAATACAACGCCAGTTGGCGGTCGTGGCGGCTTTGCGCGGTCAGCGGACCTGGGCGCACGTACGGCGGCCAGGCTGGTTCGCTAGCGGCTTGCACTGTGTCGCCCATAATGGTGACGCGTTGGATGATGCGCTCGCCGATGAAATCATTTAAAACAAAGTGCTGGGTGCAGCGGTTGTCCCACATCGCCACACAGCCTTCACTCCAACGGTAACGCACGGTGAAACGCGGGTTTTTGACCCAACTGGTGAGGTGCTCTAACAACGCCTTGCTTTCTTCCGCGTTCACCTCAACCAGCCGCCGGGTGAAATGTTCGTTGACATACAGCGCCTTCGCACCGGTTTCCGGGTGCACCCGCACAACCGGATGTATGGTCATTTTGTCCGGACGGTTATGCGGTAAGGCATCGTGCAGCGCCGTTAAACCTTCACACAAGCTCTGCATCGGCGCGGACAGCTCCGCGTAAGCTTGCTCCAAATTGGTCCACATGGTGTCCCCGCCAACCTCGGGACACTTGACGATGTGCAACACCGACATGATGGAAGGTTGGGGTTCAAACGTAATGTCTGTGTGCCACTCGTCCGCCACCCCACCCTGACTCGCGGCCAGCTCAAAAATCCCCGGGTGTTGGGTAAAGGGGTTTTTCAGATTGGGGTGGTTTTCGATGCGGCCGAACTGTTCACCCAACGCCACATGTTCTTCCACGCTGATGTGTTGACCGGGAAAAAACAGCACTTTGTGCTGCAACAACAGCGCCTTGATGTGGCTGATGTCTTCCGCACTCGGCGCACTCAGGTTAACTCCGGAGATTTCAGCCCCCAGGGCGCCAGCAATGCGTGTAACTTGCCAATTTGGCATGGTTTGTGGTTCAGCCATGTTGTTCTCCTCCTGCTGTTCGCCGCCGGATTTTACGCAACTCGCACATCATCGGACACATCCCGGATAAACAAGGGCTCCACGCCAAGGGTTGCGGCATCCGCGGCCAACGCCAATGGATCCGGCGCTTGTACGTCATCACTGGCGGCTTGGAATATCAAATCGAGGAGTGACGCATCGCTGGTGGTGTTCAAAAACAACCCGGGCCGACTCAACACAAAATCCACTGCGCGTTTCAGCGGCTCAGGTTCGCGGATGGGTTTGTACCAACTGAAGTGTTTTTCCGGGTCATCTTGCCGCCAGCGGCGCAGCGCAATCGCCTTAATGGTCTGCATCGCCACCTGCCGCTCAGCGCACAGCGCGTACAAGGCTTCGAAGTCTTGCGCATATTGCGGGTTTTCCATCATGGACGGATTGTAGGGCACTAATATCGAGTCAAAATCAAACGCTTCGAGGCTGCGTATGTGCATACTCGGTGCATAGGTGCCATGACCGGTCACCCCTATAAAACGCACCAGACCTTCATCGCGGGCCTCTACCAAGGCTTCCAACGCACCACCCGGACCCATGGCTTCTTGCCACTGATCCGCCTGGGTAAGATTGTGCAGCTGGATGAGGTCAATCTGCTCTACCCCCATACGCTCAAGCGATGCATGCAGTTGGTCCTTGGCGGCTTGTTTGCTGCGCAGACCGGTTTTTGTGGCCAAGAAAAAGTCTTTACGGCGGGTTTGTAGAAACGGCGCAAGCCGCAACTCCGCCTCACCATAACTTGCTGCGCAATCGATGTGGTTAACACCATAAACGTCTAATTTTGCCAGCGTGGCATCCGCCCGCTCCTGTTTCATGGCGCCAAGCGCCGCGGCGCCGAAGATGGCTCGCGAACTCAAATGCCCGGTCCTGCCAAAAGGGATTTTTTCCATCCGTGTGCGCTCCTTGACGCAGCAAAGTTAGCGCTAGACTAGCCCAGAACCCATGCAGATGACACTCAGCCAGGTACACCTACGGCAACCGTCCCGCCGGCTTGCTACACTGCGCCACAGTTCAATGACCTCGCTTAAGATACATTTTGTCTAACTTTGTGCACACGTTTGCCGGTAACCCGCTCGACCGTGGTGAAGCCTTACGTCGCGATGAAGCCAACGTGGAACAAATGTTGGCTGACGCAAACAGCGTTTTCCTGCCGTTTCATCGGCTCAATGTGTTGCTGGAAGACGTCAATACCTTGGCCTGGCGCAAACGTAGTGATCTGCCCGAGCATGGTCAGGTGGTTTTTCTCGGACTGCACAATCAGGTGGCACATTTTGCTGTCGACATACCTGAACCAGATCGGGCGGAAGACTTCACAGACTGTCGTGCCGCGGCCATGCAACTGGCGGTGACCGATACCGGCATCGTTGCCCAGGCCCGTGCGCAGCTGGATTGGCACCGACGCAACAAATTTTGCACAGAGTGCGGCAATAGCCTGCAACCCGAGCGCGGCGGCCAGATTCGCCGCTGCAGTGGTTGCGGCAAACACATCTTCCCGCGCACCGATCCGGTGGCCATCATGTTAATCATCGACCGCGCCGGTGGTGAGCGTTGCCTGTTGGGGCAAGCTCAGGGCTTTATGGCGCAAACGAACTTCTATTCCGCATTGGCTGGCTTTCTCGACCAGGGTGAATCACTGGAAGAAGCGGTGCGCCGCGAAGTATGGGAGGAAGCCGGCGTTCAAGTAGGGCACGTCCAATATCATTCGTCACAGCCATGGCCGTTCCCGTCGCAATTGATGATGGGTTGCCACGGTATAGCACAGACCGAACAGATCACCATCGACAGCGCGGAAATGGCAGACGTACGCTGGTTTAACCGTGCCGAGGCGCTAAGTGCAATTCGTAATGAAAATCCCGACCTGCGTGTCCCTGGAGAATTGGCCATCGCCCATCATCTGATTCGCAGTTGGGCTGAAGGAGAAGTGACCCTATGAGCGGTCTTGTGTGTTGGAACTGTGGCGCGGATCTCGACGATATCCCCCGCCCTATCAGCCGCCATGCGACCTGCCCGAAGTGTTTCAACGAGCTGCATTGTTGTCGCTTGTGCCGCCATTTTGACCCCAGTGCCACCATGACTTGCCATGAAGACCGCGCTGACCCTCCGTTACAGAAGGAAAACGCAAACTTCTGTGATTTCTTCACACCGCGCTTTGGTGCATTTGAAAACACCACCGCCGATAAATCGGCCGCCGCGCGTGATCATTTGGACGCGCTATTTGAAGCCGAACCGGGCAAAACTGACGACGAGGCTGGCAGCAACCAAGGGATCAACGCGGACGTACAAGGTGCTGACAGCGACGACGCCGAGGCTGCAGTGAGCAAAGAAGCCCAAGCGCGCAAGAAGCTCGATGATCTGTTTAAGTAATTGACCGGCGCGCCACATCACGAAACAATAGGCCCGAGCAATAGCGCGCACAGTACAAAAGCTTCAACATAGCGCTGGAACAGAAGTGCTGTGGCAGGCCATGTAACAGGCACAGGCGCTGTGACAGGTAAACAGAGGGAAGCAAGGTATGAGTATCGCGAGTCTGGGTGGGGTGCTGAAGATTTTTGGGGGTTCAGAACCCACGCCCGAAGAACAAACGCAACTGGCTCAAGAAGTCATGTTGATGACGCTGGCACGCGCCACCGCCGCGGATACCAACATCAAAGCCATCGAAGTCGAAAAAGTCCGTGAAGTATTGCAAGCGCATACCGGCGCGGAGTTTTCTACAGCCGACGTCCGCGTCGCGGCCAATTCTGCCATCTATGAAAAGGCACCCCTGGATAAATACCTGGCCACGTCCGCGAAAAAGCTTGCGGACGCAGACCGCGTCGATATTGCCCAGGCGCTGGCGGAAGTCATCAACGCCGATGGGCGCGTCAGCAGCCGGGAAATCGACTTCTTCAACAAATGTATCAACGCACTGGCGCTGACGCCGGCACAGCTGATGGGTTTACAAGAAGAAGACTAGGGAGCCTCTGCATAAGTCTCAAAAGCTCAGAGGCATTTTTTGCTCAGGATTTCGCACGGGTTGGATGCGCTGCAGGTGGTTGACGTTTACGCCCTTGGGACACTTTGCGGTCGCGCTGGTTTGCAAGATTGCGTCTCTCCTGAGCAATCAAGCGCGATTCGTTCCTATTGATCACAACTATTCTCTCATCGGCAGGAATAAGCCCTTCGAGCCTAGCCGATCTGTGATTAACAAGTTGTGGAACTCATCACACCTTATTCATCACACAAATTTGTAACAAGCACACAACCGCGCCAACACAGAATTTGAGGGCCCTGCTTACCGCTGCGGCGGCACAAAGGTCCACCGCAGCGACAGCAACAGAACCGTTGGCTTAGCTGTCCGAATCGACCTTCACCTCAATGGTTTTGCCGGTGTTTTCGGCATACTTGCCAATCTTTAAGTACAGCACCCCATCGCGGCTTGCAGCGCTAATGGCGTCGGTGTCGGCATCTTTAGGTAATTGAAAGCTGCGCACAAACTTGCCGTAACGTCGCTCCGTTCGGTGTACACGGCCTTCGTTGCCATCACTTTCGACAAAACTCTTACGCTCGCCACTGACCGTCAACACATGATCCTCCACGCTGACAGACAAGTCTTCGGACGCCACCGCGGGCACTTCCACATCAATCTGATAGTCTTGCTCTGTTTCACGGATGTCCACTAACGGCAGCCAATCAGCCCGACGCATAGGCGCCGTTGGGCGCTCTAACGCCTGAAACAAGTTGTCAAATTCGCGAAACGGGCTCCATCGCACCACGTTCATAACTTTCTCCTTGGGTTGTCTAAATTAAGTTCTGACAGTGGCTTTATGGTGGCCCATAGAAAGAAACAAAGGGCTTGAAAAAAAATAGTTTGCCCCCAGGCTTAGCCTCTGAGCCGAGCAAAGAGCGAAACCGGAGAGCGATACCTATGACCAGTATGAGCCAGAGCGAAAAAGAGGCTTTCTTAGCCGACCTGCACGTTGGTGTGATCGGTATCAACAACCCCGACCAGGGACCGCTCACGGTACCTATCTGGTATGACTACAAGCCCGGCGGTGAGCTGTGGATCATCACCGGCAGCAACTCCCGCAAAGGTAAACTGCTTACTGCGGGCAGCCGCTTCAGTCTTGCCGCGCAAACAGAAGATGCGCCTTACAAGTACGTCACGGTAGAAGGTCCTATTACCGCTATCGAAGCCACCGAAGCGGCAGACCTGCTGGCCATGGCGCAACGTTATTTAGGTGAAGAAATGGGCGCCGCCTACGCCGAGGGCAACAATTTGGAGGGTCAGGTGACCATACGTATGCGCCCGGAGCGTTGGTTGGCGGTCGATTACGCGAAAGCCAGCCCCGTCTAGTTGTTGTCTGGGCCTGGACATCCCCGCCGGCGCTAGCGGCCAACGTCTACCCTACTCCAGCTTAGTAATGAGGTAGACGCTTTCTACCGCCTGGGGCACACCCTGCTCAACAAAGTGGCCAGGTAAGGCGCTGGTCACAATGGATTCCAGTAGGCGCACACTACAGCGCGTGCCGTACAACGAGTCCACTTCTTCGGGTAACACTGCATGGGGAGGACCAGCTACCAGATGTTGGTCGTATTCAAAAGTAATCAGCAGGATGCGGGTGCCGTCGGGGATGATGCGCAGCAGATGATCCACATAACGAAAACGCATATCCGGCGGCAGTGCAACTAAGGCACCGCGGTCAAACAGGCCTTGTACGTGGTCAAGCAGCGGCGCGGTCAGGTCAAAAAAGTCGCCTTGGTAGATGGTGGTGCCGCGACCTGAGTAACAACGGAAGCGATCAACAACACTTTGCGC
This sequence comes from Pseudomonadales bacterium, assembly GCA_028281005.1. Taxonomy (GTDB): domain Bacteria; phylum Pseudomonadota; class Gammaproteobacteria; order Pseudomonadales; family Azotimanducaceae; genus UBA4421. Next base: position 30,301 of record JANQKS010000056.1, read on the forward strand.
CGGCGTTTCCTCGGCTTCGATAAAATAGGTTTCCGCGGCGATTTGAGCGAGCTCCACCCCAACCACGGGATGTCCGGCCGTCTCCAGCCAGCGCATATCCAGTGATTTACCACACATGGGCACAAACACCGGCGCTGCCTGGGGTAAATCCAGAGCACCCCAGAACTCCAACAACAATTCATTGTGTTCCGCGCGGTGAAACGCAATCTGATTTTTCTGCCACAAATCCAGCCAGAACTTGGCGCGCATAAACCCTCCCCAGCGTTTATAAGCGCAATCCTGCCAACCGCAGGTCTACGGCACCCCGATGGCCGCTCCAGCATTTCGGGGGTCCGCAGCGCCGACTATACCCTGTTTTGTGCGCATAACGGAATTTGCATCACCTATCCCTCGGCCGAGAAAACTGGGAATCGGTGTGATTTCCGTATGTCCCTTAGCTGCCAGCGCGCTCAGCGTATCCGGAGACAAGCCGCGCTGCTCTAGAAGGATACGCGTCGGTTGCCACTGATGATGAAAGCGCGGACTCGCTACTGCATCAGCAACGTCCATGCCATGGTCAATGACGTTGATAACCACCTGCAGAGTGGTGGTGATGATGGTGCTACCGCCCGGGGAGCCCGTCACTAACAAAGGTTGCTTGTCTTTGAGCACGATGGTAGGCGTCATGGAACTGAGCATACGTTTGCCCGGCTCAATGGCGTTGGCGGTACGGCCCAACAAACCATAAAAGTTGGGTGTGTTTTCCTTGGCGGAAAAATCATCCATTTCATTGTTGAGCAACACACCGGTGCCGGCAGCGACCATTTTGGCGCCGAACGACAAGTTTAAAGTGGTGGTATATGCCACCGCATTTCCCGCCGCATCCATCACCGAAACATGGGTGGTATCCGGGCTTTCCAGGGGGATTTCACCGGCGCCTATGTCTTCGCTAAGGCTGGCTTTGTCGGGATCAAAGTCCGCATAACGTTGCTCGGCATAGTCTTTGCTGGTGAGCGTCTGCACGGGCACCGGAAAAAAGTCGGGATCACCCAAGTATTCGGCGCGATCGGCATAAGCTCGGCGCTGCGCCTCAACCATGGCATGCACCGTCGCCGCGCTGCCAAAACCACTGGCGGCAATATCGCGGCTTTCCAACATGTTTAACATCTGGACCAACAACACACCGCCGGAAGACGGCGGTGGCATGGACACAATCTCATGACCGCGATACGTGCCCCGCACCGGTTGCCGCCACACCGAGCGATACTGTGCAAGATCCTCATGCGTAATCAAGCCATCATTGGCCTGCATTTCAGCCACCAGCAGATCAGCGGTTTTTCCGGCATAAAAACCCTCGCGGCCGTGGCGTTTAATGCGCCGCAAGGTGGCGGCGAGGTCCGGTTGCTTAAACACATCACCTACCTGCCAGGGTTTTCCTTTGTTACTGAACACACCCATGCTGGCAGGATAAGGCGCAAAATCTTTCAAACGACGCTCAAACTGCCCGGCCAAATCGCGGTCTAGGCGGATGCCAACCGACGCCAATCGGATGGCCGGATCAATCACCTGAGCACGGGTCATGGTCCCGTACTTCTCCAGCACAGCCAACAAACCATCCACCGTGCCCGGTACGCCTACCGCCAGGTGTGAAGCAGTGGACAAACCTTCGATCACATCACCGTGTTCGTCCAAGTACATGTCGCGGGTGGCCGCCAACGGCGCACGTTCACGGTGATCATTGGTGTCCACGGTGCCGTCCGCCATATGGATCACCATAAAGCCGCCGCCGCCGAGGTTACCCGCGGACGGATACGTCACGGCCAGCGCAAAACCCACCGCCACCGCGGCGTCCACCGCATTGCCACCGGCGGCCAAAATATCCGCCCCCACTTGAGATGCCCACCCGGACCGGCTGGCCACCATGCCGGATTCGCTGAACTGCGGCGCGCGGCTGGCTGCCAAAACTTGCTGGGGTAGACACAGACACACCACCAGCACACCCAATGCGAGGCTTGGCATTAAAAAGGGGCGAAACAAGATCATGAATTTCCTTTGGTTGACGGGCTGCGTATATTGGCCAGATTGTGAACACCCGCCCCAGCAGAAGCAAACCAAAAGCCATCGCGATCACCCGCCAGGCTGATCTGGCTCGCTTGCGCCGCTACGCTTTAGGCGCACAAGGATTGCTGCAGCGGTCCCCCTTCGGACGCGGCCTGTCCGGCGCACGCAAGGCCATCGAACACATGGGTTATGTGCAAATCGACACCATTTCTGTGGTGGCCCGCGCCCATCACCATGTGTTCCGCTCACGCATCCCAAACTTTATGCCCGACATGACCAACCGGCTGCTCAAAGACCGCAGCATTTTTGAGTATTGGTCCCACGCAGCCGCGTTTTTGCCCATGGCGGACTATCGATTTTCCCTGCCCTACAAGGACATCATGAAAAACGGCCAAGGGCATTGGCAGCGATCGCGGGATACCCAACTGATGCAGGACATGTTGGAGCGTATCTCGCTCGACGGACCGTTGCGTTCGCGGGATGTAGAAACCGCCAGCGGCAGCAGTGCGGGCTGGTGGGATTGGAAACCGGCCAAGAAAGCGTTGGAGCAGCTGTACATGGAAGGTGCGTTGATGATCAGCGACCGGGACGGCTTTCAAAAAACCTACGATCTGCCCGAGCGGGTGCTGCCTAGCTGGGTGGATACGCGCCCGCCGACGATGGCCGAGTTTGCCGAGCACATCCTCGATCAACAGTTACGTTGCCATGCCTTTGCCACTCTCAAGGGGCTCACCTACGGACGGCGCAATCCCGCATTGCGCCAAGCGGTCCGCGACTTGGTGGCCGAACGCCTTGCGCAAGGCATGCTCGACACCATTGAATTGCCAAACGGTGAACAGTTTTATTGTGTTGCGGACTTGCTGCAGACTCCGCCCCCGCGCGCGCATGCCCGGCTACAAATCCTTTCCCCGTTCGACAATGTCGTCATACAACGCGAACGCTTAAAGGCCGTCTTCGATTTTGACTATCAGATTGAGTGTTACGTCCCCGCGGCCAAACGCCAATACGGCTACTTTTGTTTGCCGCTGCTGTATCGAGATCGTTTTGTGGGGCAGATGGACTGCAAAGCCCACCGTCGCCGACAGCACTTAGAAGTGAAGGCGCTACATTTCTGTGCGCACCCCTTTGCGGAGGAAGAGTTAATCAACGCCTGGGTAGAAGCAATGCACAACTTTGCCCCTTTCCAGGAATGTGACACCATCGGCGTTGCATCGGTGACGCCAAAACACCTCGAAAAGCCGATTCAGCAATTAATGGGCTAAGCGCTCACACAAACAGTAAGAGACTCAAGACAGCATGGAATATACACATCCCGAATTCCTCATCGACGTAGTTACCCTCAACAGCAAGCTCGGCGAGCCTACCTTGCGCGTGTTCGACGCAGCTGTGTTTTTACACCCACAAGCCAGCGGCGGTTATCAAGTTGAGTCCGGCTTGCAAAGTTATCAACACGCACACATTCCGGGCGCTGGGTTCATCGACTTGGTCGAAGCGTGGGCAGATACCACGTCCGCGCTCAACTTTACGGTGCCTGCCCAGCCGCAACTGGCGCAAGCGATCGGCGATAGCGGCATCAGTGCTGACCAAGAGGTGGTGCTGTATTCGTCCGGGCATATCATGTGGGCAACCCGCGCCTGGTGGTTGCTACACCATGCCGGCCACAACCAGGTGGCGGTGTTAAACGGCAGCTTCAAAGCCTGGCAGGCGCAAGGTCTACCCACCGAAAGCGGCAGCCACTCCTATCCACCCGCCCAATTTAGCGCCTCACCACGCGCCGCTGTGTTCGCCGATACCGCGGAAGTTGAGCGTGGTATGCATGGCCGGGTTTGCACTGTTAATGCCTTAAGCCCTGCCTTGTATGAAGGCACAGGTGACTTTTTCTACAAACGCCGCGGCCACATACCCGGCTCACGCCCCTTGTTTTACGATCACATCCTCGATCAAGAACACTTTTTGCCGGCGCCAGAGCTGGCTGGCGCTTTAGATGCGCAGGGTATGCTGAGCGCGGAGCGGGTAATCACGTACTGCGGCGGTGGTATTGCCGCTACCGTGGATGCGTTTGCCTGCAAACTTATGGGCCAAGACAACATCGCGGTATACGACGGCTCTATGTCGGAATGGGTGCAGGACGACAGCCGCCCGTTAACCGAAGGTGCACAACCTTAACGCGATCCTCTTTTTATTCGGCCGCGCTTTATTCGGCCGCACATCTATCGGTCGCACATTTAATCGGCCACATGTTGTTCAGCGGCGGTTTAGTTTCAGTTCACCGGACATTCAGTCCCGCGACCCTACAGTACGCCTACCCTCACCAAAAACAGTAGGAGTAGGTATGAAAAGTTTAGCAGTCACCACCGTCGTCATTGGCGCCCTGCTGGCAGCCGATGGCGCGATGGCAAGAGACGACGATCGCAAAGGAGATCGCAAAGACCGCGTCGAGCAGCGACACTATGATGGGCACTACGATAGGTACAGCTACCGTGACAAACACCATCGCGGTTACCACAGCAAACACGAGCGCCGCCACCATGAGCGCCGCCACTTCAACAAGCATGACGTAGTGCGCCTGGACATCCCGGTGCGCATCCGCGGTGACGAACGTGTGCATCTGCGTCGCCTGTTAAAAAACTACTACAACATCAACCCGGATCACTATCGCCTGCGTAAGGTAGTGGTCGACAGCCGCGGCCGCCATGACTACGCCAGCGCGCGCCTTAAAGTCGGTGGTGAAGTGTCAGACCGAACCAGGCTCGAGCGCGGCAAAAACCATCTGCGCGCCCCGCGCTACAGTAACGGCCGTTGGGTATTGGGGTTGCGTAATGCACGGGTCAATAACATCCGCGTGGTGTTAGAACCTCGGCAACGTTATGCGCGACACGAGCATCCGCGCCGCTGGATGAAGTACCGCGCTTGGTACTAAGAAAAGAGGGGACGCCCGTTGCGTTCTTTCACCCCAACCGGATCCGGGCTTTATGCCCGGATCTCTACTTCTGATCCGTGTTGGCTGCGCATGAAGTAACGTCCCGCCCGTTCAAACAGCAACAAACCATCCAGAAACTCCACATCCGGCCCATCCAAACCTTCCAACCCAACACCATGACGCACTGTGTACACAGTCATGTCGTGGGACACACACAAATCCAAGTGGGGCGCTTCACCCGCCGGCCCCGAGCCGCGTAACTTACCCAACAAGGCACGCAACACCATTTGCACGGCCAGCTGAGCAGGCATCATGGCGTCTTCCGGTACCTCACCGACAAACCAGGCGTCCAGGTAATCCACCATGGTGTCGGCCTGACTCATGCCTTTCCACATCTTCTGTTGATCCAGCGCGTAAAACACACCCAAAGCTTCTACCGGCCGGGTGCGATGACCGGCGCCGCCGGATTGGGTATGGCCGTCGATCACCAACTGCGCGGTCTCCATACAGCGCTCCGGCGGACTGGCATAGCCGCGCACCGAGACGTGTTTGGGTAATGCTTGGCCCAAACGCAGGCTTAAGTTGCGCCCATGTTCGGTAAGCGGGTTCAGCAAATCGTGGATGTTGCGATCAAACGTGCGCGCGGAATGCCGCATCAGCAGCACCGCCCGTTCTACGCCATCGGCAAAACTGTCCTCCACCAATTGAGCGGTGTCTTCCCCGAAGTGATCAAAGTGTTCCGCCCCACGGGTATCCATTTGCGCTCCCTATGTGTGTCAAATGCAGCAATTGAGAGTATTCTGGTGGCGAGCACACGACATGACAACCCACAACATTACTAAGGGGAGACAACATGGGCAGACTAGAGGACAGAGTGGTTGTGGTCACCGGCGCCGGCCGCGGCATCGGTAAAGAGATAGCGCTGTTGTGCGCCAGCGAAGGTGCCAAGGTGGTGGTCAACGATCTTGGCGGTGCCACCGACGGCACTGGCAGCACACACATCGCCGATGAAGTGGCTGAGGAAATTCGAGCCGCGGGCGGCGAAGCTGCCGCCAATACCGACTCCGTGGCCGACGTCGCCGGCGGCGAAGCGATTCTACAAACCGCGGTTGATGCTTTTGGCGGCGCGGATGTCCTGGTCAACAACGCCGGCATCTTACGCGACAAAACCATCTTCAATATGGAAGAAGCGGATTGGGACGCGGTGCTTGCGGTCCACCTCAAAGGCCACTATTGCTGCTCGCGGCCGTTTGCCCGCTACATCAGGGAGCACAATCGCACCGGCGCGCGTATCATCAACTTCTCTTCGGTATCCGGCCTGTTTGGCAATTTCGGACAGGCCAACTATGGCGCCGCAAAAGCGGGTATTGCCGGTTTTTCCCGCGTGCTGGCTTTGGAACTGGCCAAATACGGCTGTACGGTGAATACCATTTCCCCAGGAGCGCTCACCCGCATGACCATCCCGCTGCGTGAAAACCGCGGCGAAACCGTGGAGCAGGACGACTTAGACTCCGGCGGCCCACAGCACATCGCGCCCATCGTGGCCTGGCTGGCCTCGGAAGCTTCCGCCGGCATCACCGCGGAGATCTTTCACACGGGTCGCGGTGGCGTCGCCATCATGCAACAGCCGCGCATCATCAAGCAATTCAGGAAAAGCAAAGGTGTGTGGACGCTCGATGAGTTGGATCAGATTGTGCCGCAGTTGATCGAGGCGAAGCAGGCGAATGTGGCGGCGGCGGATGAAAGTGGGGTGGCGGTGACGGTTTGACTCTCGACCTATGAGGTTGGGGTCAAAGACTTCGGTCAATTTGAGAGCGATTGCGGCACGGGTAGACGTTTTCGTAACGACCGCGGCGCCCCTCCGGGGTGCCCTCACTCACTGAACAAGCCCCACTTGCGCCTATGGCTCCAGTTGGTCTTTTCAGCTCACTCGGCTTGGGCCAGATTGTTACGAAAACGTCTACCCGTGCCGCAATCTATACCAAGTGTTGGGCAAGACCTTCACCCAGACGCCGATAGACCGCGTAAAGTTGTTCACTGTCACGTACTTCGGGCCGAGCTGTGAGCCACACATCGATGTTAATCACCTCTGATTGCAAATAGACCGGCAGCCAATCCGCTTCAGGTGCGGCCATCCACAAGGGTAATGCCGCCACCCCCCAACCCGCACGCACCGCGGCGCGTTGACAAGACAACGAATCACTGCGCAGCACCACTTGGTCGGTGTCGATGTGTAAGCCGCGGTGGGCGGCGCCGCGCACTAAAAAGTCGCGGGTCACGCCGTCGATGAAGCGGTGTTTGGCCAAGTGTTCCAGGTCTACCAGACCAAACTCAGCCACATAGTCTCGATGGGCAAACAATCCCATCTCCAGTTGGCCAACTTTCTTACACAGCAGCTCTTGCTGTTCTGGGCGCGCATGTCGCAAGGCAATGTCGGCATCACGCTCAAGTAGATTCAGGGTATTGTCGGTCACCACCATGTCGACGCGCAGGCTCTGATCCGGGCTGGTGGTCAGCTCCGTTAACAGCACATCGGGCAATAGATCACCGAGAATCTCCGCCACGGATACGCGTACGCGTTCGATCGGGCGTGAGCGCACAGAATCTGTCGCGGCTTGAAATGCCAGGGCGCTGCTGTGCATGACGGTGGCGGCGTTGCTCAAACCCAGGCCGGCTTCGTTTAACACCAGGCCTTGGGAGGTGCGGCTAAACAGGGAGACACCGATGGACTCTTCGAGTTGCTGTATGTGACGGGCCGCGGTGGGGTGGGTAATGCCGAGATTTCGCGCGCCGCCGGCGAGACTGCCGGCTTTTGCCACCGCCACGAAAGTGCGCACCAAATTCCAATCCAGATCGAAAGCAGGATGGCCCATCATAAGCGCCGCCCTGGTCGGGTAATGCTTTGTGACATCAATATGTCGCTCCCTGTAAATCTGTGCAAAACGCTTTCTACGTTACTTATCTTCCCCGATTAGCGGTCAAACGTTACCTTACGTAACACCTAACCTCAACCCCCTCTAGACACCGAGACTTGCACATGAAAAACCTAGTAATTGCGACCGTCGCCACTTCCGCCTTGGCATTCAGCATCGCGGCTGAAGCACGCACCAGCTCTGAAACCGAATTTCGCGGCTACGCCACCTGTGTTAAGTACGCTGAGCAGCGTAGCAACGGTCTGGTACCCGAGCGCGAGTACTTTATTGCCAAGCAAACTGACACCACCCAGTATTTTGTGAATGCCACACGTTGGGAAGAAGGTGAGCGCAACGCCATTCGCGTGGCGTGCGAAACCGCACAACGCGGCCAAAAACTGGTTAGCGCTTCCATTGAAAACGGACGGTTCACCAACGCCACGCCGAAGGTAACCGTTGAAGTTGCGCAAAAATAAGCTTGGCAGGCTTCTGCGCAGGTCTAAATGAAATAGACCCAGCGTAGATACACGCGACTCGCGCCCCCGGTAGTGACAACCGCTCCGGGGGCGTTGTTATTTGTGGGGTTTGTCCCAGCGGGCACGGTAAACACCGGTACACCCCCAAACTCATCACCCCGCCCACCCAGCGGTTCCAGCCAGCCAAACTGCAAGCGTTGGTGATCGCCGGGTTCATAGTTCAGCTGCATCTGCATCAAGCTGCTGCTGTCGTGCAAGTTGCTGATCAAGGTGACGGTCTGGGTGACCAGGGGGTGCCACTCCAGGTTGCCACCCACAGCCAGGTAGTTTTCCATCAAATTGAACAGTTCGCCGCGCGCCAAACGGAGTTGCAGCGCTTCCGGCAGCATAAAGAGGTTATCGGGTAGCCGATCAACGCCCCAGCCATTGTGAAAGTACTCCGCAAACACATAGGCATTGCGGCTACCCAGCATGAAGCTCACATCGGCATTAATGATGCCGGACACACGCCACTCGTCATCATCATTCCACTGCCCTTGGTAGCGTGTCGCAACCACATCGGTGCGCAGCAACGCCTGCCCCACACCCAGGCGTAAACTTGCGCCCAACACGCGCTCGTCGTAGTGCTCGGCCGCCACCAGCTCAAATTCCGCCGCTCCGGCGTAACCGTGCCATTTCAGAGCCGTACTACTGACCTCACCGGTAACATCGTCGTCGTTATCACGCCGAATGACATGTAACAGCTGCAAATCATGACCGTTGGCCAATAGGCGGTCGGCCAAAATCAAATCATCACCGGCTTTGTAATCACGATCCACAACGGTCGGTGAAAAGGGGCTAAACAGATCTAACGGCTGAAACACAATGCCACTGCCCCAACTGACAGCCTGGCGGCCCACAGTAAAACTCCAATCTCCCGGCTGCCATTGCAAAGCCAGGCGGTCCAGACGATGAAAACTCTGATGCCGATTGCCGTCCTCAATCTCCCAGGTGAGGTCTACCCAACGGCGCTCGTCGTTGGTGACAGTTTGGTCCACCGCGCTATTCGGATCGCGGCCCAACGCTACCGCATCACCACTAAGCAGCACGGTGGAATGATCCAGCAACAGCTGCACCGGACCGAGCCGCTGCTTAAACATCATGCGCAAATCCAAGGTTTGGTCGTAGCTCGGCGTTTCGTCAAGCTGCCGCTGCACATCGTGGGGGGGCAAGGCGCTGGCGGTGCTAAACCACTTCAGGCGAAAGTCCGCCTCCAGGGCTTGGGCCGGCGGCGCGCCAAGCAGCAGGCTGCTTACAAAAATAAGCGCGTCACGCAGGCAGCGCGGCGTCATCATGCTCTATGGCACCATCGCGTAACTTAACCTGCCGGGTGGCGTAACTCATCACCATGGGGTCATGGGTGGCGGTTATGATGGTCATACCGTTGTCCTGATTGAGACGTTTCAATAGCTCCAGCAACTCTTCGGTGGTGCGCGAATCTAAATTGGCACTTGGTTCGTCCGCCAACAGCAGCACCGGGTCTGAGGCGATGGCGCGCGCCACAGCCACGCGCTGCTGTTGCCCGCCGGACATTTCACCCGGCCGGCGGTGAATCATCTCTCCCAACCCCAACTTGGTCAGCACATCTTCAGCACGACCCTGCCGTTCGGCAGCCGGAACACCTTGCAATTGCATGATAAATTCCACGTTTTCCAGCGCGCTCAACACGGGTATGAGATTGTAGGCTTGGAATACAAAACCCAGCTTGTGGAGGCGCAACTCCGCTAACGCGCTTTCCGACAAGCCGCCGTAATCCACCTCATCGACGACCACCGAGCCGCTGTCCGGCCGATCGAGGCCACCGATGATATTAAGCAGCGTGGATTTGCCGGATCCGGACGGACCGGAAAGACTGACAAACTCCCCCGGGTGGACCACAAAGTCGACCCCGCGCAAGGCGTGCACGGGTACAGCTTCCTTCTGATACGTTTTGGTGACGCCCTTACACACCACTACTGGCTGACTCATATCCACTCCAATTCAGACGCTTGTGCGCAGTGTTCACCCTGCGCGCAGCTTGTGTTCGTTCGACGGTCCCGTGCCCGTTGCACCGCACCCATGGTCAGCTGCGTAAAGCATCCAGCGGTTGCACCTGGACCACGCGCCAAGCGGGATAAAGGCTCGCCGCGATGCCTAGTAACATGCTGCTGAACGCTACGGTGAGCAGATCACTCGGCAACATCACCGGCACCAGCAGACTGGCGACGCCAAACAGTTCAATGCCATCCGACCACGCGGTCAGATCAATCCCATCGCTGATGGCTGCATAAATCAGGGCGCCAAGCAGCGTCCCGGCCAGCACACCGAGCGCCATCATGACGCAGGACTCAACCACAACTTGTACCACCACAGTGCGTTTCTGCATTCCCAAGGCCCGCATCATGCCAAGCTCTTTCACCCGCTCCATGACAGCAGCAGCCAGTGAATTAACCAGGCCAAATGTCAGGGCACCCATCATCAGCAAGAACCAGACATAGATAACCCCGTCGGCAAACAAGAACATTTCCGCCGCCTGGGGCTCCAGCTCTTGCCAATCCATGACCTCCAGATCACTCAGGCTCGCCGCCATGGACAGCTTGGCCGGCTCGCGATAGTTCTCCGTCGTCAGCCGCACCGACACCTCGGTCACAGCGTCAGTCTCCAATAGCGCCTGCAAATGTTCTAAGCCGACAAAAACAAACAGCTTCTCCAAACCGGTGCCTTGGACATCGTAGCTACCGGCAATACGATAGCCGCGCTCGCGGTTGAGGCCATCAGCCCCTTGCGTGATGATCACCAGGCGGCGCCCGATATCACTCTCCAACTGGCGCAGAAGCTCTTTACCCAGCACCACCCGATTATCGTCTGCAGCCGTCAAAAACTCCCCGTCAATGACGGCATCGCGTAGAAAAGAAATACCCTCGGCGCCTGGCTCGATACCCACCAACTGTACGCCCCGGGTTTCACGCTCACTCATAATGACACCGGGGATACGTACGCGCGGTGCCCAACCCAATAAAACATCCGACGGCACGTCCGGTGTGAAGCTGTCTTCAATTACAAAACTGTTCATGATGGTGGGGTCATCCCGGTACCCGGGGGCGTGCACTTTGACATGGCCGGTCAAGTTCGACACAGCCGTATCCAGCAGATCGAGTTGGTAGCCACGCAACAGTGTGTTTGAGGCATTCACGCCCGCCACCGCCACCGCAATGGCCAACAACAGCATACCGTTGCGCCGCTTGTGGCGCAGCAGGTTGCGAATACTGAGCTGTAATAACAGTTTCACGCGGTAAACTACTCCGCGCGCAAAGCGGTGACGGGCTGCAGGCGGTGTATGCGCAAGGTCACTAACAAGGCAGCCAACTGAGTACCCAACAACAGTGCTACGGGCGCCAGGGAGATACTGGCGAAGGTGATGGCGGGATACAGCCGGCTGGGCATGTAGTACTGCTGCATGGTTTCTTCAATACCACCTAACGGGATACCCACCGCCGCCGCCCAAGCAACCGCCACGTTGGACAGCAACAAACCTATGCTGACACCCAATATCCACATGATGAACGCTTCAGCCTGCACTAAGCGCATGATGAGGCTCGGTTTAGTGCCTAGCGCCAACAACATGCCAAACTCCCGGGTGCGCTCAAATACCACCATGATGAAGGTATTCACCACTGAAAAGGTCACCAATATCAACAGGGCTCCGTAGAATAGCAGCGCGGTGATTCGATCCAGCTCAATACCCTGCACCACTTCTGGCAGCAGTTGCTGCCATGGGCGAAATACCGCCCGCTCCGGCAGCAGCAGTTCAATTTGGCGCTGATAGGCGGGCAGCTGCTCCACCTCATCAACACGCAACACCAGGGCATGCACCTCATCACCTAGGGCAAACCCGTTCTGCACCGTGGCCAGGTGAGTAAACACCAAGGTGCGATCCAGCTCGATTTGCCCGGAACTGAACAACCCGCTGATGCGCAACGCCAAGGCGCCAATGCCACCTTCTTTAGCGGCTCCCAACAACACCAGTTCGTCTCCGATACCGGCGCCAAGATTGCGCGCCATGGCCTCACCTACCACCACTTCATCAGCTGCTAGCGGCAGCACACCAACATGTACCCGATCAAAAAAGCCCACTACCTGAGCTTCCGCGGCAAAATCCACTCCCACCACCGCAGCGCCAAAAGAGCGTTCACCTACCGAAGCTAGGGCAAACGCTTGCACCCTTGGCGCGACGCGCAGACCGGCAATATCGTCGAGTTGACGCATCAGCTCGGTGGCGTTGGGCAAGGTTTGCTCAAGCTTCTCTTCCAGCTCATAGTCCGTGTGGTTGATTTGTGCCTGCCCCAGATAAAAACCGGTAGATCCGGTAATCATGGATTGGTAGGTACCGGCTTGCAGGGCCATCGCCATCGTCACCAGAGAACTGGCAAAAGCGATGCCGCCGGCGGTAAGCCAGGTACGGCGCGGGTTGCGCCACAAATTGCGCCACGCCATGAGCCAGGTGAACCCGCGGGCTCGGCGATTAGCGCGAGCAGGCAACGCCGCAACCGCTTCACTCATGTTTACCGGCTCCGGCCGGATTGCAGGGCAAAAGTAGTGAACATGCGGTCTTCCAGCGCCACATCAAAGTCGATGCTGTCGTAGCGCACTTCGGTGAAGCTGCTACCCTCTTCTAAATCCACCATGCGAATGGTCACCGCAATGGTGCGCCCGCCCAACTCGCCTATTTCCAGCGCGGACATTTGCTTCAGCGGCACCATTTCCTGGTCAAAGTAGGTCAGCTCGAGCATGACGTGATCGTCCCGAATGATCATACGCTCCTTACCCCACACTACCGGCGCATCCTCCCGCGGCAGCGCGTCGATGGTGTACACGGTATGCCCGTCTTGTTTGGCCACCTCAATCAATTCAAGGTCGTAATGGCGCAGGTACTTATCACTGCGGGAGAGGTCGTTATAGGAAAAGTCTGAGCCGGCCCAACTCTGCGACATCATGGAACTCGGCAGGCGGATGTTACGATTCAGCTTGGGGTTGAAGGTCCACATCTTCTCACCGGTTTTAAGCATGGCATTGCCTGCGTCCTTGGCCGGTGCCGTAAAGCGGATCAACGCATCTTCCCGCCCACGCGTCCATGCGATCAAACTGGACGTGCGCTCCCAGGTGGGCCGCTTGATGACCATGGTCATTTCCGAATACGAGGTCAGCCCCCGAGTCAAATCGATGGCTTTGGTGACCAACACCACCGGATCCACGTCGTTTGTGTCGCCCCCTGTATCCGTTTGCGCAGCCGAAGCGTGCGGGCAAAACAAGGCACTCATGAGAGCCACGAAAGCGCAAATTTGGACTTGATCTGTAAATTTCATAAAACTTATACTCGCTCTAAATATTGACCAAGTCAACTTTTATGTCGCTACGACAACAGAATAAAGCCAAAGCCCGCGCCAATATCCTGGCCGCCGCCGCTGCGCTCATTCAGCACCAAGGCGGCAGCAACACCACCACGCGCCAAATTGCGCAACAAGCCGGGGTGAGTTATCAGACCTTGTACAACTATTTCCCGAGTAAAGCCCATGTTGTGCGCGCCCTCATCGATGCCGACATCCAAGCCTGGGCCACACAAGTCGACTTTGTCATCAAACAATACGATGGCGATCTGCTTGGTACTTTGAGCACAATCAACCACAGCTGCTTCGACATCATGCAAGGCGAGAAACTGGAGCTATGGCGAGAGATCATGACCCATTTTGCCAGCTGGGACCCCAGCGCAGATCAGGAGCTGGCCACGCTGAACGTGGTCGCTCACGAGCGTTATCATGCATTGTTAAGCATGGCGCAAGGGGTGGGAGAACTGCACCCCGAGGTTGACTTACACCTGCTGGCGCACACGCTGTTTTGCCTCACCGACTACGCCATGCTGCGCTACTTCTTAGCATTAAATGCAGACGCAAACACCGATCCGGCTGCACATATGCGCACCCTGGAGGAACAGCTAGAGCAATTGCTCCACCCGTATTTGATGAGGGCCTAAAATCGGCGCGTCAGCCGTAAGCCGTCTTTCGACAAACTGATCTGGTTGGCATTACTCTGCCAAACCAAGGTGAGTCCTGAGTCTTCACCGTCTTGACGGCCAAAATACCAGTCATGATTGAGACGCCAACCGATGATTTCGGTATGCGCGTCCAGATCAAACCGGCCGATACCCAGCGCGTAGGATTTTTGCACGGGCATTTCCGAAAAGTTGGCCGGAACTACGGCACGCGCGGCGTAGCTACCTAAGACCGGTTCATCCGCTAACGCAGCGGGCGCCAAACTCACGCAGAAGGCGGTCGCCGGTAGATATAGATATAGCCATTTTCTTGCACTTTTTGTTGCACGCTTAAATAGGCGCATAACGTCGCTCGCCTTTTGTGTGCTATCCCTGCAGAAATGTCCCGTTACCGGCCGCTTCACTGAGGTAAACTGCCGATATTCACCACTTTAACTTGGGCCCGCCGGAGGATTTGTGAAGAAGGTCACATTTGCGCTGATATTGATTGTTGGGTTGATCCTGCTCTCACCGCCGTTGGTTGGCATGCAAGCCCGTGACGCACTGCAAGATGCTTTACAACAAGCCGCCGATCAAAGCGGCGAATTTTTGCACATTCGTTTGGAGGACTACGAAAACGGCTGGTTTGAGGGACACGGCAAAGTACGCATCGGCTTCAGTGACAGCTATCTGGACACCTTGTTTGAAGACGATGAAAACCCCGAGCTGCAGCAGAGACTACGCGAAGGTTTGGTGCAGGCGGTGCGCATTAATCACGGGCCTGTCATCGTCGACGATGGTGTACACCTAGAACTTGGCCAAGCGATTGCGCTGATTGACACAAACAGCCACCCCGATATCGCCAAGTGGCTCGAACAAAGCGGCAACGC
The DNA here is from genome assembly GCA_028281005.1 of Pseudomonadales bacterium. Classification (GTDB taxonomy): domain Bacteria; phylum Pseudomonadota; class Gammaproteobacteria; order Pseudomonadales; family Azotimanducaceae; genus UBA4421. The sequence goes on from JANQKS010000056.1 coordinate 45,582, forward strand.
TTACCTGTTTAAACTATCCATGGATCTCGGCTTCACCGGCAGCAGCGATCTTCACTTAGAGGCACCCGCGTTTACCACCCAGATGCAGGGCGGCGACGGCGCTACGGAATTGATCTTTGCGGGTGCCCAAGCATCCGGCAACCTGGATTTTAGCGACATGCACTTGCTCCTCGACGGGCAAATGAATGGCTTTTCGGTGCGTGGTACAGACGGTGAGGCGGTCATTGAGCGTACGGTGCTGAGCTCCGACATGGCTTATCCAGAGAGTGATCCCTATGGCGTGGGTGAAGGCGCCATCACCATTGACCGTATCGTCGCAGTACAAAACGACGCCACCGCGTTTGACCTCAATCAAGCTCGGTTTGATTTTGTCTCAACTAGGCAGGACCAAACTTTACGACTACAGGCGAAGTATGGCGTCGGCAAACTGGTAAGCGGCGGCGTCACTTATGAAGATGTGCAACTCAACGTGGTGGCGGACCAGGTCTCTCGCGAAGCCATGCGAGGACTGCAGGCAGTGAACGCCGAGATCGTCAGCAGCGAAGACCCCTCCGCATGGATGGCCGCTATGCGCACCCCCGTACATCAAATGTTAACCGCGGGGCTCACCGTACAAATTGCTCCGCTGTCATTTATCTACAATGACAAGCCGTTTAACGCGCAACTGTCCTTGAGCGCTCTACCCCAGGCGCTACCGGGCTTGGACACGTTTCAACTGGACGACTTGAGTATGTGGATGAGCGTCATACGTATGGAGGCGGACGTGACCTTACACCGCGAATTAGCCACGGAACTGCTGATCCCGCAGATCAAGCAGCAATTGCTGGCGGGGGTACCGGCAGACACCGAAGTTGATGAAGCCCAACTCGAAGACATGGCGCGTGCGCAGGCGCCGCTGATGTTGGGTGCGCTGATCGGCCAAGGTGTATTTCGTGCGGACGATAACAACCTCAGCGTGGCTGCTGAGTACAGTAATGGCGCCATGACCGTAAACGGCAACCCATTTCCACTCGAAGCGTTTTTGAATCAACCCTAATAAGTTTGGTTATGCCTAATAAAATTCGTTGGGGCTTACTGGCCACGGGCCGCATCGCTCGTACTTTCGCCGCTGCGCTGTCGGCCTCGGAACAGAATCAGCTGAAGGCCGTAGGAAGCCGCAGCGCCGCAGGGGCACAGGCCTTTGCGCAGGAATTTCCACAAGTTGCCGACCACTGTCACGCAAGTTACGCAGCACTCCTCGCCGATCCCGAGGTGGATGCGGTCTACATTAGCACCCCACACTCTAAACACGCCGCCTGGGCCATACGCGCACTGCAAGCCGGCAAAGCGGTGCTGTGCGAAAAGCCCTTGGCGCTGAATCACGCCCAATGTATGGCCATAGTGGAATGCGCCCGGCGACGGCAAGTGTTTCTCATGGAAGCCTTCATGTACCGGCTGCATCCGCAAATGCAGCAGGTTCAAAAGCTGATTGACGCAGGCGCGCTCGGTGAGGTTCGTCACATCGAGGCCAGCTTTGGCTATCACGCGCCGTTTGACCCGGCTTCCCGCTTGTTCTCCAACGCGTTGGCCGGCGGCGGCATCATGGATGTAGGCTGTTACCCGCTGTCGTTTGCCCGCGCAGTAGCGGGTAGTGAACCTTATAACATTGCGGCCCACGGTCATTTGGGCAAAACCGGGGTCGACGAATGGGCCTCGGCGTTGCTGAAGTTTAACAATGGGGTGTCCGCGCAGCTGGCCACCGCGGTTTCGGCACAACTCGGCAATACCGCAACTGTGTTTGGCAGCCACGGACGTATCCACCTGCCTAAGCCGTGGTTACCGGCTGACGATGCTGGCGCTTGGTCCTTTGAGCTCACCCAAGGAGCTGATACACAAACCATCGCAGGTAAAAACGATTCGCTGTATGTCATCGAAGCAGATCATGTGGCCGAGCTGCTGCAAAACGGCGAACTGGAATCCCCTACTTTGACGTGGCAAGACTCGCTGCACCAAGCCTTGGCGCTGGACAACTGGCGACGGGAAATTGGTTTGGCCTATACCGCCGAGCAACCTGCTACCCACAGCGGGCCTCTGCTCGGCGCTGTTCGCACCGATCGACCGAGCATGGAACACAGCCATATCCAACATCTGGACAAACCGGTCTCAAAGCTGGTGATGGGTTGTGACAACCAACCGTCCATGAGCCACGCGAGTGTCATGTGGGACGATTTTTTTGAGCAAGGGGGCAACTGTTTTGATACCGCCTACATCTACGGCGGCGGTACCATGGAAACTCTGCTCGGGCATTGGCATCAACAACGCGGCTTGCGTGAGGACATTGTCATCGTCGGCAAAGGCGCCCACACCCCGGACAACTTCCCCGGCTGCATCACACCACAGCTCGACACATCCCTGGAACGCCTGCAAACTGATTATGTAGACGTTTATTTCTTACATCGAGATAACCTGGACATACCCGTGGGTGAGTTTGTCGACGCGCTCAACGATGAAGTTAAGCGCGGACGCATACGCGCGTTTGGCGGCTCTAATTGGACCTTGGAGCGCGTAGCAGCGGCCAACGAGTATGCCCAAGCCAACGGCTTACAGGGGTTTAGCGCTGTCTCCAACAACTTCAGCTTAGCGCTGATGCGCGAACCCATATGGCCGGGGACGGTGGCGTCTTCTACACCGGAGTACATCGACTTCCTGACCCGCAGCCAAATGGCGCTACTGCCTTGGTCGTCCCAAGCGCGGGGGTTTTTCACCCCTTGGGCAGACCAGGTGATAGCCGAAGCAGGTAGCGAAAACTTAGCCGTGACAACCATGCAGCCCACCATCGAAGAACTTAAGCGCGTATGGTTTTCCGACAAAAACTTTGCACGCAGACAGCGTGCTCAACAACTAGCAGAACGTTATGACACCGATCTGATTAACATTGCGTTGGCCTATGTGTTAAGACAACCATTCCCGACATTTGCCTTGGTTGGCCCACGCCTGTTGCAGGAGACCAGCAGTTGTATCGCCAGCTTGGAGATACCGCTCTCGGCTGCAGACATCACCTTCTTGGAGGCTGGCAGCGTCTGAATACTTTGTAGATGCTCTGAGGTGACCTAACGTCGGCGGCGCGCGAGAGAAACCACGTTGTCGCCGCCAATCACCTGTTGCTTGAGCTTAAACAGCACCTCCCAGGTACGCGTCTTACCGGCTTCGTGCCAAAACCCACGACAGCCGATACCACCACTGGTGGACCACATCGTCACCGAGACGCTTTGGGTTTGGCCCGGATTCCACAACAGGCAATGATTAGGTTCACTCTCTAACTTGCCGATGCCATCCAGCGCCATCCCCGCTACGCGCGCATCTATAACATAGGTGCCGACCTCATCCGGGGCGACGCGAATAGATACCTCTCCGGAGAAATCTTTCTCGAGTTGGCCGCTTACGGTAAACCCGCCCTCGTCTTCGCTGACCTGCAGGTCGAGCTGCACTTCTTCACCTAAGGCGGCGCCTTCCACCAGGAGCTTGCCGCGGCCCAACCAACTGCCTTTATTGAGTAACAAACTTCAGGCTCCTTTATGTCCCGTGTCTACTTCAATTGGAACCGCGGTGCCGATAGGTTCTACACAGCGGCGCTTTTGGTAGGGGGTCTTAAACGCGGGGCTTTTCGCGGCAGTCTCGGATTTGGCGTTAAACATGCTGTACTTAGTGGACAGCTCTTTTGCCCACAAAGGGGTCAACCACCGGCGCATGGGCACCCGCTGCGGTTCGCCGTCGGCGCCCAATCTCAACACCGATACCGTCTCTGTGGGTGCTAAGTTGAAATTGTCCTGCCCGGTATAACGCATCCCAACCCGTTCCATCAGCAACTGTGACAGAGGATCGGATGTCACGTTGAAGCGCCCACACATAGCCAGTTACTCGCTTGGCACGTGTTTACCGGCTTGCCATCCGCCGTCTGCCAACACAGCCTGGGCAAACTCAATAGGAGTTGCTTCAAGTTGGGTCGCCATGGTGTCGTTCCAACGATTGAGAAAGCCAAACAGGGATATCACCGCCACAATTTGCACGATCTGGCGGTCACTGAAATGCTGCTGGAGTGCTGCAAAATGTGTAGGGTCGCTGCTATTGGGTACCTCACCGGCCGCTAAAGCTAACGCAATCACGGCTTTTTCCGCCGGGCTGAATTCAGTAGACGCTTCATAATCTAGAACCGACGCCAGTTTAGCCTCAGACAAACCCTGGCGATGCCCGTTGTGCGAGGTGTGCGCCTGACAATAGCGGCAGCCGGCGGTTAAGCTGACGCAGTACGCGATCAGTTGCACCATGTCGCCGGGCAACGCCTCTGCCGCGTTTGGGTCTGCAGGCGCCATCTCTGCAAAAGCCTTCATTTGCCCACGTATGTCCGCGCCAAACGTCACACCGGCCAATAGCGAAAATGCCATAGTCAGCTGCGGCATGTGCGCCATGGTCAACATGCTGTTGGGCACAAAACCCATGACCGCCTCCGCACCGGCAAAAACGGCTTCTAAATCCCCTAAATCTTCCCGCTGCAGCGGTTCCACATGAGCCATGGCTGCCCCTCTTTGGTTTTTCGGCTGTCCGCTAGTGTAGAGGTTTGCGTTTGCAGCTTCATTAAGGAATGCTTGCGCGCTTCGCGCCAAACAAGCGCACCCGCAAATGTCTAAAGAATGCCTCACAAATGCCGAAGAAATGACCGACAACGACAAGCCCACAACAGAACCAGTGTCTAACGCTGACGCCCCATCGCGCACTGCGCAAACACCACCCATCGCCGCGCGACGTACTCACCAGCACACACATCACAACATCAGCATCGAAGACCCGTACGCGTGGCTACGGGACCCCAACTATCCGCAAGTCGAAGACCCGGACATCCTGGCGTATCTGCACGCGGAGAACGATTACTTCGAACATTGCATGCAGCCTCTGCAGCCCCTGGTTGAAGAGCTGTTTGCTGAAATTAAGGGCCGCCAACCCGACGAAGACGCCGGCGTACCCTACCGTAAAGACGGCTATCGCTACCAATGGCGGTACGGCAAAGACGCACAATACCGTACCTGGTACCGCGCGCCGCTGGCGGAGCCGGACGCCTGGCAGGTGTTACTCGACGAAGTCCCCATGGCCACCGGTCATGAGTACTTTGCGCTGGGTTCCCTCAGCGTCAGCCCATGCGGCGAGAAACTGGCCTACAGCATCGATACCGAAGGCGACGAGCGTTATACACTGCACGTCATCGATATCCGCAGCCGCGCCAGCCTTACCACCCCCATCTCCGACACCATCGGCAGCGCCATCTGGGACGCGCACAGCGCGTCGTTTTTGTACACCGTGGTAAATGAACAGTGGCAGCCGCTGACCGTATACCAGCGTCGGCTGCAAAACGAAACGTTGGATGACCCGCTGATTTTTGAAGAACAAGACAGCGGCTTTCGGGTCAGCGCCAGCTTGTGCCAATCCGAACAATATGTATGTATTAACACCGGCAGCCATACCACCAACGAAGTCTGGTTGTTACCGCGCGAAGATTTTAATGCGCCCGCCGTGCTGATGCGGGAACGGGAAACCAACGTCGAGTACCACGTCGATCATGGTAACGGCGAATTTATCATCCGCAGCAATCTGCGACACCGCAATTTTGATCTGCTGCGCGCCGCGCAAGACACCCCCCAAGCCGACCATTGGACCACCTTTGCAGAGGGTGATGAGCGTCATTACTTGACCGGGCACTTAGTGTTGGCCGGACACATCATTGTTGAAGAGCGGGTAGACGGTCTGGATCAGGTGCGGGTCATGGACCTGCATGGGCGGGATCACTATGTGGATTTTGCCGAAGCGGCCTACGACGTCAGCATCGGCCACAACGCAGAATTTGACACCAAAACAGTGCGGCTAAGTTATACCTCCATGGTGACCCCGCAGACGGTATACGACTACGACCTGCAAGACCGCACGCTGACGACGCTGAAAGTTCGCGAGATACCAAGCGGTTACGATGCCAGCCAGTTCACCACCCAGCGATGCATGGCCAAAGCGCGGGACGGCGTGGCGGTACCCATTAGCCTGGTGTATCACAAGGGCACGCCATTTGACGGGACAGCGCCGCTGTATCTATACGGTTATGGCGCCTACGGATTGGGTTTAAGCCCAAGTTTTTCCCCGGCACGTATTTCGCTGCTGGAGCGCGGTTTTATCTTTGCGGTAGCCCATATTCGCGGCGGCGACGAACTCGGTTACCACTGGTACGAAGACGGTAAGCTGGACAAGCGCACCAACACGTTTAACGACTTTGTTGACTGCGCACATTTTTTGATCAACGAAGGTTACACCAACGCCGGCCGCATCGTGATAGCCGGCGGCAGCGCGGGTGGTGAACTTATGGGCGCGGTGGTAAATCAGGCACCCGAGCTATGGGGTGCGGTAGCAGCCCACGTACCCTTTGTAGATGTGTTGAACACCATGTTAGACGCCAGCCTGCCGTTGACCCCGCCGGAATGGCCTGAATGGGGGAATCCCATCGAAGATCCCGCGGCATTCGATATGATCCGCGCTTACTCACCGTATGACCAACTGCAACCTGGCCACTATCCGCCAACGTTGGTCACCGCCGGGTTAAACGATCCGCGAGTCACCTACTGGGAACCCGCTAAATACGTCGCCAAATTGCGTGCCTGTAAACAGGACAACAATCTGCTGTTGCTAAAAACCAATATGGGGGCGGGTCACGGCGGGCAATCCGGCCGTTTTGACGCGCTGCGGGAAGTCGCAGAAGAGTACGCGTTTTTTATCGACGCGATGCGTGCGAACGACTAAAACGTTAACCGTTGGCGGCGCGCTTGGCTTTTTCTTCGTTGGCTTGCTTCAAGCGTTTGCGGATGATGTTTTGCACCACATTCACCGTAGTCCAGTCATGGAGCATCTCACGGCCACAACCTTCACAGTTGACGTGAGTCTCTTCCATCACACGATTAAGCAATTCACTGTAGGGTAAGCGGGAGATGTGCTTGCAACTGGAACATTCCAGCCCTACCGCGGGGTCTATGCCAACGTAATCCATGGCACCGGTTTTCCTTAGTCTCGATCCTTCGAGCCTGTATTCTAAATAAGGCAGTAGCCGCTCGTGTGGATGGGTGTGTTAAAGCGTGACGCCGCTCACACCGACTGTGTCAAATACCTTTTAATCCGACCCGCAGCTCCTCGCGAAATTCCGGGGCCGCAATGTCGATGAGCGCCTCGGCGCGGGCTTGGTTGGGGAGATGTTTGATGTCAGCCACCCCGTACTCAGTCACCACAATGTCCACATCGGTACGCAACGCCGTCACCAGTTCCACCTTTTGCACGATGCGCGAGACGCTGCCGCCGCGGGCGGTGGCGTTCATCGCAACGATGGAGCGGCCGCCTTTGGAGGCTTTGGCGGCACGCATAAAGTCCACTGAGCCTCCCGTTCCGGAAATCTGCCGGCCACCGGCAAACTCCGCGTTGATCTGTCCATATAAATCAATCTCCACCGCGGAGTTTATCGACACAAAGTTATCCAGCTGGCGGATGGCGTCGACCTCATGGGTATGATCCGCGCCGCGCAACACCACTTCCGGGGTATGCGCCAACCAATCCAATAGCGCTGCGCTACCCAGCGCCATCCCCGTGATGTGTTGCCCGCAATCGATGGCTTTGCGGCTGCCATTGATATTGCCCGCTTGGATCAACGCCATGCCGCCGTCGTCGATCAAACCGCCATGCATCCCCAGATCGTTGCGTTCGCCCAATTGCATGAGAATGGCGGCGGGAATGGCGCCGATGCCGGTTTGTAAACAGTCGCCATCGCGGATGAGACTCGCTACATGCGCACCAATCTGTTGCGCAGCGTTATCAATGGAGGGGGCGGGCATTTCCACCAGCGGGCGTTCGGACTCAACCAATACATCAATACGCGAGCGCTCGATGCGGGAACTGCCCGCCGGTGCAACCACCGCATGGTTCAACTCCGCCAGCACCACTTTGGCCGACTCTAGCACAGCGCCGACAAAATCGACGTTCGGACCAAGCCGCAGCTCACCGTTGCTGTCCAGCGCCACCTGCAGCACCGCCACATCAGTCTGCTCCCGCAGATAGTCGTACACCCACCGCATCTGCATCGGCAAGAAGTGCAAGCGCGCCGGGGCTGCTTCGCGTAATGCCGGGGTCATAAAAAAGGTGGTCAGTTCGGCGCTGTCATTAAACTTTGTAAAATCGACATTGTTGTAACCGCCGATGGGAAATTGCATAAAGTGCAGCTGCGGCGGCAGGTCAGCCTGGGCAAGCTGCTGCAACAGTGTGGTGGGTTCATTGCTGCTGCCGGCAACAAAGATGTGCTGGCCGGATTGCAGGTGGCGGGTAAGTTCAGACATTATTTTGTGCTCTATAAATCAGAAAACGCAGGTACCCGTAGGCGCCCACATAGAAAGCCGGTGGAAACCACACCGGCCACAAACTCAACAAAGTGTTGTCCCCTAACGGCAAATCCCAGTAGCCATGACGCACCCACAAAAAGCCAAGCATCAGCAACACCCCGCTGGTGAACGCCATCATGACCCCTTGGCGCGGTGAGAAGATCACCGCCACCACACCACCGGCAAGCCCGCCGAGCCATACCGGCGCTACCAACCCCAGCAACGTGGCGGGCATTTTCACCATCACCGCCAGCACGTACCAGATCAACAGCGCCACCCCCATACAGATGATGGTGCGCAAGGCGGACAAAACTGCCTGCATGAACCCTCTCGTTACACACGTAAAGAGGGGCATGATAAATCAAAATCTGCTGTAATCCCTGTATGCCTACCCAGTCCGCCGCTACCCGCCTACCCTTTCACGCCTTCCACGATTCCGTGAAACAGTGGTTTGCGGACCATTATCCAGCCCCCACCGAAGTCCAGCTTGCCAGCTGGCCGGTGATTGCCGCCGGTGAACACGCGCTCATCACCGCACCCACCGGCAGCGGCAAAACTTTGACCGCGTTTTTGTGGTCGTTGAGTCAATTTGCCAACGGCGCCTACCCACCGGGACGCACCAAGGTGTTGTACATCTCCCCTTTAAAGGCGCTAAACAACGACATTCAACGCAACCTCCTGCAGCCGCTGCAAGAGTTGGAGACACAATACAACTACCCGCAACTGCGGGTGTTGACCCGCTCGGGCGACACCAGCCAGACCGATCGCCAACGTATGTTGCGCCAGCCGCCGGACATTCTCATCACTACCCCGGAAAGCCTGGGATTGATGCTCACCACACGCAATGGCCGACAAGCTTTGTCATCGGTGGAAACATTAATCCTCGATGAAATTCACTCTGTGGTAGACAACCGGCGCGGTGTACAGCTGATGGCCAACGTCGAGCGTTTGACGGATCTCAGCGGCGAATTCCAACGCATTGCGCTGTCCGCCACGGTGCATCCGCTGGACCAGGTAGCGGCCTACGTCGGCGGCTACACCAAGCCCGGCCATCCCCGCCCGGTCCAGATCATCAATACACCCGGCGACAAGCAACTGGATTTTAAGGTGCGCCTGCCGCTGGCGGTGCGCAACGCTGCGGATAATGGCCAAAAAGTGTGGGACCCGCTCAGCGACACCTTCCGCGAGGTCATCGACGGCAACCAAGCCACGTTGTTTTTTACCAACAGCCGCCGTCTGGCAGAGAAGATTACGCTCAAAATCAACGAAAAAGAGCACGAACCGTTGGCCTACGCCCACCACGGCTCGCTTGCGCGGGACATCCGCACAGAGGTGGAAAAACGCCTCAAGCAAGGTGAGTTGAAAGCCATCGTGGCCACCAATTCACTGGAAATGGGCATCGATGTTGGCCACTTGGATGAAGTGGTCATGGTGCAATCCCCGCCGTCCGTGGCGGCCACGCTGCAACGTATTGGTCGGGCCGGGCATCGCGTCGGGGAAACCAGCGTGGGTACGTTGTTTCCCACTCACGCGCACGACTTCCTCGAAGCAGCGGTGTTAACAGAAGCGGTGGCCGAACGCGACATCGAACCCCAACACTTAATGCGTTCACCGCTGGACGTGTTGGCGCAAATCATCGTGTCCATATGCGCCACAGACGCTTGGGAAGTGGACGACGTTTTTGACTTAGTAACCCGCGCCACGCCTTATCGACACCTACAGCGCGAACAGTTCGATTTAGTCGTGGAGATGCTCAGCGGCCGTTATGCCGGTTCACGCATTCGCGAGCTAAAACCGCGGCTGGTGTACGACCGTATCCAACACACCATTAAAGCCACCCGCGGCGCATTGCTGGCTCTGTATAGCTCCGGAGGCACCATCCCCGACCGCGGCTACTACCAGATGCGCCATGTCGACAGCGGCGCAGCCTTGGGTGAGCTGGACGAAGAATTTGTTTGGGAAGCCACCGTAGGACAAACGTTTACCCTCGGTACCCAGCACTGGCAGATCCATCGCATCACCCATAACGATGTCATGGTGCGCCCCGCACCGATGGATACCTCCGCCCCGCCCTTTTGGCGCAGCGAATATTTCAACCGCTCCTTCCACTTCTCCAACCGCATTACCCAATACCTGGAATTGGCGGAAGAGGATCTGAGCAGTGGCCACGCAGAAGACATGGCGGATAAGCTGCAGCGCAATTGCGGCTTTGACGAGGTAGCCGCCGATGAGTTGGTCGACTACTTACAGCGCCAGCGCCAACACGTGGATGCGCCGCTACCCCACCGCCACCACCTGCTGTTGGAGTGGGTTAACGCCGGTCCCGCGGGTTATAAAGGTCCGGACAACCCGCAGCAGCTGGTGATCCACACCTTTTGGGGCGGACAACTGAATCAACCGTGGTCACTGGCGTTGCGCGCCGCGTGGCAACAGGCATATGAGCAGCCGGTGGAAATACACGCCGACAACGACGCCATTGTGTTGCAAGTCAAACAGGAAGTTGACCCGCATCAGTTGTTGGCGCTGGTCACCGAACAAAACCTCACCACGCTGCTGCGTCAGAGCCTGGAGCAATCCGGATTTTTCGGCGCGCGCTTTCGTGAATGTGCCGGTCGTTCCCTACTGCTGACCAAACAGAAATTTAACCAACGCCTGCCTCTGTGGATGAGCCGCCTGCAGGCAAAAAAACTGATGACACAAACCAAGCAATTGGCGGACTTTCCGGTCTTGTTGGAAACCTGGCGGACTTGTCTGGACGACGAATTTGATCTGCCTGCGCTCAGCCAGCGCTTGCAGGACATTCAAGACGGCACCATCAGCTGGACGCTGGTGCGCACCCAAACGCCCAGTCCGTTCGCCAAAAACCTCACCTTCGGCCAGGTCAGCCGCTACATGTATGCAGACGACACGCCGGAGGATGACACGCTAAGCGCACTGAGTACCGATCTCATCAGTCAGGCGCTACACAATGACGCGCTGCGGCCGCGCATTGAGCCTGGGGTCATCGCCGCCTTTGAAGCCAAACGGCAGCGCAGGGAACCGGGTTATGAACCACAGAGCGAAGCAGACTGGCAGGAGTGGCTAAAAGAACGCATCCTCATTCCCACCGACGAATTGCCCGATACTTTTGTATTACCCGCTGATGGTTGCTGGATCGATTTGCCGGACCGGCGTTGGGTCACTCACCGAGAGTTGCTTGCACATCTGTTCAACAGCGGCTGGATCCCCGGCGCACCGCCCGATGACGCGCCGGAAGTGGCTGACAGCCGCGACGCCACAACGCTGGCGCGAGAGTTTTTATCCTTTTACGGCCCCTGCAGCGAAGCACGTCTGGCCGCGCTGTTGCCGAACATACCCGAAGATCTGCTGCTGGCTGACGAGGCTTTTATCAGCGGGCAACTGGTGGCCGACGATACAACACACTGCTGGTGTGATGCTGAAAACTTCGAGATCCTCATGCGCTTCCAGCGCGCCTCCCGGCGGGTGGTGCTGGAAGCCAAATCTGCCAGCGAACTACCGCTGTTCTGGGCCGCCTTACAGCGTCTCGGACAACTTGCCGATCACGCCGCGGACGACAGCGCTAAGCTGTTTGCCTTGGAGACCGTACGCGGATATCCCGCCGCGGTATCAACCTGGCTCTACGACCTGTTACCCGCACGCATCGGCTGGCCCAACAGCGACCTGTGGGAGGAGGCCATCCACAATTACGGCTTCGCCTGGCGCGGCGCTGGTAAAGAGCAGATGACGCTGGCTTATCCAGAAGAGCTGGAGTTGGTCGCGCCGAATACCGGCGAGGATACCCAGCCGCCGGCGTTTGCCTCAGGTTTTGTCGACCCTCAGGCACGTTATACCTTCACGCAGATTGCGGATGCTTGCGCTTTACCCGCAAGCGACCTCAACGATCAGTGGTGGCCGGCGGTTTGGGCCGGACAGCTGGCCAGCGATACCTTGGCCCCTTTAAAACAAGGCTTCGAACGCAAATACACGGTTGCGCAACCGGCCGCGGCGTTGTCGAGCAGACGCCGCTTGCGACGCCCGGCACTGGCCTGGCAGGGCAATTGGTGCCTACAACTCGACGCGCCCGCTGAAGATCCACTGACACGGCTGGAAGCCGACAAAGAAAGGGTACGCCTGTTACTCGACCGTTATGGGGTGGTCACCCGCGACATAGTGAACCGCGAGCATATGCCAACCTATGCCTCGGACAAACCGTGGCGCTGGCGGGATGCGTTTCGTGCATTACGTATAATGGAACTGGCGGGAGAGGTTCTTACCGGTCACTTTTTCGAACAACTTGCCACACCGCAGTTTATCGCGCCGCGGGCTTTAAGCGCGCTACAAAACAACTTGCCGTCAGCCGAGTGTTTTTGGCTCAACGCCACCGACCCGGCATCCCCTTGTGGCCTCGGATTGGATTGGCCGCAATTACCCCAACGCCGCGCCAGCAACTATTTGGTGTTTTACCAAGGGCAACTGGCGATGGTGGTGGAAAACAACGGCAAGGATCTGCATTACCACGTGGAATGGGACGATGCGGCCCTTGACCAGATTAACGGTGTATTAACCCATCTGGTGGAACATCGCCGCCTGCATTTACAGGTGCAGAGCATCAATACACAGCCAGCCCGGACCAGCGTCTATCTAGGTGCGCTTGAGCGTTTGTTTACGCTGGCACGGGACCACAAAAACATTACCTTGGAACCCAGCTTTTAAGCCAGCGCCACAAAAACATGTTCATCTACACAGACCCACTTTGCCTGCAACACGACGTACCCCCTGGCCACCCCGAGCGCGCCGATCGCCTGCGCGCGCTGATTGCGTACTTTGAAGAAAGCGGAATCAGCCAAACCCACCCTCTCATCACGCCCCAGCCCGCCCCCGTAGACGCAATTCTGCGCGCTCACCCGCAAGTACACTTGGACTTCTTAGAGTCGCTGCAGAGCGACGACCTGGTGCCGGTAGATCCGGATACGTGGCTCGGACCTGATAGTTTAGCCGCGGCATTTGCCGCAGCCGGCGCGGTATGGGAAGGCGTCGAAGCCCTTCTTGCGGGTAAAACCAAGAGGGTCTTCTGCGCGGTGCGGCCACCGGGACATCACGCAGAACATGGTGCGGCCATGGGCTTCTGCTTGTTTAACAGCGTTGCTATCGGTGCTTTGCAAGCGCTCCGCCACGAACACATCGAACGTGTCGCGGTGCTGGATTTTGATGTCCACCACGGTAACGGCACCGTCGATATCTTCAAGGACAACCCCGACGTGTTGGTCTGTTCCAGCTTTCAACACCCCCACTATCCGAATCGCCTGTTCGACATTGAGCGGCCCAACATTGTCAACACCCCCTTACCTGCAGGCACCGACGGCGCACACTTTCGACGCAACATTGAAGCGGATTGGTTACCGGCGTTGGAGCGGCATCAACCTCAATTGATCTTGGTCTCGGCTGGCTTTGACGCCCATCAGGCGGATCCATTGGCGAGTCTCAACCTGGTAGAAGAAGATTTCGCCTGGGTCACTCGGCTGATCGTGAACGAAGCGGAACGCCTGTGTGAGGGCCGCGTGTTGTCGACGTTAGAAGGCGGCTACGATTTGCAGGCGCTGGTGGCCAGCGTCGATGCCCACTTAACTGAGCTTGCCTAAAGGGTCTCTGCAATTCAGAGGCCCCACAACCGTTAACGCAAATTCTTAGTTGCCCTGAAACTGCGCGTCGCGTTTTTCCAAAAACGCTTGTACCCCTTCACTAAAATCTTTGGAGCTGCCGGCTTCATTCTGCAATTGTGCTTCTAGCTCCAATTGCTGCTCAAAAGAGTTTGACCAGGTTTGCCAATAGGCTTTGCGAATGAGTGCCAGTGAACGGGGCCCATTGGCCAGCTGATTCGCAATTTGCATGGCCCCTTCCAGCAAGGCGTCGTTGTCGTCGTAGAGACGATTCACAATGCCCCAATCATGGGCTTGTTCAGCACCCAAACGCTCTGCCAGCATCGACAGCTCCATCGCCCGACCCCAGCCAATCAAGCGGGGCAAGACAAAGGTAGAACCACCATCCGGAATGAGGCCAATGCGCGCAAACGCCTGCAGGAAATACGCCGCCTTGGAGGCACAGACTATATCCCCCATCATCGCAAAACTCATGCCGACCCCGGCAGCGGCACCATTTACCGCGGTCACCATCGGCATTTCCAGACCACGCAGCTCAAACATGATGGGATGATAGGCGTGGCGCAAGGCGGACCCGGCGCCTTTGCGGGTGTCGCGTTTGTCGTCTTGCAGGTTAGCACCGGCACAAAAACCTCGACCCTCGCCGGTCAGCAGTACACAACGCGCGCCATTGGCCGGGTCTTTAATCTGCCCGATGGCTTCGGCAAAGTCCTCCAACATTTGCGCACCGATGGCGTTCATGACTTCCGGGTGGCTAAACTTTAATACCGCCACACGGTCGACAAATTCCAGTTGCATACGTTGCATAAGCTGCTCCTTAAGCGTGAGAAAAAACAACCATAAGGGTAGCTTAAACTTGGGATGGATGCGCTATAGCGGGGCCGAGTGGCTACCTGCTTAAAACAGGTTTGCCCTTGGGGTGTAGTGGGCTTGCAGCCGTTCGACTTCCTCGTCACTGAGGGTCACCTCAACCGCTTCAACCGCGTCTTCAACATGACCGGTTTTGCTGGCGCCAATAATCGGCGCGGCAACCACCGGGTTGTGCATGACCCAGGCCAGGGCTACCTGAGCCCGGGGAATGCCGCGCTCCACCGCGATATTGGCCACTTCTTGCGCAATCACTTCATCACGGGAGCGGTCGAAACGCCGCCCTGTGAGCGGGTCGACTTCATGCCGCGGTGTGGACTCATCCCAATCTCGAGTGAGCAAGCCACGCGCCAAAGGACTGTATGGGATAGCGCCGACGCCCTGATCAGCACACAGGGGTAACATCTCGCGCTCCTCTTCCCGCTGCAGCAGGCTGTACTGATTCTGCATACTGACAAACTTGGGCCACCCATTGTGTTCCGCCACATACTGCATCTTGCTGAACTGCCAGGCCCACATGGAGGAGGCGCCGATGTATCGA
This sequence comes from Pseudomonadales bacterium, assembly GCA_028281005.1. Classification (GTDB taxonomy): domain Bacteria; phylum Pseudomonadota; class Gammaproteobacteria; order Pseudomonadales; family Azotimanducaceae; genus UBA4421. The sequence goes on from JANQKS010000056.1 coordinate 61,073, forward strand.
ACCTTACCGGCGCTGATGGCATTTTCGAACGCGCGCATGGTTTCCTCTACCGGCGTGTTTTCGTCAAACCGGTGGATTTGGTACAGATCGATGTAGTCGGTTCCTAAGCGCCGTAAGCTGTGGTCCAGCTCGGCCATGATGGACTTGCGAGACAGCCCAAGCGCATTGCGGCCTCGGCGCATGGGGAAATAGACCTTTGTGGCAATGACCACGTCGTCACGGTTGGCCATTTCCAATAGCAGTTTGCCGGTAATCGTTTCGCTGGTTCCCTGGCTATAGACATTGGCTGTATCAAAGAAATTGATGCCTAACTCCAACGCACGCTCAATGATGGGCCGGCTCTCTGCCTCGTTTAGACTCCAGTCGTGTATCCCCGGCGTTTCTTCGCCGAAGTTCATGCAGCCCAGACACACTTTAGACACCTCAAGGCCCGAGTGACCCAGTTTGGTATATCTCATTGCATGCTCTCCAGTCAGCTTTTTGTAAGAAAGCCACTATCTTACAATCTTGTCGATTGAAAGTTCTGAGGACCGGGAAGACATCATGAGTACCCACACAACCATCTGTATTGCCGGTGTGAGCGGTTTAGTAGGCGCCAATCTGACAAAGAAAGCCCTGGAGCTGGGCTACACCGTGCGGGGCACTTTACGGGACAGCAATGACACCACAAAAACCGAACCTCTGATGGCATTACCCGGAGCAGCTGAACGTTTGTTACTATTCAGCGCCGATATGGCCATACCCGGTAACTTCGACAACGCTCTGCAAGGGGCTGATGCGGTGTTTATCGCCTGCTTAATTCCGACTTATGCCGGCCCCAGCGGAAAACCCGCCCGCGACATGGATGATACCGAAGGCGAACGAGACATCGTCATGCCAACGGTTGAGGGTTGTCTGAATATTCTGCGTTCGGCCGCCGCGGCAGGCATTAAAACAGCCCTGATTTGCAGCAGCACCAGCAGTACCAACCCCAAAGTCCCGGTGGCTAAGAAGAACGAGATCGACCACTGGTCGGACCGCAACTACCAATACGAACAGAAAAAGTACACGTCAGCTGCAAAGACGGTAATGGAGGCAGCCGCCATGGAATTTGCTGACGCCCACGGCATGCGTTTGTGCATCTTTCTCCCTACTCTAATGCTCGGCCCTGCGGTCCTGCCGACACATGCAAAGACCGGGTTCCAAGGGATGTTGCGCAAAATGCTGCAGGGAGAAGCGCCCCGCCATCAGCAAGTGCCCAACGATTCGTCTTCGATGATTCACGTGGAAGATCTGGCTAAGCTATTTTTTGCCGCCTATGCAGATCCGCAAGCCCAGGGCCGCTATTTCGGCGTGTACGACAGTTGGCATTTTCAGGATATCTACGCAGAGTTGGCAAAACTGTTACCAGACGCACCCATGCCCGCGCCGCTCCAAGCAACACCGGTCGCTCCAACCGGATTTGATTTCACACGCCGCGATAGCTTAGGGGTTCACTTGCGTGATATTCCCACCATACTTCGAGAAACCATCGACAGTATGCGTTCACAGGAGACACCTTGAACATTTGCAAACAACGCTTGCGCATTGCCATTTCAGTTTTGCTCCTAAGCACCCTGGTCAGTGGTTGCAGCGCCCTCAATAATAGAGTCATCCAAGACCTGCAGAACAACCCCGAAGGTAAACGTGCTGAAGAAGTGTTGCTACTCACGCTTCCGGACGGCCAGCGTTTACCAGTCAACTACATCACCTGTGGGCAATGGGCCTTCATCGGCGCTGACGGCCGTTGGTGGCGTCAACTTCGTGAGCCGGTGAAAGTAACGGCCCTGATAAAAGGTGTAGAGCTGCAGGGTGTGGGCCAAGCCATTCGCGACGATGCCGCCAAGCGAAAGCGCGTGTTTAAAGAGTTACGGCCGCTGTGGCCCACCTGGCTGCCTCAGTCCCTGGGCGGCGTTCTTGTACAGCTGCAATTGGCCGCTACAACCGAAAGCAACTGTCCGCTGCTGTAGACTGCGCCGCTCAGGGCGACAATTACCCAGCCCTTGGTTTTACTGGCCTAGCGTCGCCAGCAGATGGCGCACATCGTATTCTTCATCACCTTCATAACGTGGCGCATACGCCTCAAAGGCTTGCTTGATCTCCGCATAACGCTGCTCGATGTGCACCATGTTGTAGGCATGAGACACGATATAGAAACGCCCATCCGCGATCTGCTTGAGCACAACCGCCGCAAACTGATCCGCATCCATCGCCAGATGCCCAACCGCTTCCGTCATCCCGGTGCTCACGAAGCCCGGGTTGATCAGGCCAACGTTGATATAGTCAGGCATTTGTTCACGTAGATTGTCCGTTAAACCCAACACGGCGTGTTTGCTTGCGATGTAAGCGGCATTGTTGGGCACGGCGTTAAACAACGCGTTTTCGGAGCCCGTGTTGTAAATACCCGCAGGCGTTCCCTGCTCAATTAAGCGCTGCCCAAATACCTTGCAACCATGCCAGACGCCAAAGAAGTTAACGTCGAACACCTCATGCAAATCTTCCATCGAGGTATCTACCACAGGACTATGTCCAATGCTGATGCCCGCGTTGTTAAACACCATGTCCACGCCGCCAAACGTTTCCCAGACGTGATCCGCCAGCTGCTCAACTTGTTCAAGGCGAGTGACATCACAAGTCTGAGAGGTGGCGTCGACGCCTAACTCCTGCAATTTCTGCACTGCTGCGGCAAGGCGTGACTCATTCGGTTCCGCAATCATGATTCTACACCCCAGCTGCCCCAGGCCTTTGGCCAACGCAAAACCGATACCGGAGGCACCGCCGGTGATAACCACACGCCTATTACTCAATTCAAACAATTCAGATCCCATAGCGTTACCTCCAAATCTTATTGATCAGTCCGAGCTTTATTGATTATTCAACCAATGAATGCAAGTATCGAAAGAACAGACGCCGTAAAGACCTGTGGCGCAAACACAAATTTGCGAGCCAGTTAGCCGCTAGCGGATACCCTCTATGAAACTTGCCATCGAAATAGGCAGCGCACAGCCGAACACCTTAGACCTGATCACCCAGTGGGTACAACTGGCTGAACGTGTAGGTGTGGATATGGCTTTCAGCGCCGAAGCCTGGTGGAGTGACGCGGTTACACCATTGGCTTATATGGCTGACAAAACCGAGCGTATCAAGCTCGCCACCGGGATTATGCAGGTCACCGCCCGCACACCTGCGATGACCGCCATGACGGCATTGACGCTACATGACCTCACCGGCGGACGCCTTATCCTCGGGTTGGGCGCGAGCGGACCCCAGGTCGTGGAAGGCCTGCACGGGGTGCGTTATCACCCTCCCCTGTCGCGCCTCAAGGAAACTGTCGAGATCTGCCGCATGATCTTCGCCGGAGAAAAAGTGAACTACCAAGGTAAGGTATTTCAACTGCCTCTACCGGGCAGTGAAGGCAAAGCCATTCGCATTGCCCACGAACCCGCAGAGATCCCCATTTATCTGGCCACCCTGGGACCAAACGCGCTGCGCTTTACAGGTGCGGCTGCCAATGGCTGGCTGGGCACCTCGTTTTCACCGGACCACCCCCAGGCGCACATGGATTATCTGGCGGCAGGTGCCGCGGATGCGGGTAGGTCACTTAATGAAGTGGACCTGTGTGTGTCGGTACGTATAGAAATCGGCGACAACGTTCAGCAGATGATAGAGCAGCGCAAACAGGGTGTTGCGTTCAACATGGGCGGCATGGGGTCTGCCACCACAAATTTTTACAACGATGCGTTTAAACGTGCAGGTTACGAAGAAGACGCCCGTGCCATTCAAGCCCTGTGGATCGACGGTAAACGCGACGAGGCAGCAAAACGTGTGCCGGATGCCATGGTGACGGAGTTTCAGGCCTTGGGGACCCGCGATATGGTGCGCGAACGTTTGCGCAAATACAAAGACGTGGGCGTCACCACATTAAAGCTGGGGCTCGACAGCGCGGGACCGTTGGGTCCAAAACGTTTCGAGCTGCTGGAAAACATCGTCGACCTAGTGAAGGACCTGTAGATGAAACTATATATGGTGCCGTTAGCGCCGAACCCCACCAAAGTCATGCTTTATATCGCCGAGCGAGCCGAGCTTGGCACACAGATGGACATCGAGCAGATTGTGGTCAACACCGTAAAGGGGCGCCACAAAGAACCCGAACACTTGGCACGTAACCCCTTCGGTACCGTACCCACTCTGGAATTGGATGACGGCACCTATCTGGTGGAATCGCTGGCAATCATAGAATACCTGGAAGACAAGTTTCCCGACGGTGCCCTGCTGGAAGGCAGCCCAGAGCAGCGCGGTAAATCCCGAGACGTGGAGCGGGTTGTCGATCTGCGGCTCGCCGGACCGATGGGCGCTTACGGCCATGCGGTCAATTCACCGCTCGGCTACCCCAAGGACGATGCCAAAGCCGCGCAGATGGAGGCGGCTATGCAAAAACCGTTGGACTATCTCGAAGACTTGCTAGGGGATGCACGACCTTTGTTGCTCGGCGAGCGTGTATCCATCGCAGACTGCACCTTGCAGGCTTCGCTGCAGTTTATGAGGTACGTCGAAGTGGACGTCTTCGGTGACCGCCCCAAGCTGCGAGCTTGGGATGAAAGATATCGGGAACGACCCGCGGCGCAATTGGTGCTCAGGTGGTAGTCAAGTGATAGTCAAGTGGAAGTTAGTTGGTAGACAGGTGCTAAAAAGACGCAGGGAAATTACATGAGACTGGGCGCACTGCTTGGGCCAATCGAAGATATCACCCGTCCTGACAGCCTGGCTGATCAGGCTCGCAGCTTGGAAGGTGAGGGATATGCCAGCCTGTGGACCGCCCAGGCCGTGGGGCGTGGATTTATGATGACCGACCCCTTTGTCACGCTGTCCATCGCCGCCGCGGTGACCAAGGAGGTTGAGTTGGGCACAGCAATTCTCCAACTGCCCTTTTACGCCACCGCCGACGTTGCCCTTAAATCATTTTCTTTAATGCAAGCCAGCGGCAATCGTTTGTTGTTGGGTCTCGGTGCGGGTTCCACCGAGTCGGATCATGAGGCTCACCACAGCAACTTCGACCAGAGATTTCGCACCTTCAACGCCAAACTGGCAGACCTGCAGAACACCTTTGCCACCGGGCAATGTAACGGTGTCGACCTGGCACCCTGGGAACACGTACAGGGCGGTCCTCCACTAATCTACGGTACTTGGGGCGCGGGCGTGGCCCGAGCCGCCAGCGAGTTTGATGCCTGGATAGGATCCGCCATGCATCGTTCCATAGAGCAGCTCGAAGAAGCGATCACCGGTTACCGCGCGGCTGGCGGTCAACGCGCCATCGCAACGACCATTGTGCTCTCCCGCGAGACTGACCTGGGAGAATTGGGTGACTTTTTGGCGCGCCTCGCAGAGGCAAGCTTTGACGACGCGATAGTGATGTTTACACCCGGCGCACCGGACCCTGCAGCGGTCAGAAATCTCTTGGGCTGACTGGACTGACTGGACTGACTTAAGAGGACCGGAGCATCATGGACATTGAAGTGGTATCCGCAAGCCGTGTATTTGACGGCACACAACGGACCTACCGCCACTCGTCATCCGCCTTAAACTGTGCGATGAACTTTGCTGTGTATGCGCCGGACCAGGCCAGCGGGGCCGCACTTTTCTGGCTGTCGGGTCTGACTTGTACAGAAGAGAACTTCATCACCAAGGCCGGTGCACAGCGGGTCGCTGCGGAACTCGGGCTGACCATAATTGCACCAGACACTTCGCCACGGGGGGAGTTGATCCCGGATGACCCAGAAGGCGCCTATGACTTCGGATTAGGAGCAGGTTTTTATGTGAATGCCACCGAAGCGCCCTGGGTGGAGCACTATCACATGCGCGACTACGTGGAGACTGAGCTTTACGAGCTGTTGGTCGCTGAGCTCGGTATCGACCGCTCGCAAATTGGTATCAGCGGCCACAGTATGGGTGGTCACGGAGCGCTTACCCTGGCTTTAAGGTCGCCGGATAAGTTTAGGTCTGTATCCGCGTTTGCACCAATCTGCTCACCCACACAATGCCCTTGGGGCCACAAAGCCTTGCGCGGCTATTTAGGTAAAGATACTGCGGCGTGGCGCCAATACGACGCCTGCACGCTCATTGAGGACGGCGCTTCAACGAATGCCATCTTGGTGGACCAGGGCACCGCGGACGGGTTTTTGGAAGATCAGCTGAAGCCTGAGTTGCTGGCGCGGGCCTGTACCGCAGCAAACATTGATCTCACCCTGCGTATGCAGCCGGGTTTTGATCATAGCTACTACTTCATCTCTACGTTTATTGAGGATCACCTGCGTTGGCACGCCGCGCGACTTTAAACTGCGGCCAGCCCGTTTAAACGCCGCAACAAATGGGCAAAACTCGCTCAATTGAGCTGTACAGCTGACCATCATCACCCTTTTATTGATTGACAAACCAATAAGTTTTTCGGTAAAACATACCTTCTTTGATGAGGACAACCCGCATGAGCGAATTTGAAGAAATGCTGGAGTCGGCCGTGCTGCGGAAACGCGGCCAGGGCTACCACGATTTTGAGGTCGGAGAGACCATTCACCACCACTGGGGCCGCACCATCACCGAAGCGGACGCCATCCAATTTTGCCATTTGACGCTGGCTTACAACCCACTTTATTTCAATCGCGAGTATGCAAAAGCACTGGGCCATCCCGACATCGTGGTGAACCCTCAATTGGTGTTCAACGTCATTTTGGGCTTAAGCGTCGAAGTGTGCTCCGAAGGTCTGGGCGGACCTTTCTTAGGCGTCTACGACCTTAAGTATCTGGAGCCCGTGTATCCCGGCGACACGCTCACGGCGGTCTCCATCACCGAAGCCAAACGCCTGTCTGAGTCGTCCGAAGGCCGCGGCGTGGTCACCTGGTTTAACGAAGGCTTCAACCAACACGGCCGCAAGGTCATCGAATTTCGCCGTTCCAACCTGGCCATTTGGAAAGGTCAGATGGGTGGCGCAAAAATCAAAAAGGAGTCGAACGATGGATAAAGCCGCACTCGCCAGACTAACCAGCTCAGACAATTACTTCGAAGACTTTGAGGTTGGGCAGACCATCCGCCACGCCCGTGGCAAAACCATGACCGCTTTAGAAAACGTCAACATCACCAACATGGTGATGAACACCGCTCAAGGTCATTTCAATGAAGACCAGATGTCAAAAACCCCGGTGGGCAAAATCCTTTGTTATGGCGGGGTGAATTTCTCCCTGGTGCTGGGCCTTGCTTCCCAGGATACCGTTGAAAACGCCATCGCCGAACTGGGACTGAATAACATCCAATTGAAGACCATGGTGTTCCATGGCGACACGCTTTATGCCTACTCCCGAGTGCTGGAAAAGCGCGAAAGCGACCGCGAAGACGCTGGCATCGTGGTGTTTAAACACTGGGGCGTCAATCAGAACAAAGAGCTGGTGGCCGAAGTGGAACGCACCGCCTTGATCAAAAAGAAGAGCCACTGGCTCACAGACTAACACCGCATCAGGAGACTTAAGATGACGATGCTGAACGCGCACGGCCAGCCGCGCCGCCACCGCCGCTGCCAACTGTCGGTTCCCGCCAGCAACACCAAGATGATTCAGAAAGCGTCTGCAAGCGGCGTGGACCACGTTTTCCTCGACTTAGAAGACGCCTGTGCACCCAACCAGAAAGTCAGTGCTCGCGACAACGTGGTGGATGCACTGAACAATCTCGACTGGGGAGACACCGTGCGCTGCGTGCGTATCAACGACACCGGCACCCAGTGGTGCCACGACGACGTCATCACCGTGGTGGAAAAGGCCGGTGAAAATCTCGATTGCATCATGCTCACCAAACCCTTTGATGCGTCCGACGTGTTGTTTGTCGACAAACTCCTCACGCAGCTCGAGCTCAAATTGGGCCTCAATAAAAAGATAGGGCTTGAGCTGCTGATTGAGGAAACGCTGGGTTTGCAGAACGTTGAAGAGATTGCTGCCAGCACACCGCGCCTGGAAGCCATGATTTTTGGCATGGGCGACTACTCCGCCAGCCAGGGGCTGGACTTTGATGCCATCTACGGTCCGGACTACAAGTATCCGGGTGATGTGTTCCACTACGCCAAGTTTCGCGTGGCGATGGCGGCCCGCGCGCGTGGTATCGACGCCGTTGACGGACCCTTCGGCAACATCCGCAACACGGACGCCTACCGAGATTCCTGCTTGCAGGCGCGTGCCTTGGGTATGGTCGGCAAATGGGCGTTACACCCCACACAGATTCCCCACGCCCAGGAAATATTTACCCCGGATCTGAACAAAGTCGCCAAAGCACGCAAGATGACCGACGCCTATCGCGAGTCCGAGGCGCGCGGCGAAGGTGCAGTGATGATTGACGGCGAATTTGCCGATGCCGCCACCGTGCGCCTGTATGCCAACACCCTCGACCTTGCCACCCTGTATAAAATCTAAAGGAGCCAAACCCACATGACTGACGGTTACTGGACCGACGAGCGCCGCATGATGCAGGAAGCGGCGCGGGACTTTACCACCAATGAAGTGTTACCTGTCGCTAACGAACTCGACCCGGACAAGGGTGAGATCCCCCGTGAGCTCATCAACAAGATGGGTGAGATGGGTTACTTCGGCATTACCATTCCCGAAGACAAAGGCGGCTTGGGGCTCGGCTGCATGGAGTACTGCATCATCGCCGAAGAACTGGCGCGCGGATGGATGAGTGTCGCCAGCATCATAGCCCGGGGAAACGGCTTCTGGCGCTCCGTGCCAGGGGGCGGCGCAGAGCGAGACGAAAAGATTGCGCAGATGGCGGCCGGACAATACTTGGGCGCTTTTGCCATGTCAGAACCGAATGCCGGTTCAGACATGGCCAGCGTCGCTTGCCGCGCTACCCGTGATGGCGACAATTGGATCATAAGCGGCAACAAATACTGGTGCACCTTCGCCGACGGCGCTGACTTTATCAGTGTGGTGTGCCGGGTAGATTCCGACAGTGAGCGGCGCCAGGGTGGTATGAAGAGTATTGCGGTGGAAAAGCCCCGCGGTGAACTCCCTGCCGGGGTACAAGGCAGCCCAATTCCAAAAATCGGCTACCACGGCTGGAAAACCTGGGAGCTCCACTTCGACAACGTGCGGGTACCGGCGTTGGAACCCGAAGAAAGTGAAAAAGAGGACAGCCCTGCATCCATGGCTGGCGGCTTTGTGGGGATACAACGCGGCCTGGAAGTGGCGCGTGCGCATACTGCGGCGCGTTCCATCGGTGCAGCCCAGGGTGCACTCAATGTCGCTATCGACTACGCCAATGAGCGCGAACAGTTCGGCCGCCCCATCGGCAAGTTCCAGGCCATCCGCTTCAAAATAGCCACTGCGGCCACGGAAATTGAAGCCGCTCGGCAGCTGATGTACCACGTGTGCAACGAGATTGACCATGGCCGCCGGGCAGACAAAGAAGCTGCCATGGTGAAGTACTTTGCCGCAGAGATGTCCGAACGAGTGACCTCGGAATGTCTACAGATCATGGGCGGCGCCGGTTATACCACCCACTATCCGGTAGAGCGCTACTGGCGCGATGCACGCCTGACCAAAATTTTTGAAGGTACATCGGAAATCATGCAACGCATCATCTCTGACCGGCTGATGGGGAAAGGCTGAGCTACAAAACAAAGTTGGAGACTCTGATCTGTTGATCAGAAAACCAGGAGAAAGGGACACTAAATGACTGAATTTAATGACAAATGTGTCATCGTTACTGGCGGCGCATCGGGTTTCGGCAAAGCCATGTGCGAAAAATTTGCTGCTGCCGGTGCTTCGGTGGTGGTGGCGGATCTGAATCTAGCAGGGGCCGAAACAATCGCCGGCGCCCTCCCCTCGGCCATCGCCGTAGCGATCGACGTGGCTGATGAGGCGCAGAATGCAGCTCTCGCCAACGCAGCCGTGCAAGCTTACGGCAAGATCGACGTGGTCTGCGCCAATGCAGGGATACCCCACCGCGTGGTCAGCGCCATAGAGATGGACACAGAGGAATTTGACCGCATGTTTGCCATCAATACCCGCAGCGTTTTCCTCGCCGCCAAGTACTGCGCGCCACATATGCCGGCGGGCAGCGCCATGGTGGCCACTTCATCCATTGGCGCCAAACGACCGCGCCCTGGCCTGGCGGCGTATTACGCGGCTAAAGGCGCGGTGTTGACCTTAACCCAAGCGTTGGCGGTAGAACTGGCACCTGACATACGCGTTAACGCGGTGTGCCCGGTGTCCGCACCGACTGGATTTGATCTAAACGCATCCGGCGTTGCCGAGTTACCCGAACAAATAAACGCCCAGGTCATTGCGGGGATTCCCATGGGCCGCCGCGCAACCCCGGAAGATGTCGCCGACGCCACTTATTTCCTCGCCTCGGACCAGGCCAAATTTCTGACCGGTGTGTGTCTGGACGTGGACGGCGGGCGCGCCATACAGTAAACCTAATTTATTCAATCCAAAGGAGACGCAGATGGATCATCTAGCAGCTTGGGACAAATACGCCGGCATGACTTACGACGATCTACCGACTCACGTCGTACAAGTGGCGAATCAATGTATTCTCGACTGGTTTGGCTGCGCGCTGGCAGGCAGCACCGAACCGCTGTCCGACATCTTGCGCAACCACTTTGGGCACCGCAGCGGCGCCTGCACTGTCATCGGTTCTGACCTAAAACTCGAAGCGCCCACGGCCGCCTTGTTAAACGGCGCCAGCGGTCATGCCCTGGACTATGATGACACCGGTTCCAGCGTTGGCTGCCACTCCACCGCGCCGGTGCTGCCCGCAGTATTGGCGGTAGCGGAAGAGATTGGCGCCAGCGGCAAAGAACTCATCGCCGCATTTGTGGCCGGTGTAGAAATCGAAGGCCGCATCAACCACGCCATGGGAAGAGATCACTATCCCCGCGGCTGGCATACCACGGCGACTTACGGCACGTTTGGCGCCACCGCAGCAGTGGCTCACCTGCTCAAGCTACCTAAAGACCAGTACGCCACGGCCATGGGCCTGGCTGCTTCCCACGCCTGCGGTGTCAAAGCCAACTTTGGCACCATGACCAAACCCTACCATCCCGGCCATTCCGCCGAGAGCGGGGTGAACTGCGCACGCCTAGCCGCGGCAGGGTTTACCGCCAATCCAGAAGCTGTGCTTGGCAATCAAGGTTTTGTACAAGCCGCCTCCAACGCCGCCCAGGCCACCGACACCGCCGAACGCCTGGCCGCCATCGCCGACGACTGGTTAATTCTAGGCACGTTATTTAAATACCACGCCGCCTGCCACCTGACCCATGCCGCCATCGAAAGCGTGTTGAAATTGCGCACCAGCTTAAACGTCGACGACTTGTCTTCTTTGACCATTACCGTGCACCCAATGCTGCTGGATATCTGTGGCGTACCCGAGCCGAAGACTGGCCTGGAAGGTAAATTCAGCCTGCGCGGCACCGCCTCGCTGGTGCTAAACGGCATCGATACGGCCAACCCGGAGACTTATGTGGACAAAGTGATCAGCAGCGATGCCATACAAAACCTGATCGACAAGGTCACCGTGGAAACCGACGACACGCTGACAAACTTCCAATCCAAAGTAGTATGGGTGGATGCCAATCAGAACGCCCATAGTGAGTTCAACGATCTCTCAGAGCCCGTGAGTGACTACGACGCGCAAGGTGAAAAGCTGCAACGTAAGTTCGTCAGCCTGTGCAACTTTGCCGGCCAGGACGGCACCGCTCACTTAGGCTCGCTGGCCACCCTGGCAGAGGCTGAAAAAGTCCGGCTGGGTTAACTCGCTGAGTCATTGAGCACCTGAGTAATCTGAGTAACAAGGAACCTCATGACTGTACCTTTTGAATTTGGCGATCGGCTGACCATCCCACTGATCGTGGCGCCGATGTTCCTGGTATCCAACCCGGTGATGACCATCGCTGCTTGCAGAGCCGGCGTGATCGGCAGTTATCCCGCCCACTCAACCCGCACCCGAGAGGTATTCGAAGAGTGGTTGATCGAAACCCAAGATGCGCTAGCCGCCGCAGAAGCAGCGGGAGAGCGCCCCGCACCTTATGCCGTCAACCTGGTGGTGCATTCCAGCAATACACGTATGGAAGGTGATCTGGCATTGGTGATCAAATACAAAGTCCCCATTGTGCTCACATCCAAGGGAGCGCCTGACGATGTGTTCAAAATGATCCACGACTATGGCGGCGTCGCCTTCCACGATGTGGCTTCTGCCAGGCATGCAGAAAAAGCAGTGGAAGCCGGGGCCGATGCGTTGATTGCCGTGGCCGGTGGCGCCGGCGGCCACTGTGGCACCATCAATCCGTTTGCGTTGGTTAACGAAATTAAACAGGTCACCGACAAACCCATCATCCTGGCTGGTGGATTGACCAACGGCCAGGACCTGTTGGCTGCCGAGGCGATGGGCGCCTGCATGGCTTACATGGGTACTCGCTTCATTGCCACTGAAGAGTCGCTGGCGCCCGAAGCTTATTGTGCGGCGTTAATAGAAGGTAAAGCCACCGACATCTTTCTGTCCGCCGCACTCGATGGAGCGCCGGCAAACTGGTACGCACCCAGCCTGGTGCAAGCGGGCATAGATCTGGATGAACTCGCCGTCACCCGCCCCGGGAAGATTGTCACTTCGGACGGGCAGTCCAAACAACGCTACAAAGGCATCTGGTCTGCAGGCCATGGGATTGGCGCCACCCAAAGCGTAGTGCCGGTGAAGGCGTTGTGCGAGCAACTCATCGACGAGTATGCAGCAGCGCGACAAGGTCTACGAAAACAGTTAGGTTAAAGTCGCTCTATCCCATCTATTCCAATTTCTTAAGCGCTTTCTTATGCGCTTGTTTGTGCCTTTGCTCTCGCAGTGCGCCGTTCCAAAGCAGCAATGAGCTTGGCATGCCGTTCATTGGTCACTGGATAGTTCCACACTAAATAGGACGCCAGTAAAAAGAAAAACGTGGGGATGACGGCATATTCCAAACGGATCATCCAGAGCCCTGCCGCATTTGCCGGCTGGCTGGGGTCATAACCCGTCAAATTCAGCACCTGCAGCGCAATAAAGATACCGATCGCGATGCCAATTTTGTCGATGGCGCCATGCACGGCAAAAAATAGCCCCGCCCGTTTTTGGCGCGTCACCGCGGTGTCGACGTCCACTACATCGGCAATGATCGCTAAAGGCAGATAAGCAAACGCGCCGAAGCTTGCCCCTTTGAGCACATAGAACACAAGAAAGGTGTTGTAGTCTCCGGCGCCGAGGAAGGCGGTCGCCAACACCATCAAGCCGGAGTGGGTCATAGCGATGGCTAGGGAGCGGTGTTTGCCGTACTTGCGCGCCAACCACTGCCAAAGCGGGATCGCCGCGACGCCCATCAAATAGTAAAGAATGAACGTACGGCCGATGCGATCTCCCGCTTGCAGGACATCATTCATGAAAAACACCAGCACCGCGTGCCGCGACGCTTCACCAATCACGATGGCAAGCGCCACATACACCATGCGCCGAAAGGGACCAATCTTTAGCATGCTGGTCAGGTCCCGCCACCAGGCTTGGCGTTTGGGCGGCACCGCCACCTCACGTTCCGGTACCAACAGGAGTAGCACCGCAACCGCAATGGGCAGCAGAAACAGCAAGGTCATGCCGATACCGGTTAATACCTCACCAGACCCGGGGCTTTCCAAAATCTCCTGGAAAAACCAGATCACCACCGACGCGCCGATTAAACCCGCGATGGTCCACACCTGACGGACGGCAGTCACCCGGGCACGATCCATATAGTTGTCCGTGAGCTCTGCCCCCCACGCACCATATGGCAGGATCATCACCGTCCAACCCAGATACACTACCGTGTTCCACAGCAACATATACCAGATGTCCACCGGAGGCTCCGGCATAAACAGCTTGTAAATACCGATGAGCATGATCGGCAATCCGAGAACGATGTACGGGCGGCGGCGTCCGAAACGGCTGCGCGTATGATCCGATAGCCAACCCATGAGGGGATCGGTGACAAAGTCCGTCATACGGGAAATCAGCAGAACGGTGCTGATCGCGGCCAGGCCCAGGCCCAACTCACCCGCATAATACGGATGCAGAAACAGGGTCATCGGATAACCCAAAATGGCTATCGGAAAACCAAGACTCCCATAAGCGATCAGGGTGCGGCGATTAAGCATTTTTGCGTCAGCGTTCTCGAGTTTCAGCTTTGCAGTTACATGGCTAGATGGCGCGTCCAGTGGCTTTCCAAACCTGGTCTCTGATCGCCTTCTTATCTATTTTGCCCACCGGTGTGCGCGGAAAGTCTTCCACGATGGAAACTTGTTTTGGCGCTTTCACACCACCAACGGCCTGCTTGGCAGCAACCATCACGTCATCCTCAGACAAATCCGCTTCGACCGCCAGCTTGACCTGTGCTGCCACCGCCTCTCCCCACTTCTTGTCAGGCACACCAAACACAACCGCCAGCTGCACACCGGGAATCTCCATCAATGCGTGCTCCACTTCGGCGGAGTAGACGTTAAACCCACCGGTGATGATCATGTCTTTTTTACGATCGACGATGTACAGATAACCTTCTTCATCGAGATAGCCGATGTCTCCCGTGAGATGCCAACCATTGATACGGATTTTTGCCGTCTCTTCAGGGGCTTCGAAATAGCCTTCCGATACCATCGGGCCTTTGACCGCAATCTCACCGCGTTCACCAGCGGGCAGTTGTTGGCCCTGTTCATCGAGGATAGCCAGTTCGGAAATCGCCGTGTGGCGTCCAACACTGCGCAGGCGCTCATCCGGGGCCAATTCTCCGCCCAATTCGTTGTTGAGGAAATGTTCACTGGGTTGCAGCCTGGCAATGAACATTGGGCACTCAGTCTGACCAAAACCGCCGCGCATCACAGGCCCGATACGACGCAAGGCTTCTTTCAGCCGATCGATAGACATCGGGGCTGAGCCGTAGCTGAAGTTGATCAGTGAAGATAGGTCAAAACTCTCCAGGTTTGGCTGATCAAGCAGCGCATAAATCCCTGTGGGCGGTAAAAAAGTATCGGTGACCCGTTGCTCTTCAATGGTGCGCAATACCAGCTGAGGATCGACAGACTCCAGGATAACAAAACGCGCGCCGCTAGACAGTCCGCACAACGCAATGCGCCCCCCCACATGGGTCATAGGTGCGGCACACAACACCACCGGGCGGCGCGCGGCATACATAGAACGTGTTGCGTATTCCAGGACACAAAAATTCCTGTGGCTGAGCATCACCCCTTTGGGTAATCCCGTGGTACCGCCCGTTAGCGGAATACTCAATAGATCCGTTGGCGCCACCGTAACGGCCGGGACTTCAGAATCAGCAGTTTCAACCCAAGCATCAAACAGCGCGTAGCCCGTATGCGGATCATCTAGACAAATGACGTCAACGCCTTCTGTGACAAACTCGTTAACGGGTTGCTGAAAAGCGCGCTGAAAAAACACCACGTCCACTTCGAACTTCTTCAGAATGGCAACGTTGTCCGACTCTGAGTTACGCGGATTGATAGGGATCCAAACGCCGCCGGCACGAATAATCCCGAGCGTGGCAATAAAGGAAGTTGCCGCGTTTAAGCTGTACACCGCCCCTTTCATACCCGGCTCGAATCCAGACTGGAACAGTCGATTGGCAACCCGCGCGGACAGATCCCCCACTTGACGATAGGTTATTTGCTCGTCGTTGAAACACAGACAAACATCGTCCGCAAAACGTGTAAATGCCTCTGTCAGGATGGGTAACAGTGATTGATCGGTTTGAACGGTTAAGTCTTGAACTCCCATGAGATGACCTTCCTTGACGCGAGCTTCCGCGACATGCCCGTCTTTCGCATGCAGCAATTTGGCATCAATTTTTATTGAATAACCAACCAATATATATGATGCGCCTTAGCCTGACAACCGCTGCAGTATCTCCTTTAAAACGCCTTATTTATTAGTTGATCGTTCAATATACATTATTTCTCATCCCGCCGGTTATGCCTATAATGCGTTTTGCACATCTAAGTAAGACCTATCCAGATTACGTATGAATCAGCCTGCCAAAACCCCTAGAACTCAAGAACAGCGCCGCGAGATGTCGGAAAAGCAGATGCTCAAAGCAGCCATCGCTCTGTTCGCCCGCCAAGGGTATTTAAAAACCACGCTGACTGAAGTGGGTAAAGAGTCCGGGTACACGGCCGGTTTGGTCAGCCACAAATTCGGCTCCAAAGAAGGTTTGCTGCAAGCCGTGGTTGATCACATTTCGCGACGCTTCCTACAGGACCAACTGGGTGAGTCAATTGAGCTGCCCAGCGCCACCGATTCGTTAAACAACTACATCGAAATCTATCTGACCGAAGTTTCCTTGCGCGAAGGTCCAATGCGCGCTTTGTACGTCATCATGGGTGAGGCCATCGGTGCGGTGCCTGAAATCAGGCAGTCGATTGCGGATTTGAACAGCGGCGCACGTGCGCGGCTGATGAGCATCATTCAGCGCGGCATCGACCAGGGTGAATTTCGCAAAGATACCGACATCGAAGCCGCCGCGGCGTTGATCATCGGCGCTCTGCGCGGATTGGTGATGCAACACCTCATCGACCCACGCAAGCTGAACCTTAAAAAGATGCGCACGACCGTGCAAACCACAGTGATCGCCAGTCTTAAGTAAGCTCGTGCCGCCGGGCTTCTGCCGGAATACCCGCCGAACTGATTGGCTACGGCCGCAACGATCCTCGATTCGACTGCTCACTATATGCTTGAGCCTGTGGGTCACCCCTGCAGCCTCGGCAGATGTGGATGCGTTACTGAACACGCTCGCAGAACTGCGCGAGCGTTATCACATCCCGGTGCTGGCAGTACATCTGGTCGACGGCACGCCGGCGTCCACCACCAGTAAGGTTTTCGGCGCCCACGCTTCCACACCTTTGCGCTGGGGCTCGATCACCAAAACAGTCACCGCGCTAAGTGTTTTGGAGCTAGCCCAACAAAAACGTTTAGCGCTGGATCAGCCACTGACGGCGTACGTAAAGGCAACACACTGGCAGAATCCATGGCGTGCCACCCACCCCATTCGCGTCATCGATTCGCTTGAGATGCGTGCAGGTTTACCGGACCTGTCAGCCGCCGAATTTGCCTTCAACAAACCCATCACCCTGCAACAGGCTTTGGCGTTAAATCCCGCACACCGTACCAGCCTATGGCCGCCGGGCACACAACACGTGTATTCCAACATGAGCGCGGGGCTAACCCAGCTGTTGATCGAGAAGGTCACCCGGCAACCTTATGCAGAAGCGGTTGCGCACCTTGTGCTTCAGCCATTAGGTATGCGCCAGGCTGGGTTTCAGCCCATGGACACCTTACCCGGCGGTTTTCGCGCTGACGGCACAACTGAAATCCCCTACTGGCACATGACGTTTCCTGCCTACGGCGCGCTCAATGCCACCTTGGGTGATATGGCCAAACTACTGCGCGCCCTGCAGCATCCGCAACAATTGCCGGCCGCAACCCGACAATACCTGTTCACCCCTCATGGCCGCCGCTGGGAATCGCAGTTCAACTTCGACTACGCCGCAGGATTGTACCCGCGGGTACGGCAAGGGCACGTCTGGCACACCCATGGCGGAGACGCCGACGGTTACCGTTCCAGGTTGGCATTGCTGGCGACACCCGGTGGTGGTGGTTACGTGGCGAATATCAACGTCGACAACCCCAGCGCCCTCAGGCACATCGAACGTGAGCTGGAGCTTTTTCTCACGCAACGTTTGGCGACACCACAGCCTACGCCGGCCGTGACCCTCAGCGCAGCACAAGCAGACACCATCACCGGGCATTACTATCCAAGCGGAGTGCGGTTTGGGGTGGAGAAATGGCAGCAAGGCGCGGCGCAGAAAATTGAACTGCAAGCCACTGAACAACAAGTGGCTGTACGACGCCGGGGGAGTACCACAATCTTGTACCCAATCGCGCCAACGTTGTTTCGCCGCGCCGAGGATCCAGTTGCAACCGTCACTATTTTCGCCGCGCAGGGGACCATGTATATGCAAGGCGAGTTAGGCAACTACAAGCGGCTACCAGGGCAGATTAAAAGCGCGCCATAGTGACCAAACATAGTGACCAAAGATGTGGCTATAATCGCGCCCAGCGCGGCCCACCGTGCGCTGACCACCCAATAAATGCAGGTAAGCCATGCCGAAACCGGGATACACCGGCTTGCGTCGAGTCTACAAAGCCACCATCTACTCCTGGCAAGGCCTGGTGGCGACATGGCGACATGAATCAGCGTTTCGTCAGGAATGTACGCTAACGCTCATCCTTATCCCCATCGCATTTTTGTTGGCCAAAGACATTATCCAGGTGGCACTGATGGTCAGTGTACTGGGTATTGTGCTGATCACGGAGCTACTCAACTCCGCGGTGGAAGCGGTCGTCGACCGCATCAGCGATGACATGCACGAACTTGCCGGCCGCGCCAAAGATCAAGGCTCAGCTGCGGTGATGGTGTCGCTGGGTTTAGTGGTACTGGTCTGGGGTGCGATCATCTTGCACAACTACGTTCTTTAACGCGCCAGGCAAACCTCCACACCCCTCAGATCGTCTAGACCTATGCCCCGCCTATGCCGACCTATACCGGCGCCTCTTTGGGAAACTCCTCGCGCAGGACACGTTTCAAGATTTTGCCGCTGGGATTACGCGGTATCTCTGCGGTAAATGCCACTTGTTTGGGTTGTTTGTAACCGGCCAGTTTACCTTGGCAAAACTCCATCACTTCCGCTTCGGTCAAGGCATCGTCACTTTTCACCACAATGGCCAAAGGAGATTCCCCCCATTTGGCGCTTTGCTGGCCAATCACGGCAGCTTCGGTGATACCCGGATGGGACGCTAGCACCCCCTCTATCTCAGCGGGGTATACGTTTTCGCCACCGGAAATGATCATGTCCTTGATACGATCCTGAATCGCTACAAAGCCTTCGGCATCCATGGTGGCGACATCACCGGTGCGTAACCATCCGTTGACAATGGTCTCCGCCGTGGCATCCGGTCGATTCCAGTACTCTCGCATGATATGGGAACCCTTGACCCACACTTCTCCCGCCACCCCCGGCGCACATTCATTGCCTTCGTCGTCCACAATTCGAACTTCGGTGTGAAAAAAGGCGCGGCCGGTAGAGTCGGGTTTCTTCAGGGCGTTTTCGGCATCCATCAGGCAAGCAGGCCCACAGGTCTCGGTAAGGCCATACACTTGTAACAAGCCAATACCCATATCGTTGTACTGCATGGTTAACGCGACCGGCACCGGTGCGGCACCCGTCATCATCCAACGTACGGTCGAGTAGTCGAACTTATCGTAGGCCACCTGGGCCATGAAGTTGAGCATCGCCGGTACCGCCAAACCGACGGTTATTTTCTCGTCCTGAATCAGTTGCCAGGCGTGTACCGGATCAAAACTGCGCATCACTACATTGGTGGCACCGCGCCAGACATTGACGGTTAGCGGAGTGAGCGCGCCTACGTGGAACATCGGCAGGCAAGCGAGGAAACGGTCTCCGTCCTGATAAGACGCGGTGGCGCCGATGCTCAGCGTGCCCCAAATAGCGGTATTGTGGGTGTGTACCACCCCCTTAGGTAACCCGGTAGTGCCGGACGTGTACATGATGTACAACATGTCGTCTTCGCGGGCACGGATCTGCGGTTCATCTGCAGCGGCGGCATCCCGAAACTGCCGATAGTCCTGGGAAAAATAGGCCACGCCGCCAGGGTCTGCTTGGTCTACAGACACTTGTAGCCATTGTTTGATGTCGGTTTTGTCACCGCGGCTATGTAGGTCTGCCACAGTATCAACAAATTCATCACCAAAAATCAGACGCTCAGTGCCGCTGTCTTTGAGGATAAATTCCAATTCGTCGGCCACCAACCGCCAGTTGAGGGGCACCACTACCGCACCAATTTTGCCAAGCGCAAAGTATGCCTCCATAAATTCTCGAGAATTCATCAGCAACAGCCCAACGCGCTCGCCCACCTGGATGCCGTCCGCCAGTAAGGCGTTAGCGATACGGTTGGCACTGTCGTTTAACTCCCGATAGGTCAGGCGAAAACTGCCGTCGCCTTCCACATAGGCTTCTACCTCCGGTGACAAAAACGCCCGCTTGGAGAGAAACAAACCTAGGTTGTTTTGCATGATGGCTCCTTTTTATCTTCAGTCTTCTACTTATCTTAAGTCTTCTATTTATAAAGATTGCACCAGGCGCCAATGTTAGCAGCCCCGCAAGGCCCTAGGCGACAGCCTGCAAGGCGAACAGACGCCACCACTTAGCTCACCTAGCCCACCGCCAATTTCGTAACTTTTCGTAACAAAAATTTACCCAAATTAGCCACCCATCACCTTGATTTCCCAGTGGGCATTCATAGAATGCGCGCTTCTTCCGCTTTACCCGGGTTCGGGGCCTGTTACAGGCGCGGCAAGATCGGGCGTGTTACGGTTCTCTCCCCTCCCTCCCCTACCGTGACACGCCCTTCCCCTGCTCCATCACTCTGCTCAAGCCTGCTTAACCGTGCAGACCGCCATCTGGACAACTGAAAAAATATAGGTACTATTGTATAGTTTTTGTACCTTTACAGCCCTGCCATGGACACGGACAAAAAGCCACACGACGAAGAAGACCTGTACAGAATCGGTACCGTCGCCTCGTTAACCGGCATCTCGGTGGAACGATTGCGCGCGTGGGAGCGCCGCTACGACCTAAGCCCGGCACATAAAGCCGGTAAAACCCGTTTTTACAGTAAACCGCAGTTGGAACGCCTCAAATTGATCAAACATTTGATCGATATGGGCCAACCGATCTCCAGTTTGGCCGCGCTCAGTGACGAGCAACTACGCGAGCGCATCAGCCAGCAGGTGGCCGAGCCTACCGTGCTGAGCATACATGCGCCGAGAGTTGGCCTAGTGGGGCCCAATCTGGTTATGTTGGAGCAGCAAACCCAACGCAGCGCACAGCGACAACGCATCGAAGTGGTCTCACGCTGGGCCAATATGGAAGCCTTCGCGACCGAGGTGAATGATACCGACGACCCGCAGATTTTGATCTTGCAGTTGCCGGTTCTTTCTTCCCAACCCATTGATATTGCTAAAGAATTACTTCCAGACGCCAAGATTATCGTGATCTATCAGTTTGCCACTGCAGACACGATATCTAGCATACAGGAAAGTGGTTCACCGACTTTGAAGTGGCCCGTGAGCTGGGCGGAAATTGAACATCATTGCATCAGCGCCGGCGCCGGACCGTTACGCGCCGGGCGTGGCGCACCGCGGCGCTTTTCAGACGAAGAGCTGATTGCCATCGCTGCACAAAGCAACGACCCAACGCACTGCCCGGAATATCTCATCGAGGCCATCAATCAGCTCAACGCATTTGCGGCGTACGCGGAAGATTGTAGCCGCCAAGCTACCGTGGCAGAGATGTATACATCGGTGCAAATTGACGCCACCCACGCCCGCGCACAACTGGAAATGGCTCTGGACAGCATGCTGCAGGGAAATAAAACAGCATGATCCTGTTATCGACCCATTTACCTATACAAAATATGAACAACTTTGAAAAAAGTGTTGACTTAGGATTTTTGTACTGTACACTGCCTTCCCTAGAAACAGTTTAAAGGCGTGCAAGCAACTTCGTGCAGTCCTCCCTTTCAAGTGTCCTTCCCCCAGAAGAGAAGTTGCATTCAGGCGGTATCCGCCGCCTGACACGCCATTTTTATCCCACCTTTCGAAACACCCTGTAAATCCCAACTGGTTCAGCATTGCGCAGGCTGTTTCAAGTTACTATGCCCGCCCAATTCCGCGGGTTCGTTTCTGTGGTAAAGCGCTTTCGGCTAGTTCAGCGACATTGGTGGGTGTTACCGGCACTCACGTTACTCAGTACCGCTTGCGGTGGCGGCGGTGGTGGCGGCAACAACGCCAACCCTCCCCCGGCCCCTCCCCCACCTCCGGCGAACGAGGCGCCCCAGGCGACTTTTTCCGTAAACAGCGCCGCTGGTAACGCGCCACTGGTGGTGACCGTCAACGCAGCAGCCTCCAGCGACAGCGACGGTACCATCGAAACCTATAGTTGGGACTTTGCGGGTGAACCCGCCATCGGCAGCGTCGCCCAATATACGTTCGACGCAGCCGGGACCTTCACCATTACCTTAACCGTCACCGACGACGACAACGCCACCGATTCGACCTCGCGGCAGATTACGGTGAATGACGCCGCTGTCTTGTCGAACGTTTCCGGAACCGTGCGCATCCTAAGTTCTACCGCTGTGGATGCAGACGTCAATGACCGCCTTACGACCGCTACAGACAACAATAGTTTTGCGCAAGCCCAAGCCCTACCGGCTCCGGTTACCATTGGCGGCTTCGCCAATGTGGCCAACAGCGGCGAGCCTACCGGCAACCTTTTTACCAGCGGCGATCCCGGGGATTTCTATCGGGTGAGCTTAAATGGGGATGAGGTTATTGCTCTGACCATTGCCGAAACCAACGCGGATCTCGATCTGCGGCTTTGGGATGCCGGACAGAATTTGGTGGACGCATCCTTTACACCGAACACATCGAACCAAACCGAGACCCTCAGCGTCCCCGCCGCCGGCGATTATTTTATTGAGGTCATCCCCATTAGCGGTGCCAGCAACTACGTGCTATACGTGGGCCGAGACGCTGCCATCACGGGTTTAAGCCGACCAGCAGGTCGTTTGACAGACCCATTTATCGCGGGTGAATTAATTGTTAAACACAAACCAAGACCCTTCAGCAGATCTCCTGGCGACGCATTCGGCGTGGGACCAAAACAAGCACCACAGCCAAGGATGCGCAGATTGGCCAGCTTTGAAGAAGGCTCTGCAGCAACATCACTCTACACACTAGACGCCAGTCCTTCGGCTAATTTGGCCACACCTGCGGGCGGACGGGTCACGCCTGCACAGCAGCTACGGCTCCACACGTTACAGGCGCTAAAGCGGATGCAGTTGCAAAGCGATGTGGCCTACGCGGAGCTTAACCTGCGCGTTATGCCCCACGCCCAGCCAAACGACCGCTTTTTTGGCTCCCAATGGCACTACAACAACATCAACTTGCCGGTGGCATGGGATACCACCACCGGCTCTAACGATGTCATTGTCGCCGTGGTAGACACCGGTGTGCTGCTTGATCACCCGGACCTAAACAACCGTTTGGTGCCGGGCTACGACTTCATCAGCAACGTCGAGCGCGCCCGCGACGGTGATGGCATCGACCCAGATCCAAACGATCCGGGTGATCTTCAATACGGTGGGTCGAGCAGCTTTCACGGCACCCATGTTGCGGGTACCGTGGGCGCGGAAAGTGACAACAACAGCGGTGGCGCCGGGGTCACTTGGCAAACCCGCATCATGCCGCTGCGCGCGCTGGGTAAGGACGGTGGCTCCACCTTCGACATTGTGCAGGCTGTACGTTACGCCGCCGGTTTATCCAATTCATCCGGGACACTGCCCAGCGAAGCGGCGGACATCATCAACCTCAGCGTCGGCACCACCTTCTCGTCGCAAAGTGAACAGGATGCCTACCTCGAAGCTACCCAAGCCGGGGTGATCATCGTCGCCAGTGCGGGTAATGATTCGAGCAGCGTGCCGTCTTATCCGGCGGCGTATCAGGGGGTGCTCTCGGTATCCGCCACCACCATCACCAACGAGTTGGCCAACTATTCCAACTTTGGCAGTCAGGTAGACATCGCCGCCCCAGGCGGCTCTTCTATCACCGACCTGAACGGCGACGGCATCGGCGACGGGGTCATCTCCACCAGCGGTGATGACAGCGGTGCCACTATCGAATTCGGCTACGCGGCTTTGTCCGGCACTTCCATGGCTGCCCCCCACGTGGCTGGCGTCGTCGCCTTGATGAAAGGTATTTATCCAAGCCTCACGCCGGCACAATTCAACGCGGCCCTGACTGCCGGTGACCTAACCGACGATTTGGGAGCACCCGGACGCGACGATCAGTTTGGGCATGGCTTAATTAATGCCCAAAAGGCCGTGGTGGCGGCGCAACAGTTAGCCAGCGGTGCCGGTACGGACCCAGGTCCTATCCTGAGCGCCTCGGCCAGCACGCTAAATTTCGGCGGTTTCTTGGATCAACTTGAGATCAGCTTGCTGAATATCGGTACCGGCAGCATCAACATCACCAGTGTCAGCGCCGACCAAGCCTGGGTGGGTGTGACTGCACCCGGCAGCAGCGATGGCTTAGGCACCTATGCGGTGAACATTGATCGCACCGGGCTCAGCGACGGCGCCTATCAAGCTCAACTGACGTTCGCGTCCAGCGCAAATGACATTACAGTGACCTTGATCATGCAGGTGTCTTCGGTGAACTTTACTGCGGATGCAGGCTTATTTTATGTCATCCTGGTCAATGGTGATGGCGAAACCGAAGTGCAGGCCTTGGTGACCGCTGATCAGGGTGAATACCCATTTAGTTTCGACAATGTGCCCGCCGGTCAGTATCGACTATTTGCCGGCAGCGACGCCGACGATGACGCCATCCTGTGTGACGCCGGTGAAGCGTGCGGCGCCTTTCCAACCCTGGATCTGCCGGAATTTATCGCCGTCAACGGCGATTTGAGCAACTTGGATTTCGAGTCGGGTTTCCGCGTCAACCTGGTGACCAACAATGCGGCTAACGCTAAAGCAGATGGTGCGGACGACCAAGAGGTGTCGGCATTAAGCATCGACAAACCCACGCAACCGCAGCCATGAACACCACGCAGCGCAGTCACAAAAGTAGCCACGGCAGAAGCAACAGAAAAACATTGGGCGTGGCGTTGATCCTGAGTATGGCTTTGCCCTTGGCAGCAGGCTGCACCAATCCAGCGGCTGTGGAAGTCACTGAAGTGCTCAATCACAGCTTGTGCAAAACCCTGCGTAAAGGTGTCACCCAGGTGGCGTTCGAAGATCTGGCAAACATTCGGGGCTCGCAGTTACTTAGCACCAGCGAGGGCTCCCCGACTACGGCCAGCACCGGTGTAGTGCAAGAGAATTTGCAGGACATGGTGCTGGTGGCGATATCCAACGGCCCCCAACCTACACCGGGTTACGGTTTTGAGCTCGAGTCTGTGGGCGGTGACAGCACCGAGGTGCTCTTGCAGTACCGCTGGCTCACCCCGGCACCGGATGCAGTCATGGTGCAGATGGTGACGTCACCGTGTTCGGTGGTGCAGCTGCGCAGTACCCCCTCCCCCACCGCCGTCAGCGCCTGGCTAAACGGTGCCCTGCTGGGCAAGCTGGCGCTAACTGAGTAACGCCAACGCAGCTTCCGCGCGAGTGGTGACGCTCAGTTTGTATTGTTCCAAGTCCATGTCGCGGTTTTCGCCCATGGCACCCACCAGATAACGCTTGTAGACGCCTTGGCCAATGGCCGCCAAACGCCAATGAGAGAACGCCCGGTAGTAGTCGATGCCGCTCAGATCGCGGCCAGTGGCTTGCGCATAACGTTCGGTGAGAACTTCGCGCGTGGCAAAACCACCCGCTGCGGTGGGTGTTAAGTCACCTTCCGCTTCGCCCTGTAAAATCCAAGAATTCAGCAAATACCCCACGTCCGCGAGCGCATCACCCAGGGTGCACAGTTCCCAATCCAACACCGCTTGGATCTGCCCGCCGCCAACAATCATGTTGCCGAGGCGGTAGTCACCGTGCACGATGCTGGCGCCAATCTGTTGCGGTAAACGTTCAGCCAACAAACGGCTGGTTTCCTCCATGGCGGGTATTTCGTCGGTTTTCGACGCCTCCCACTGTTTGTTCCAACGTTTCAGTTGGCGTTCGAGATATGCCTCTTTACGGCCAAGATCCCCCAAACCCACGTCATCCGGATTAATTTTGTGTAGCTCCGCCAACACGTCGACCACATGCAGACTGAGCTGCTCGCGCTCACTTTCGCTCATGGCCGTGGCGGTGTCGGCATCGTGCAATACCGGACCGGCCACATAAGCCATGACGTAAAACGGCGCTTCATTAACCGCCAGGTCTTTGCACAAACCGATGGTCTGCGCCACGGGTACCGCGGAACCGGCCAACGCGGAAATAATCTTGTGCTCGCGCCCCATGTCGTGAGCGCTTTCCAACACGTGCCCCAGCGGTGGGCGCCGTAACACATAGGTGGCTCCGGTTGTATCCCTTACCGAGAACGTTAGGTTCGAATGTCCGCCGGCAATGAGCTCAAAGGTCAGTGGCGGCTGGACACCTTCAACATGCTGCTCAAACCAAGCAGTGACATTTTCTGTGTGTATGCCTTCTATTTGTTGCATTTATTTTCCTTATACTTAGTCGGCATTGATGCCTCATCGAGAGTAATCCTAACGTGCCTGCCGCCTCAACAACACAATTTCCGCACTCCCTAACGCGGATCATCGTTACCGTGTTCGCCACGCTCTGCGTGGTGGCTTGCACAACCGTCGATATCGGCGGTCCACGTGCTTCCAAAAGTAATCCTGAAGCTGGCATCTTAGCGCTCCCCGGCGGCAAGCAGGTGGCGGTATTGCCAGGAGCGTTGAACTACAGCGGCGAGGCCACCTACACGTGGCCCAATGGCCGCAGCCGCAGTGGCACGTGGGTGGCCGGAAAGTTAAACGGCATGGGTGCCGAACAGAACAACGGGGAACGGTATAGCGGCCAGTGGTTAAACGGCGAACGCCATGGTCACGGCGAGCTGCTATACGCCGACGGTAGTAAATACGTGGGCAACTTTCAAAACGGTTTCGCCGACGGTAGAGGTACGTGGACCAGCGACGGCAACATGTATCAGGGCACCTGGCAAGGTGGACGGCGTCACGGCGAGGGTCAATACAACGATGCCGACGGCACTATTTATCAAGGGCAATGGCAGGACGGGCAACGCAGCGGTTTTGGTCGGCAACAGTTTGCCAGCGGCGGTATCTATGAAGGTGATTGGCAGCACGACAAGCCAAACGGCTTTGGGCGTTTTCTGTTTCCAACCGGCGCATTCTACGAAGGCAGCTGGGTGGACGGCACGCGTGACGGTTACGGCAACTGGAGCAGCCCTGCCAATCTGTCCTACGAGGGCACCTGGCGTAACGATCAACGGACCGGATTTGGTCGTGAATCCCGCCCCGACGGCAGCTTTTACGCCGGTGAATGGTTGGCGGATGAAAAACACGGCACTGGCCAAGAGCAACATGCCGACAACAGCAGCCATCAGGGCCAGTGGCAGCACAACCAAATTTTTGGCCCCGGTGAACGAACCAATCGAACCGGTATCCGCATTAGCGGCAACTGGCGCGACAACAGCATTACCCAAGGCACCTTGACGTTGCCATCCGGCGCGCAATACGAAGGTGCGCTGTTTAGCGCTGACGGCAAACAAATTGCTTCAACGTTACTACAGTGGATCACACAGCAAGCCCAACAACAGGACGCACACGCGCAGTATTTTCTGGCCAGTGCCTACCTGGATTTTGAAGAGCCGACCCCCGACCAGGCAGCAGCCTTGGTGTGGATGCGCAAAGCGGCCGCAGCGGACATGGCCGAGGCGCAATATCGTTTGGCGGTGTTGCTGATGGAACAGGATCGTCAAACCGCACTGCAATGGATGCAGCAAGCAGCCGATCAACGGCATCGCAACGCCAACGAAGTAATGGGTGAATACCACCACACCGGCAAGCACTTAGAACAAAATCATCAAGCAGCGATCACGCACTACGAGATAGCGGCCAAGCTGGGCAGCGTGATTGCCACCAACAATTTGGCCTGGTTGTTAGCCACGACCGGCAATGAGCGCTTGGCCGACCCACAACGCGCCGTCGATTTGATTCAACCCTTTGTGTTGTATCTAGGGAATTGGCAGCATCTGGATACGCTGGCGGCGGCACATGCACGGCTCGGTGACACCGCTCGTGCGGAGCGTATGCAGCAGCAAGCGTTGATCCAGGCACGCAGTTTGGCCAGTGAGGCTGTGCTTGACGAAATGTCCGCGCGCTTGGACTTATACAGTAGCGAACAGGCTTACATCGAATGATTAGATTTAGGGTGCCTCTGAATAAGTATCAAAAGCTCAGAGGCAATCTAGTTTTTGGGGTAGCTCAGTCTCTTGAGGCGCTTGAGACTGTTCAACAGCTGCGGACGTTGATCGCAGCTGGTGCGTGGTTGTCCCCGCCGTGCAGCGGTCGCGGCCGTTAGCTTTGCTCTGATACAACAGTTCATCCGCTTTTTGCACCATGGCCGCTAGGCTGGATTGGCTGCTTTCGCAGGTTAAACAACCCGCACTGATGGTGACGCGCAGGTCGTCTCCATCGGCAATCACGACCGGATTACCGGCCACCGCTTCACGTAAACGGTCAACCAATGCCAGCGCTCCACCGGCAGAAGTGTGAGGCAGCAACAAGATGAACTCCTCTCCGCCGAAACGACCAAGCACATCCGATTGGCGTATCACGCTGTGCATCACTTCAATACTGCGTATAAGGACTTCATCCCCCACATGATGACCGTGCTGGTCGTTTACCACTTTAAAGTTATCAAAGTCTATCAACACCACCGTGGTGGGATATTGATGGCGCGCCGCCAACACCAATTCACGCTCAGCCACCTCCAGAAAACGGCGCCGGTTAAGCGTTTTAGTGAGGGAATCCGTTTCGCTTAACGCCGCCAACCGTTCGTTTGCGGCGCGCAGCTCATAGAGCAAACGCAGATTGACGAAACAGGCGCCGGGTACAATGAGTGCCGGCGTAACAGTGGCCACAAACAAGGCCAGCGGTGTGGGTGTG
This sequence comes from Pseudomonadales bacterium, assembly GCA_028281005.1. Classification (GTDB taxonomy): domain Bacteria; phylum Pseudomonadota; class Gammaproteobacteria; order Pseudomonadales; family Azotimanducaceae; genus UBA4421. The sequence continues at coordinate 89,881 of JANQKS010000056.1, forward strand.
GTACCTTCCACTAAGTAGATGCACCCTGTGGTGACCAACAAAGACACCAACACGACAAGTAAGGTTACCCAGACCGAAGCGCATATTGCGCGCACGGTTTCCGCACTCATGCGTGGTGGGTGGCTTAGCTGCGGCATTGGCAATCCTTCGACTCGGTTGCGGCATCAGGTCTCTGCTATCGAGTACCAGCTTAACCAACGCCCAGGCCAAAAAACGTGTTGTCCTGCGCCTCTGGGTGATGTCCTCAAGGGCATACCGTATAACCAGGCGTTGAAACGTGAACTACCTCACACATTTTCATTGCTGGGCGGCACGGCCGGGTGACTGGTGGGCTGGTGATTGTTGGTCTGATGCAACAACACCCGGCCATAAGTGATGGTGGCGGACCAAGCAATCAGCGATAACCCCACTAAAGCTTCTGAGCCCGTCAACATATGTAAACCGTGGTCCGGAATGACATCGCCAAAACCGAGGGTGGTATAGACCACCGCCGAGTAATAAACATGGTCGAGGAAACTGCTGGCGCCTTGCAGTTCCCCTACGCCGACCTTGGCGCAAATGAAATAAACCAAACCGTACAACCAGATTTCTATAACGTGGGCAAACAACAAACCGGTCCAGGTAGCTAACAATGACAGTCGTGCGCTACGCAACGCGCTGGCCAATCGTTCTATCAACAGCACCGCTTCAAAATGCAAAAAGATGCACACCAGCGCCATTACCAGCGCCAACATAATATCGACCATATCGCCGGGCCTCACCGCCAAAGTTCGCAATGAGACTAACTTTAGCAGTAAGATCAAGGGATGCGAGAGCTATCCAAAGGTCTGTGCCTGATCCTCTGTTTGGTGTGGGTGTATACCTGGGCAGCAAGCCCTTCAGGCGGGGCACAAACCGCCAATTCAGGCGCAGCAGCAGCCGACAATATTGTGCTCGTCGATCTGGAAGGGCCAGTGGGCCCAGCCAGCGTCGACCTTGTTATACGCACCATTGAAGACGCCAACACACGCGGGTTGCAGGCCGTCATCGTGCGCCTGGATACGCCAGGGGGGTTAGACAAGGCCATGCGCGAGCTGGTGCAGGTGATTCTTGCCAGCGATGTGCCGATCATCACCTACGTGGCACCTAACGGTGCACGCGCCGCCAGCGCCGGCACCTATATCGCCTACGCCAGCCACATCGCCGCCATGGCACCGGCCACCAACATCGGCTCTTCGACTCCGGTGAGCATCGCACCACAGGGATTACCCAGCGGTCCCGGGCGCCAACCCCCCAACCTGGATCCTGACAACGAGGACAGCGACGGCAAACCTGCAGCGGCTCCACCCGGCGATGCCATGAGCCGCAAGGTGGTCAATGACGCGGTCGCCTATTTACAGTCTTTGGCTGAACTGCGGGGCCGCAACATCGAGTGGGCTGAGCGCACTGTACGCGAGGGCGCCAATTTGCGCGCTTCGGAAGCGTTAGCCCAGAATGTGATCGACCTGATTGCAGAAGATCTAGGCGAACTGTTACAAGCCGTGGATGGCCGCACCGTAGAAACCCATGCGGGCGCAAAAACGTTAAACACCGCTGGTGCGGTCGTCACTGTTGTCGAATCCGATTGGCGTCACGATTTGCTGGAAACCATTACCGATCCGAGCATTGCCTACGGTCTGCTGATTATTGGTATCTACGCCTTGATCCTGGAGTTTTACAACCCGGGCATGATCGTTCCCGCGGTAGCCGGCATTATCATGATCCTGCTGGGCGCCTATGGCTTACAACTGTTACCGGTCAACTACGCCGGCGTCGCCTTGGTCCTGTTAGGTGTGGCCTTGATGATCGTAGAGGTGGTGACCCCCACACTCGGAATATTAGGGGTCGGCGGATTGGTGGCCTTTGTGTTGGGCTCCATGATTATGTTTGACAGCGAAGTACCCGGCCTGGAATTGCCGCTCAGCCTCATCGCCGCATTTACCGCGGCCACGGGTTTAACCGTATTTTTTGTGGTGGGCATGGCGGTGCGCGCACGGCGACAAAAAGTGGTCAGCGGCGTTGAAGCCATGATCGGCGGTTCAGGCGAAGCCCTGCGCACGTTCGAAAAAAATCATGATCACAGCTACCACGGTGACGTGCGCGCCTTTGGTGAAATCTGGCAAGCGCGCAGCCACCATCCTATCGCCGCCGGCGACAAGGTCCATGTAGAAGCAGTCGACGGCCTGGTGTTACAAGTGAGTGAGGAGAAATAGACATGGAAATATTCACAGTTGTGATGCTGCTGCTGGTGGTGGCGTTGCTGGCATCCGCATTTCGCATCCTACGCGAGTACGAACGCGGTGTGGTGTTTATGCTGGGGCGTTTCTATAAAGTGAAAGGCCCAGGGCTGATCCTCATCATTCCGGTGCTGCAACAAATGGTGCGGGTGGATCTACGCACCCTGGTGGCGGACATCCCCTCGCAGGACCTCATAACCAAGGACAATGTATCGGTGAAAGTGAATGCGGTGCTGTACTACCGGGTGGTGGATTCCGAACGCGCCATTATAAACGTGGAGAACTTTATGGAAGCTACAGGCCAGCTGGCGCAAACCACCTTACGTTCGGTGTTAGGACAACATGAGTTGGATGAGTTGTTAGCCGAGCGTGAGCGCCTTAATCAAGACATCCAAGCCATTCTTGACCAGCAGACCGACCAATGGGGTATCAAAGTCTCCAACGTGGAAATCAAACACGTGGACATCGATGAAAGTATGATCCGCGCCATCGCCAAACAGGCGGAAGCAGAACGCGAGCGCCGCGCCAAAATTATCCATGCCGACGGTGAACAACAGGCCGCCAGCAAACTGGTGGAGGCGGCTGAGCAGTTGTCGACGCAGTCAGCGGCCATACAGCTGCGCTACCTGCAGACACTCACCGAGATTGCCGGGGAGAAGAGCTCCACCATCGTCTTTCCGATACCGATGTCCGTCCTGGAGGGCTTAGAGCGGTTAGCAGCGGACACCACCAGCAATAACCGTTAACTTCCAACCAATGCGCTCCGCCGCTTTGCCTTGGGTAATTTCCGTATTGCTGTACGCCAGCACGGCTCACGCCGGGCAAGCAACCGTGGCGGTGGCCACCAACTTCAAGATTCCGGCGCAAGCGCTCATTGACTTGTTTCACCAACAACAACCGCAGCACCGCATCCGTTTGGTCAGCGGCTCAACAGGTAAGCTGTTTACACAGATCATGCACGGTGCGCCATTTGATGTTTTTCTGGCCGCGGATGTCGAGCGACCTGCACGGCTGGAATCCAACGGCACCGCGGTTGTGGGGACACGGCGCACCTACGCAGTCGGACAATTGGCATTGCTGGGGCAGGCACCAACCTTTGAGCACACCCTCAAAGGAGAAATTGACTCATTGGCCATGGCCAACCCTCAGCTTGCCCCATACGGCCTAGCGGCCCAACAAACGCTGGCGGAACTAGGCGTTGAGATCGGTCCAAGGGTCAAAGTGGTCTATGGAGAAAACGTCGGCCAGGCCTACGCCATGGTGGCCAGCGGCAACGCGGAACTTGGGCTCATCGCAAGATCCATGTTGCAACCCAGCGATCGAGCGTGGCTGGTGCCAAGCCATTTACATACCCCCATCCGTCAGCAGCTGGTGCTGCTGCAACGGGCAGCAGACAATGACACTGCTCTGGCCTTCTTGGCTTATCTCAACGGCGCGGATGCCAGCGCCGCCATCGAAGCTTTTGGCTATCTGATAGAAACGTCTTGATTGAGTGGCCTGCCATTATCCTGACTCTGCAGTTGGCGGCGGTGACCACCATCATTCTGCTGCTGCTGGGTACGCCGCTGGCCTGGTGGCTGGCCAACAGCCGTGGCGCCTGGCATTCCACGGTCGCAGCGGTCACCGCCATGCCCCTGGTACTGCCGCCGACCGTGCTGGGATTTTATATGTTGCTGTTGTTCAGTCCCGATGCGCCCATCGGCGCGGCCTGGCTGACGGTCACCGGCGATACCCTCACCTTTAGTTTCAGCGGCTTGGTATTGGCTTCCTGTGTTTATTCGCTGCCGTTTATGGTGCAGCCGCTGCAAGCTGCCTTTGAGACTTTAGGCCGCGCTCCGCTGGAAGCCGCCGCCAGTTTACGCGCAAGCCCACTGGACAGTTTTTTTAGCGTGGTCATACCCCAGTGTCGGCGCGGTTTTCTCACCACCACGGTGCTCACCTTCGCACATACGATCGGCGAATTTGGCGTGGTACTGATGGTCGGCGGCAACATACCAGAGCGTACGCGGGTGATCTCCATTGCCATCTACGAACATGTGGAGACGCTCAATTACGCCCAGGCCCACGCGCTGTCCGGATTGTTGCTGGTGTTTTCATTTATTGTGTTGCTGGTGGTATACGCTGGCAACAAGCGTGCTCCCGTGCGGGTGATGTAGGTGTTAAGCCTCAACATACATGCCGAGATCGAGGCCTTCACCCTCCAGGTGCAATGCGATTTCCCGGCCGACGGCATCAGCGCAGTATTTGGGCGCAGCGGCAGCGGTAAAAGCACGTTGCTGCGTTGCATAGCTGGTTTTCAAACCTGCCAGGGTATCATCCGTTTTGGTGACGAAGTTTGGGTGGACAGCCAACAGGGTACAAACCTGCCTGCCCATGGCCGTCCCGTGGGGTATGTATTTCAGGATGCACGTCTTTTCAACCATTTGGACGTCGCCGGTAATTTGCGCTTCGCCACTAAGCGAGCCGCCGCACCTGCGGCAATCGATTTACCCACGGTGGTTGACACACTTGCGTTAGGAGACTTGTTGCACCGACAGACCGAAAACCTGTCCGGCGGTGAACGTCAACGCGTCGCCCTGGCCCGCACCCTGCTGTGCCAACCTCAGTTGCTTTTGCTGGACGAACCTTTGTCTGCCTTGGATCTCAGGCGCAAAGGCGAGCTGTTGCCGTATATCCGCTCCACCTGTGAGCGATTCCAGATTCCAGCGCTATTTGTCAGCCACGCCATCGACGAAGTTGCCCAGCTCGCGGCGCACACTATGGTTTTAGAAACCGGGAGCGTACAGACGGCGGGCCCCACTTTGGACGTACTGGAGCACCCGAACCTGCAAGAGCTTACCGGCCGGGAGGAATCCGGCGCTGTCTTGAGCGGCCATGTAGCCGCTTTTGATGAGACTTATCAGTTGGCGCATATCCGCTGCGCTGCGCAGGACTTGGTTGTCCCTACGCTGCAAGCCCCAGCTGCGGATGCCCCGGTACGCCTGTTTGTGCGTGCCAGAGACGTCAGCGTGGCCACTTCACCCCCGCAAAACACCAGCGTCCGCAACGTACTCCAGGGCCGTTTACACGCCGTCGGGGTCGACCCTAGCACCCCTTTCGCAGAGTTGGTCATCGATGTGGGCGAGCAACTCCTGCATGCCCGCGTCACCCGAGCAGCGGTGGCGGAGTTGGGTTTGTCGGAAAACGATGTTATCTATGCACTCATCAAATCAGTTAGCTTCGATCAAGGAGGCTCAGCATGACCCGTCCACCCGCCACCGACGGATACAAAACCATGTATCTCATCAAGCGCAAAGCGAACACCAGCCGTGAAGAACTTGTGGCGCACTGGTTTGCCAATCATATGCCGCTTGTGATCGAGTCCATGGCGCAGCAAAAAGCTGAAGATAAGCTGCACGCCAGCCGTTACATCGCCACGTTGTTTGATGCCGTGCCGGATGGCTCGTACCCGTGGGACGGTATGGCCCAACTATGGTGGCCCATAGTGTTACCCCGCCCATCCAGCCCGCACGGCGCCGAACCCACCGATTCCTTCCAACAAAAGGCGGAACCTTACGTGCCCTGGCCCACCACCGAGTATGTGGTGCTCGACGGCAGCGAGCGGCTCCCGGTTGAACCGCTCACACTAAACTCACCCTTTCCGACAACTCGCAGCGGATTCTGCAAAATCACCTTCTTGGTCAAAGCCAAACCCGGCGCCGACTACGATGCGTTTTTTGCCCACTGGTTAGATGTGCACGTTCCCAACGTATGCCAGGTCATGGCGCAGGTCGACGGGTTCCGTTATGTCGTCAGCCACAGCGTAGAGCCGGACGTTGAACCCTATGCCGGTATGGCAGAACTGTATTTTGAGAATGCCGAGGGCTGGCGTCAGTACAAGCAAAACATCCAGCCAGATGGCATGGAACAATGGGCAGCCGAAGACGGCACATTGGTGCTGCGCGCGCAGACCGAAATGATCGGAATTCCCTGACATCAGTACCGAATCTCTGGTACCCAGCCAACGCCGGCTGCAGCGCCCGCCGGACTTTACCGGCGAACGGCTGACTCACTTCACTCAGGTATTTGTCCGCCATGGCTTAGTTGGCGCAATCTTGGGTAGTGTATGCCTCGCCATTCCCGAAATGCGCGGCTTGTTAGCAGAAGCCCTGTCTGCGCTTGGCCACGCACCGTTACGCTACGCGTTCATTGGCCTGTGCATATTTGGTGTGATGCTGGCCTATGCCTGGTACCTGGACCGCCGCGTGGATGCCGCCGCCATGGGTTGGATGCTCTATCTGTTGGCCGTGTCTATTTGGGAGGAGTGGGTGTTTCGGCTTGCGTTACCCTATTTTGGCGCAGCCCAGGGTCTTGAGCTGCGAACGGTGGTGATCGCCAGCAATTTAGCATTCGGTTTAATGCACTACTTCACTTTACGCTGGAAGTGGCAATGGTGTGTGGCCGCATTTTTGGGCGGCATGGCCTTAAGCCGCAACTTCCAACAACAAGGCAATCTGGCGTTGATCATCGCGTTGCACTGGGCGGCTACCTTTATCAATACGCCGCGGCATCCAGGAGGTAGGCCAGGACAAAATTAGAGACGGCCCACAACGGAGAATACGAGTGAGTCTATGTCTGCGCCGGGTCCTTCAATGTGTAATCGATTCGCCTGCAGCTGCAGCGCCACGTGCTCGGTGATGAACCATTGGCCAGACAGCGTGTAACTGTGATCTTGTTGCGTACGAACGCTGTTCAGCGCATACGCACCCGCCACCGATAACTTCGGGTTGAAATACCAGCGCAGACTTGCGCCAGCGCGCCAGATGCCCGACACCTCAACATCAAACGCGGAGCTCGGCAGCGTCTGAATGGGAAGGTTGAGTGGGTTTTCGATAATCCGCACAGAATTCCGCAGCTCAATGTCCTGCTCGGCGTATTCTGCAAAACCGTCTATGCCGAAGTAATGTCCGGCAATGGTGCCGACGTGGCGTGCTGATAACCCCACGGCCTGGGTATCCGTGGTATTTCTGCTGTTTGAGGCGATACCTACGCAAAAGAGTGACACTGTACAACTGGTTTGAAAGCGTGACTTAGATTCCACCTCACCCACAGAGGCATGAGCCTGAACAGAAGTTGTCTCCGTAACATAACGCCCCACTTCCAAACGTACTTCCTGGCCATCGACGTTGCCCCCTGTCAGCAGCGTCACGTCACCGTTGGACACACCAGCACGGATCTCACCAAACCAACCACTGGGTGCATGGATCTGCCGATAGGTAAGCTGATGCTGTTTACGCTCGGCTTCGGGTGACTGGAGTAAAACATTCACGCCGCCTATCGTCCGGGTGGGTGGCTGAGGTCGAGGGAGAGGGGTCAACCCGGGATCACTCACCGCGCCTCCAGGCGGGACGAAGTCCAACACCAGGGGTCGTAAATTGAGTTCGGTCTCCTCCTTGGTATATGCATATCGTACAAAGGAGGTCTGGCTCAGAAAACCCGCTTCCGCCAGGGGGACGGATTCTGTTTTGACGGGTTTGAAGAACCAACGCGCTGTAACGCCATACACTTCGGTGTCGGTGCCGTCCCCATCTCCATCGCCGTAAGTCGCTACTGCTTCACCGCGGAAATCAGCCGCAGCGAAAGCAGTCAATAACAGCAAGCCAAGCGTAATAACTATTTTAAGCACTGTCCCTCCGGATAGCTGCTACTTGATATCCACCCCTACCGGGCAATGATCCGAACCCAACACATCTGGCCAGATAAAGGCATCCCGCACGCGTTTGGCACCACTGTTTGAAGCCAGTACGTAGTCGATACGCCAACCGACATTGTTTTCGCGTGCGCCGCCAAATTGGCGCCACCAGGTGTAATGACCTTCTTCGTTTGGGTGTTGGCGGCGAAACGTATCTACCCAACCGGCTTCAAGCCAGCGGCTCATCTCATCACGTTCCTCCGGCAAAAAACCGCTCGATTTGGTGTTGGTTTTCGGACGCGCTAAATCGATGGCCTCATGGGCGGTGTTGTAATCACCAGTCACAAACACCGGTCCGCGTTTCTTCAATTGTTCGATACGCTCAAACACAGCCCGATAGAAGCCGAGCTTGTAGGGCACCCGCGAGTTGTCTCGCTCTTTACCGCTGCCTTTGGG
>JANQKS010000059.1 GCA_028281005.1 Pseudomonadales bacterium
CGGTGGCCATCTCGCTAGAGGGGGAGATGGTGGTGGACTTGTGGGGCGGCCATATCGATGAGGCTAAAACCCAAGCGTGGCAGGAAGACACTATTGTTAACGTCTATTCCACCACCAAAACCATGGCAGCGCTGTGTGCGCTGGTGCTGGCCGACCGTGGCGAGTTGGATTTGTATGCGCCCGTGGCCAACTATTGGCCGGAGTTTGCTCAAAACAGCAAAGACAAAGTGGAGGTGCGGCATTTTATGAGCCACAGTGCGGGATTGTCGGGGATGGACGTACCCTGTCGCGGTGAGGCGCTCTACGATTGGGAGTTTGTGACCCAAGCGTTGGCCGCGCAAGCACCCTGGTGGGAGCCGGGTACCGCCAGCGGTTACCATGCCATGACCCAAGGCCATCTGATTGGTGAAGTGGTGCGCCGAGTGAGCGGCAAAACCCTGGGCACTTTTTTTGCCGAGGAGATTGCCGGGCCGCTGCAAGCGGATTTTCACATCGGTACCGGCGAGGAACACTTCCCACGTATTGGTAATCTCATCCCGCCGCAACAGAGCGAAGCACAATCACCCGACGCAGACCCGGAATCCATTGCGGCGCGCACCTTCCGCAGTCCGGTTGCGGAAGCTCAGGTGTCATCCACACCCGGTTGGCGCAAAGCGGAAATCCCCGCAGCCAACGGGCACGGCAATGCCCGCGCGGTAGTGCGCGCGCAAACGCCGGTGGCAAACGGCGGCAAGGCGTTTGGCGTGGAGTTGATGTCGGCCGCAGGTGCGGCGGTGGTGTTTGACGAACAAACCAACGGTACTGACCTGGTGCTAGGTGTGCCGTTACGCTTCGGCATGGGTTATGGCCTCACCTCCAGCCTGATGCCCATGGGGCCTAACGAACACATTGCGTATTGGGGTGGCTGGGGTGGTTCAACCATTGTGGTCGACCAGGACGCGCATTTATGCGTGTCCTATGTGATGAACAAAATGTTTGCCGGTTTGTTAGGTGACACGCGCGGTTTTAGTTTATTGCAGGCGGCCTACGGGGCTGTCGATTAGCCGGTCTGGAGCCCGCCCCACTCAAGGTGGGTTTCCACTGCAGCGCGCCAGGCGTCGGCGTTTTCGTACTGTGGTGAGTGGCCCGCTTGCGGAATAACCTCCAGGCGGCTGTTCGGCAGCGTGCTGGCCATCTGCTTTGATGGCTCGACAAACGGCTTATCTTCAGCCCCCACCAACACGGTGGTTGGGATCTCTACTTTGGCTAGGTTGGTCAGCACCGAAGGTTGTTCGCCGAGGGCAGCGCCAAGCTCGACAAACGCCTGTGTATCCATCTGCTCCAGTTTGACGCGGATGCGTCGCCAATGTTCTTGCTCACCCAGGTAGTTGATACCGCGCAGGATGGCGGCGTTTTGGGGTTGACCGCGCATGCCGTCGACTAAGCTTTCGCAACCATGCTCTTCAACGAGTCGATTGAGTTGCGCAAGAATATCCGGGTCAAACAAACTGAGTGAGCTCGGTGCGGTATCCATGAGAATGGCGGTCTCGAATCGTTGCGGATGGGCAAGCATTGCCCGCATGACCACCATACCGCCCAAGGAGTGACCCAACACGTGGCAACGTTCTATTTCCAGCGCATCAAGAAAACCAACCAAGTCGGCTGCTAAGCCATACAGAGTATAGGGGCCCAGATTACTGCTTTCCCCATGGCCGCGCTGATCGTACGCCAGCACCCGATGGTTGTGCGCAAACCAAGGCAGTTGGTCTTGAAAGTCGAGTTTGGAGCCGGTGAATCCATGCACCAGCACAAAGGGTGCTCCGCTGCCGACCTCGTGATAGGCGGTTTGCAGGCCGGTGTTTAGTACTTCCTCGCTGATTGGGTCATTGCTGACAAAGTGGGTGGTAAACATCAGCGAATCAGGCGAACTCCATAATTGCTCGACCCTGGATTTCTCCAGCTTCAAGTGCAGCGGTGGCTTCGTTGATTTGCTCAATGCCGTAGCGGGCGGTTACCAACTTGTCTAAGTCCAGGTCACCGTTGTCGTACCACTCCAAAAATCGCGGAAAGTCGCGATCCGGTGCGCACGACCCACCGATGCTGCCCATGAACTGTTTTTCGTTAATCAACACGTCGATGGCGTTGAGCTCCACCGCAGTCGTCGGAACCCCCACCAGCACAGCCATACCTCCGGGGCCTGCGCCAAAGTGACCGCTGCGACAAGCGGGCACAATTTGCTCCATGGTGGTGCGGATACCGATACAGTCGAAAGCAAAGTCCGCGCCGGATACCGGGGTTTTGAGGATGGTGAATTGATCCGATCTTTCGGTCATTGCGTGGATCGCCTCAATGGGGTCGGTGCTGCTGGCATTGATACCGTGGGTGGCGCCAAACGCTTTGGCAAATTCCAGTTTGGTGTCGTCCAAGTCCACGGCAATGATCGGGTCGGCACCGGCAATTTTGGCGCCCACCACGGCGGATAAGCCAACGCCGCCGACGCCGAAGATCACCACGCTTTGCCCGGCCTGCACATTGGCGGTGTTAATCACCGCGCCCGCGCCGGTCATGACCGCGCAGCCGATGATGGCGGTGACGTCTTTGCGAATGTTTGGGTCAACTTTCACCACGTACTGTTGATCGCACAACGTATGGTCGGCCCAGGTGAACACGTTCTCAGAGATGGCGAGACCGTCGCTGACTTGTAACTCGGCAGTCAGCGGTGGTCCGTCGGCGGCCTCCGCATTTCTTGGTACCCACGTCACCAGGACGGTGTCACCTTCTTTGACGTGGGTCACCGCGCTACCGGTCTTTACCACGACACCGGTGGCTTCGTGTCCCAACACCACCGGCCCGGTGCGCGGGCGGTGCATTTGGTGAAGCTGGGAGTGACAAATACCGGAGGCATATTCTTTCACCACCACTTGGGTGGGTCCGGGATCCGGCAGATCCAGCTGTTCGATACGTAACGTGGCAGTGTCTTGCGGTAAAACCACAACGTTGGCAGGTGTGCCCATGATGTCCCCCCTTAAGGAAATCCCTTTAACGCGGCCTATGTTGGTGTGCCGCTTACCCTGCAGTTTGGCGCGACTAGGTTTTGAGTGCAATTCCTTGTAGTCTCGCCGCCATGTCTGATGAATATCGCCTCGTCTACTCTGGAGAAGTGCTGCAGGGCCAACACCCCGCGGTGGTGAAAAAGCGCTTAGCCGCGGTGCTGAAGCTCAGTGATGAGCGGGCGGACGTGCTGTTTTGCGGCAAACCCGTGGTGGTTAAGAAAGCCATCGACAAGGAAAACGCCGCGCGTTACCAAGCGGTGTTCGAAAAAGCCGGCGCTCAGTTGCGGGTGTTGCCGCTTGAGGAGGAACAACCAGGCGTGCAAACGCCGGACCCGCAAACAGCTGAACCGTCCGCCCAAGAGACCGCCCCGCCTGGCGCGACCGCTTCCGAAGATGGTATGCAGGTCCTGCCGGTGGGTGCCGATATGTTAGCGGCGGATGAACGCCGCCAGATTCCCAACGCAGACATCGATACCTCACATCTGTCCGTGCAAGGCGCGGTGTTTAGCGTAGACGAACCCACGGAAGAGATTGCCGGACCCAATGTGGACCACATCAGTCTGGCGGAGTTGGGGGCACAAATTGGGGATGCCAATCCGCATGAGGTGGTTGTCGAAGAGGTGAATGTGGATTTCAGCCTGGCTGAGGCCGGTGCAATTATTGGTGAAGTTGATGCCGAGTCACCGCCGCCAGCGGTGGATATGGACACGGTGGACTTTGATCTGGCCGACCCCGGCGCGGACATGGATACGCGCGAAAAAGCGCCGCCACCGCCACCGCCGGATACCTCACATCTGAAAGTTGACGACCCATAACAACAATTCTTTAGAGAGAACGATGAGGAGAGGACAATGAAACTGTATGAATCACCCAGCCCCAACGCCCGCCGTGTGCAGGTCTTTATGGCGGAAAAAGGTGTGGATTGCGAACGTGTCGCGGTAGACATTCGCGGTGGTGAGAATATTAGCGAAGAGTTCCTGGCCAAAAACCCGGGCGGCCGCGTACCGCTTTTGGAGCTGGATGACGGCACCTGCATCGCCGAAACCATGGCCATTTGCCGCTATCTGGAGTGTTTGCACCCGGAACCTAATTTGTACGGCGAAACACCGCTGGAGGTTGCCACCGTTGAGATGTGGCAACGCCGCGTCGAAATGCTATTTATGGCCGAAGTGGCTGGCGCTTTCCGCAATATCACCGGCTTCTTCAAAGATCGCGAAACCTGCGTCGAAGAGTGGGGCAAAGTGTGTGCTGAGAAGGCGCCAAAAGCATTGCAGATGTTTGATGCGCAGCTGGCAGACAATGAATATCTGGCGGGTGACCGCTTTTCAGTGGCCGACATTACCTTAGCGGTGGCGCTGGATTTTGCGCGCATGGTCAAAGTGGTGGACCTTCCCGACCTGGCGAACATTAACCGCTGGTATGAAGTGGTGAATGCACGCCCCAGCTTAAGCGCTACCTAGACCCTTCAGTCGGTCATGCCGTGATCCATGGTGCCTCCCACGTGTAACAGCGGGGAGGCATCTAAATCCTCCGCATTCATCATGGCCGCAATCCGTTGCAGTGCGGCGACGAGCATAGACTGCTCCCAGTTTTCCAAAGCGTCGAAGCGCTGGCTGAACAAGTCCTGCAGGGGCGTGGGCGCCTGTTCCAACATGCTGGTGCCGGCGTCCGTGAGGGTAGCATGAACCACGCGTTTGTCTTGGGTGCTGCGGTGCCGCGCCACCAACTCCCGGGTTTCCAGGCGGTCCAGAATGCTGGTTACCGTAGCCTGGCTTAAGCTGACCTCGTTGGACAGTTTGGAGATGGATACCGCACCGAGGTTGCGGATGGCTTGCAAAATCATCAGCTGAGGTGCGGTCAGGCCAACTTGCTTGCTGAGCTGTCTCGAATAGAGGTCGGTCGCGCGGATGATCTGGCGCAGGCTGATCAGCACCTTTTCCTCCTGGCTGCTCGATTGCTGAGTGGTACCTGTCCCTTGCGGGATGTCTGTGACGTTGCCGGTGTGCATGGCTGCGGAATTCGAAAGTTCTACTTGGCGCTCATCTTAATCTGAGCGTGCTGACGAACAAACTGTAATGTGGCCTTTGCAACGGTTTGAGGTCAAATATTTAGTGTTCAATGAATTAATCTCCGGAATTTGTTAGGATGCGCCCCGTTCGCGCCTTAATTGCTGGGATTTATTGTTGCCGCAACCCTTCGAAAGCTATGTATTACTAAGGGTTTTGGTCACTTTTGGCGCGCACAGTCGTTCGACATCATAAAAATAGTTTTCTGGAGAGTCATGCTTTTTAAACGCAACAAACTGAGTCAGGCTGTGGCGGCTGCCATTGCCTCCATGACCGCATCACCTGCCATCGGTGAAGAGGTCGCCTCGTCGGATCGTGCCATTGAAGAAGTTGTAGTCACTGCCACCAAACGCGCTATGCCGTTGCAGGATGTCCCTGTTGCGGTGCAGGCGCTGACCCAAGAAGCCATGGAAGATTTAGGCATCGTTAACTTTGAAGACTACTTGATACAACTGCCGGGGATCACCGCCGGTGGCAGCGGCCCAGGACAGAACACCATATACATCCGCGGCTTGGCGTCTACCACGCCGAACTTGACCACCGCAGGAGTGGCGGGTCTTGCCCCCAACGTGGCGTTTTATTTAGATGAACAACCGTTGTCTCAACCCGGACGTAATCTGGATGTGTATGCAGCTGATTTAAGCCGCATTGAGGTCTTGTCGGGGCCCCAAGGTACGTTGTTTGGTGCCAGTTCCCAGTCTGGTAACGTGCGGTTAATCACCAACAAGCCGGATCCCACCGGGACATACGGTCGCGTGAAATCGGGGAGCTCGTTCACCAAAGACGGCGACCCAAGCGCCAACCTTGAGGCGGTGTTGAACCTTGCAGTGGCCGACAATTTTGCGCTGCGTGCAGTAGGCTATACCGATACACAGGGTGGCTACATCGACCAGGTTGCCGGTAGCCGTGACGTCAGTGATAGCGCGCGCTTTCGTTCTGGGGATACCGTGCGTTCAAACGGCGAACTTGTCGGCGGTCGCGCTGGTTTTCAGGCCGGTGCGGATCTTAGTGATGTGACTTTCCTAGAGGCCAACTCGCGGCGCAAAAGTGATGTCAATGAGACCGAATATACGGGTGGGCGACTGAGTGCGTTGTGGGACATCAACGAAGACTGGAGTGCCAACGTTGCGGTTATGCAGCAGACTTTGGACGCGGACGGTGTGTTTTTTACCGATCCGGAGCTGGGTGATTGGGAAATAGAGCGCTTTTCAGAAGACAAGATTGAAGATGAGTTCACCAACACGAACTGGACCATTGAAGGGCGTATCGGTGCCTTGGAGGTCTTGTATACCGGTGCATATACGGACCGCGAAACAGATCAGTTAGTAGACTACACGGATTACCTATATGTCGGACAGTATCTGCCCTACTACATCTGTGACAGCACAGTGACTTATCCGGCGGCCGGCGCAGACCCAAGTGGTGTTTGCCAGGCGCCGAATCTCTTTGTGGATTCTTTTAGCGAAACGGAAGTGACTTCCCACGAGTTTCGTATCACCACACCCATGGAACACTCGTTGCGCGCCACTGCGGGTGCGTTCTTCAGTGATCTGGAACTGCGCGAACGTAACGACTTTACCTATCCGGGTACAACGTCTGCGAACGTGTTCGGCAGTCTCGGTTTCTTCCCTAACTTTCCGCTGGCACCCCAGGACGTTTCCAAACAAGGGCCTTTCCCGGCCGACGTTATTTTCCGCAATGACATCGAACGCACGGATGAGCAACGCGGTGTGTTTGGTGAAGTGACATGGGATATGAATGAATCGTGGGCGTTAACCGTAGGTGCGCGCTGGTACGATATCGAAGTGGATTTTAAAGGCAGTGCCAACAGCGCGTTTTGCAACTCGTTTGCGCCTGACTCGGACAAATTCGGTACGAATATCAGCGATCTATACGACGGCGATGGTCAGTTCACCTATCGCGGTGGGTCTAACGGCAGCACTTGTGCGCCTAACTTGACCTTCACTCGCGACGATACGGTGGCGGACATCGTAGCCGCCGGGTTAACACCCGGTGCCGCTGTAGGCGTGTTTAACGCTGTGCGCGCGCCGGATAAGGCTGAAACGGATGGGGTAATCGGCAAGTTAAGTTTGGCTTGGCGACCTAACGATGATTCTATGTACTACGTGACCTGGTCCGAAGGTTTCCGGCCGGGCTTGCTCAACCGTCCTGGCGGCGCCCAGGGGCCGGGTAGCTATACGGTACCGTTTGACGTCGACACCGATGAAGTGGTCAATATCGAAGCAGGCTGGAAGCTTGATTTGTTGGATCGGACTCTGCGCTTCAACGGCAGCATCTTCTATGTTGAGATTGAAGACCTGCAGACCACCATCTTCGACCCCACCATTGTGAATCTGTTTTTCTCGGATAACGCTGCAGATGCAGAGATCTTTGGCATTGAAGGCGACTTCATTTGGAATGCCACGGACAATCTCACGTTGAGTGGGGCGTTTTCCATCCTCGATACGGAAATCACCAAAGTCATCACGCCGACCGATGACGTTCGTAAAGGGGATGAGTTGGCCTATGCGCCGGAATACCAGGGTAATTTGCGCGCGCGCTATCACTGGTATTTAGATTCTGGCTTGACGGTGCACGTTATGCCGCACGTGGCGTTTTCCGCAGAAGCTCAGAGCGATGTGGTGGTAATCAACAACAGCGAAGTAGACAGTTGGTTCCTGGCCGGTATCACCATGGGTGTGAGCAAAGACCAATGGTCTGCTGAACTCTACGTCGACAACCTGTTCGACGAGGAAGCGGAACTGGCACGCAGTTTTGTATTTGACCGGGAGCGGGTGACTTACGCACGTCCGCAAACGATCGGTCTGCGGGTTTCGTTTGATTTTTAGTGTGAGTTAACCCAGGGTGAGAGCGGGGTGAACGGAAAGGCGCTGCTATTGCTGCTATATAGGAGCGCCTTTTTGTTTCAGCGCTTCCATTTTTCCGTGGCTCTATGGTGCAAGCAACCACAACTCAGCTGAGTGACGTACAGTCGGCAATGGCGCAGCAGGATTTCAGCGGCGCCTTGAGTGCGTTGGACAAGCTGTTGCAGCAGTCGCCGGACCATGGAGATGCGTTATACCTCAAGGCAGCGTGTCTGCGTTATCTCAA
Organism: Pseudomonadales bacterium; assembly: GCA_028281005.1. Classification (GTDB taxonomy): domain Bacteria; phylum Pseudomonadota; class Gammaproteobacteria; order Pseudomonadales; family Azotimanducaceae; genus UBA4421. The sequence continues at coordinate 8,210 of JANQKS010000059.1, forward strand.
AGATTTTGAAGCGGCGGGAATAGCGCTCGATCGGTTGCTGACGCTGCACCCGGACAATGGCCGTGGTCACCAAGAGCGCGGACACTGGCATCGCGACCAAGGCCACGTTGAGCAAGCCCTGATGGCCTATCAGCAGGCATGTGAACTTAACCCAGCGTTGACCGCAGCCTTTGCTGCGCGGGTCGATATTCTGGACAAACTTGGCCAGCATGCCGCCGCGCGCGGCGTTAACGCGCAGTTGCGGCAGTTGCAGCAATTGCCAAAGCCGCTGTTGGCGGCGCTGGATCTCGTCCATCAGGGCAAGTTGCTGCGCGCCGAAGACATCTGCCGCAAGTTTCTACAGCAGCATCCACAGCACGTTGAAGGTATGCGTCTGTTGGCGGACATTGGTGTCCGTTTGGGTGTGGTGGATGATGCGGAGTTTCTGCTCGAAAGTGCCGTTGCCTTTGAACCGCAGAATATCGCTGCCCGCATTGATTACGTGCAGGTGTTACGCAAACGCCAACGCTTTGAGCAGGCATTGGTTGAGGCCCGCAATCTGCTCGACGTAAACCCCAACAACCCGCAATTGCAGTCGATTTATGCGGTAGTGAAAATGCAGGCCGGAGATTTTGAAGAGGCGCTGCGGTATTTCAACCGCGTTCTGGATCAGGCCCCGGGTGATGCGGCGACCCTGGTTTCCAAAGGCCATGCTTTGAAGACCCGGGGTGACTTTGATGCGGCAGTTGCGTGTTACCGGGATGCGTATGCCAACAAACCCGACCACGGGGAGGCGTTCTATTCGCTTTCTAACCTAAAGACTTACCGGTTCACCCTTGACGAATTTGAACGGATGCAGTCGCTAGAGCAGAATCAGCAGATGTCCGGCTCGGACCGAGTGTTTCTCTATTTTGCATTGGCTAAAGGCTACGAAGACCAAGGTAGTTTTGAACAGGCCTTCCGCTTTTACCAAGCCGGTAATCAGCTCAAAAGATCGCAAAGTCGATACGACGCACAGCAGATGCATGAGGATCTTTCAGCACAGGCCTCTGTGTGCAGCAAAGCGTTATTCGAAAGTCATCGGGGTGCAGGCTGTGATGCCCCGGATCCTATCTTTATTGTCGGTCTGCCCCGCGCCGGGTCCACCCTGCTGGAACAGATCCTATCTTCCCATAGCCAGGTCGACGGCACGCTGGAGCTACCCAATATTTTGTCTCTCTCTCACCGTCTGCGACGTGCGGGTAGAACACAGGCTGATCAGCCAGGCTATCCGGAGATATTGGAACACTTGACGCCGGAGCAGTTGCGGGAGTTTGGCGAAGCATTCATCAGGGACACCAAGATCCATCGCCAGGGTGCGCCGTTTTTCATCGACAAGATGCCCAACAATTTCCGCCACATCGGCTTGATAAAGCTCATTTTACCCAATGCCAAAATCATAGACGCGCGGCGCGACGCCCTGGCTTGTTGTTTCAGCGGTTTCAAACAACTGTTTGCCGAAGGACAGGAATTTTCCTACGACTTAGAAGACATCGGCCGCTACTACAGAGACTATGTTGCGCTCATGGCGCATTGGGATGAGGTGTTACCCGGCCAAGTGTTGCGCGTGCAACACGAGGAGGTAGTGGAAGATTTAGAAGGCCAGGTCCGGCGCCTGCTGATGCATTGCGGTTTGCCGTTTGAGCCGGCTTGTTTGAGGTACTACGAAACCGAACGCAACGTGCGCACCCCCAGTTCAGAACAGGTTCGCCAACCCATTTTTCGCGACAGCATCGAGCAGTGGCGACACTTCGAAGCATGGCTGCAGCCGTTAAAAGACACGTTGGGAGAGCTGGCGAATGACGCTTAAGCTAGAAGCAAAACAGCAAGCCCCCATCGACAGGCCGGTGTTTTATACCGCCGCAGTGCTGTTGGTCGTTTTTTTGGGCAGTGCAGCGGCTGCGCCCAAGGCGGCGGGAGAGTTTTTCAGCTACATTCAAAACGGCATCGTAGCCAACGCCAGTTGGTATTACGTGTTGGTGGTGGCAATTATTTTGGTCAGTTCAGTGCTGATTGCCGTCACCCGTTACGGCGACATTAAACTTGGCCCCGATCATGCTGAACCCGATTACTCGCTTGTTTCGTGGTTCGCCATGTTGTTTGCGGCCGGTATGGGGATTGGTTTGATGTTCTTCGGCGTCGCGGAGCCGGTGATGCACTTCCTCGAACCGCCTAATGGGGAAGGCGGTACGGTGGCGGCCGCCCAGGAAGCCATGAAGCTGACGTTTTTTCACTGGGGACTCCACGCTTGGGCGACCTACGCCATTGTGGCTGTCATTCTGGCCTACTTTGGATATCGCCACGGTTTACCTTTAACCCTACGCTCAGCCCTGTATCCGCTTTTTGGTGAACGTATCTATGGACCGTTGGGTACGGCGGTAGATGTGTTTGCGATATTGAGCACCACCTTTGGTGTAGCCACATCGCTCGGCTTTGGTGTAGAGCAGATTAACTCCGGTCTGAACTTTCTCTTCGGTGTGCCCAAGAGCGTGGGTGTGCAAATTGGGTTGATTGTCCTTACCACCGCCTTAGCAACCATTTCAGTTGTGATGGGTTTGGATGCCGGTATCAAACGCCTGTCGGAAATCAACATTGTATTGGCGGTGCTGCTACTTATTGGGGTGTTGGCACTGGGGCCGACCGTGTACTTGCTGCAGATGTTCATGCAAAACACTGGTGACTACATGGCGGATCTGGTGGGCAAGACGTTCAATTTGTACGCCTATCAACCAACAGATTGGTTAGGTGGTTGGACAATTTTTTACTGGGGTTGGTGGATTAGTTGGGCGCCCTTTGTGGGGCTTTTTATTGCTCGGATTTCCCGCGGCCGCACCCTCCGCGAGTTTGTTTTCGGTGCGTTGGCGGGGCCGGCCTTGTTTACGCTATTGTGGATGACGGTGTTTGGCAATTCCGCGATCGGTTTAATTCTCGACCAGGGTATGGTGGATCTGGGCGCGGCCGTACAACAAGACGAATCCGTGGCTTTGTTTAGGTTCCTGGAAAGTTTTCCGCTCTCCGAAGCGCTGTCTCTGCTGGCCATAGCGATGGTGCTGGTGTTTTTCATCACCTCGGCGGACTCCGGCGCCATGGTGCTGAACATGTTGTCCTCCAACGGTCGCGACGACACACCGCTGCCGCGCCGTATCTTCTGGATGGTCATCATAGGCGCCTCGGCGCTGGTGTTGTTACTGGCAGGGGGGTTGTCTGCCTTGCAGACAGCGGCCATCGCCAGCGCCCTGCCGTTTTCGCTGGCTTTGATGTTGGCCATCTGGGGGTTTGTGCGGGCGTTGTCCGTGGATCATGCGAAACGCCAAACGTTGTCCATGGCGAACGTGGGTCCGGCGGGCGGCCCCAAATCTTCCAGTTGGAAAGTACGCTTGCAGAACTTGTTGTACTACCCGGATGCAGCAGATGTTTGCGAATTCATCGAACACACGGTGGTTGATGCCATGCAAGAGTTTGCCCGCGAGCTTACCGCCAATGGACTAGCCGCCCATGTTGAACTGTCGCCGGCCAAAGACCAGGCCACGCTCAATGTGATGCATGGCGACGAAGTCGACTTTCAATACCAAGTCGCGACTCGCCACCACCTAAAACCTCTTCAAGCCCTGGTGGAGCAAGCCAGCGAAGATAACGACGATAACAGTGGCACGAGTGGTTACTACCGGGCCGAGGTCCACCTCAACGAAGGCAGTCTCGACTACGATCTGATGGGTTGGAGCAGAGAGCAGGTGTTACACGATCTATTGGAACAGTACGAAAAGCACCTGCATTTTCTGCACGTAATGCGTTAAAGGTAAAAAACCGGCCGGGTGATCAGCTTAGCGTAACCTCCAGCGTCTCATACCCCGCCGCGGTGATGGCTTGCTGCACGGAGCGTTGGCTGTCTGGACACAAAGCCACCATGGAGCCGCCGCCCCCTCCGCCGGTCAGCTTTGCGCCAACTGCGCCATTGGCGCGGGCGATGTGTATGAGTTCTTCAAGTTCCGGCGTGGACAGCTGCAAGGCGTTTAAGTAGCCGTGGCAGAGGTTCATCAACTCACCCAGTTCATTCAGCTGTCCGCCGGTGGCGGCGCTGGTGGCTGCATCGGTGAGCTGCCCAATTTGATCAAAAATACCTTCGTAGCGTTGCGGGTGTTGTTGCCAGGCCTTACGTACGCGGGCCACGGTATCGGCGGTTAAGCTCTCTTTGCCGGTGATGCCAACCACCAGCTCCAAAGGCTGCCCCAGTTTCAGAGATTCGAACAGCGGGCCATCGTCCGTTTTGGTGAAACGCAGCGCGGCACCGTAGGTGGCGACAGTGTTGTCTACACCGGAGGGAGTGCCGTGGGCGGCTTTTTCGCACTCGTAAGCCAGTTCGTTGATACGTTCGTTGCTTAAACCTAGCTGATAGCTGTGGTCTAACGCCCGCAGAATGGCCACCGCCAGCGCGGAGGAGCCGCCCAAACCCATGGCCCGCGGAATGTGCGGAAACACCTCGATGGTCATGCCTTGGTCCTGCAGCTCAAATTGAGTCAGGATGTTGGCCAGGATACCGCTTAAGCCCTGGGTGTTTTCGTGGACGCGCTGTTCGAGCCCCCATCGCGGGATCACAATATTGATGCCTTGGCCTTCCTTGCGAATATTTGCTTCCACTGCCAAGGGTATGGGTAGGGCAATGGCCGGGCGCCCGTACACCACAGCATGTTCTCCCAACAAGATGATTTTGCCGCAAGCGGATTGCCGATCCGCGCTTGCGGGTTGGGTGGTTTTGCGCGCCAGATTTTTAACAATTTCCTGGGCTTTCCAGACCTTAATTTCGCCGGATTCGATGAGGCCTTCAACGACCGTTTCGAAATACTCGTCGGGTACATCTGCGGTGCTGGCCACACTGCGTGCATGTAAGTTCATGTGATTCTGCTGGATGCCGTTGGTCGACAGTGCGCGCAGCGCGGCAAAATTCTGTGCCAAACCCACCGTACCCATAATGCCGGCAAGTTCAGTGGCATTGGGAGAGCCCAACAGCCGATGATTGATGCGCACACTGGGATTGGTTTCAAGAGATCCGCCCACCGTGCCCACTTTCATGGGGATCTCAATTTCCCCCACCAAATCACCGGCGCGGTTTTTGTACCACCGGGTGAGACCCTTATAGCGCCCGTCCCGGGCCGCGTAGGCGTGGGCCGCGGCTTCAATGGCGCGCCAGTCGTTGCCGGTCGCCAGCGCAACCGCGTCAACGCCGTTCATAATGCCTTTGTTGTGGGTTGCTGCGCGGTAGGGGTCGGCCAGGGCGAGATCGTTGGCTAAGATGATGCCGTCGCGGACCTGTTCGCCGCTAAAACCTTTGCCTTCCAGATTGGCGCTGGGAATGCGCACTGAAGCTTTGGCGATGGCGCGGTCGGTTAGATTAGAAAGGATCCTCAAAAAGACCTGGCCGCCGGTGAGGGTTTCGACCAAGGAGGCGACCCCTTCGCACATGGTATTCACCAGGTTGGCGCCCATGGCGTCACGGGTGTCCACCAACAGATGCAGCACCACCATGTGTCGCCCGTCTTGTTGCGCGATGTGGTGATAAACCTCGATGTCCTTGGCGCCGCCGCCGCGGGCCACCATCTTCGGATGCAGGCTGTTGGCCAGGGCCAAAATGTCCTCTTTGTGTTCCAGCAACGCCTGCATGGCCGGTTCCGGGTCGGCGTCCAGCATGGCTTGCACCTGGCCAATCAGTATCGGCTCGCTGCAGCTGGCCGTGTATCCACCCCCCAAGCGCGCCATACGTGCCGCGCCGGATAAACCCGCCACGATGGACGGCTCTTCCACCACTAACGGAATGACGTAGTCGCGGTTGTTGATCAAAAAATTCAACGCCACGCCCATAGGGAGTCCAAACACGCCCACGACGTTTTCGATCATCTTGTCCGCAACGTTGAGCTGCAGTTGATGATTCGCGCTCACCAATTGCTGCACATCCTCTGCGTTGAGCAGTCCTTTTTCGTGCAGTGCGGCGATGCGTTCGCTCACCGACATGCGGAAAAAGTTAGGGATGCGGGATGATAGTTTGGCTTCAGCTGGCTCGGACGCCATGGCTTGCGATCTCCAGATCTAACGGGACAAATTGTTCTGCTCGTGCTGCGTCGGTAAACGCCGCCACTGCTTGGGGATCTTCTCCACAAACAAGGCCGATGTCACCTCCGCCGGCGCCACAGGGTTTATATACTAACCCGTGTGTCGTGGCGATTTTAGCTAAGCGTTGATGTTCTGGGGTAAAAATATTGAGTCTGGCGGCCGTATCGAAGGCGCGCAAACACGCCACATAATCGCCCATGTTTTCAACGCTCGGCGCATCAAACAGGATTAAACACAGGGATTTAAGGTCATCCAGGACACGCGGTTCGTTGCTGTTTGCATCCTGCGCGGCTTGCCGACGCCAGGTTTGAAAATTACCCAAGGCGCTGACGGTAGTGGCACTAACACCAGTCCAGATGACGCTCCAATACAGCCGCTCCGGCCACGCCCAGGCGCTGCCCTTAAGTTGTTCATACCTTATGACACCCCCGTGCCACGCCGCGGCAACGTCCAAGCCACTGCCTTTGCCGCCCTGCAACTGTCGGTGAACCTCAATCGCTTGTGGAACATCCGCTGTCACATCGAGCCAACGACACAATGCGACATACGTCGCGGTACATAGCGCGGCAGAGGAACCGATACCCAGTTTACGACCGTCTTCGGCAAAAAACGGTGTGGTATCGGAACACAAACTGAACCTATCCGGGTAACGGTTGTGTCCTAAATAGGCCAGCACGGTTTCAGCTATTTGCGCAGCGGGGGCGTGGCAGAACTGATCGTCAGCCTTGTAGACACTAGGAGTCAGAAAGCCTTGGCTGCTAAAAAGGGTATATGCTGTGGTGGGAGTGAGTTTCACCTCGGCGTAACGGTTAACTGCCATGACCGCGGCTGGGGCACCGGCCAACACTGCGTATTCGCCCCACAGTACAACCTTACCCGGGGCTTTTACTGTCATTGGGCCTGGCATCTTTTAAGCACTCGCAAGCACTTGGGCGCCCGCACCCATGCCACATTGGATTGTGCGCGTCACCCCGTCGGTGTCGGCAAGTGCTTGGCTGACTGTATCGGTATACTGCGGCAGACAGATGGCTTTGACCTGGGGGCCTGCGTCGATGGTGAAAAACACCGCCACGCCGTTTTTGCGTAGACGCCGTACAGTGTCCATACAGGCCACCGTGGCAGGATTCCAATACGCAAGCGTAGGCTGACTGGTCAGCATAACGCTGTGCATTTTCAAACAGCTCAGTTCTGCAGTGTTGGCCAAAGCGTCAAAATTACGTTCGTGTATGGCTTGTACTGCCGCGGCATGGTCCTGTCCGCTGCTGCCCACCCAGTGGTCGTAGTAAGGTGAGGTTCGGCGTGAATACTCCATGCCGACGCTGCTGCTGACCGACTTTGCGGCTTCGTCGGTGACCGCCACCACCGTCGCCAACGGCCAATGCTGCGCATCAGCGATGACCTCAGCCTGCCAGTCAGGCGGCGCTAAGGAGACAAAACCCGCGTACAGGGAGCGTGCCGCGCTGGCGGATCCTTGGCGCGCCCAGCCAGACAATGCCTGGGTGTCTAATCCCAGATTTGTATGGGCGTTAATGGCAGTGATCAGGGCTGCAAATCCGGAAGCAGATGAGGCTAATCCGGCACCGGTGGGGAAATTGTTGCGGGTGTCGATGTGTAAGGGGCCAATATCAAATGATTCCCGCAATAACCCAAGAAAACTGTTGATCTTAGGGTCGTCGGCTGGTGCGCCATTCAGCGTTACCCGATCGTTGGCAGCATCGGTGAGTGTTGTCGTAGTGACCAGATCAGACAAAGTGATGGACACATTCGCCGTGGCTGGGAAATTGCCGCGCACCAATTGTTTGCCCCAGTATTTGACCAGGGCAATGTTTGGATGGGCAGTGGCGGTGGTCACCAATTGATCAACTGTAGTTCGGCGGTGGGGTAAACGTGAACCCCATTGCCTCTAATTCCCCTGCGACGCCGATGGTAATGAGGTCGTCGTATTCCTGACCAACAATTTGCACCCCAATTGGCAGACCGGCGTCGTTTAAGCTGGTGGGAATAACCGTCGAGGGCAGATACGCCACGCCTGTTAAGCCAGCCCAAAACACTTGCTCAAAGTAGGGACGTTGCTGATTGTCCACCAACACGGTGCGCTCGGAAAAATTGCTGTGATCGTGTTCGAAAGCAGCGGTTGCCATCATGGGTGTGATGAGCACGTCGTAACTTTTGAAAAACTCATGCCATTGCCAACGGAGCTGGTGGCGGGCTTCGTTAGCTGTGGTCCATTGCTTGAAGTTGGCCACCTGGGCACGCAATACCTTGGCTTTCTGGCTGCGGTCGTTGGGGTCGAGCTCATCCACATAAGCTTTGAGGCTGTCGTATGACGCCTCTGGCATGCGGGCTGACATGGTCGCGTGTAACAGGTTTTGATAGGTGTCGTGGCTGGCAGCGGCGTCAAAAGCTGGACGTGCGTCTTCATCGATGATCGCGCCAGCGTCTTTTAGCGCTTGCGCGACAAGTGCCACGCGTGCCTCTACTTCGGCTGCCACCGGTGCGTTGACGTCGTTTTTCCACACGGCCACACGCAAGCCCTTGAGGCTGCGGCCTTGCCATTCCGGTAGGTTGAGCTGGAAGCCTCGTTGGCGTATGTCGTCCGGCCCCGCCATGGTCTGCAGGGTGGTCTGCAAATCGGCCGCGGAGCGCGCCATGGGCCCAATCACTGAAATGTCACCGGGCGCGCGAAGGTCTCCCGGTGGCGAATGTCCGCGCAGCCACAATAGGTCGAAGGTGGGTTTGTGGCCAAAAATACCGCAGAAGTGCGCCGGATTGCGGATAGATCCGCCAATGTCCGAGCCAATTTCCATGCCGGTTAACCCCGCCGCCAATGCCGCCGCGGAGCCGCCGGAGGAGCCGCCGGGTACGCGGGACAGGTCGTAGGGGTTGTTGGTGGTGCCGTAAATCTCGTTGTAACTTTGAAAATCCGCCAGCGACAGCGGCACGTTGGTTTTGCCGAAGATGTTCAGGCCAATCCCTTTGAGCTTTTTCACGGACTCGGCGTCTTCCGCCGCAATGTTGTCACGCCAGTCGGGGTTGCCAAACGTGGTGGGTGTGCCGGCCACGTTATAAGATTCTTTGACGGTCATGGGCACACCGGCCATGGGGCCGAGGTCGTCACCCTTGGCCAGTGCGGCATCGATGGCTTGAGCCTGTTGCCTCGCCTCTTCGCGTATGTCCACCACCACCGCGTTGATGTCGGGGTTAAATTGGTCGACCCGTTGCAGATACAACTCCAACAGCTCAGCCGCAGAAATTTCTTTTGCTTTGATTTTTGCCGCCAGCTCGGTGGCGGACGCAAATGCCAAATCACTCATCGCTTACTCCTCTCATGTACCCCGTTCGCTCTAGCTGCTAAAACCAGGCTTATTGCTAACCCTTCTCCTGGGGCAGGGCCGGCCCCGCTTGGATTTTTAGGCGCTCCATCCAATCTTCGATTTTATGCTTGGTAAACGGCAGGTCCAAGGCAATGAAGGCCACACCCAAAGGCAACATCCAGAAGCCGAGAATGGGTAAAAAGCCAAATACCCCGCCGATCATAAACAACACGCCGATGACGCTGCGGATACCCGGTGGCACGTGATCGCGCCCCCACCGCAGAGTGCGGTAAGTGTAGCCGGCGATACGTTGCTTAAGGGGAAGCGGTTGCTGCGTGGGCACTAGCGTGGTTAGACCATTACCGGACCGTCGCTCGGCGCGTCATGTGCCTCGGGCGTGGCGCGCCGGTGCAAATCAGGGGCTATGGAGTGGAAGCGGTATTGTCCGTCTTCAGCCAGGGTACGCTCGATGCGGTTACGGTGCATCAGCAGGTGTAGGTGGGCGATGGCTTCGCCTAATGCCATCATCATTTGCCGCGGGTCCAATTCTCGAGCGAACAGCACCGGCAGCAAATCTTTGGCGATTTGCGGCTCAACACAAGCTTCTTCGATCGCTAACAAGCGGTCGTCATGATGGCTGATTAGCCCGCGCAGGCGATCCCGCACACCGTAAAACGGCAGGTTGTGAGCCGGCAGTACCAGCGTATCCGCGGGTGTGGACAACAGATCGTCTAAAGAATCCATCCAATCTTTGAGGGGATTGGCATTGGGTTCGGTAGGATGGACCGATACGTTGGAGGTGATGATCGGCAGTATCTGGTCACCGGAAATCATGATTTTCAACGCCGCACAATAGAGACAAGCGTGCTCGGGAGAGTGCCCGGAACCCACCACCACCTGCCAGTCGTGTTCGCCGATGGTGATGACTTGTCCGTCCACCATGCGTTCATAACCGCTAGGCATGGTGGGCATGGTCATGTTTTCGGCCGCGCGCTGTTCCCACGCTTTCGCCAATTGCGTCAGGTATTCCGGTGGCATGCCGGCGCGGGTATAAAAATCCTGACCTAGCCAGGAAGAGTGGTGACCTGGCCCGCTGCCGGAGAAAGCACGGGCTTGATAGTACTCTGAGCGGGTCATGTACAGCGGACAACGATAATAGTCCGTGATCATGGCGGACTGGCCAATGTGGTCCGGATGAAAATGGGTGCAAATGACCCCGAGGACCGGCCGGCCGCCTAATTCTTCGTTAAAAATCTCGTGCCACCAGTTGGTCACTTCTTCGCTGGACAGACCGGTGTCCACCACCCACCAGCCGTGCTTATCTTCCAACAGGTACAAGTTAATGTGCGCAAGCGACCCAGGCATCGGCATCGCCAACCAGCGCACGCCCGGCGCAATTTCCAACGTCCGCCCGGGCTCCGGCGGCTCATCCCATGGGTATTTCAGTTGATTTTTTTCTTGCATGGTTATGTTCGTCTATAAGCCGACCGAGTATAGCGGCAAGCGCCGTCACTGTCTGTTGTCTGGCCGTGCCTCACCAGTTCGGTTAGATTTGACGCAAGTGTTAAATGAGGGAAGTGAAATGGGTATGAACGTTAAACCGATTCCGACGCTGGATGACGAAATTAATGAGATTCGATTGGCCACCGCTGACATTGTCAACACCCATGTGCTGCCGAACGAGGGGCGTCTGTGGGGATGGATGGCGGACAGCGCCAACGCCACCAATGAGGTGAGAGCCGAAGCCAAGCAACTGCGCGAAGACATTCAAAATACTGTCAAGTCGGCCAACCTGTGGGCGCCGCACCTGCCGCGGGAGTTCGGCGGCATGGGATTAAGCTTCCTGCAGCACGCCTACATGAATGAAATATTGGCCTACAGCCCGGGGGCTGCGTCGTTATTCGGCGTGGTTGCGCCCAACTCAGGTAACCAGAAAATACTGGTCAAGTACGGCACCCCGGAACAACACGAGCAGTGGTTAAAGCCGCTGACCGAAGGCACCATGCAGTCGGGGTTTTCCATGACCGAACCGCACAATCCCGGCTCCGATCCCCGCTCGCTGACCACCCGTGCCGAATTGGACGGTGACGAATGGGTCATTAACGGCCACAAGTGGTTCACCTCTAACGGTCACGCCGCCGATTTTTACATTGTCATGTGCCGCACAGCGGATGAAGACAGCGGCGGCAAAACCGACAAGATGACACAGATCATCGTGCCCAAGGACACCCCCGGCGTGAACATTGTGCGTGGTGTTCCCGTGTGGGGACGCACGTCCAGCCACTGTGAAATCATCTATGACAACGTGCGGGTACCCAAAGAGAACCAGCTTGGGCGTACCGGCACCGGTCACCAGGCTGCCCAAGACCGGTTGGGCGCGGGGCGCGTTTATCACTGTATGAACTCCATCGGTTCTATGTGGCGGGCGTTTGATCTCATGGTTGACCGGCTCACCACCCGTGAAGTACACGGCGGGGAGAAGCTGGAAGAGAAACAATTTATGCAGGGCTTCATCGCCGAGAGTTATATGGACATCCAATCTGCGCGTTTGATGACCATACACTGCGCCGAGAAGATGGAAACCGGCGCCGATCCGCGTACGGACATTTCAGCGATCAAAATTTTTGTCCCCGCGGCTTACCACCGGGTGGTAGACCGCGCTATTCAAGTGTGGGGGGCTGCCGGTGTCTCCGGTGACTTACCCTTGGCGGGTATGTATCAAGGTGCGCGAACGCTGCGTTTGGCAGATGGTCCGGATGAGGTGCACAAGATCCTTATCGCGAAGCTTATCCTGCGACGATACCACTCCGGCGAAACCTGGGACTTCGGAAACTAACCATGCCCAAGCTGACCGATGCAGAACGTGATGAGTTTCTTTCCGCCCCGGGTGTACTGATGCGCATCAGCGTGGTGCGCCAGGACGGCAGCCCTTTGGTGACGCCCATTTGGTTTATCTACGAAGACGAGGCCATTTATTTTACGCCTCGGGAAAAGTCCGAATGGTTTGCTTGCCTGCGGCGCGATCCGCGCGTGGCGCTGTGTATCGACGAACAGCCGTTACCCTATCGCAAGGTCATTGTGGAAGGGGTTGCCGAGCTTGTGTACGACATTGGAGAGGATGACGTATGGCGCGATCAGTACCGGCGCATCGCGGGCCGCTACGTGGATGCGGAAGGTGCGGAAGCTTATGTACAGAACACCATAGACCAGCCGCGTGGGCTGTTTCGTGTGCCCTTGAATGGGTCTAAAGTAACTACCTGGCGCATGCCGCTGGAAGGGGAAGACGGCATGGGCATATGGCACGACAGATACTACGTGCCTGGAACACAGTTTTAAGCCAGCTTTAAGCCAGTTTTAAGCTAAGTGTTGCATCAAGGTTAGACCCAGGAGCGCCGACTTATGCAATGTCCGAAGTGTCCGGGCACGATGGAGACCAAAACTTACGGGCGCAAGATCACGCTGCACCGCTGCAACGAGTGTAGTGGACTGTATTGCAAACCGGACGTGCTGACGGAAATGAAGCGCGAATGGATGTCGGAAATTGTGTTGGATACCGGCAGCAAAAAGGTGGGGCAAAAATACGATGTCATCGGTGACATCAATTGCCCGGAGTGCGGCATTCCCATGGACAAAACGTTCGACCGCCATCAAACCCACATTTGGTTTGAAAGCTGCAGCCAGTGTGAAGGCATGTATTTTGATGCGGGTGAGTTTTCCGACCTAAAGCGCGATACCTTCCTCGATCGCGTCAGGGATCTAGTGCGAGGGCGTCGTCCCGACGCCGCCACTTGAAGGTCTGGTGCCACTCGCACCCAACGTATCTAAAAACAAATCAATCTCCGCGGGGCTGCTTAAGCGTATGAAGCGGATGTGCGCCCAGCGCGGATCGGCCATGGCTGCATAGGTTTGGCGGCGACGACGGTGGAAATTGCGCACAATCCAGGTCAGCAAAGAGTCCTCCGGCCGCCACAACTTAAACAAGTTGGCGAAACTTTCGTAGTTGGTCCCCCACAGCAGTTCCCGTTTGTGCGAGCGGCGCCAGGTCCGCACCACCACCCGAGACAACAACAACCACAGGGGAAGATCGAGAAAGATGATGGTGTCCAGCCGCGGCCAGAAAGTGCGTTGCGCGTGTACACTGTAAGACCCTGCAACCACCCAACCGTCGCCTTGGGTGGCGTCGCGCATACGCGCCTCAAGACGCTCGGGGTCAGTGCTGTTGAGTCCCACCCAATTTGGCAGCCAGTTGAGGGCGTCTAGTTCTACCCATTTGTAGCCGTAGTGCCGAGCCAGCTGTTCCGCCAACGTGCTTTTGCCGGAGCAACTGCTGCCCCAGACGAGGATGCGGGAACCGATGGATTGGGTCATGGTAGTCATCCCAAAGACGCGGATCCACATGGTTGACCGCGATTGGCCAGCAATGTTATCACCGCCACATCCGCAAACGGCAGGACTTTTATGTTTAACAAACCGTCGTACAAAAGTACTTCTATTCGTCTACTGGGTGTACTCAGCCTTTACTTGCTATGGGCGCCGTTCTCACGCGCCGAGGTGGTGGCGGCGGACACCCATGGATTTGTTTCTGAACATGAGCTGGTGTTGGCGGCGATACCGCTGCAAGCCTACGTGGCGCTGACGCGTGATATTCATCTGTGGTGGGACGCAAGTCATTCTTTTGGTGGACACGCCGCAGGTTTTTCGCTGACAGCCGAAGCCGGCGGCTGCCTGTGTGAAGCCCTGCCGCGCGGCGGTTCGGTGGAGCACATGCGTGTGGTCAATGCACAAACCGGTGTGTCCCTGACCCTGCACGGGGGTTTGGGGCCGTTACAAACCATGGCGGTCAGCGGCAGCATGATATTTGTGTTGGAACCCCATCCCGATGGTAGTTTGTTGCGTTACCGGTATGCCGTCGGCGGGTATGCGCCGGGCGGCTTGGCGCCATTGGCGGAACCCGTGGATCGAGTGCAGTTGGGGCAGTTGCAGCGGCTGCAGCGGTTTATTGCGACCGGTGAGGCGCTTAATACGACTGACTAATTAGTGAATGAGTAGGGTCTTGCTAAGTGCGCCCGGAGTAGGGTTGACCCTTTCGGGAGGCTCTGCGACAGGATGTCGCAGCGCTCGCGAATCTTTGATTCGCGCGCCCCCAGGGATGGGTTCACGGCGGTCCCGAAAGGGTCAACCCTACTGCGGGCTTCGTGTTTCAAAAGGCAGCCCTCATTCAAACTCAGGATCAGTGCGGGCGAAGATCAGATAAAACACCAGTCCAAACACATTAATCGCTGCGGCCACCTGAAAGACCAAAATCCAGGAGCCGGTCCACTCCAAAATGAGGCCGCTGACAAACACGCCGATAATGCCGGGCAGGGTGCCCGCGGTGTTGGTGAGGCCCATCAGGGTGCCGGCATGTTTCGGCGCAATGTCCATGTGGTTGCTGCCCCAGCCGCCCATGGCGAAAGCGCCGATGGCGTTGCCCAGGGTCATCAGGGTAATAGCCAGAGCAATAGATTCCACGTAGCCGACCACCGCCAGCACAATGGCTCCGCCGCCAAAGCCGATGGTTTGCATGAGCTTGCGGGTAAAGGTCAGGCTAAATCGATTTGAGGCGATGGTTTTGTCGGTTACCCAGCCGGCGACGTTTAAGAACACAAACGCGGCCAGGGATGGAATCATGGTGGCGATACCCACCGCGGCAAAGTCCACACCCAATCCTTCGGTGAAATAGGTGGGTAACCAGGACAGCAGCACATAGCCGCCCCAGTTGGAGCAAAAGTGGCTGACGATAATCGCCCACACCGACATGGAACCCAGCATGGCTCGAATTTTGGGTGGGCTGCCGGTGGTGGCTTCGTCGCTGCGATCCCGTCCGATGACGGCCAGTTCCTCCGGGGTCATATGCGGGTGATCTTTGGGTTCGGTGCTGGCCAGGCGGTGCCAAAAGAAATACCACACGATGCCAACCGCGCCGAATAGGTAAAACACCCATTCCCAGCCCAACGACAGCACAATGACCGGTGTTAACAATAGTGCAAACACAGTACCGAGCGGAATGGCGCTGGCGTTGAGCCCTATGGCGCGGGTGCGTTCACTGACCGGCAACCACTTGGCAAACAGGCTATAGATCGAGGGAAAAGTGACTGCTTCACCCAAACCCATGGCGACGCGGGACAGCAGCAGCATGGTGAGCCCGGCGAACGCGGCGGGGGGTGTGATGATGGTGAAAAACGACCAGAACACCACGCCAAACCCCAGTACCGCCTTGCCGCCAAAACGGTCGGCCAGCCAGCCACCGGCAATTTGCGTGAGCAGGTAGCCGACAAAAAACGAAGACAAGATCAAACCGCGGGTGCCTTGATCCCAGCCAAACTCTTCTGCCATCGGAATGATGGCTACCGAAATGTTGACCCGATCGATGTAACAGATGAACGTGGCCATCGCACACAGGCTCACCATGGTATAGCGTGATTGCCACTGCATGCTGTTCCCCTCTTTTTAGAAAGCTCGTGTATAAAGCGCGTTTTTAAAGCTCGCGCTAGCCCTTGTGAACGAGCACTAGTCGAACAGTGTTTCGAATTCGCGCGCCGCGTTGCTGGTACGTGCTTCGCGTATGCAGCGTGCCAGCACCGGGATACCTGCCTGAATCTGCTCTTCCGTCAGATGTCCAAACGCCAGGCGTAAATAGGGTTTGTTGCGGTTGGCGTAGTGGAAGGCCACCCCCGGTAGATACGCCACGCCGTGCTGCTGGGCCAATTCAAACAGCTTAGGACGGTCGACATCATCCGGTACCCGCACCCAGACAAACAATCCGCCTTGGGGATTGGACCACACGCAGACATCGTCGAGCTCCGCGGCAAGCCCGGCGGTGGTGAGATCGCGCTTAACTTTTAACACCGGATTGGTGACGGCGGCGTGGTCGGCGATGCCGTTTTTGTAGAATTCCGCGGCTATGGCCGAGGCCAGATAGTTGCTGCCGGCATCGTTGCGCCGCGCCAGCACACGTTCCAACATGGGTGGCCGAGCGTAGATGTAGCCAAGCCGGAAGCCTGGCGCGAGGATTTTCGACAGCGACCCTAAATAGATGTGATTGGGATTGTCATCCAGCGCAAACAGCGCCGGCTCAATCGCACCTTCGTAGTGTACGTCGGCATAACAGTTGTCTTCGACGATGGGTACGTCGTAGCGAGCGGCCAGTTCTATCATTTGCTCACGACGGGCTTTCGGCATGATGAAGCCGGTAGGGTTCTGGTAGGTGCTGATGGCGTAGATGAATTTAGGCAGGCGGCTTTCTGCCTGCAAACGCGCCAGCTCTTCCTCCATGTGTTCTATGCGCATGCCGCCTTCGTCGAGACGGATGCCCACCATCTCCAGGCCCAGGCTGCGGTAAGCGCTGAGGGTGCCTGGATAACTAAATTCCTCCACCAACACTACATCACCTTTTGCTTCCATCAGCACTTCTGCCGACAGGGTGACCGCTTGCATGGAGCCATTGGTCAGCACCAGGTGATCTGGGTCGACGGCCACCCCTTCTCGTTCTCCCTCGCGCTTGGCCATGGCCGCGCGCAGCCCCGCATGGCCGAGGCCGCCGGGGTATTTGGTGATCTCTTCGGCTTGTTCACCGATGACCTTAACCGCGGCCGCTTGTAAGGCCTCGGTGGGAAAGGTGCTGGGGTCGGAGCGGCCGGTGCCGAAATCGTAGAGTATGTCAGACATTACCTTGCGCCAGATGATTAGAAGTGAGGTAGGTGTAGCTTGCGGCTACGGCAGCCATCATATCGGTGTCGCATGCATCCAGTTCAACAATGGCCCATTCCAGAACGTTGGGGTCCGTTGCCGCAAACACCGCGGCAATGTCCATCTTGCCGCTGCCTACCGCGACGTGTGATTGCCTGGGTTCTAATGGTCCGTCTTTGACGTGGATCAACGGGGTCCGCGCGCGCACCCGCGCCAACTCAGCGGCGGGATCGTTGTGTCCAAAATTGGCGGCCCAGTAGATATCAATTTCAAATTCAACGTCAGGGACGGCATCTTGCAGGTGGTGATAAGCCGTGCTGCCGTTGATCTCTGCAAACTCCCAATAGTGATTGTGTAAAAACAACTTCAAGCCGTGTGGACGCAACGCATCGACATACCCCTGGGTCTGTTCAATGGTGCGTTTTAGAGCATCTCCATCTGCGAAGTCTTCCGGCATATAGCCGCCAGCCGCCCGGTTTAGGCCCAAGGCTTGAACGGTTTCCACCACTTCGTTGATGTCTTCTGTGCGATTGATCCAGGGTGTGTGGGTAGAACTGACCTGCATCCCCAACTCATTGACCTGTTGGCGAAAGGCGTGTGCTGACTTGCCGAACAAATGGAACGGCTCCACGCCTTTGAAACCAATCTCGGCAAGCTGCGCAAGCGCCGCGTCAAAGTTCTCCGCGCAGGCGTCGCGCAGGCTATACAGCTGCACAGACAGCGGCGGTGGGTTTGTGCTCATGAGTTCCTCCCTTTACGCTATCCTACGTAGTTTTACGGCAAGGTGAAGTTGAAGTTACGATTTGGCATGGTGGGCGGCGGCGCCGGGGCCTTTATCGGCCAGGTACACCGCATGGCGGCTGAGCTGGACGGTATGGCGCAGTTGGTGTGTGGCGCCTTCGCCTCAGACCCCGAGCGCTCGGTTCGTTCCGGTACGGAGATTTACCACTTACCCGAATCTCGCTGTTACCCCGATTTTCAAACGCTATGCAGCGCGGAAGCTCAGCTGCCGGAGCACCAGCGTATGCAGTTTGTGGTCGTTGTGACCCCCAATCACATGCACTTTCCGGTGGCGCAGGCGGCGCTGCAGAGCGGCTTTCATGTGGTGTGCGACAAGCCGGTTACCCTGAATCTGGCGCAGGCTTTGGCGCTGCAGCAGTTGGTGGAAGCCACCGGGCTGTGTTTTGCGCTGACGCACAACTACACCGGCTATCCGATGGTGCGGGAAGCCGCGGCCTTAGTACAAAGTGGCGCCTTAGGGGAGATTCGACGCATCAACTGCGCCTATTTGCAGGGCTGGCTGGCCCAAGAAACAAGCGACAACAAGCAGGCGGACTGGCGTACAGACCCCCAGCGCGCCGGCAGTGCCGGTTGTTTTGGCGATATCGGCAGCCATGGTGAAAACCTCATCTCCTATGTCACCGGTTTGCCTGTCACCTCGGTGTGTGCCGATCTCTCCACTTTTGTGCCCGGCAGAGCGCTTGATGATGATGGCAATGTTTTATTGCGTTTTTCCTCCGGCGCACGCGGCGTATTGAGTGCCAGCCAGATTGCGGTCGGCAAAGAAAACGACTTATGCCTTGAGATCTATGGTGAACAAGGTGGTTTAGAGTGGCGCCAAAGCGATGCCAACAGCCTGATTGTGCGGTGGGCGGACCGCCCCTATGAAGTCAGACGCGCCGCTTGGCCTGGTACCTCGGAAGCGGCAAGCGCGGCGACGCGGGTACCGGCAGGTCATCCCGAAGGCTACTTAGAAGCTTTTGCGGAGATTTACCGTAATGTCTGTTTACATCTGCAAGGCCAGCCCCATCAAGGGTTTCCCGGCATCGAAGCAGGTGTGCGCGGCATGCGCTTCATTGACGCCGTGGTCGCAAGTTCTGCCCAAGGTGCGGTCTGGGTGGATGTTTAAAACTCCTTCTCCCCTAACGCACCCGCTTTAGTAAAACAAGAGTATGAAGACAGCAGCATGAAGACATTAAAAGGGCCGGCCATCTTTCTTGCCCAATTTATGGATGATACGGAACCGTTTAATAGCATTGACGCCATGGCCAAGTGGGCCGCGGATTTAGGGTTTGTTGGCATCCAGGTGCCCATAGGCGACCCTGCCTTTATAGATGTGAAACGGGCGGCTGAGAGCAAAACTTATTGTGATGAACTGCAAGGGCGGGTCGCGGAACAGGGTATCGAAGTCACTGAACTCTCGACACACTTGGAAGGCCAACTGGTGGCCGTACACCCGGCGTATGACCAGATGTTTGATGGTTTTGCGCCGCAAGAAGTGCGCGGCAATCCCGCGGCGCGCACCCAATGGGCCATCGAGCAGGTGACTTATGCCGCGCAAGCCAGCGCCAATCTCGGCCTAACTGAGCAGGTGTCTTTTTCCGGCGCGTTGCTGTGGCCGTACATGTACCCTTGGCCCCAGCGTCCGGCGGGGTTGGCGGAAGAAGGCTTTGCGGAGCTGGCGCGCCGCTGGCGGCCGATCCTCGATGCCCATGAAGAGGCGGGTGTGAACATTTGTTACGAAATCCATCCGGGGGAAGATCTACACGACGGCGTCACCTTTGAGCGCTTTCTGGACGCGGTGGACGCGCACCCTCGCGCCAATATCCTGTATGACCCGAGCCACTTTGTGCTGCAGCAGCTCAACTACCTGGACTTTATTGATATCTATCACGAACGCATCAAGATGTTTCACGTCAAAGACGCCGAGTTCAACGCCAATGGCCGAGCTGGTGTTTACGGTGGTTACCAGGATTGGCTGGCTCGCCCCGGCCGTTTTCGCTCCCTCGGTGATGGGCAAATTGATTTCAAAGCGATCTTTTCCAAACTGGCCGCCTACGACTTTGCCGGGTGGGCAGTCTTGGAGTGGGAGTGTTGTTTGAAACATCAGGAAGATGGTGCGCGTGAAGGCGCTCAGTTTATACGCGAACACATCATTCGCGTGACTGAAAAAGCCTTTGATGACTTTGCTGCCAGCGGTGTTGATGCGGCGGGTAACCGCCGGATTTTGGGTCTCGAGAGCCACTAGTGCTCAAACCACCTTATAACTTAGGATCAGAGTTCGCCAGCTTTGGGCTGGCAAGGAAGAGTGAGGAGTAATATCTGGATATTGCGACGAGCAAT
>JANQKS010000086.1 GCA_028281005.1 Pseudomonadales bacterium
ACAATGAGGACGCTGGAAAGATCGAGGGACTTAAGTTGGTTGAGGAGGGCTTTGGTTTTGGGCGCGTCGACGTTGAAAGATTCAACTGCGACCAGGCGGTCTTGGCGGATGAGTTCGGACACAATACATTGCAGGGCACCACGGTACATCTTGCGGTTCACCTTCACTGAGTGATCCTGCGGCTTCGCCGCAAACGTCACACCACCGCTACGCCATATGGGTGAACGGATCGTACCCGCACGAGCGCGGCCAGTACCTTTCTGACGCCAGGGTTTACGCCCACCACCGCTCACCTCAGAACGGGTTTTCTGCGCTCGGGTGCCTTGCCGGGCGCCCGCCATATGCGCTACTACCACCTGATGGACCAAGGCTTCATTAAACTCGCGCGCAAACGCCGCATCTGACACTTCGACGCTGCCGCCATCGGCTGCCAAATTAAGGTTCATTAACTATCCCCTCCTTTTCTGGCTTTCACGGCAGGGCGAATATATACATCGCCGCCCGCAGGGCCCGGTACGGCGCCCTTTACCAGCAGTAGGTTCTTGTCAGCATCCACCTGGACCACTTCCAGGTTCTGCGTCGTGACTTTAACGGCGCCCAGATGGCCCGCCATTTTCTTACCTTTAAAAACGCGGCCCGGCGTTTGGCATTGACCAATAGATCCCGGTGCGCGGTGAGAAATCGAGTTACCGTGGGTATTGTCCTGGTGGCTGAAGTTCCAGCGCTTGATGCCGCCGGCAAACCCTTTACCCTTGCTGATGCCACGCACGTCCACTTTCTGACCCGCTTCAAACTGCTCAACGGTAAGCTCGCCGCCAACCGCCAACTCTTCGAGTTCCGCCGCACGGAACTCCCACAGGCCACGGCCCGCGCCGGTGTTGGCTTTTGCAAAGTGGCCGGCCTCAGGCTTGCTGACCCGATTTTGCTTTACCTCGCCGGCAGTCACCTGCACAGCACTGTAACCATCGCTATCGTCGGTTTTGATCTGGGTAATGCGGTTCGGTGCGGCTTCGATGACCGTCACTGCAACAGACACGCCTTCTTCGTTGAAGACCCGCGTCATACCCGATTTTCTACCTACCAATCCAATTGCCATTGGTCTCATTCCTGGTCTGCTAATGAAGCGCAAAAGACTCACCCCTTCCCCTCTCTTGGCGCGGTTGAACACCGCGTTTGAGCCTTAAGGAAAGGCTAAGTTATGGCTTGCGCCTATCAGTGGCTCCCAATCGGAGCCTTGTTCTGCAAGCGGGGGTGTAAACCACAAAACCCCACTTCACCATCAAAAACGCCGGCCCCCTTTCGGTTGGCCAGCGTTTATCAATTCAAACTAATTTGGACTTCCACACCTGCCGCGAGATCTAGCTTCATCAGCGCGTCTACGGTTTTCTCAGTGGGCTCCACAATATCCAGGAGACGTTTGTGGGTACGGATTTCGTACTGATCGCGCGCATCTTTGTTGACGTGCGGTGAGATCAATACGGTGTAACGCTCTTTACGCGTCGGCAAGGGGATCGGCCCCTTGACCTGTGCGCCGGTGCGCTTGGCGGTATCCACAATTTCCTGCGTAGACACGTCAATTAAGCGATGATCGAAAGCCTTAAGGCGAATTCGAATGCGTTGGTTTTGCACCTAGCGTACTCCAAACCCAAGTTACGTTATTCCTGTTAAAGAGCAGATTCATTGACAAACTTGCCGTGAATCTAAGTTTTCGGAAGTTAAAAAGATCCTCTCCAACCGCATTTCCCTGCTCTAGGCAAGGGTCCTGCTAGGATTAGGTACTTCTGATGTTCCTCAAACGCTGCCGCTTTATTGTCTAGACCCTTTGCGCTGTGTGACGCAGGCGCAAAGGCCCCCTAAAAGCGGGACGCGAATCATACCCACCTGATTGGGTGGGTGCAACACTTCTCTTGGCGCTTTTTTTTTTGATTTTGGTCTGGTTGGCCGGCTGGCGGAGATGGCAGGGGTTTTCCGGACCGCATGAATACGTCCGTGTAGCTGCGCGCGCACATCCCTGTGCGCGACGCTCCGGAAAACCCCTGCCACCCCCGCCAGCCTGCAGCGTCAACAACATAAGGTCGATCATTGAAATACCGAAGTGTTGCGCCCGGGTTTGAGGCCTGTGCCACGCGGCTAGATCATCCTGGCATTTAGGCGTGGAACACCGCTTCACCGGATACTTGGGGGATAACTCACGCGCAAGCGCTGTCCCGGCCTCAACGTCGAAAGTGCGTACGGTGGGGGCAGGCAGATTCAAGGGAATCGGTAGTGAATGCGGGTGAACGCTTTTGTTGTTGACGCTGTAGAGGGTTGTGGCGGGAAAGGTGTTCAGGAGCGTCGGGCGCATGGACGCGCCCGCCGCAGCTTACATGGATGTACTTGCAGCGGTCCTGAACACCTTTCCCGCCACAAGCCGGATTCGGAGGTTACCGCCCACGAAACGATGACCTCACATGCAGATCACTCGATAACTTTCGTTACCACGCCTGCCCCCACCGTACGCCCACCTTCGCGGATCGCAAAGCGTAGACCTTCATCCATCGCAATCGGACAGATCAACTCCACCACCATGTTCACGTTG
>JANQKS010000127.1 GCA_028281005.1 Pseudomonadales bacterium
ACCTTGATGGGGCCCAACCCCACCGGCGGTACGCCGTCTAGCCCAAAAACCCCACAAACCCGCTGATCCTAAGTTTTCAAGTGGTTTGAGCACTAGTGCTCAAACCACTTGAAAACTTAGGATCAGCTTTACCAGGCCGATCATCAACAGCACAAAGGTAGCCGTAAACAGCACACCCATGGCGATAAAGTGCAGCGGATTTCCGCGGCTGAAATCCCGGATGCGGTTCTGCCTTTTTTGTACCCCAACGGCAGCCCATAGCGTGCTTTGCAACAACTGCAGGAAGCTCAAAGACCCGTGATTTTCACCCTGGCTGCTTTGCGGCCGCGGTGCTTGGTTGGTCTCTTGGGTGGTAGGTGCGTTTGTCGTGTGTTGAGAGGACATAAATCCATACTATTATGTGTTCAAACACAGATAAATTGCTTACTCTTCACTTTATTAATGACTAAATGGCATTAATAGCCAATGGATGCGCTTTCGGACCTACATTTATTCAAAGAAATTGTGGAAGCAGGCAGTTTTGTCAGCGCCGCCGCGCGCTTAGACATTACGCCTTCCGCGGTCAGTAAACGCCTCAGCCGCTACGAATTGCGGCTGGGTGTGCGCTTGCTTAACCGCACCACCCGTTCGCTGTCACTTACCGAAGCGGGGGAAACGCTATTCTTGCGTGGGCGCAATATTTTGGAGGAGGTTGAACTCGCGGAGTTGGCCTCTATCGACGCAGCGACAAAGCCTAGCGGCGGCTTGCGGGTGGCTTGTTCCGATGCATTTGCGTTGCACGTGCTGCTGCCTATGCTGCAAACGTTTCAGTCGACCTATCCGGATGTGCGCATCAATGTCTTACAGGGGGACGGGCCCATCGACATGGTTACCGAGCGTATCGATGTCGCCATCCGTTTCGAACAGCCAACAAATACGGACTTTGTGGTACGACCGCTCATCGAGGACCCGTGGGTGGTGTGCGCCAGCCCCAGCTATCTCGTACAGCATGGTGCGCCTCAACACCCGTATGAGCTAGCAACGCATCGGTGTTTGACCATTCGCGCGCGGGACGTAGAAAGCGCCGATTGGATTTTTCGTCAGGGTGATCAAAGGGCCACGGTGACAGTAAACAGCGTCTTCTCCGGGATTGGCCTTGTGGTAAAACAAGCAGCGCTGAACGGCCTTGGGATCGCGCGGCTGGCACATTTTCTGGTGCGCGAAAGTATTCGCCAGGGGGAGTTGGTGCAATTATTCAAAGCGTTTGAACCCGCAGATAAACGATCAATTTACGTCGTTTACCCGCATCGCGATTTCCTGCCGTTGAAGGTGCGCTTGTTTGTGGATCACATCTCGCAGCACATGACAATGCCCAGATGAAATACTGCTCGGCGTCAAAATCCCACACGCTTAGCGCTAAGTAAAACACGAAGCACCAAACCACGTTGCCCGCTACAACCCACACCATCAAGTGTCGCAAGGTTGCCACCAACACAATCGCCATCGCTGTACTTAACAAAGGCCCAACACCATGGGTGCGGTTAAATCAATACCGGGCACCCCATACTTCTCAAGCACACCCCGGGTGCGCGCAACATCGCGTTGTAGCCAGAGTAACGGGCTTCGAGGAAACGGCTAAGTTGTGCCGAACACAGTGCCGCGACATAGGCGCCAGCCGACCCGCCCGAGTGACCGATACCTATTCCACTGCCAGCCCTCAGCCACCTTTCAACCAACGCTTAATGTAGGGTTCTTCCGCCGGCGACCAGTAGGTATGTCCCCGTCACGTAACTCGCCCCGGGGCTGGCCAGAAAAGATACTGCATGGGCCACTTCCTCCGGCTCGCCAAGCCGCCCCATGGGGATGCTCACAAGCGTAGCTTGTTGATGTTCTTCGGGCAGGCTGGTCGCCATAGGCGTACGAATCGCACCGGGGCAGACCGCATTGACAGTAATGTTGTAGCGCGCAACTTCCAACGCGAGGGAGCGCGTAAACCCCAGCAGCCCGGCTTTGGAAGCCGAATAATCAGTGCTGCCCGGACCACCGCGAAAGGCCTGTTCAGACGACGTATTGATAATGCGGCCACACCGCATTTGTTTCATTTCATTGATGACTTCGCGGGTACAGTCTGCCGCGGCACGCAGATTCAGCGCGTACACTTCGTCCCACTGATCCGTCGAGGCATTGGGAAACGAACGCGTTGCGCTGCGGGCGGGTCCACCTGCATTGTTGTGCAGAATTTCAATGAAACCCAACTTCTGCCGAACCTCAGCAATTGCGGCTTTGATGGCTGAGCGGTCCAACAAGTCCACCGGCACAACCTGACATTTGACACCCGTGGCTTCCACCAAGGCTTGTGTTTCCGCCAAACCGGCTTCGTTGATGTCGAGTACCGCCACATCAGCGCCATCATTGGCCAGCGCCACGGCGCATGCTCTACCTATGCCCGATGCTGCACCGGTGACTACGGCTACCTTGTCTTGCAGTTGCGACATTCCTTTCCCTCCTCAATACCTGACTACGAGCGCAATTGCTGCGGATGTTTGAAGTGATTTCTCAAGACAGCGTTCACGTCTGCCTATGCCGTGCGCCTGCGGCAATATTACACAGTTGCGCAAGGGTATTGTTACTGCGCCTCGCTTACGAACGTCACTGTGAGCTATCATTGATGCATGCTCCGCAAAGAATAACCACGCAGCATTTTATTCAAGCACCGGGTTTCCGGTGTTAGCCCGTGGTTTTTGTCCGGAGTTTCTATGCAGCGTTTTACGTCTATCGCAACGCTTTACGCAGCTTGGTTTTTCACACGCGCCTTGTTACACCGCGGCTGGTGGCTGGTGACCAGTCTGTACCTTGTCGTTGAAGCAGCGCTTTCACCATTTGAACTGATTTTTTTAGGCACCGCACAGGGGCTCACCATCCTCATTGCGGAGCTACCCACCGGGGTTTTCGCCGATACCTACAGCAGAAAGTGGTCTCTGGTCATCGCCCATGCGTTGATGGGCATGGCAATGATCAGCACTGCCATGGTGTTGTCATTCCCGGCACTGGTGGTCACACAAATGGTCTGGGGGTTGGCCTGGACCTTTTCGTCAGGCGCAGATGTAGCGTGGATGACGGACGAACTGGATGATCCCAAGCAAACACCGCAAGCGCTCATTACCGCAGCGAAGTGGGGAGAATGTGGTGCTGCTGCGGGTATCGTTGCGTTGGGCGTGTTGGCCTGGTCGACCAGCCTCGCCACGGCCATGGTGTGCGCCGGTATTGGGATGTTGGTCCTGGGCGGCGCAGTCGCTTACTTCTTTCGAGAGACCAAATTTCAACCCGCCGCTAAAGGCAACAACCTAAAACACGCGGCGCACACCCTACGAACCGGCATGGCGCGTTTACGCGGGCAACGTATCTTGCTGCATATTCTCACGTGCACATTACTCATCAACGGTGCCGACGAGGCATTTGGGCGACTTTACGCCAAGCAACTGGTCGATCTCGGCCTGCCCGATAGCGCTGCTCCGATTTTCTCGCTGACTTTGCTTGCCTTGGTCACGTTGGCTTGCAGCGTTGCCGCCTTGAACGCGACCCATGCCTACCTAAGCAACGGCACCCATTACGCTCGTATCTATGGCATGGCGGCACTCTGCGGCGCCTTGGGATTGGCCGTGTTTGCAGGGTCACCAAACGTATATATGGCTGCGATAGGTGTATTGATGGTGACCGGCTTGGCAACGTCCGTACTACGAACGGTTAGCGTAGTGTGGGCCAACGAACATGCAAGCAGCGAAATCAGAGCCACGCTGCAGTCTTTTTTGTCGCTTGCAGAAAACATCGGCGAAATCACGCTCGGTTTCGCATTGGCGCTTGTCGCATCTTATGCCGGTATCCCGGTGGCTTTGATGGGCAGCTGCATCATCTTCGCCGCGGTTGTAGTCGCAGTGGAGCGGCGGGCTCAAGCGTTGTAGCCGCTGCACTTTAGAATCGTCCCAGCGGGTAAGGACCTTGCGCAAAGCGCTCTGCGTGATAGTGCTTTGTACCCACTTGGCGGGCCAAATCGCTGCGATGGTCCTGATCCTGGCGCAAACGCTCAATCGCAGCGGCAAACGTGTAGCGCGGTTCCCAACCCAGCACCTGCCGCGCGCGGGTATTGTCGTAGACCCGATCAATCGTCTGCGACATGGGCCATCCAATGCCAACAAGTGAGCAGACACGATATCTTCAATGTCCGCCCGGCGATACAGCAACTCGTTTACCTTCAGATTGTTGTCATCGAACTTGTCACGCTGCTGCTTCGCATCATCTGGTTCAGGGAAAAAGCGCGATGTCTTTAGAATCAGACACGGCAGATTCGCATTGCGATAAAACAGCTGGCACAAGTCCTCCGCTGCGGTCTTGGTAACGCCATAAATATTTTTGGCTGCGGATATAGTTCTTCCGTGACCCAGACAACAGATGCTTCGCCGCTGCTTTGCATCGCGTCACCGAAAGTGCTGGTGGTGCTGGTGAAAATGAAGGCGCCGCAGACGCCGTCCCGAGCTTCTTCCAACAAGTTGAGGGTTCCTGTGATGTTAGGGAGCCTCTGAATAAGTCTCATGTGCTCAGCGTGTCAACTCGTGCGCGCAGGCTTCGCATGAGTGCTTCACCCAAATGACCCGCGGAACCAGTGACTAAAACTTTCATCTATCCTTTTTCCAGACACGGCCGATTCATGGGCCGCGGTAGCAAAAATAATTGGCATTCAACGTCGGCAAGGTTCTGCTGGCAGCACACGATAGTCAAGCCCGCACCTCCGCAATTGCGTTAACATCGCCGCATGCAAATTCAACGCTTGGCATCCGATGATTGGCCGCGTTTCAAACAGCTGCGTTTGGCTGCGCTGCAAGATTCGCCCGACGCATTTGGCAGCACCCTGGCCGACGCACAAACAAGATCAGCCGACGCGTGGCGACAACAAGTTGCCGAGGTAGCCACCTTTATTGCGGTACATAACGAGGTGGATGCAGGACTGGTCCGCGGCGCGGCTGATGAGACTGATGTGTCCACCGCTTGGTTGATCTCCATGTGGGTCGCCCCGGATCACCGCCGCTTAGGCTTGGGAGCTAGGCTCATCGACAGCGTTGTGAAATGGGCCCGCACGGAGGGTTATCAACGGCTCGCGCTGGATGTCGCGGATCACAACACACCCGCTGTTCAACTGTATTCCCGACACGGTTTTAAATCCACGGGCGAGACAGGTACCCTGCCACCGCCGCGAACGCACATCAGTGAACACCGCATGGCTTTGATTCTCTAGCTTCCAAAAACCTGTGCGCCTAAACGCACCCATTACTTGACGCTGATTTCGAGAGAATAGCGCTTCAACGACAACCTTAGTTTGCTGCCATTCAGCTGTGATCTTGTTAAGGTCATGGCTTGCTGAGCAACCATCTTTAGGAGGCTTAAAACAGATGAGTATCCCCTCTGTCCTGGCCATTGTCGTTGTAATCGGCTATCTGGTATTTGAAGTGTCAATCCTCCATAAGCAGCGTTACCGCATGGAACCGCTCTTTGTGCACAACGAGTTCGTAACCGCAAACCACGCAACCCAGCGCTGCGGAGAACCAGACGAGGCTGAACGGCAACAGTTTTTACTGAATTTTAAGGTCGTCCAGAGAAACGCATTGGCTGACTTAATGGAGAAGACGCCGGAGACCGCGACCGTTGAAGCGTCCGCCGAGCTTGCGCGTCTGCGTACGGAACGTGAAAGTGAAGTGGATACGTTCATCGACAGCAATGGTTGCGACGACAAACAAGTATGGCGTTGGGTGAAGCTACACGACGTTCGTGCCAACCTCAGCCTGCGCTGAGTTTACGCCTCCATCTGCGCCAAAAAGGAAGCCGGTCGACAAACAGCTTGCCATCCAGGTGGTCAAGCTCATGTTGCAAACACACCGCACGCATGTCATTCAGAGCGGCATCAAAATACTGACCGTTCAGATCTTGCGCACGCACGTGTAAGCGCGTGGCACGCATCACCTTGCCTTCCACACCGGGTACCGACGCACAGGATTCTTCCACGATGGCTTGCCGCGAAGCCTGCAATACTTCGGGGTTTACGAACACCTCCATAGCATCGCGGTTTTCCGAAACATCTATCACCAGCACTCGCTCCAGCAAACCAAGCTGCGGTGCTGACAAACCAATCCACTGATTTTCCTGAAACGTATCAATGAGGTCCGCCATGCGCTCCCGAAAGGCGTCGTCAAACACCTCCACTGGGGGGCACACTTCCCGCAAACGTGGATCCGGGTCGATGAGTACTTCGCGCACAGCCATTAGAGTTTAGTCCCCGCCACCGCTACCTGACTCGATCGTCCGCGCACCAACGGGATCACAATGACCGCGGTTGCCAACAGCAGCACAATCTCCAACGTGTAAACGCTGAAATAACCCGCCACATCCGCTCGCGCAACCATCGCGGCATCTGCGCTGGATGAAAACAGGTAAGTCACGCCATCGCGCATTGAGCCCGCAATGGCCATACCTAATCCGGCAGCGGTCGCCTGCACCCCACCCCAGGCCCCTAATGCCAATCCGGCTCGATCTGCCGGTGCGCGCAGCATGGTGCTGGTTAAGGTGGCGTGGGTAAAAATACCGCCAGCGGCACCCAACAGGAAATTACCGATGACAAAGGGCGCCACCATGTTCATGGGTAAGGCAACGATAATCGCCAGGAATGCAGGGATACCTAACATCACACCGCTAAGCGCTACCCGTTGGGGTTGTTCGCCACGGGTTCCAATAGCCCAAGTCGCATAGCTGAGGCCAATCAGACCACCACCGGCTAACACCGCAGTCAACAAAGTAGTGTGGCTGACGGACAAATCGAGGATTTGACCGCCAAAAGGTTCGATCAAAATATCTGCCATGGCAAATGCGAGCGTGCCGCATCCCACGGCAATTAGGATACGCAGCGTTTGCTGGTCACCGTCACGGCACAACATTTGCCAGGCTTGTTTAAATTCCGGGTCAGGTTGAGTCTGCGCGGATGGCCGGCGCGCTGCGGAACGGGTTTCTTGTTTCCACATGGCGATACCGTTTAGCAATATCGCGACCACCGCTGTACCCTGAATCACGCTAATCAGGCGTGCTGGGCTAAAATCTGACAGAAGCACTCCATAGATGATGGCGCTAAAAAACATACCAACCAATAGCGTGGCATTCATAAATCCCACCACCTTCGGATGGGAAGACTCTGGGGTTAAATCCGTGGCTAGCGCCAAGCCGGCCGTTTGCACTGTGTGAGCACCGGCACCGGCCAGAAGAAACGCACCTGCCGCCGCTAGTTGGCCAACATAAACGGGCGCCAAATAGGATTCCCCCATCCCACCCAAAACCAATAGCGCAAACGGCATGATCGCAAAGCCACCAAATTGTAGAAGTGTGCCGCGCCAGATAAAAGGCGTGCGGCGCCAACCCAATTCACATCGGTGTGTGTCCGAGCGAAAACCAATTAACGCGCGAAACGGCGCAAACAAAAGCGGCAGCGCCAACATGGCACCGACCAGAATGGCGGGAACACTGAGTTCCACAATCATGACTCGGTTTAACGTGCCAGCCAGCAAAACCAGTGTCATGCCAACCGAGATCTGAAATAGAGAAAGGCGCAACAGTCGCGACCAAGTTAAGTCCTCGGTTGCTATGTCCGCAAAAGGTAGGAAACGCGGGCCAAGCGACACCCACGAACTAACTAATCTTCGCCCCAGCGTAGCCATGTTGCTCAATCATCCCTGGGTAGCCTTGCGAAGAACCCCGACTTAGGCGCCGGAACAGCGACTAAGTCGGGATTACATCAATTGTGCTCTAACCGCCGAAAAACGCCGGTAACCACGTTGTGTTGCTTAACACGGAGTAGTGAACAAGCAGCGAAATGATCGCTACCGAGCCAAGAAAAAGCGGCAAGCCGACGGTGGGTTTAACCACGCACCAGATTCTACCTTGATTCATTGTAACTCCTCCTTAACCCAGCCAAGGGCTTAACGTATAAGCCAACAAGTGCGCGATCAACGCGATCACGAAGAACACACGCGAGCCATCAATCACATGCTTATGCAGTTCTTCTGACTCTTTAATAGTAAGACCCGTGGGCCATACACGATCTGGATCATCCAAATCAGACATCAATTATCTCCTTAGGTGGGCATTCCACACACCACAAAAAGCAAGACCACGGCCTAAGAACGAACAGCACCGATGCAGCAAAACTCGGTAGGTCCCTGACCCCTCACTTGATCATACCCATCCAACAAGGTCTGTCAATCGCTCTTTACATGAATGTGTGTAAATCTAGTGTGACAGCACCAAACCCGAGCATCTTCAGTGAAACTTTTTTGGGTGGCAAAAAAAACGCCGGGCTAAGCCGGCGTTTTCACATTGAAGGAAGTGCCTTAAATCAGCGACGGTAGCCCTAACATGCGCGACAACGGTGCGGGGTTGTCGATCAGCGTTGGCGCCATAAAGAAGCGTTTGTCTTTGTCGAGCAACAAACTAAAACCCATACTTTTTACCCAAGGTTTTTCTTCCGTCAGGGTTTTCATGCCGACCATGGAGGACAACGGCGCGGGATTGTTACGGCTCACACCGTCTCCGAACAGCGCAAAACCAGGTTTAGTCAATTGCGGTATCGTGGAGAACATCAGTCCGCGAAGCAGAATGGGTTCCGGGCGGCGCTTGGTGCGTACCGGCAGCATAAAAGCTGAAGATATAGGTGCCGCGGGATCCCACATGTGTGCGCGGTCGCGGTCCACTTCCAACTGAACCTTCACCGGATCTTGCTGATCCAGAATGGTTTCAATCATGCGGCTCGTGCCAAAACGCGCCTGCACTGCAACAATCGAATTGCCTGCCATCGCGGCATCCATGTACTTCGCTGCCGCTTCGTCTTTCATATTTCGCAGATAAAACCCGGTACGGAGCGCATCACGCCTGGAATTGGCGCTTTCACCAGAAGCCTGGCCAGCTTCCATGCCGCCCGGCTCGCCCATGCCTGCGGAAGGCTGCGCGGCGGACCCGGAGTCGTCGGGAATGAAAAGACTCACGGTGGATTCCGGGACTCCTTCAGCGATCAGATCTTGCACGGCGCTTTGTGCCTGCTGTGGGGTTGCGTAAGCTCGGGCTATGGGAAACATATGGCAGCTCCTGGTTGTTCCTGGTTGCTCCTGGCTACTCTTGAACTGAGAAAAACTCAGAGCAACCCTTAAGGAGTGACGAAAGTCGTTGCGGCGACATCTCCTACACCGAACTGTTAGAGCATCTCACTTGTCGGACGCACTGTCTAGCCCAACAACACGCCGACGCACATAAGCCACCTCTACCACCCCGGATATCCGCTTGCACCACTTGGTGCGGGAGGCAATAGTAGGCACCATGAAACGCCAGCATCGTCGCCTCCACCAACAACCAGGGTTGCTGCTGACACTTTTCGGCCGTTTGGTGAGCAGTGTTCTGCTGCTTCTGAGTGCCGGTTGCGGACAAGCAAGTGACGTCGGCAATACCATTTCAGAGCGCGGTTATGACGTACACTTCAGCGCAGCATTCGAAGCAGCAGGCCAGGCGCAAATCCAGATCGAGATTCAGCAAGCAAATGCTGAGCTTCGGCAGTTGGACTTTAATGCGCCTCGAGCGCGTTACCGCCTATTGTCCGACGACGGCAGCGCCGAACAATCTGACAAACGTATTGTGTGGCAAGTGCCGGCATCCGGCGGCGCTCTTAGCATAGAAGTACATATCAACCAGCAGCGGGGTGAGGCATACGACGCACTGCAATCTCCAACCTGGGTCATCATGCGGTTGGGAGATTTGTTTCCTCGCGCTCGCGCCCGCACTCTAAAGGGTGCTGTGAGCCGCTCAACCTTTTCCTTACGCGGCTCCGGCCAGGGGCTTGAAGACTGGTCCTTCGAAACACCTTACGGCAATGTTGACGACCACCCAACCACGATCCCAATTCGCCGCGGTTTTAATCACCCTACCGGCTGGATGATCGGTGGTGATCTCGGCACCCGACGCACCATCATCGGTGATCACAGAATCACCATCAGCGCACCTAAGGGCAGCGGTTTCCGGCGCATGGATGTCTTGAGTTTTCTACGCTGGAGCTGGCCCCACGTGACACGCATCTACCCAGACTTGCCGCCACGTATACTGATCGTCGGTGCGCCCAGCCCCATGTGGCGGGGTGCTCTATCCGCCCCGGGTTCGGTGTTTTTGCATACCGAGCGGCCTTTGATCAGCGAAAACGGCACATCAAGCTTGCTGCATGAACTCGGCCACGTGGCTGGTTTAAGTTCCGCAGACGACGGCGACGACTGGATCGTGGAAGGGTTGGCGGAGTTTTACAGCGTGGAAATCTTGCGGCGCAGCGGCGCAGTATCCGAGCGCCGGGCACAGCGCACCTTGCAGACTTTGTCTGCCTGGGCGGAACGAGACGGCGGCAAACTTTCCGACCCGAGCAAAGGCGCGGACACCGCGGCGGCGGTCACCTACTTCAAGCAGCTCCAAGACCAGCTATCCGCCAGCAGTCTAGATGCTGTGTTGAGCCAGTTGCTAAAACAACCTTCGATTAATCGCGAAGCACTCGATGCGGCCGTGCAACACGTTGCAACCCCATCCCCAGGAAATCCAGATGATTAGACTCCCTAAACTACCGTGCTTGATGCTCCTGCTGGGTGCTAGTCTAAGTGCCCTGCCAAGCCCCACTTTAGGTAAAGACCTAGCATTGGCGTCGGTCAGCGCGGTGGCGGTGGATGTGGCGGATAGCGAAGTGTTGATCGAACAGAACGCCGAAGTGGTGTTGCCGATTGCCTCTATTACCAAAGTGATGACCGCACTAGTCGTGTTGGAATCCGGCGCCGACCTGGACGCTTGGCTCACCATCCAAGACTGGGACCAAAAAACCGCAAAAAACGCCTATTCCCGCATACGACTTGATTCGAGCGCGCGCCGTCGAGATCTACTGCGCATTGCGCTCATGTCCTCGGAGAATCGCGCCGCTTACAACCTGGCGCGACATCATCCAGGCGGCTTCGATGCCTTTGTCGCGGACATGAACGCCAAGGCGCGCAGCCTGCAGATGCACAACACGCACTTTGCGGACCCAACCGGTTTAGCCGTCACCAACACATCATCTGCCGCCGACCTCGCTCGCCTGGTCGTGGCCGCTTATCAAAACCAGCAGCTCAGAGAATACTCCACAACAAGGCAGTTCACGCTCAACTTCAAGAAGCCGCGCTACCGGCTAGGGTACGGCAACACCAACCCACTCACCGGCAGCCAACGCTGGGACGTGAGCCTCACCAAAACCGGCTATCTCACCGAAGCCGGACGTTGCCTGGTGATGGTGAGTGAAATGGCCGGCCGCGAGGTGGGTGTAATTTTGCTGAACTCGCTCGGCACACGCTCGCCCCTCGGTGACGCCGGTCGCATCCGCCGGTATTTAGAAAGTGGTGCACATAGTAACGTCGCTCAGGCGGCTCTAGATCACCGCACACGTGTTATACAGACCCTCGGCTTAGGTTCCGATTAGCTTGTAGCTGTAGCACCCGGCGACAGGTAAGCCGTTAAGACTCACCCCGAACCGCCGGCCAGCTCATCAACCACCTCCAACAAGGCCTGATTGATGGCCACGGTCCGTTCGAGATCTACCGCCTGGGGCCAACGGTCTTGGGGATGATGAAACAATCTGTTGTCACCCAACAAAGACACAAACTGCCCGCCACCGTCGTAGATATTGCGCGCCTCACCATAGGGACGCTCCTCCACCGGGGTCACGATAAACTCACTAATTCCCCTCGCCCGCAACGACGCAAGGCCGCGTTGCAGTAGCGCTGGCGATGAGGCTTGAAAGCGCAGATTACTGCCTTGGGCGGCAAAATTAGCCCCCAAATGTACCCAAGCGTGAGCCTGTTCCACTAACTCCGGATAGGCTTCAAGGTAATGGTCCAAACCAACGTGTCCCAGCTCGTGACCGGTGTTCGCGGTAAATATCACCGTTCGATCTGGCCGGTTGGCGGTAAAATGCCGGGCACACTCCAACCACACCGTAATGCCACCACCGCGCTCCGAGGTGCACGTCCACCAGGCGCTACGCGGCGTCATGATCACCAACGGCGCGAGGTTCGGATCAGAGCCGGGTATGGTGACCTGTACATTGCCTGCCTGGGTCTGTTCCGTGGTCACGTGTGTCACAAAACGTACTGGGTCCGACGCGCGGCGCGCATCTTCCAGCCAAGACCCGTGTTCGGTCGCCACCTGCAGCACGGGCGGACCGTAAGGGGCGGCATAGTCGTCTGCATTCAGCAGCGCCAGCCCGGGCCGAACCAGATCCCCGGCGGCCACCGCCACAATAGCGCTATGCGCACTCTCGCGGCGCGCTTTGAGCAGATCTTGGGTGCGTGGATGCCACGGCCCTGGTCCAAACGGGGTAAGACCAATACCGGTGCTTTGCCCGAGTGGCGCAAGCACCTCTTGGATACCCTCCGCATCCGTGAAGCCACCGTCGAACAGAGGCACGCCGTCGGCACGCTTGTCACGCCAGGCCACATAACAGTCATGCAGCACTTTGCGTTGAAAAGCAAACCACTCTATTTCCGCGGGTAAACCTAACTGGGACAGTTCCCGCTGCAGCCATTGGGCGGTCAGCGCATCTCCTTCGGTGCCGGTGCGGTGATCGAGGATGGCATCCCAATTCTGTATGTCTTGGGCAATTCTTTTGCGCATGGCGTCCAACTCCTGCGTACCCTGTGCATAAACCGCCCGCGCAAGGATCGGCAGCCACGGTAACGTTTGTAGCAAAGCCCGGCGATTTGGCATGGCGTTAGGCTCAAATTTGTGACACTCAAAAGCTACCACAGCCACACAGGTAATGGCGAAACCGGCGCCTATTACGCCACAGGTAATTGAGGCTTCGAACGCTGGGCCTTAAGTTCACGATCATTCGTTTCATATCAACTCTGCCCACCACCCACAAGAGAGAATCTCATGCAGCTCATCAGCGGAATCGTCAGCAACAACGCAGCCAAAGTTCGAATGGTGTTGGCAGAAAAAGGCATTCCTTACGAGACCATCGAAGTACCTTGGACGAAGGCCAACGCTTGGGAACCAAAACCACAAATTCTGCTGGAGCATAATCCACGCGCTGAAGTACCGGTGTTACTGGACGGCGACCTCACCCTGTGGGACTCAACCGTCATCAACGAATACTTGGAAGATAAGTACCCGACCCCCGCGTTGCTGCCCACAGACCCCGAACAACGGGCGCTGGCCCGGTTGTGGGAAGACGAAGGGGATCACCTGCAAACGCAAATTGTTGTTTTGATTCAAGATGTCTTTCTCGCCACACCGGGAACGGCGCTGTCAGATCGCGGCCAGCTGGCGCAACAGGCACTACAGGACTTTGTGGAGCGACTCGGTGAACAGTTGCAAGATAAGGACTACATCTGCAATGAGTTTTCTTTGGCGGATATCTCCGTATTCATGACCATCGCCTTTGCACAAACTCTCGGTGTTGCGGTGACCCATACCGGGGTAACAGCTTGGTTTGAGCGCATGCTGGCAAGATCCGCCATTGGCCAAGAGTTCCAGGCAATCATGGCCGGCGTGGCCGCACTGAATTAGACCCATTCGCAGCCAACCCATGAGCGCATTTGACATATTTGTCAAACGTGATACAAATATGTCTCATGAAAACCAATGCCAAACTCGTAGAATCCACCGCCGACGCCATCGTCGAGGCGGGCTTCAGCGTTCTCAGCCGCAACCCAGGCGCAAACATTGCGGAGATTGCCAGCGCTGCTCAGGTCACACGAGCGACCCTGCACCGCTATTTCCCATCGCGCGCGGTTCTCGTCGCGGAGCTGGCCAAGCGCGCGCTGGCAGAAATGGATGCCGCGGTGACGTCGGCTTGCCACGAGTCCGCCAGCGCTGGTGACGTCCTGCGCGACAGCTTTACCGCACTCATTCCACTCGGCGACCGGCATGGTTTTCTCGCCCATGAACATTTACAGCTGGACGACGCTATAGAAGCAGAGTTTTTGCAGTTACAAGCAACAACCGCGCAATGGATAGACGCAGCGAAGCTCGAAGGGGTGTTTGATCAACACATACCCACCGAATGGATCAATCGTACCTACGACTACCTTCTCTACGCCGCATGGGACAGCGTTCGCCGCCAGGAAACCACGCCTAAGCAGGCGGCTAAGCTCGCTTGGCGCACACTGACAACCGGCCTGGGAGAAGCGCATGAGCAGCATTGACCTGGCCGCGCTCGGCGCGGCGGTGGATGAGATCTCCTACCTGGTCGCCGGAGTCGTACTGGTGTACGAACTCATCATCGGCGTCACCAAAAAACGACTCAAGCTCCGTTCGTTTCAGGACATGTTTGCGAGCTTATCGACCATAGTGCCGTATCTGCTGGTAGAGGTGTTTGTCCTCGCCTTGGTGTATGTGAGCTATGCCTACGTCAGCGAGACTTATGTGAGTTGGGGTGTATCGGTCAACGCTTGGACCATTTTCGCCGCACTGCTCGCATGCGACTTCGTTTACTACTGGGAGCACCGGTTGGCGCACGAGGTGCGTTTACTGTGGACACAACATGCGGTCCATCACTCCTCGCGCTTCATGAATATTCCCGTGGCGTTTCGCTTTGGCCCTTTTGAGGGCGCTATCTCAGGCATTATCCATCTACCGCTGGTATTAATCGGGTTACCTCCCGAGTTGGTGTTCTTTGGGATATTGACCGTGCTTGCCTACCAGGGATGGCTGCACACCGAGAGCATTGGCCGTTTGGGCTGGCTCGAAAACTGGCTGAACACACCCTCAAATCATCGGGTTCACCACGGCTGCGATGAAAAATACCTGGATAAAAACTACGGTGGCATTCTGATCATTTGGGACCGCTTGTTCGGCACCTACCAGGCCGAGGAGGAGCACCCTAGATTTGGGCTCAAACGTGACTTTGACAGCGTTAATCCACTGCGAGTTTGGATATCCGAATGGCCCGGCCTGTTCCGTGATCTGCGCGCTTCAACTACTTTCAGGCAAGCCTTTATGGTCCTTTTTGCCCATCCCCAGTGGGTTGAAAAGCTAGCGAGCCCTAACCAAGGAAGATCTTTCGTATCATCTCGCCCACCGGGTTAACAGGGTGAAGGCCATCATGGCCAACAACGGGGCCAGAATATTTTGTGTGCAGCGCAGTTATGGGCCGTGAAGGCAAAGGCTGGCGCGCGTGGATGACTGCCGCGCGCCCCGCAGCCCACCCCATGATTGCGCTGCCTCTGCTTCTCGGGCAGGCCTTGGCCTGGCTAATCACTGAACAATTTAGCTGGTACTGGCTATTCATCTGCCAGCTGTTTGGCGTGTTAATCCAGATGTATAGCCTTTACTTAAACGATTATGCCGACGAAGCAGTCGACCGGCTGAACCAGACTTACTGGCTCTCCGGCGGCTCCAGAGTGATACCCGACGGACAGCTACAAGGACAACAGCTGTACCGCGCGGCGGTCGTCTGCGCGGGCTTGACGGTACTGCTGAGCGCATTAACTTACGGCAGTGGTCGCAACTGGATGCCCGCCCTCACCGGCCTGGCGATTTTTTTAGGATGGAGCTACAGCATGCCGCCGTTGCAAGCTTCCTACCGTGGATCCGGCGAACTGCACCAGGCCTTCAGTTGTGGGGTTACGTTACCCGTCATCGGTTTTTATCTGCAAAGCGGCAACCTTGGTGCTGTACCTTGGTTGGCGCTAACGCCCCTTGCCTTGGTATTTTTCGCCAGCAACATTGTCACCGCGCTGCCTGACATTCCTGCCGACACCCAAGGTGGCAAACGCAGCTACCCGGTGCGCCATGGCGCTGCCAGCGCGCGCACCCACGCATTGCTGCTGTCAGTTACTGCGGTTTTACTGCTGTTTCCGATCAATAGCATGCTACTTACCTGGAGCTGGTTAGTCTGGCTGGTGGTAGGCCCTGCACTCGCCCTACTGGGCATTGCTGGCCTAGCACAGCCATTTCGCGAAGCTGACACGGTGGATCCAGGTGCGCTCAAACGTTACATGAGTTTAACCATGGGCAGCCACGCGTGGCTCTTACTGACTTGGACAATTTTGTTATTCTCTCTGAGCACAGATGCATAAACCCGGTCTAACACGTATCAAAAGGGGCTAGCCGCGTGAAAATAGCGGTCATCGGCAGTGGTATCGCGGGGCTCGCGGCCGCCTGGTACTTGAGCAAACACCATCACGTCACCCTGTGTGAGCGCGGTCCCAGCATTGGCATGGATGCCCATTCCGTGGAAGTGGGTAATGGGACCGCCAGCGTGTACATCAACGCGCCGATGCGCGTGTTTTTTGAGGGGTACTACCCCACCCTAAGTCAGCTGTATCGCGACATCGGTATCGAATACGAGCCGATCAAATACTCCGGCTCTTTCAGTCGACGCGGCTCCGAGGCTTATTTCCAATACAAAAACCATTGGCTGGGTAAATACACCGTTCCCTTTTTAAGCGGCAGTAGCGCAAGCACACCGGCGTCATGGCGGCTCGGGTGGGACCTGGTAAAATTTTTGCGTCTTGTACGCCAGTTGCGGCACCAAACACCGCCAGATTCGTTAACCGTCGAAGAATTTGTGCGTCAGCACCAACTGTCACCGCGGTTAACGCAGGGTTTTCTCTACCCGACCTTTGCCGGTATCTGCACGTGCAGCTACGAACACATCAAAGCCTACCCGGCCTCCGTTATTATCGAGTACCTGAGCCGTGACCTCACTTGGTCCAGGGTCAACCGCTTGACCCATGGTGTGCGCGACGTTGCCCAGCGTTTGTCCGCGGTGGCGGCAGAAGTCCACTGCAACGTGGACCTAAAAAGCATCAGCGTCGACGAGGATGGCGTTCTGCTCAGTGACGGCGGCGCTTACCAACAGCAGTTTGATCACGTGGTGGTGGCCACCCAAGCCAACCAAGCCATTGGGCTGCTGCCAGCAACCATGTGTCACGAGCAGCAAGCATTAGCGCAGATCAAATACCAGCAAAGTCGCTTGGTGG
Organism: Pseudomonadales bacterium; assembly: GCA_028281005.1. Lineage (GTDB taxonomy): Bacteria > Pseudomonadota > Gammaproteobacteria > Pseudomonadales > Azotimanducaceae > UBA4421. The sequence goes on from JANQKS010000127.1 coordinate 17,043, forward strand.
TTCACGGTGATCGACGCCTCGCACCCCAGCAATCAAGTGATTGGGCGCCGGTGAATTTTGTGCTGAGCGAGCAACAGGATAAACCCATGGCGAGCATCTGGCTCAACAGCATCTACCCAGAGTTGGAAACCGCCGCACCGCTGTTCGAGACGTGGAACCCATTTTACGATATCGAACCGCAGGGTACCTTGATTGACATCCAGGTGGACCGACCGGTGGTGACGCCTGAGTCGCTGGCAGCCATACAAAGCTTGCAAGCCATGCAGCAACATTCCAAACGCAGAGTATGGCTGTGTGGTTCTTACGCGGCGCGCGGGATCCCACTGCTTGAAAGTGCGGTGGTGTCCGCCAAAGCGGTGGCGGACAGGCTGGATCCTACCCTCTAGCACTTCTTGTCTATCAGAAGCAGTCCATACCTTCCCCGCTATGCTAAAGCTCGCTAAAGTAGCACCGAACTCGATCAGGAAGGACTATGAGCAAGCTCAACATTAACGGCGAGACTGTCGAACTTGAGTTCGACCCGGATACCCCGCTGCTGTGGGTACTGCGTGAACAAGCCGGACTTACCGGCACTAAATATGGCTGTGGCATCGCCCAGTGCGGCGCATGTACGGTGCACATCGATGGCCAGCCAGTACGATCGTGTGTCTACCCGGCGTCCGCCATCCAACCCGCACAAAAGATTGTGACGGTGGAAGGCTTGTCCGAAGACATCAGCCATCCGGTGCAGCAAGCCTGGGCTGAATTAGACGTACCCCAATGTGGCTTTTGCCAGTCCGGCATGATTATGGCGGCCAGCGCCTTGCTGGATCGAGTCCCACAACCCACCGATGAGGACATCAACGCCGCCATGACCAACATCTGTCGCTGCGGCACTCTGCAACGCGTGCGGCGTGGCGTCCATCGAGCCGCCGAAATTAAGGCGCAGGGATCACAGGGAGAAAGCGCATGAATACCAGTACAACCATGAGCTTAAGCCGCCGTAAATTTCTGGTGGCATCCGGTGCGACCGGCGCAGGGTTAGCGATCGGTGTCTACCCAAGCGGCAAGGCAGTGGCAGACAACCACCTCGACGAGGTGAACGCTTGGGTGGTGATCAACCCGGACGAATCCGTGGTCATTCGCATCGCCCGTTCCGAGATGGGTCAAGGGACGCTGACTGGGCTGGCGCAAATGGTCGCCGAAGAGCTGGAATGCGACTGGGACAATGTCGGCTGGGAGTACCCCACCCCGCGGGAAAACCTGGCGCGCGACCGAGTGTGGAAAAACTACGCCACCGGCGGCAGCCGCGGTATACGCGAAAGCCACCAGTACGTGCGCGAAGGCGGTGCTGCGGCACGTATGATGTTGATCGAGGCTGCCGCGGCGCGGTGGAGCGCGGCGCCTGAAGATTGCTCGGTATCGAAAGGTGTGATTAGCCACAAGGCTAGCGGCAAAACCCTCACCTACGGACAGGTTGCGGCGGATGCCGCCAAGCTGGCACCTCCGCTGGAGGTTAAACTCAAAGATCCTAGCGAATGGACCGTGATCGGGCAGCCGAAAATGCGGCTAGATACCGTGAGTAAGTTGGATGGCTCCCAGCTGTATGGCTCGGACATCAATTTGCCGGGTATGTTAAACGCCGCCATCAAAGCCGTGCCTGTGTTCGGTGGCAAACTCAAGAGTTTTGACGCGGACGCGGCAAACAAGATGCCAGGCGTGAAAGGTGTGGTACAAGTGGGCAACAATGCCGTGGCCGTGGTTGCAGACACCTGGTGGCGGGCCAACAAAGCGCTCAAAGCAGTGGACATCGAATGGGACCTGGGTGACGGCGCAAGGCTCAATCAAGCAGAAATAGTTGAACGTCTGGATGAGGGCCTAACCGCAGATACAAAACTGGTCGGCAACCAAGCCGGTGACGTCAAAGCCGGTCTCGAGGGCGCCAGCAAGGTGGTAGAGGCCACCTACAGCTATCCGTTTCTGAACCACGCCTGCATGGAGCCGATGAACGCCACCGCCAAGTGGACGGAAGACTTCTGTGAAGTATGGTGCCCCACCCAGAATGGCGAGGCCGCCCATGCCGGGGCAGCGGAAGCTGCCGGCTTACCGCTGGAGAAGGTAGAGGTTTACAAACAACTGCTCGGTGGTGGTTTTGGCCGCCGCGGTGCGCCGGACTACGTGGCTCAGGCCGTGTTGATCGCAAAGCAGTTCCCTGGCACGCCGATAAAACTGCTATGGTCACGTGAAGAAGACATGCTGCAAGGGTTTTTCCACCCCATCACCAAGGCACGTGTGGTCGGCGGCCTCAACGACGACGGCGATCTCGAATCGCTACATCTGCGTATCTCTGGCCAGTCGATCCTAGCGGGCATACTGCCCCAGGCATTACAGAACGGTGTGGATTTTGCCACCTTCCAGGCGCTGTTGCCGGAGGGTGATCACTCCATCAGCTACAGCGTGCCGAATCTGCTGGTGGACCATGCCATGCGCAACACCCACATCCGCCCTGGATTTTGGCGTGGCGTAAACGTTAACCCGAACGCCATTTACATGGAGTGTTTTATCGATGAAGCCGCCCACGCGGCGGGCAAAGATCCGCTGGCGTTCCGGCGCGGTCTCATGCAAGACAATCCGCTCGGCTGGGCTGTGCTGTCCGCTGCGGCAGAACGCGCTGGTTGGGCAGACCGCGAAGCCAACGGCAAACACATGGGCTTGGCGGTCTGTCACGCCTTCGGCAGCTACGTGGCCGCCTGTGCTGAAGTCTCTGTTAACGACAGCGGCGCCATTAAGATCGACCGCATCGTCGCCGCCACCGACCCCGGCTACTGTGTCAATCCGCAGCAAACCGAGGCGCAAGTTGAAGGCAGCTTTGTCTATGGCTTAAGCGCGCTATTATATGGGGAATGCACCGTCACCGACGGTAAGATCGATCAGGAAAACTTCGATACCTTCCCATCCATGCGCATGGCGCATATGCCCGAGGTGGAAACCATCGTTATGCCGTCCGGCGGGTTCTGGGGCGGCGTCGGTGAACCGACCATTGCGGTGGCCGCTCCCGCTGTGCTAAACGCCATCTTTGCCGCCACCGGCAAACGTTTGCGCGACGTGCCGATCAAACACAGCGACATCGATCTGGCATGACCAAGCTTGGCATCGCGGCCTTGGCGGCCACCTTGTGGTTCCCCAATGCCGCGTATGCACAAGTGTCCACCCCGGCAGATGCACGCGACGCGGACACCCTGCTCATTGCCCCGTGCACCGGCTGCCACACGGCCACATCCCCGCTCGCGGGCGTCTATGACTACCCTCCAGACGAGTTGTTAGCGCTGCTGCGCGCGCTGAAAACAGGTGAACGCTCGTCCACCCTGATGGCACGATTACTCAGCGGTTACAGCGATGCTGACCTGGTGCGCCTAAGCAACGCCTTATCCACGCTCGCGGCACCTTCGGACTCATACGCAGACCATGCCAACTAAGCGCACGACGCTGAAATACCTGGCCGCCACCGGCCTGGCCAGCGCCGCCGGATGCGCTACTTTAGGTGAGGCCCAAGCTAAAGTGGTTGTTATCGGCGGCGGCTTTGGTGGTGCCACCCTGGCACGCACACTGAAACAAGCGGCACCCACGCTGCAAGTCACGTTGATTGAGGCCAATCCCGTCTACAACGCCTGCCCGTTCAGCAACCTGGTGATAGGCACCAACCGTCCGCTCACGGCTCAGCAATTCCGTTACCAGAATATCGCCGCGGCGGGTGTAGAGGTGATCACCGACAGAGCCACCGACATCGATGCAAGCTCGCGGACCGTGTCACTGGCATCCGGCGACCAGCTTAACTACGACCGGCTGGTACTTGCACCCGGCATCGAACTGGATTTTGAAGCCATTCCCGGCTACAACCGCAGCGCCACCGAGGCTGCACCACACGCCTGGCAGGCAGGCGCGCAAACCACATTGCTACGTGATCAAATACGCGCCATGCGTGAAGGCGGCACCGTTGCCATGGTGGTACCAGACAACCCTTACCGCTGCCCGCCAGGGCCTTATGAGCGCGCCAGTCTCATCGCACACTATCTGCGAGTGCATAATCCGCGCGCCAAGTTGTTGATCCTGGACAACAAAGACAACTTCTCCAAGAAGACCTTGTTTATGCAAGCGTGGGCTGACTTGTTTGGTGGCCTCATCGAGTGGCAGGGTCTATCGGACGGCGCCGCGGTGGCCGAAATAGACACCACCAGTCAAACCATTTACACCGATTTTGATAAGGTGAGCTACGACGTGGCGAACATCATTCCACCCCAACGGGCAGGACGCATCGCCCAACTTGCGGGTGCTACTGACGCCAGCGGTTGGTGCCCTATAGACGCAGCCTCTTTTGCCTCCACCCTGCTTCCCAACACTTATGTCATCGGAGATGCGGCCATCGCCAACGCCATGCCTAAATCGGCATTTGCTGCAAACGCTCAGGCTAAAAACTGCGCGATCCAAATCCTACGTTCTTTGCGCGACCTATCGCCGCTGCCTTCAACCATGGCAAACACCTGCTATAGCTTGGTTAATCCGGATTACGCCATTTCGGTGGCAGGTGTATACCGACCGCAACAAAACCGTTGGCAGCCTATCGAAGGCGCCGGCGGTACCAGCCCGCAGGATGCCTCTATCGACCAACGCGAGCGCGAAGCACGATATGCCGAAGCTTGGTATGACACCGTCACCCAACAGGTGTTTGGATGATGCGTCGTGGTTGGCCAGCGCCAGCGGTGCTGCTGACACTGCTCTCACTCAGTGCCACGGCGATGGCGGAAACGGCGGCCTCACGGGGAGAACAGGTTTTCCTCGACCGGGACTTAGGCCACTGTGTATTGTGTCATCGCGTCGCCACCCTGGATGCGCCTTTTCAAGGTAATATCGGCCCTGATCTTTCCAATGTGGCCGCACGTTTGAGCGCAGCTGAGATTCGCGACAAAGTCATGGACCCAACCATCAGCAAACCCGACACCACCATGCCGGCCTATTTCCGCAGCCACGATCTACGTCAGGTAGATCCCGCGTTTCGCGGCAAGACAATCCTGGATGCGGCGCAGTTGCAGGACCTGCTCGCTTATCTCGACACATTACGGGCGGCACCATGAACCGCCGTCAGTTATTGGTTGGCAGTGCGTCTCTCATGATCCTAACAAGGCCGTTACGTGCGGACACTGAGGACAAGTTGTTTGATAGCTGGCTGAGCACCCAGTATGCAAATCAACCACGATCCCACGAGGGAGTGACGGTCACCTTGCCGGCGCTGGCTGAAAACGGCAACTCCGTTGCCCTGACCGTAGAGGTGCAAAGCCCAATGCAACCGGACGACTACATCCAAACCATCGATGTTTTTGCACCGTTAAACCCCGTCCCGCATTTAGGTCGCTTCTACCTAAACCCCGCCACCGGCATCGCCAAGGTCAGCACCCGCATTCGTCTCGGCGGGGATCAGACCGTGCACGCCGTGGCGGCCACTTTTGATGGACGACTCCTGCTTGGGGGAGCCGACATCGTCGTGACCGAAGCGGCTTGCCTGGACTTTTTGATCTAAGGCGACGTAAGAGCACGCTGCATGGCAAAAGCACGCATCAATATTCCCCGCAACATCCGGCGCGGCGACCTGGTTGAGATCAAAACCCTGATCACCCACCCGATGGAAACCGGCTTCCGCGTAGACAGCTTGGGCGTAAAGATCCCGCGCAATATTCTCACCCAATTCAGCGTGGCGCTGAATGACACGCTGGTGTTCCAAGCGGATTTGCAGCCCGGCATTGCCGCCAACCCTTTCATCAGCTTCTTTTTACGGGCTGAACAGAGCGGCCAGCTCACCTTTACTTGGACCGGCCAACATGGCTTTACGCACGTGGAGACCCGCGCTTTTGATCCGGCGCCTTAGTTATATCGCCGGGATTCTCTACCTTGTGGCCTGCAGCGGCATCAGCGAGCCCGCAGAACACCACCAACCAGTCGAATTTGAGCGTACCCTGACCGAAGTGCGCTCAGGCTTCGACTACCAGGCTGCAGAAACCCAAGCGTTGCAGCAAGACGATTTTGCCAACCCCGGTTTGTTATGGGTGGACAGCGGGCGGACCTTGTGGGCCTCCGAGTGCACTGCGTGCCACGGTGAAATCGATGCTATGGCGGGTATCGCCAGGCGCTATCCCAAATTTGATGAAGCAGCGGCGCGTGTGATTAACCTCAACCAACGCATCGAGTTGTGCCGGACTCAGCAAGCCATTCTGCCAGCACTCCCCTACGAAGCCGAAGAGCGCCTGGCACTGACCGTTGCCCTCACCCACCTCGACCAAGGCCAACCTTTTGCCGTGGACATTACCGGCAAAAACGCGGCAGCATTCCACCGCGGCCGAGAATACTTCTACACACGACGCGGACAAATGAACCTGGCCTGCCACCACTGCCATGAAGTGAACGCCGGTAAACGGCTGCGTGGAGAAGCTTTAAGTCAGGGCCAGCCCACCGGCTACCCTACTTACCGGCTGCAATGGCAGACGCTTGGCTCCCTGCATCGGCGCCTGCGTTTCTGTAACGCCGCCCTGCGTGCCGCACCGTTTGACTTTGGCGCGCAAGAGTACGTAGACCTTGAGCTGTTCTTAGCGTGGCGCGCTGCCAACCTGCCGCTAGAAGCTCCAGCCGTGCGGCGCTGACATCCTCTTCATAAGCTTTACCAAGCCACCAACCAACAAATCACCGAAACATCCCTCAGGTTTTTCCGATGTAAGGCGCCTTGAAAGCACGGCGATAGCTGTGCGAGTTTAGTGCGCGCTGCATCCACGCGATTGATGTAGACGGTTGCGTCTCTCATCCAGTCCAGCTTTACCACGCAAATTTATGTAAAACCGAGGAACCCAAATGGACTCCACTATCAACAATGCCATTGCTGCGATGAACACTCACGTCTCCGTTCATGTGGATCTATGGCAGAAATCTAGCCAAATTTGGATGGATCAGGTAAATGCTCTTGGCCGCCTGAACAGCCAACTGGTGGAAGATTTGGCCACTAGCGGATTAGACCTTGGTGCCGCGTTGAACGCTTGGATGCGCCACGGCGTAGCGCGGGGCCGTGTCAATCTCGAGGCCAACCGCAAACACATCGAATTGGCACGCCATACCTTGTTCGAAACGCAAGAAACCCTGCGCGCTATGTTGCCCGCCCAAGCACGCGACGTACTGGCTGGCCCCGAGCCACAGATCGCCGAGGTCATTTATGCCGCCACTGAGGGTGCGGTAGAACGGGTTGACGAACTTGCCGGTCAAGTTGAAAGTGCGGTTGAGGCGAATTGGCGCGCGGACAATCAGCCGATGGAGTTGGCCAAGGCGAGCTAAACCAGCGCAAATCATTTGGTGGGAGAGGTGAGAGAGGAGAGAAGACCGGTGAAAATTTTGGTGACCGGGATGAGCGGGTTAATCGGCGGCGCGCTGCAAAACAACTTGCAGCCTGACCACGAACTGACCGCTTTTAATCGCTCCGACGTTAGCGGCGTGCACTGCGTCCGTGCTGATCTCACCAATTTCGAGGCATTGGCCGAGGCAGTAGAAGGCCACGATGTGGTCGTGCACCTGGCTGCTAAAGCGGGCGAAAACTATTCTTGGGAAGAGCTACGCGACACCAACGTTGAAGGCACCCGGCATGTGTTCGAGGCGTGTGTACACGCAGGCGTCCCGCGCGTGGTGTTTGCCTCCAGTGGCGCGACGGTAGCCGGTTATGAACGGGTTGAGCCTTACCGGTCTCTGGTGGCCGAGGGTGAGCCACCGGCAAGCTGGCCGTTGATCAGCGTAGAGACACCCGTGCGCCCAGCTGGAGTATACGGCAGCACCAAAGTCTGGGGAGAGGCGTTAGCTCGGCACTTTTCCGATACCAGCGAGACACAATTTATCTGTGTGCGTATCGGCCTGGTGAACGCTGAAGACCGCGCGGATACACCGCGCGCGAGAAGTGTCTGGTGTAGCCAACGGGATGTAGTGGACGCCTTGCGACGATCGGCTCTTGAACCGTTAAAGGACAATTTCAACGTATTTTTCGCCGGTTCTGACAACACACGTAATTATCGAGACTTGCAGGCCGGCAAAGATCTGGTGGGTTTTGTGCCGCGCGACGGTGCGCCTTAGAATCCCGGGATCCGCCGCTCTCAAATCCACTTCGCATATCGATCAAGTCGCCGCAGCGTCTCGCTTTCGTCCTGCGGCGGCACCTGAAAAATAATCCGTTCGGCACGGGTATCCCGACATTTCATCACCACCTCATCCTGGGGTGGGGCGGCAAAAATCGAAATCGCTATCGACTGCGGGTCCCGCCCTTCCGCTTCTGCGTACGCATCTAACTTGGGAATTTTTGCGATGATGGCGTCCGCGTTAAAGGTGATTGGCAACCAGCCTTGGGCGTAACGGGCGATACGACGCAAGGTATGATCCGTCGCGCCACCGAGGTACATGGGTGGATGTGGTGTTTGCGCCGGCTTGGGCCACGACCACACCGCGTCAAACTGTTCAAACTCACCGTGAAACGACGCTTCCTCTTGCGTCCAGATGAGCGGCAGCGCTTGCATCTGCTCTTCCAGCTTTTTGAAGCGCGATGTGTAATCGACGCCGTGGTTTTCCATCTCTTCACGGTTCCAACCACCACCTAACCCCAATAGAACGCGCCCGTTAGAGACGTGATCTAGCGTTGCGACGGTTTTGGCTAGAGTCAGCGTGTGATGCTCCACCGCAATACAAATGCCGGTGGCAAGTTTAAGTTGTTTGGTCACCCCGGCGGCAATTCCCAATGCCACAAAGGGATCCAGGGTATGACTGTATTCCCGCGGCAGCTCACCGCCACCGGGATAGTCGGTGAGGCGACTGGCAGGAATGTGTGTGTGTTCCGGCACCCAAATGGAATCGAAGCCGCGCTCTTCGGCCGCGACCGCGAGCCTGTCGATGGGCATGGAGTAGTCTGTACAAAACGGAAAGAGACCAATACGCATGGCCGTCTCCTATACCAATGCAGTCCCGCTCACCTTAGCGGGTGAGGTTACGCAGAACAACACGCCTCAGCGACCCAAGCCTAACCCGAGTCTTTAGCAAGCCATTCAGTGCAGCTTTACTTCCGGCCTAGTGGCTTTGTAGATGCGATCCCCCAACACCAGCAAAAGCATGGAAAACGGGCCGTGTATCGCCATTTGGTGCATGCGATACAGAGACAGATAAAAGGTGCGCGCAACCCAACCTTCAATAAACACGCTGCCGCGCATTAGGTTGCCCATCAGATTACCGACCGTAGAGAAACGGCTGAGACTGACTAGGCTACCAAAATCACGATAAACAAATTGCCGAGTCGCTTTGCCTGAGCGCAGCGCACGGATATTGTGCGCACAGAGCGACGCCATCTGGTGTGCCGCTTGAGCACGCGGCGGTACTTCCACGCCTTCTCTGTCTTGGCAGGCGCAACAATCGCCAATCGCAAACACGCCATCACATCCATCCACACTGAGGTCTGCGTTGACTTTAAGCCGGCCGGCCTGGTCCGTCGGCAGGCCAGTGTGCGCAAGCCACGCCGGCGCTTTAACACCCGCTGCCCACACGCTGATGGCAGCCGGCATATCTGTGCCATCGTTGGTGTGCACCGCATTGTCTAGCACGCGTTCAACCCGGGTATTTACATGCACCGCTACACCAATCTGCTCAAGCTCGTGTTTCACCGACGCCCCGATGCGCTGCGGCAATCTAGGCAGTAAGCCGGGCGCTGCCTCCAAGATGCTGACATGCAATTGTGCATCGCTTAGGTGTTCGAAGCCGTATTCGCGCAAACGCTGCACGACGTTGTGCATGTCCGCGGCAAGCTCCACACCGGTTGCACCGCCGCCGACAATCACCACCGACAGCGGATCGCTGTCTGCCTGGGAGTTGAGGCGCTGTAACAGCGTGGTGAAATAGCGGTTAAACGACTCCGCCTGTTCGCGAGAATCAAGCCGCCGCGAATGCGTTAACGCACCTTCGATGCCAAAGTCGTTACTTTCACTCCCCACGCTCACCACCAGCTGTTCGTATGCCACCGTGCGTTTGGGCGTAATCTCTGCACCGCTGTCGTCCCGGGTCGCGGCGAGGTGTACTTCGCGGCGATTGGGGTCAATGTCCGTGGCTTCACCCAGCAAAAACCGGAAATGGTGTTTCCGCGCCAGCATGCGATAACTGGCTTCGTCGTGATAACTGTTGAGAGAGCCCGTAGCAACCTCATGGAACAGAGGCTTCCAGATATGGGTTGGGTTTTTGTCGATCAAGATGACATCGACACTGGGATCGCGTCGATACTTTTTGCCAAGCTTCACCGCCAATTCGAGACCACCGGCACCGCCGCCAATAACCACCAACTGACCGTTGACAAGGCTTGCCGTTTTTGTCTCTTCGGCGCAACGATCATCCGTACCCATGCCGAAGGAACTCATCTCACTTGCGGGCTGTGGGTCAAAAAAGCGAGGCATGGGGAGTAGGGTTTGGCGAACGAATTACGTCTGGCACAGTCAACTTCACTGCCTAAAACCGCGCAAACGTACCTATGTGGGAGTGAAGAGGGCGTCAACGGCCAGCGACGCTCAGCGTAAGTAAACAGCGGGACTCATTCCACCGCAAACAGCAGTTCCAGATACCCATCTTCACTCAACACGTCCTGCTCGATACTAAACGCGTCAAAACACGTATTGAACTCACGGTATGACCACGGCTGATATCCCTTTACCGCCGCTGGTTCTAGCGCCAACTGTTCCGCAGAACAGAGGCGGAATGTATGCGGCCCGGCATCGTTGAAACCAGGTACGCTGAAGATGCTGTAGCCCAAGGTGTCGCTGTAAATGTAGGGCACCAGCGCATCACTTAACTCACTGAGCTGCCCAGGTGTCAGACGATGCAGGTAATCCCAGAAAAAACACACATCAAATAAAGTACCCGCATAAGCCTGCAGGCTCGCTCGGTAATCTGCGTGATCCGCCTCGGCTAAGTCGAGAAAAAATACGCGCGCCCCGTACGCAGAGAGGAAATCAAGCGTGCTCGCAACACCTCCGCCGATGTCCAATACATTTGGTTTTTCACGCGTGGCAAGCTCCGCGCACACTTGCGGAAGAACATGGCTGGTGAACGCTGCGCGCTTCCTGCTCGCTCGCGTGAACATTCACTAGGCTGTTTTTAAGTGTGCCGCATCAACCGGGGGTTCTACCGGCAAAGAGGAACCAACCGCAGCGCCCGCATCCATGTCGATACTGCCTTTAAACCTGGCGCCATCCTCTAACGCCACACGCGAGGCGCGTATGTCACCCTGTACGTCGCCACCTGCTGCAATGGTCACTAGATCACTGGCACGAACATCACCGATGACGCAGCCTTCAACCGTAGCCGCTGCAGCTAGCAATTCTGTATCGAGGCTGCCGGCGGCAGCGACGGTGAGATGGTGATCGGGTAAAGAGATGCCGCCAACCACGCGACCTTCCACCACCATGTCTTCTGCACCTTCGATGGTGCCTTCGATCAGCAAACCTTCACCAATGAAGGACGTAGACGCCCGCTCAAATGCACGGCTTTGGGGCCTATCTGTAGGGGTTTGCTGGTGGGATTCTGCTTCAGTATCCGCACCCAGAGGGCCTGAACTCTCTGCTTTGTTCACTGGCTGAGCTGGAGGCACGGGTTCAGACCGCTTAGGCTGCTGTTTCTTGCCAAACATGATCGCTTCCTGGCGAGTTAGTGGCCCATGAAAGCAAATTCACAACGCCGAAACTTTGACGTGGTCGGCAGTTTTTTTGGGCCACTGTCGCGACCAACGTAACGCCCCATGGAGCGCAAAGACGGTGCTTCAAGGCACCTGGCGTACGGCGTCCGCCCAGAGCTGCCCTGGCACCCTGGCTGGCCGCCACAGCCGCCAAGGTAGGTAGTACATCCTGCACTGTCACCCGATCTGCTACTTCAGCGACAGTGGTAGGCTCCCTTCCGTGTTTTTACCCAGGGCGTGGTAGATGCCGTGCCGGATCGGCGACTGACCTGTCATGAGTGCGGCACGCGTTGGGCTAAAGGTGGCGTGCGCATAAAACTGCGTCAGCGTGGTTTGAGCAGCGCGCTCGCAGAATACCTATTTCGGTTTCGGTGCAAATTATAATATGTAGAAAAAAATGGAGATTCTGTGAAGAAAAACGCAAACAAGCCTGCGGCACCCTTCAACCGACCATCGACCTTCGAAAGTTTTGCGTGCCACCATAGAGCAGGCCGAACATCCGCATGGTAGTCTCCGACACCAATTCTTCGTGTAAAAGACAGGATAGAAAATGGGGCTTCACAGAACTATCGTTGTGTTCGTGCTTTTGTTGTTGGGTTCCTGCGCGAGCACACCGACACCGCGTCCAGCCGCCGAACCCGCGCCGCGCAACATCATTCTGATGATCTCGGATGGCATCGGTTTCAACGGTTGGCTCGCCGCGGACTACTATCAGGGCCGCGCCGGCTCACAGTCTTATCAGGTGACGCGCCCAGACGGAACCGAACCGTTGGTATACGGCCTGGCGCACACGGCCTTAAACCTGGTGAATGATGAAGGAGAGCTGTTGGGCCGAGGTTCTGACCCGGCAGAGGCAACCGGTGCGGTTGAGCAACGTTACGACCCCACCACTCGTTGGACACGCTTCGAAAACGCCATGACCAACGACTTTGCACCAGTGAACAAGATTTACACTTCATATACCGACAGCGCCGCCGCCGGCACCGCGTTGATGAGCGGGCGTAAAACCTCAAACGGCCGCATTAATATGGATTGGAGCGGCGAACACCGCTTCGCCACCATTGCGGAAATAGCCATGGACCTGGAGCGTTCAGCCGGGTCGGTGGCATCGGTGATGGTGTCCCACGCCACCCCCGCCGCGGTGATTGCACACAATGTGTCGCGCAACAACTACGCGGACATTTTTAACGAAATGGTGGGCAGCGAACTCGATGTCATCATGGGTGCCGGTCACCCAGACTATGGCAACAGCGGTGATGATGCCCCAGAAAAAAACTACCAGTTTGTTGGCGGTGAGGCGACGTACGCAGCGCTGCGTGAGGCAAGTGGTTTAAACGGCTTTGACTACCTCGATACAAAAGATGCATTCAGCGCGCTGGCTGCGGGGCAATCACTGCCCCAGCGTGTGGTGGGCATCGCTCGAGCTGGCACTACCCTGCAAGCTGCCCGGGACGGTCTTGGTGCTGCCGACACGCCGTCGGGAATGGCTTACAACGACGCAGTACCCGACCTGGCAACGATGAGCCAGGGTGCACTCAATGTGCTTAATCAGGACGAAGACGGCTTTTTTGTCATGATCGAAGGCGGCGCCGTTGACTGGATGGGACACGCCAACAACATGCCGCGCTACATCGAAGAGCAAGTCGACTTCAACTTGGCCATCGACGCGGTGATTGCCTGGGTGGAGGAAAATTCCAGTTGGGAGGAAACCCTACTCATCATCACCTCGGATCACGAGTGCGGTGGCATCTGGGGTGAAGGCACATGGATCAACAGCGAAGGTGGGCCAGTGGCCGCAGATCGCAATAACGAAGCCCTTGCCGCTGCGCGGTTTGATCCTGCAGAGGATGTATTCAACGAGTTTCTTGCGGTGCAAGACCGCGGCGCCGGTAACCTGCCCGGCTATCAGTTCTCTTCGCCCAATCACACCAATGATCTGGTGCCGTTGTGGGCCATCGGTGCGGGCAGTGCAAAATTTGCGGAATTCACCCGCACCGATGCAAAGGCCAGAGAGCTGTGGGGTGAGGTCTACAATTGGAACGGCGATTACGTAGACAACACCGTTGTATTTGACGTCATGCAGGCTGCATTGACGCGCTAGTGCTAAGTCGCCACATACTGCTTTCAGGTCAGCCATCAGTGCTTTCTGATAGTGATTCTTATTCTCAAGATAAAATGTCACGCTAACGACATCGTTTTGTCACGCTTGCGCAACGCTTCTGTCATAGCTGCTCACTAAGTTTTGACGGACTTCACACTTGTAGAGGACTAGCGCAGCGTGACTATCAAAGACGTTCAAATTCAGACTCAAAGCACTCAAATCGACGACAGCGAAAACGTGTCGTCTAACCCGACCGACAACCCCAGCCTGCAAGACATCGTCAGTCAAGGCTTATCCCGCCGCAACATCATGAAAGGGACCCTCACCGCGGCAGCGGCCGGTTATCTGGCACCAGCGCCAGCTTTAGCCTATGGCGGTAAGCACAATTCTTGGGGACCGTTGCTCGATTTCAGACCGCTGTCCAAGGCAGATGCCGTGGCGGCCGGCGGCAAAACTGTCACAGTCTCCATGGATTACGATTACCACGTCCTCATTCCTTGGGGATCACGTATCGATCCGAAATCTAACGTTCAGGAGTACAACGGCGAACCGGACCGACGTCCGACTTCCGCTGAGCAGGAAGAACTCATCGGCATCGGCCACGACGGCATGTGGTTCTTCCCGGAGAATCTGCCGAAGATCCTGCGTATCGAGTCAAGGTTCCGCCGCGAGCTACCGCGGCTGCGCAGATACCTCAGCGATTATGAGGGTATGTTGTGTATCAACCACGAATTTGGAACCAATCCGCATGTGCTGGGCAAAGGTGCACCGGAAAGCCTTGAAGATGTGCGTGTCTCACAAGCTGCCCATGGCGTCTCGGTAGTAGCGATCTGCAAAAACTACCAAGGCCGCTGGGAGGTAACGTCTAATAAGAACAGCCGCCGCATCACGGTCAACACGCCGATGCACGTTTCCGGCCCCGCCGCACACAGCCCCCTGCTGGAAAACGGAGCCGGTAATCCTGTGCTCGGCACGGTGAACAACTGCGGTTCCGGCCCGACACCCTGGGGTACTTACATCACCTGCGAAGAAAACTTCAACGGTTACTTCGGCACCAACAATGGCGACCCACAGGGTGCCGACGAGTTGCAAAGCGCCGCTTTAGCACGCTACGGCTTCAGCGATAACGGCTTCGGCTACGGTTGGCACGTGTTCGACGAGCGCTTTGATCTCAACAATCCAAACTACAAAAACGAGAGTAACCGTTTCGGTTGGTGTGTCGAGATTGATCCCTTCGACGGGTCCAGAAAGCCCGTTAAACGCACCGCCATGGGGCGCTTTAAACACGAAGCTGTAGCGGTCAAGGAGTTGAAGAGCGGACGCGTGGCTGTATATATGGGTGACGATCAGCGCGGTGACTACTGTTACAAATACGAATCTAAACGTCCCTGGCGCGAAGAGATCGCCCGCGGTAGAAGCCCTCTGGATAACGGCAGGCTTTATGTCGCCGTATTTGCCTCTGACTTAAACCTAGAAGTTGGCACCGGCCAAGGCGTGGGCGAGTGGGTGGAGCTCACCTACAAAGATCCGCGCATTGCCGAGATTGGCCTCGACACACAGGACAAGGTAGTGACCTATGCCCGCCTGGCCGCGGACGCCGTGGGCGCAACCAAAATGGACCGCCCGGAGTGGACCACCATCGGTACCAAGGGTGAGGTCTTCTGGACCTTGACCAACAACAACCGCAAGGACCAACTTGCTGTAAAAGACGGCGACGTCGAGGTCAACGAAGCCAACCCTATTTTTGACCACGCCGACGGCCACATCCTGCGCACCAAAGACCTGAATCGAAAGGTCTTTAAGTGGGACATCTACATCCTTTCACGCAACACGCGCGCAAGCGATCCAGGTACCGGTCCCAACCTCATAGAAGATGGCGTGGAAGTGCTCGACGACATGGGTAATCCGATACGCGTCGACTATGAGTTTGCCGACTACGAGGCACCCGACGACGGTGGTGAAAATGTTTTCACCGATCCGGACGCCGCCTGGGCCGACCCTTTTGGTCGTCTCTTCATCGGCACAGATGGCGGGCAACCCGACGGCTTGCAGGACCAGTTGGTGGTATTCGACGTGAAAAGCGGCGAATACCGGCGCCTGCTGATGGGGGTCAACAGCGACGAGATCACGGGTATCACCACTACCCCAGACTACCGCACGCTGTTTACCAACACCCAACATCCGGGCAATGGTAACCCAGCATCGACCAACTTCCCTGCGCCCGACGACGGCGTAACGATCCCACGGGATTGCACCATTGTTGTTACACGCAAGGACGGCGGTATCGTCGGCTCCTAGAGCAAACAGGGCCTGTCGTTTACACGGCAGGCCCTTCCTTTTTCTGTCCGTCCCTCCGCCTAGCGCTACACCGACTTCTCAATCCACTGGAACGCGTCGACCCGCCATGAAGAACCTGCTCACTTCCCTCACCCTCGCCGCCGCCGGTGCCATAGTGCTCGTGGGATTTAAGTGGGTACTGACGGGCAACGATTCATCATTCGATGGGGGTCTCTCTACAAAACGCGCGAGTGAAGGTGCCAGCGTCGCCGCAGCGAGCGAGCCCTTGGGTACGCTTGCCTCCGCGTATCACTCAGCTGAGGCAGCTACCCGGATCGTCGACCCCATCGCACAAGCAGCCCTTGAGCGCGCCATTCGAGCCGTAGAAGCAGCTGAGGCCAATTACGCAAGCATCGAGCGTGAACTGGAAACCTTGGAAGCGGAGATGGACATGCTTGATCCAGACGCCGATGAATTCCTCACCGAGACCTTTCTCATACAGGCCGAACCGCTGCTCGATCGACTCATCGCCGCGGAAGAAGCGGTACAACAAGCCAAAGATGTGGAGCGGGCCACCCGGGCGGCTGTTGCCGAGGGTTAAGCGTTAAAAGCGCAGCAGTGCTAACGCACTAGTGCTCAAACCACTTTATAACTTAGGATCAGAGTTCGCCAGCTTTGGGCTGGCAAGGAAGCGTGAGGAGTCATATCCGGATATTGCGACGAGCAAT
>JANQKS010000130.1 GCA_028281005.1 Pseudomonadales bacterium
CTCTTCCTTGCCAGCCCAAAGCTGGTGAACTCTGATCCTAAGTTATAAAGTGGTTTGAGCACTAGGATAGAGTGCGGGATTGTGCAATGGGAAATAAGCCACGCAGATACTCGAGCTCCGAAGTCTCTTTGAGAAATCTCGGTCTATGAGTTGTGCTTGTGGCTGGTCCGAGACGGCACCTTTTCCCACCCATTTTGGAAACAAATTCAGGTAGGCTTTGCGTTATGGAAACTGAGGGTTTAGCAGAATTACAGACCCTTTTCACCGCGTACCTGACGCTGGTGCCACTGCTCATTGCGATTTATGGAATATTCTATTCCCTTTACATTTCATCCATGCAAGCTGGTGCGCCCGGCGACGTTTCGAACGCTACCTACAAATTCGGACAGATCTGTTGGGGTATGTTGGCACTGTGCTTCGTTGTCACACTGCTTGCAGCAGAATTGGCATGCTCGACGAACGCAGATATTAGAGCCTGGGTGTTGATCATCGTGTACTTGCTCGCCGAGGGTGCACTTGTCTACGCAAGTTTAAAGGTACTTAAGGTAAAGCCCACTTGAATCCACTTGAGCAAAACTTGAGAACACTGCGTGTTTGGGGTTGGTTCACGGCTAATAGGCAGGACTTAATCGCTCTCGCAAAGTCCTACTACAAATCGACAATCTTATTGTCCAATACTGGTGCAATTCCCAGCTCAGAGGTGTCAAAAAGACTGAGTTCACACATTAGGGGCATGAACTCGCTGTATGCTACGCTGCAGCGTGAGTGGCCAGTTCACCTGCCCAGTCAGCTGCGACAAACTTGGCACGATGTTGGTGAGGTGGCAGCCGAGTTAATCGTTCAAGACTACTGGGATGAAATACAGAGGCCTTGAAAACATGAAACTGTCAGATATAGAAACTACCGCTCAAGAAGCCGCTAATCAGCAGGCTATGTTGTCTATCGAGTACTTCTGCAATGATTTGCTGAGTTGCTATGAAGAATTTGGTCTTGCGACTACCCAACAAGCAATTGAACAGAACACTTGGCTCGGACCTGACCTGAACGTGCGTGAAGGATTATCCGTTAGAGTTTCAGAACTTCAATCCAACCCCGAAGCTGCACGAGAACACATCGTTGGGTTCCTAGCTGAACATGTGGATCTGTTAGGCTGCTACCAGGAATTTCTCTTTCAGGCTCGATCGAGCCTAGTGCGTAACAACGCCATCGAGATAGACCAGGATAAAGCTACGCTTCTCGAATACTGAGCCATGCCACGCTGTCAGGGCGACACGTGGCTTTCCTGGTAAGCCGGTCGTTCCCTGATCCGGTTTACGTAGCCCATCACCTTCGAACTCGGTGCATCCAGCCATCCAAATTGCATAGCAAAATCCAACGTGCCGCCGAACACCACATCCGCAGCGCTGAATCCCGATTCGAGTACCCAACCCGTGTCGGGTGTCATCGCTTCGATGGCAGCCATACAACGCTCGAAATCCCCCCAACCCGCAGATACGGCAGAGTAGTCCGTTAGACCAAACTGCTTGGCACTAAACATGGGCTCCAAGGTTGTGCCGGGAAAAAACAGGTAGCGGTAGTAACGTCCTCGTTGAGGTGAATCAAACGGCGGTGCCAAGCCTTTTTCGATGTATTTGTCCGCCAGATAAGCACAAATAGCAGCCGCCTCGGTGACAACAACACCGTCGTCGACCAAGGTCGGCACTTTCCCCATTGGATTGATGGTACGAAACTCAGCCGTTTGCGTATCCCCCGCTTGAAAATCGAGTGTGATTTGATCGTGATCCACCTCAAGTTCTTTCAACATCCAATGTGTCGTGACGGCGCGGCTCATGGGATTAAAGTAATGTTGCATAGTGCCCCTCGGATTCGACAAGATGAGCAGTGTAACCGACAGCTCCTGACAACGGGTTGGCAGGAGTATTCCCAGTCCCGCATGTAACTCGCTCATTCAGTTTCCAATCTTCAAGAGCAAAACACGCAAACGCAACAATTCTCTGGTAGTTTCATCTGCTACATTCACTTGGGATCGTTCCGGTTTGCACCTGAGGGCTACCCACCGATGGCAAACGATTTCAAATATGCGGCTTTCATCAGTTACAGCCACGTCGATCGGAAGTGGGCACTGTGGTTACAACGCTCCCTTGAGAGGTACCAGCTACCAAAATGGTTAAGGGCTGCAACTGAGCCAACGCACCCCTTCCGCCCGGTGTTTCGCGACGAAGAAGAGCTCGCAGCAGCACCAGAGCTCGGCGAGCGCATCGATGCGGCGCTAGCCGCTTCCAAAGCGTTGATTGTGGTGTGCTCCCCGGCCGCGCGTGATTCAGCATGGGTAAACGAGGAGGTTCGCCGTTTCCGAGAACTGGGTGGGCGCCCCATCTATTCGCTTATCGTAGCGAAAGATCCGCATGACGGGCGCAGCTGCTTTCCACCTGCACTGCTCGATCAAGGGCAAGAACCACTAGCCGCCGACATTACCGGCGATGTCAGCCGCAGAGATACATTTCTCAAGCTCGCGGCGGGACTTTTGCAAGTGGATTACGACAACTTGCGGCAGCGGGAATCCAGAACTAAACAACGACGCCTTTTGGGTATTGCTGCAGCGTCCGTTGTCGGCATGGTACTGACTGCCGGTCTGGCGCTACTCGCCGTCATCAGCCGCAACGAAGCGCAAGAAGAAAAACAGAGAGCCGAGCGCGAAGCCCTTACTGCGAATCAGGTCGTGGGATTTCTCATCGAGCTTCTATCTGCGTCCCACCCGGAACAATCACGCGGCAAGCCCGTTACGGTTAGGGAGGTGCTCGATCGCGGACGTGACCGCATCGACGGCGAATTGGTCGATGTGCCCCTGGTGCAAGCGCGGCTTAAATCCGTCCTGGCACAAGCGTATGAAGGGCTTGCGCACTACGATCAAGCGTTACCGCTGTACGAAGGCGCGTTGGACATCTACAACAACGAGCTGGGTGCTGACGCGCTCGACACCGCCTCGGTGTTGGGTGACCTGGGTACCCTGCAAATGCGGCGGGGTGATCAAGCCGCCGCCGAGCGGTTGGTTAGGCAATCCCTGGCTATCCGGGAGCAGACGCTGGGTAAAACTGACCCTGCCAGTCTGCGCACCCTTGCCAATCTCGCCAGCGTACTCTATTTATCAGGCCGCACAAATGATGCGTTGGCTATGTATAGAGAAGCGTATGAGGGTTTCCGCTTGGTGCAGGGTCCGGCACATGCCGAAACATTGGGTGCAGCTAACAATCTCGCCAACGTTTTGAGCCGAGTGGGTCGCAACGATGAAGCGATTGAATTGTATAAGCAGGCACTGCAAAACTTGGTGGAACTTCACGGCGAGGACCATCCGGATGCATTGGGAATTGCTCAAAACCTTGCAGTTGAGCTCATCCGCGCTGGTCGTTTCGAAGAAGCTGAAAAGCTGGCGCGCAAGACGTTAGTCACCCGGGAGCGGGTCTTTGGCACGCACCATCCCGACACTTTGCTTTCACTGGCTTCTGTCGCCGAATTGGAAATGGCGCTGGGTAAAACCCGCACCGCCGCCGAAGGGTTTGCGCGCGTATGGCGAGACTCAGCCGTAGCGCTTGGTGCCCGGCACCAACGCACATTGGCTGCACGGGTCAATTACTCGGCAGCCCTAATCAAGGATGGTCGCCCGCAGCAGGCACTTGAGCAGCTCCGTCCCACTATAGATGACCTACGTAAAAACCTCGGTGCATCACATCCAACCACCATCAACGCAACCAACCGTCTCGCCCTTCTATTTGCGCAACTAGAGCGTCTGCCCGAAGCACTCTCCGCCATGCACGAAGTGCAAAGTCAGTGGTTGGCGGTGGCTGGCGCAAGCGACAGACGAACACTCAACGCACAGTTTAACGCTGCCTGTTTAGCGGCCAGTAGTGGAGCAACAGAGGCGGCGCTGGATTATCTTGAGGCCGCCGTGGCGGGTGGTTTCGCCCGGCCTGAATTGCTGGAGGACCCCGATCTGCTGCCGCTGGTGTCCCTGCCGCGTTTTCAAACGCTCAAAGCAACCGTGGAACAGCGCCGCGACTCGACAGGAAGGTGATGAGTAGGCCCAGCGCCGCGTAACCGCAATCTCTGGCGCCCAAATTCTTCAACAAAATGCGCCCCTTGGGCATGCACATAACCGGCATATAGCGATTGGCTGGCCGTCATGTACAAACGGTTGCGCTTCACGCCGCCAAAACACAGATTGACACAGATCTCCGGCAATAGAATCTGCGCAACACGCGCTGTATCGGTGTTTGGCCAATAAAACCGGTGAAGCTGGGATCCAACACTACACGATCCGGATAGGGGTAACGGGTAGGGGTGTAGGCTGCATTAGCGGCAGCCGTCAGGCTGAGGCTGCCGCTGGCAGCTAGAAAGTCTCTACGGTTATCAGTTCCCCCAACAAAGTTTTCGTTCCCCGTCTCTACGGTAACAACTATTTGGCGGGGAAATGCGACATTATGGAGGTAGTCACAGTCACGGCTTAGCCATGCGCATACACCTAAATCTAATGACTGCGGTTGTTGCCGCCCTTACTTTGCTTTCAACGGGATGCGGCACTGACTTTGATCGCCACATCGCAAACACCAGCGCGGTCGACGCCGAGCCTCGCTCTACTTCCGCGTGGGACAGCTACGGCGGACCCGGTGGTCGCAAATTCGCTGAGATCGACGCGCTCAACAAAGATAACGTAGCGCAGCTGCAAGTCGCCTGGGTGTACCGCACCGGCGAGGTGGACACCGTCTTCCAAACCACGCCGGTATTGGTCGACGGCCAACTGGTGTTCTGTTCACCGTCAAATCGAGTGATGGCACTAGACCCGTTAAGCGGTGCAGAGCTGTGGACATTTGACCCCCAGATCGACCCAAATTTACGCCCCGCCAATGAGTCCAACTGCCGTAGCGTGACGCCGTGGAAAACCGCCGGCACCGATTGCCCTTCACGGATCTTCATGGCGACCAACGACGCCAGGTTGATCGCCATCAACGCGACCACCGGCGCACGCTGCGCCAGTTTCGGGGAAGGCGGCGAGATTGCGTTGGACGTTGGCGTCGGCGACATCCATTGGCCTGGCGAATATCAGGTGACCTCGGCACCGGTGACGGCGGGGCAATTGGTGATTGTCGGGTCCGCCGTAAGTGACGGTAATCGAGTCACCGCGCCCAGCGGCGTGGTGCGCGCCTATTCAGCCGCAACCGGCGAGTTGGCGTGGGCGTTTGACCTTGCACCGCCGGACTATGACTACACCACCCAACCTGTCAGCAGCGCGGGCTACGCTCTCGGCACACCTAACGTGTGGGCGCCCATGTCAGTCGATGAAGCGCGCGACATGGTATTCCTGCCCACCGGCAACCCTTCGCCGGATTACTTCCGCCCGGAAGGTGTCAATATGGCGCACTATGGCTCAGCGGTGGTGGCATTACGGGCATCCACCGGCGAAGTGTTGTGGCACTTCAATACAGTGATCAAAGACTTTTGGGATTTTGACGTGCCGGCACAACCAGTGCTGGCTGACCTCACTGTAGACGGTCAATCTGTTCCCGCGCTGATTCAAGCCACCAAGATGGGGCACATCTTTATCTTGCATCGCGAAACCGGAGCACCGCTGGTAGACGTGGCGTATCGCGAAGTGCCGCGTTACGGGCCGTTGGAGGAGATGTTGTCCGACGTACAACCTTTTCCGCCGCCCGCGTTTCAGGTGTCGCCCAGCTATGCAGCAGGCGACTCGCTGCTTGGCTTGTGCGACGCACTGGATGCGCGCAGTGAAACCGGACCGGTGTTTACGCCCATCACCGAAGATTGGACCATCGGCTTGCCCAGCAACATGGGCGCCATCAACTGGGGAGGCGTGGCGGTCGACGCCACTCGCGGCCTAATTGTCGTGAACACCAACAATGTCCCCTTCCGTACCAAACTGATTGCACGGGTCGAAGCAACTGACCTGCTCGACGTAATGCGCGATGCGGACGCGCCGCTGGACACGCGGCGGGCCGCGCGGGCTCAATTAGAGCAACGCTACGATTTGCCACCAGGCGTTGAAATTGCACCCCAACACGGGACGGACTATTTAATGGCCCGCCACACCTACCTGGACCCTACCCTCGGCTTACCCTGTGCCAGCCTACCGCTGGCTGAAATCATGGTGATCGACATCGGTGCACAATCTCAAACTTGGCGAGGTCCGCTGGGTACGGTACGCGAAGTGGCTATGTTGCCTTTGAAGTGGGGTATGCCCGGCATGGGCGGGTCGCTGCTCACAAGCGAAGGGTTAATTTTTATCGGCGCTGCGTCCGAACGTGCCTTACGCGCTTTCGATCTCGACAGCGGCGAAGAGCTTTGGCAACACGACCTTCCCTTCCCCGCAAACGCTACCCCAATGGGTTATACGGTGACTACTGGCGAAGGGGATCAACCCTTTGTTGTGGTGGCAGCCGGTGGCGATGCGCGCAGTGGCATCGGCGGTGAAGGTGACTACTTGGTGGCGTTTTCCCTGGGCCAGTGATTCTCCTTTAAGCATCGTACTAAAGAAATCCTCCATGTAGCCGATGAAGTAGGCTGACGCGGAGGAATCTCAACATTGAAAACGGTCGCTGCAGTTGCCTCACGGCGCATTATTGATGCTCTCAACAACGACGGCTTGGAACTGCCGACGCTGCCTGAGATCGCGTTCGCCATCCGTGATGCCGCGAGGGATGAAAACGCCACCGCCGACGGTTTGGCCAAGATTGTTGTCACTGACCCGGCCATCTCCGCGCGGCTCATTAAGCTGGCTAACTCGCCGATGTTTCGCGCACCGCGCTTGATTTCGGATCTCACCACCGCCATTGGTCGCTTAGGTTTTGACTACGCCGCCACCGTGGCACAGGGTTTGGCCATGCAACAGCTGTTTCAGGCCAACACCGCGCTGGTCGATGCCGCCATGCGCGAGATTTGGTCACGCTCAATTGAAATCGCCGCCATCAGCACCGTGCTCGCCCGCCACTACACCCACCTCGGGCCAGACAACGCCTCTTTGGCCGGCCTGGTGCACAACATCGGCGCGTTACCTATTTTGTCGTGGACGGAAGACCACGAGGGTGTGATTTCCGACCACCACAACCTGTCTTTGGTTTTGAACAACCTAAGCGGCCGCATCGGCACGCGTATCTTGCAATCCTGGGACTTTCCGATGGACATTGCCGCGGTCCCCCAGGAATACAACAACTTCGGTCGGGTCGCCGCAGAATCGGACTACGCGGACGTGGTGCAGATTGCCCATCTGTATAGCCTCGCCAAACACGCCACCAATTCCTCTGCAGGAGCATCCGAACTGGATTGGAATACCATCGGCGCGTTCCGCCGCATGGGCATTGACCCGCAAGCAGACCTATTTGCGTCTGAAGACCTCCGCGCAGACCTGGAAGCTGCCCTCACCGCACTGGGGTGAGCCTCAACATCTAAACCGGATCAGCAACCTCGGCATATCCCCTGCCGATAAATTGCAGCAGACAAACTCCGTGGCCAAATGGGTCAGCCAGAGGTGCCAGACAACCCCAATCATTGACGCTGGGCGCACCCGCGCTGACTGCCCCGGCGGCCAACGCGCGTGTCACAGCCGCATCTAAGTCATCCACCACGATGTCCAGGTGCACTGGTGTCCAATGGCGTTGAAATGTGCGCGTCTGGGTTGCACCCGCGTAGGGTGTGCTGCCTTGTTTGGCTTGCAGCAGGTAAATGACTGTTTCGCCTAAGATTAATTCGGCCACGGTGCCGTCAAACAGCGTGCGCTGCAATTCAAACCCTAGGCCCGCGGTGTAAAACCCTACCCCCGCGACTACATCCGGCACATCTATGTTGATCAACACTCTATGCATGGCTTACCCAGATGCTGGCCTACAATGTGGTGCGCTTCACAAGTATGCCACGCCACAGAGTGATAAGCGCGCCACTTAACTTTCAATACATTTGAAACTGATAGCCTTGTTCATCCCTGTGTTGAGACCCTTGTCGTATCAATGACGATCGTATCGCGCACACACCACGCAATGTGCAACAACCCAAGACTACGTCCCTGCCTTGCAGCGAGACTTGGTTAATTTTCTGATTGTCACCATGGCCATCTCATCTTGGCTCATCGCCGCGTTGTTGTATTTTCGTAATCTAGGGAGCCGCTGCTGGTCGCTTTTCCGGTGATCTGCAGCCTGCTTGCCCTGTTATGGGGACCGCTTGAAATTGCCATCGATCCACGCCTAGCGCAGGAGGGCACCATGACCTGGTTGGTCAACCTGGCGTTGCCACTGTTTTTGTTACAGCGTTCACCTGGACGTCCAGCCGTTATCTGAGCGCTTATGCCAATGTCATCGAAGAGTTCGACGAGGCCAAATCCGCCCTACGTTTTCAAGCCGACCACGATGCACTTACCGGGCTCATGAACGAACGTTGCCTAAACCACCGTGCCGAACAGATGATCGCCAGCGCACTGCGCCACGACTACAACGTTGCCGCCATGTTTGTGGACCCCGGCGGTTTTAAGGCGGTGAGCGCCAGCATCGGCATCGCGATGTTACCCGAACATGGCGAAGATTTGGCCACGCTTCGAAAACCCGCCGATCACGCCATGTATCACACCAAACGCAGCGACCGCGGCAGCTATCAGGTCTACAACGCTTCGCTGGCGGCTTAACCGCTTTGCGTCTCAGGAGCCCCGCCGCCCAACAATTGCGCAGCAAAGTTCACACTGGCTCCAAGCAAGCGTGAACGGCCGTCATTACACACCATAAAGCTGGCGCGTTGCCGCTCGGCATCTAGTAAGGCGGTGGCCACCCACATGGTATTAGAACCTTGCATCGCGAAAGACACACCCGGAAGATCTTTCACACTGGCCCAGCCCATGGACATGCGAGCCTGTGGATTGTCGGGTATAGCCAGCAATGTTTCGATACTCTGTGCCTGCAATACACCGCCTCCTTCGGTGACAAACAACCGCAAAAACTTCGCCCAATCCGCCATACCTAGGTGCAAAGTACCCGCGGACGACAACATGGCAGGATTGTCGCTGTAGGCACTACTTGGGTCAGCCGGCGCACCGCAAAACAAACCGACGCTGCCAAGCCGCCAGCGCGCCTTGTGCCCCCAGATCCGCGGCGGCGGACCAAACCCCAGCGAGGTGATGCCAAGGGGTTGCAAAAGAGTGTGTTCGAGCGCTTGTTCGTAGGGCATACCGGTAATGCGATCAATGGCGGCGCCCACCACCATGTAGCCTAAGTTTGAATAAACAAACTTACCCAGCGTGCCCGGAGGTTTTTGTAAGGCCGTTTGCGCAGCCTCGGTGCGCTGTTCCACTAGAGGCCTGGGATCTTTAAAACCTTTCAGCATGGCGGGCTTGGAAGGGTTGGCTGGCATACCGCCTAAACAGTAAAACAGCTGCTGCACATCGACGTCATGCCATCGCGGGGCGATGTCGGTAACATCTGCAAACAAGCTCGCTATCGGTGCATCCCACCGCGCCGCACCTTGTTCCACTAACCGTGCATACAAAGCCGCGGTCATGGATTTGGCGCAGGAGCCGATGTGCCATTGGCCATGTGGCGGCACCTCCGCGGGAAGTCCCCGCTGGCAAACACCATACGCCTCAACCTGCAACGCATCACCCTGACACACACCAGCGGTCACCGCCGGCACAAGATACTTTCCGGCAAAGGTTTGGAGTTGCGTGCGCAGATCCATCAGGGTACGCACACGGCGGTTTAAGGTCTGGGTACTAAGCTGCCAGACCCAGGATCCAGCACCCGAATAGGGTCGCTGACGCCATCCCAAGATTGCGCGGCTACGGCCAGCGCACCAAACAGCATGTCGTAAAAATCACTGCGTGCCATCAACTGGATCATCACACCCGGCGCATCCGTCAGATCGATGTAGGCATGCGCCCGATAGTCCGGCGGCGCGCCATAACGTTGCCAAACCCGATGGCCAACGTTCTGATGGTCAAGTTCCGCCAGCTTGTCATCGATGTTGTCTACCCAAAAGGCCAAGTGCTGTAAGCCACCCGCTGGTACCTGCTCAAGGTAATCCTTGTAGATCGAAGAGTGATCCAGGCTTGGGGTGATAACTTCGATTTGCTGATCACCACAATATGCAAAACCAGCCTGCATCTGCGCCATGATGGGCGAGTTGTCGTATTGACCCGGAAAGTCTTTGATGTCGACAAATACAAAAGGCCCCACCCCGCGAGCCAGCCAATGTTGCATGGCTTGCTCTACATCTGGCACCACAT
This sequence comes from Pseudomonadales bacterium, assembly GCA_028281005.1. Classification (GTDB taxonomy): domain Bacteria; phylum Pseudomonadota; class Gammaproteobacteria; order Pseudomonadales; family Azotimanducaceae; genus UBA4421. Next base: position 10,268 of record JANQKS010000130.1, read on the forward strand.
AACCCTGCTGCACCACGGGTCCAAAAAGATGGCTCATAACTCCGCCGCTGCTAGCACGCGTTTACGCAAAGCCAGGAGGCGGTTGATAGCCGCCAAGCTCATTGGCCATAAGCCGCGCAAACTCAATGGTGGTGCGATCGTCAAACTCCGCACCCATCGCTTGCAAGCCAATCGGCAAACCGGATTGCGACAGGCCTGTGGGAAAGACCGTACTCGGCAAGTAACACAGGGTAGCCAGTCCGGCCCAGAACACTTGTTCGAAATAGGGGCGCGGTTCACCGTTGGTCAACAGCGTACGGGCATTGATGTCGCTCTCATCCTGGGGGAACGCCGGGGTGGTGGCGATGGGACAGAGCAGAACATCCCAGTCCAGGAAGAACTTTTGCCACGCCATGCGGAAGGCACCACGCTGGCCATGCAAGACCGTGTAGTCAAAATACTTAAGTTCCGCGCCAGGGCCGGTGGTAATACCAAACAAAATGCCCGCATAGGTTTCATGTGAAGCCGCGGCAGCAAACGCGGGACGGGCCGTGTCAGAAACTTTGGCGCCAAGTTTGGACAGCGTTGAACCTATGTTCTGCAAACGTTCAACAATCTCGGTACTGACCGGCGCCAAAGGATCATCTGCCCAGATGGCCACCCGTAACCCACGCAGGGAAGACATACGTGCCGGTGGAAGATTAAGTTGCCAACCGGGCGCATTCAGCAAATTCGGCCCAGCAAGTAGATCCATGCTTAGCGCTAGATCTTCCGCGCTGCGCGCCATGGGCCCTACCACGGCAAGATCCGGCCCCTGAGGACCTGGTGGTACACCTGGGGGCTGATGTCCTCTGGAAGAGACAATGCCATGGGTCGGTTTGTGACCGTAAACGCCGCAGAAATGTGCTGGGTTCCGAATTGAACCGCCGATATCAGAACCACTTTCAAGCCCGGTTAAACCCGCGGCAAGTGCGGCCGCAGAGCCGCCGGAAGAGCCGCCCGGTGTGCGGGTGGTGTCCCAAGGATTGTTCGTTGTACCGTAAATAGCGTTATAGCTTTGGAAATCACCCAAATTGATGGGCACGTTGGTTTTGCCCAAAAAATGGGCGCCAGCAGCCTTAAACCGCTCCACCACCGCCGAATCCGTCTGCGCAATGGCGTTGGCGGCTTGGGGTACCCCCCAGGTGGAGGGCAGACCGGCGATGTCATACGACTCTTTGATGGTCATCGGCAGACCATGCAGAGGCCCCGCTGAGTTACCCTTGGCCAACATGGCGTCGGCTTGTTTGGCCGCCGCCAACGCACGTTCGAAATCGCGCACCACTACAGCATTGAGTTTCTTATCGTGCTTTTCTATGCGCGAAATAAAGTGGCGGGTGAGCTCTTCACTGCTGATGTCTTTGGCACGCAACATAGCGGCCAACTGCACCGCGGACAGGTAACCCAGCTCGGTGGACGATGACCGAGCAATACCCGGCCACCCCCCCAACGCGGCGGTGGCCGCTACTGCACCAGCCTGATACAGAAAACTGCGTCGTGATGTTTTTTTACTCATCTCTCTCCCTCTCTCCATCTCTCCCTCTCTACCTCTTGTTTGGCTCGTGATTCAAATCATTCAACACCAGCCCGCCGAGCAAACCGACGTTGGCCAGGACCTGCAACCATAACAGCAGCTTGCCAGGGCGCCTCTGCATAAGTCTCAGAAGCTCAGAGGTTCCCTAGATTCCATCTCCCTGTTTCCCGGCTCCCCAAGCAGCACTTTGTTAGACTACGCAGGCCCTCACACAAAAGGAATAGGCAAGCACATGCAATTTGTCGACTCCGATGGCCTGCAAATCTACTACGAACGCCACGGTTCCGGTCCGCCCATGGTACTGGCCCACGGCTGGGGGGCAGACGGCAACAGCAACTGGGTAGCCACCGGTTGGGTCGAGGCCCTTAAATCTCTACGCTCACTCATTGTGATCGACATTCGCGGCCACGGCCGCAGCGATAAACCTCACGCACGTGCGCCCTACAGCTATGCGGCGATGAGCCGGGATGTGCTTGCGGTGATGGATGCGCTTGAGATTGATCAAGCCGACTTTATGGGCTACTCCATGGGTGCGTTCATGGGTACTTTTCTGCTTAGCCATCACCCCCAACGATTCACTTCCATGGTGCTCGGCGGTATTGGCAACGAAACCGACGCCAGCGCGGCGCAGGGTGCGTTCATCGCGGCAGCGTTGCGGGCCGAAGACGCCAATAGCATCAAAGACCCGGGCCTTTTGGCAACCCGGCAATTTGTGGCCGCCAACCCAAATAATGATCTACACGCGCTGGCTTATGCCGCGGAGCAAATGTGGCCGGAGGGATACCCCATGCAACTCGCGAGAGAAAACATAGCGGCGGCACAATTCCCGGTGCTCATTGTCAATGGTGACGCTGACTACCCTTACGCGGATCGCGTCAACGACTTTCTAGAAGCGCTGCCAAACGCACGCTATTTAAAGTTAGCGGGCAAAGATCATTTGACGGCTGTGACCGACCCCGAATTTAAATCGTTTGTGACCGCATTCCTAACGGCGCGGAAGACTTAACCCTGAACAGAGACCATTTGTGCAAGGGTCTGGCCTCTGTTACCTGCTAGCGTGCATCTCCACTTTCTTGCAAAAAGTCCTGCTCCAGCAAGCGTGCGCCGCGCATGATATTGCCGAGTGCGTAGTTGCCTTCGTGGCAGGCATATTCGTACACCTTGTCATCACTGGCGCGCCACAGATATTCGCCGCTCCAAGGCTGCGTCCACTGACTCTCATCGGTTACGGTGAAGTGGTAAAGGATGTCGCCGTTGGGCTGAGGAGTGAGACGTTCAACCACATGGGTACCGGCACCGCCGGAAAGAAAACCAGACGATTTGTCATTGAAGTTGGTGGTATCCACCACCAAGGTGTCACCTTCCCACCAACCGATGGAATCGCCCAACCAGCTTTGTACGTGGGCCGGCGGATGTTCGCTGTTTAAGCGTACGATGCGCGCGTCGTGGATCATTTCAATCATGATCATGACGGAGTCTTCAGTCTGCACCACTCGCTTGAAGTTGTTGTAGAGGCTGGGGATGGACGGCACCGCGCCGCTAAAACTCATCAGGCAACGTTCCGCGGCGTTGCGTTGTTCCATGTTGTCATAGGGACCCGGGCCTTCTTCTTCCAACCACCAGGCGCGTCCTTCGTTTTTCCGACGGTTGGCAAAGCGCGCAGCCATACGTGCCTGCCCGGCGGGTGTCATTTGCGGGAATTGGCCATTTGATGGGTCGACGATGATGGAGGTGCGAAACTTGCCGTCTACCAACAGCGCCTCGGTACCGCGATCAATCCAAAAAGAGTTGTAGCCGCCGACATTTCCGGCCGCGCCCGCTGAACCATCTCCTCCTTCGGGCGGCGCTTCACGGTTCGGGTCGCTGGCCGCCTGCGAGGCTTCCATCTGCTTACGCTCATTTTCCGAAAGCGTCTTGGCTTTTTCCGGCGTCAAATAAAGGTTATCACCATACTCTCGAGGCCGTGTCAGCGGCGTCAAAGTAGCGCCATCATAGGTACCGGACAAATCAGGCACTCCGGAGGCGGTGCGCGGTATGTCATCAGCAACCGTAACGCTGCCAATCGTTAGCCCCAGCCACAGTGCACCCAATTGTGCCAAGTAGCGACCAATGGACATTCTTTGCTGGCTATCGTTCATTTTTTTCTCCCCAAGCACCCTGCGTTTGCTGCCTGAGAGTGCCACATGCAGCGCACTTTTCAATACATTTCAATCAAGTGGATGGCGCGCTAGAGGCTGCCCCAGCGCCCGGCCAGCCACGACTTAGCCCACTGTTTGTAGGCCACAGACGTGAAACAGCGCACACTCTGACATGCCTCCGGTCAAGTTCCTTTTTTGCGCTGCCACACTCCACGCACCCTTAACAACGGCATTGCAATGCCATGCACGGACACCTAAAACATTCTGTAAGGGTCACCAGGGGTTTACCTGTTTTGCACCATGATGTTGTCGCGTTGGGGGTCGACACTGTCGGGTGCGGCACGTTGATCTAGCGTTTTGCGCACCATCGACGGCCAGTCGCCGTGTATTGCACAATTGGGCTGACGGATGCCTGCATCCCTTCTTCGGTCTGATTCACCGCAACTTCAGCCATGGCATTTGGCACCCAAGCTGTTGCGGGGCCGGTATTTAACGCCTCCGGCAGCTCGTAGCCATCGATGAGAAAACTCTCACCGCCGGCGTCCGACGCATTTACACAATCTAACAAGGTGTAATCGGGGTAGAAGTCACCATAGCCAAAACCGTCGGTATGGGCGGCAAGGCGCGTGGTGTGGTCAATGCCTGGACCCTTGTTGTCCATCTCGCCGCCATCAAACACGCGAGCGGCGGGCGGTACCGCGAGGGCTTCATCACCGAACAACTGATATGCAAGCCCGCAGGCGTCTTCCACATCCGGTCCGATACTGTTGATGATCACGGCGCCGTCCTCGGCCAGACGTATGTGGGCATCGACAACCGATGCGGCAACCGCGGGATTAAGACTACACTGCTCGAGCTTCATGTGTAGATCCTACTCCAGGGGGTGCCTGGAATGAGGCGCGCCAAGACAGCGCGATGGGTAGCTACGTGCTGGCGCCTTCGGGCAACGCGTATGCAATCACACGCCCGCCGGCCGGAGCAGTTGCCTCGCTACTCCCTTCGCCGGATGCGTCATGACCACCACCAGGTTGTTGGGGGCGACCTTCACCCGGTACGGTAACGAGTACGTACTGGCGACCGGTTTTAGGGCTCACATAACTCATCGGCGTGGCATCCGAAGAACCCGGCAGGGCGTCTTGCCAAACCACTTCCCCGGTCAAAACGTCGATAGCGCGAAGTTGGCCATCCATCACACCACCGTTAAAGATCAACCCCCCGGCGGTCACAAACGAACCGGCAGTAGAGGGGAAACCGAGGTTCCACAGCCCCATGCCGCGGCGCCAAACTATTTGCTGGGTGGTTAGATCAACCACTGCAATTTCGCCAAACGGCGGTTTGATACACGGCAGTCCGATGGAAGAGGAAAACATTTGTACTCGAGCGGCAAACGGAGTGCCGCGCTGAGGCCCGCCGATACCATAGCCGCGGTTCATGCCTTCACCTGACTGCACCAGATCTTCTTCCCTGGGAATCATATGGATCACAAAACCCATCTGCAGATTGTTGACCACCATCAACTGGCGTTCTTCATCCACCGCGATGCTGCCCCAGTTTTGTCCGCCGGCAGGGCCCGGATAGAGGAGGGTGCCCTGCACCGACGGCGGTGTCATGGGGCCTTCATAACGCAACCCAAGAAAAGTCTTGCGGCACGACATTTGATCGAAAGGAGTGATACCAAACAAATCTGCTTCGCGGATGTGCGGATAAGCAAAAGACGGCATCCCGGTGCCGAACGGCTGCGTCGGCGTGGTGCGCTCGCCGGGTAAATCCGTTTGCGGTACCGGCCGCTCGGTCACTTCAAAAATGGGTTCGCCGGTTTCGCGGTCGAGGACAAAAAATTCGGCGCGCTTGGTTGGCACAATCACTGCCTTGCGCAGCTCACCGTCTAAGTTGAGATTAATTAATGTGGGTTGCGACGGCACATCAAAGTCCCAGATGTCATGATGCGCCGTTTGAAAGTGCCAGCGGCTTAAGCCGGTTTGTGCATCTATCGCCACCACCGAACTTGCGTACTTGTCCATAATCTCCGTGCGGTGGCCACCGAAGTAATCGGGGGTGGCGTTGCCGGTGGGTACGTAGACCAAACCCAACTCATCATCTGCCGAGGTTAAGCTCCATACGTTAGGAGTACCGCGGGTGTAGTAGCTGCCGTCCGGCGGCAAGTCAGTTTGCCCTTCACGGCCCATGTCCCAAGCCCAATTTAACTCACCGGTGACCGGATCGTAGCCGCGTACTACTCCGGAAGGCTCTTCGGTTTCTTGGTTATCCATCACCCAACCACCCACCACCAGACTGTCGCTGGCTACCGTCGCGGGAGAAGTCACAAAGTAGTAGTACGGTTTCACTTCACCCATACCGGCCAACAGAGAGATTTGGCCATCTTCACCAAACTCATCACAGGGCTGACCGCTGTGCAGATCCACCGCAATCATGCGTGCATCGGTAGTGGCGGTGTAGATACGCTCGGCGCACTGTTCTCCCTTAGGCCGGTCGGGGATGTGGTAATAGGTCACGCCACGGCAGTTACCTAATATGCCGTACGGCGGGGTTTCATTGTCTGGATCAAAGCGCCAGCGCTCTTCACCGGTATCGGCATCCAGCGCAATCATGATGTTCTGCGCGGTACACAGATAGATGCCGTCATTAATTTGTATGGGTGTGGCGCTGAAGCGGCCCACCTGATCGGTACGCGCCTCCCACACCTGGGTGAGGGAGGTGACGTTGTCTTTGTTGATCTGGTCATGGGGTGCGAAACGGGTACCGGCTTTATTGCCGCCGTACGCCACCCAATCCGGAGGGTTTTGCGGGCTGCCATATTTGGTATCGGCAATAGCTAGCGGAGCATCGTCAAAAAGGTCAACCGTCATGGCGATGAGCACTATGGCGCTGGCTAAGGCACCAACTTGTACCGTCCCCGTGCGCAGCGCCGGGCGCATCTCCGGGCCAAACAAGGGGCGACGAATGGGCGGCGTGCACAGCCAAATCGCCACCAAGCCGATGATCCAAATACGCGAACCCACCAGCCAAAACGAGTTGCCCGCTTCATACACGGCCCAAGCCAGGGTAAGCAGCAACACCCCCGCATACGCATAAAACCCGCGTTTGTTAACGCGCCAGATTTCTATGGCGCTGTAGACCATCAACGCACCGGCAATTAGGTAATAGGGTGTGCCGCCCATAAACGCCACTTGTGCACCCAGCCAAGTCATGGCGGCGCCAAACACCAACATCAAAACCGCGGTGATACGCAGTGCCACAGTGCTACCTTCGCGCATGCACCTCTCCTTGCAAAAAACCCTCTCAAGCGAACTAGGGTAACATGCCTGTCATACTAATTCGTGCCCGCGGCGGCGGCCTGGGCAAGACAGGAGTGAACATGAGCCGGCAGTTTGCATCCCAAGCGGCAAAATATTTTGTCCGCCCGCATACGGAAACACCCACGCAACCGATTCGGCATCCGGCCGCTTGGTACGGCCGCGACATGCAAGCGCGCGAGGATGAGTGGCTGGTGCAATTTAGCGACGCTGACGTCGAAGTCTTGGAAAGAGTGGCCAGAGATTGTCTGCGTCGGGGTATGACCATGGACGACCTCAACCCCGATAGGTTTGCCATCGGACCCCTATTGGACAAGCTGCAAGCCGTTACCGCTGAGGTTGCGAGTGGGCGTGGGTTTGTGGTGTTGCGCGGCTTACCCGTTCAACAATGGGGCGAAGACTTCACTTCATTTGTGTACTGGGGTATGGCCCAGCACCTGGGATTGCCGGGTATCCAAAACCCCCAAGGAGAAAAACTAGGGCATGTGCGCGACTACGCGGAAGGCCCAGGCATGCAGCGTTTGTACCGCACCACCGCCAACATCGGTTTCCACTGCGACGGCGCGCAAGCGGTCGGGCTGCTGTGTTTAAACACCGCAAAGTCCGGAGGGCAAAGCCGGATCGCCAGCTCGGTGACCGTGTTTAACGAGTTGGTCCAGAGCAATCCGCAGCTTGCCGCCCGTCTATTCGAGCCGGTGTATATGGACCGTCGCAATGAACAACCGGCGGGAGAACCACCCTGCACGCCTATCCAACCCAGCTGTTATGAACCCCCGCTGCTGCGCACGTTTTATCACAGTGAGTATTTTCGCTCGGCTGAGCGGCATGCGGGATATGCGCCGGACCCAGTGACGCGCGCGTTGTTGGATCGTTATGACGAGATTGCCAACACACCGGGGGTGTATTTGGACATGTGGCTTCAACCGGGCGATTTTCAGCTCATCTCTAACTACACCATCATCCACGCACGCACCGCCTACGAGGACTATGCAGAGCCGCAACGCAAACGGCATTTGTTGCGGCTCTGGTTAAACTTTCGCGACGAGCACTAGGGAGGATCGTGTAGACTCTGTGCTTTCTTAAAGATCATGTGAGCGCAGTCTCTGAGCCGATCAAACAGCTTCTCCTGGCGCTGCCGCTGCTGTGAGTTGCGCCTTGAGCGCGGTGTCCGATAGGTTATCGGGCAGAGGCCACGCTAACCCTGCGGCGCCGGCTCGCTGCAGGTACTTGGAGACGACGCCCACCGACAGATTCAGGCTGCGTGCGATCTGCCGCAGCGACAGGTTCGACTCGTGTTTGAGCCGCAGTACTTCTTTGATCTTATTCATAGAAACCCTCTTGGCTGTCATTGATGCAGGCCCCTCGCTCGCGCAAAAGGCATGCAGGATACGGCCTTAGCCGCGCCCTGAAAGAGGGCTAGGTGAGGAGTCGGAACACATTTTGCCGGACGTGAACACTGATTTTTGCCTGACGGCAAAAGTGTTCACGCTGCGGCGAAATTAGGTGTTCACAGTTGAGAAAATTTGGTGTTCACAGTGGGCAAAAATATGCACCGGGAAGCCTTCCACAAACTGGTGCTGCAATACCCTAAATAAAAAGGATGAGCAGGACGAAGCCGGTTTGATCGCCACTGCTTGGTGGCAGCGTTTCTACTATAGGGATGCGCCAATTGCTGATTTTGAGAGCATCTCGTTGGTTATCTTGGCGTCCGAAGCATTCGAAGCCACGCTCACCGTACTCCACAACAGAGAACGCGAGGTGGTTGAGGCGTTGTCCAACCGCGGCTTTGATCTGCGGGTGGAAAAAGTGTGGGTCAATCCGGCCTTTTTTTCGCTTCTTGAACGGCGGTTCGGAGTTTGCCCGCTGCTTTGTCGCCGGACGTACCATCGGAACGCTAGGGATCTTGATCGCAAGTTTGGGTTTATTAGGAGAACTGTATCAACTGGTGACGCAAATCGTGCGCTGACAACCGGCAAAGGCGATGCACAGAGCAAGACTTGGGCATTGGTGTTTTGGAGGCGGCTCGATTCAACTAATCGAGTTGTTTAGTTGAAGTACTTCAACTGGGGCCAAACAAGATCCACAACACCATGCCAACAAAGGGCAGCAGCAAAACGATGGCGATCCACATCCATTTGGTTTTCGTGTCCGCGTCACTGCGCACGGTACGGGTAATGGCCCACGCATCGGCCAGCAAAATCATGACTCCGGCGGCAACATCCATACCTACAACTCCTGGTTGATCTACAACACAAGACCAATCCAGGTATTTTAGCATAGCCGTCTAGTGCTCAAACCACTTGAAAACTTAGGATCAGAGTTCGCCAGCTTTGGGCTGGCAAGGAAGAGTGAGGAGTAATATCTGGATATTGCGACGAGCAAT
>JANQKS010000033.1 GCA_028281005.1 Pseudomonadales bacterium
TTGATACGGGCGATAGCGGGTGGGCATTTTACAATGGCGCTGTTCGTTGGCGGACCCTTATTATCTCAAACTTTCGTTTCTACCGCGCAGACTCCTAGGGGGGATGAACTAAGTATCACACAGGAGAGGAAGATATGAGCTGCAGAACATACGCACTACTCATAACACTGCCGCTAAGCGTTGCCTTGGCCATGCCAGTGCAGGCAGCGATCATCGAAGAGGTGGTGGTTACCGCTCAGAAGCGCGAGCAAAACGTACAAGAAGTCGGGATTGCCGTGAGCGCTTTAACCGGCGAGCAAATGGAGCAGTTGGGGTTCACCAATGCCCAGCAGGTGACCGCCATGGCGCCCGGGGTCAGCACGGTGCAACCCAACGGTGAAGCCAACTATTCCATCGCCATCCGCGGTGTCGCCAACAGTGACTTCACCACTAATGTAGAAAGCCCGGTAGCCGTTTACCTCGACGAAGTCTACATCAGTCAAATGTCCAGCACTGGTTTTCAGCTGTTTGACATGGAGCGTGTGGAAATTCTACGCGGCCCCCAAGGCACCCTATACGGCCGCAACGCCACGGGTGGCTTGGCCCACTTTGTCAGCAAAAAACCAACCGAAGAATTTGAAGGGTACGCCCGCGCCACGGCTGGCAAGTACGATCAAATCAAGTTCGAAGGTGCAGTTGGCGGCGCCATCAGCGATACCCTGATGTTTCGCGTCTCCGGTATGTGGAACGACCACGACGGCTACGTAAAAAACCGCCTCACCGGTGACGACTTGAACAACGGTGATGATCAGGCTTGGCGTGTCCAGGCGTTGTGGGCACCCAGCGACAGTTTCGAGCTGCTGCTCAACGCGCGCGGCACCCGGCAGGACATCGATACGGGCTTTTTTGAGCACGTCTCCGCCAATGTGGAAGGCTTCTATACACCCAATGAAGTCAACCAGGTGTTGGGCTACATCGACAACGATCGCAACGTCTTTGCGGGTGACTACGACGGCGCCGGTTTCAACGATTTGGAGACTGACGGCTACAGCGCCACCATCAATTGGGATTTCGAAAACTTCACGCTGACTTCCATCACGGATTTTTCCACCGTGAAGCGCGACTATATTGAAGACTCCGACGCTTCCCCGGTGCCGCTGTTCAACTTTTATCTCACCACCGACGCGGAACAGTTTTCCCAGGAAATTCGTTTAACCGGCGACACCGACAACATACATTGGGTGGGTGGCGTTTATTACTTGGACCTTGAGGTGAACGATTCCAATGGCGCCATCACCGATCCGTTCATCGATCCCGACGGCGATACCCCGCTGATCTCAGGTCTCGACAACCCCTACGAGACCAACACCGAGTCATGGTCGGTATTTGGCCAGGTGGAAATTGACCTATCCGACACCCTGACGGGTATCTTTGGCCTGCGTTGGATCCGCGACGAAAAAGATCACCAACTCCTCGTCAACGCGGTGGACTTCCCCGGCGGCACCCAGACCAACAATAACAATCCAATTTTGCTGGCAAATCTCGCCACCTATCGCGGCGACCGAGAAGATGATGAATTTGCCGGCCGCCTAGGGCTCAACTGGCAGGTCAACGACGACGTCATGTTGTACGCAAGCTACAACCGCGGTGTAAAAGGTGGTGGTTACAATGCGCCGGTTTTTCCCTTAAACCCGCCACTGGCTTATACCGACGAATTCATCAGCTTTGATCCCGAACAGCTCGACGCATTTGAAGTCGGCTTCAAGTCGACTTGGAACGATGGGCTCTTGATCATCAACGGTGCGATTTACGTCTACGATTACTCCGACTACCAGGCATTCCAGATTGTCGGTATCGATACCCTCACCACCAACGCTGACGCCGACTCTCAAGGTGCCGAATTGGAAGTGCAAGTGGCGCCGGTTGAAGGTCTGGATATTATTTTCGGCGCCGCTTACAACGACATCGAAGTGGACCTCGGTGGTGGCGCGCCGAAAACCACGTCTGTGCAGTCGCCGGAGTGGAACATCAACGCCCTGATGCGCTACGAAATGCCGCTGTTTGATGGCATGTTTGCCATCCAGTGGGATGCCCAGCACCGTTCAGAGCATTTCTTCTCGCTAACCGGCGCTGAGACGGTCACTGAAGACGGCTACACCTTACAAAATGCCAACGTCAGCTGGACCAGTGGCGATGAAACCTGGGTCGTCACCGCGTTTATGCAAAACTTGACCGACGAAGAGTATCTGGTGCAAACCTTTGACCTCTCCGGGCCCAATGTTTTTGGCCTGGTGGAACAGTACTACGGACGCCCGCGCTGGAGCGGCGTCTCTGTGCAGTTTAACTTCTAGAGCGCCCAAAATCGTCGGCCCGGCTTACGTCAGGGCCGGCGATGGCCACTTCACAAGATCATTTTTCTTCGCTGGGCTTGCTGTCGTCTTGCTCAGCGTTGTCTGCGGATTTTTGCGGCTTAGTGCCCGGCTTCTGCTGATTGCCGGTGGTGGCATAGCCCGCAAACGCACTCTGACTCACGCCCCCAATCGAGACGGATGAGCGGCGTTGGCGCGTGCGGCGGCGCCCTGGCTTGTTTGATTTTGGCATACACTCACACCCTGAGTAGCTGGGGGTTTTGTCATGCCCTTATGTTACCAGTGTTGCGGGTGCGTTAAGCTAGATTTGTATGTACAAACTTTGCTACCACGTTCCCAAATCCCATTTAGAAGTCACCAAACAAGCCTTGTTCGAGGCTGGCGCCGGTAAACTCGGCGCGTACGATCAATGCTGTTGGCAGGTGAAAGGCCAAGGCCAATTCCGTCCGCTCGACGGCAGCCAGCCGTTTCTAGGTGAACCAGGCACCCTTGAGCACACCGAAGAGTACCTGGTGGAGATGGTGTGTGCGGAAGCGCATCTGCAACAAGCGGTTGCCGCCTTAATGCAGTCACACCCCTATGAAACGCCCGCCTATCACGTGCTGCAGATGGTGCAAGTGGACCAGGATTCTGTGGATTCGTAGATGAGCGTGCCGGTATTGGCGCTTAAACGTGTATGATGCCGCGTCCTTAACTCCATCCCTACACTAGGCGCCAACACGATGTCATCTACCACGGCCTCTCCAGCCCCTCAATCAATCCCTTCACTGCCGCAACTGCTGGCGCCGCTCAATCAAACCCTCACCCCGTTGCTGAAAATGGGCCTGGCAAATCCCCTGCTGTTTACTGGCGGCGCAACCGTGCTGGAAGTCCCCGGCCGCAAAACCGGTGAGCTGCGCTCGGTGCCGCTCACTTGTTATCTAGCCGGCGGGATCATGATCATCGGTACCGTACGCTGCCATTCACAGTGGATCAAAAATTTGGCCGCTGCGGACACCGCCCAAGTGTGGTTGTGGGGACAACGGCTGCAGGCCGCCAAGCTTCACGTGGGCGACCATGTGGCATGCCTACAATTAACCGGGCGCAACTAACCCAAACCCACCAGCAGTTGCTCAAAACCGCGAAAGCGTGCGCGTCGGGCACGCACCGGCGGCTGGGCCAGTGTAAGCTCCGGATAACGCGCAAATAAGCGGCCGATGGCGATGCGGCCTTCAAGCCTCGCCACGTTTAGCCCCGCGCAGGTGTGAATACCCGCAGCAAACGCCAGGTGCGGATTAGGTGTGCGGCTGATGTCGAAAACGTGCGGGTCTAAAAACTGTTGCGGGTCGCGATTGGCGGCCCCAATACACAGCGTCAGCACCGTCCCTGCCGGGATGGACACATCCGCCACTTTCACCGCTTCGGTGGTGGTGCGATTACCCAGTTGGTTTGAGCTTTCATATCGCAACGTCTCTTCCACCGCGGAAGTAATGAGCTCGGGCTTACGCTGCAGACGCGCCCGTTGTTCGGGATAGCGCGTTAGCAGCTCTATGCCGTTGCCGATAAGGTTGGTGGTGGTTTCATGTCCGGCATTCAATAAAAAGATGCACTGATGATAAAGCTCCCGGGCCGCCAACCCGCCGTCATCATCACGCCAGCGCAGTAGCCGCGCGAGGATGTCGTCTTCCTGGGCAGTCATGGTCGCCCTCCGGCGGGGTACGAAGTCCTGCAGATACTGTAAAAACTCCGTCACGCAGCGGTTGCCGTCCGCGAGTTTGGCGGCGTCCAGACCCACTTCCAAGGCACCAAGAATACTCAGTGACCAACGCCGCAGCGGCCCCCGTTCAGATTTCGGCACGCCTAGCATATTGCCAATGATCTCAATTGGGATGGCGGCGGCGTAATCTGCAATCAAATCGACCTGGGTTTTCGCCGCCATGTCATCCAGCAACTGATCCACCAGCGTGACCAAATCATCCTGCATGGCGCGCACCATCTGCATGGACAGTGCGTTGCCGATGGCTTTGCGCACGCGGGTGTGTAGAGGCGGGTCGTTAAACACCAGGCTGGCGGTGTGATGTTCATACAGCGGCGAGTCTTCACCAAACGCCGGTGCAAATTGGATGCGTTTGTCGGAGCTGAACCGACGCGGGTCACGGTAGACCGCATTAATATGCTCATAGCGGGTGAGGAAGTACGTGCCGTCTGCACATTGCAGCACCGGGGTCTGGGTCTGCAGGCGCGCGTAAGTCGGGTAAGGATCTTCGTAAAACGAAGGCGGTAGCGCGCTTAAATCGAATGACTCAGCCATGCCTAAACGCTACCCCACGCCACGTAAAGACGCCATAATAGCCGCAGCAGGAGAGGAGCAAGACATGAGTGAAGCCATCGCCCTACCCGAAAGCCCTTTTGGCTACGACCTCTATCATCTATCACCCGTGATCGGCACCGAGGTGTTGGGGATCGATCTACGTGAACCTTTACCCGACGACGTTATTCACTGGCTGTATAACTTATTAGTGGATCGCAAAGTCATTTTTTTCCGTGATCAGGACATCAGCCAACAGCAGCACATTGAGTTTGCGCGGCGCTTCGGTGAGCTTGAGGTGCATCCTTTCACCAGCAATGATCAGGCCCATCCGGAGATCATCCACCTCGACAACGACCGGGACAATCCGCCCTACATCAACATTTGGCATTCTGATGTCACTTGGCGGGTGGAGCCATCGCTGGGGTCCATTCTACGCGCGGTAGAAGTGCCCGAGGTGGGGGGCGATACCTTGTTCGCCAACATGGAAGCGGCCTACAACGGCTTAGACGATGCCACCAAGGCGCAGGTGGATGACTTAATCGCCGTTCACGACAACGAAGGTTTTCTGGCTGGCATGCGTGCGCGTGGAGCGAGCGAAGAAGAAATCGAAGCCAAGCGCCAAGAATTCCCCGCGACCACACATCCGGTCATACGCACCCATCCCGACAGCGGTAAGAAATCTATCTACGTAAATCGAGCCTTCACCCGCACGATTGAAGGTATGACGTCTGCTGACGCTGACGCGTTACTAAACAAGCTGTATCAGACCGCGTGGAGCCCCGATGTACAGTGCCGCTTTCGCTGGCGCCAAAACTCCCTGGCGTTTTGGGACAACCGCGCGGCGCAGCACTTCGCGGCCGCGGATTATTGGCCACATACCCGGCGCATGGAACGGGTGACAATCATTGGTGACCGGCCGCGATAGACCTAGGGAGCCCCTGAATAAGTCTCAAAAGCTCAGAGGCTCCTTAACAATTGCCACGGTTGCTCAAACTGCGCCTTCATGCTCAATCTCCTAATCCGTTAACAAGGGTACGCATCGCAAGCTGGGGCGCTTCTTGGGCTGCCAGCCGGCCCGCAGATACCTCACACCAGGCAGTCCATATGAGTTGATCAATTTGGGCGACAATCCAGCTGCTGGGAATAGCGGTACTCACTACGTTGTCGCGCCGCAATTCATCGACCAACGCGGTCAACCACGCCAGCTGTGCCTTGTACTGCTGCCGCAGAGATTTGTCTTGGCTCGGCTCCCGACTCAAAAAGTGGTAGCGGTCACCGAGCGGGATGACTGCGGTAAACATCGCCAACAGCCGCTCCAGGGCGGTGCTGTGCGGGTCCACCGCCTGTGCAACGGCATGGTTGGTTTCTTCGATACTGCGCAGCTGGATACGATGGATAAGCGCATCACGACTACTAAAGTGGCGGTGTAACGTGGCCCGTCCGACCCCGGCATTGATCGCAATTTCACTCATGGTCACGCCGGGGTTACGTGACATCAGAGTGATGGCCGACTCCATAATCGCTTCTTCGCTGCTTAAACGTATGGCTTTATTCACGTATCGCTCCTGTGTTCATCTTTTTGTTCATCTTTTGGTCTGCGTTTTGCGGGGTGTTCAGCTGCGCCAGCGCGCGTAGGTTTTGTTCGTGGCTGGCTCGGGTTAGCACAAAGCAAGAGAGGCTGGCGATGGCAGTGATGTAGACCATGGATATAACACCCACAAACCACCAACCGAGGGCTGACGCCGCATTATTCTGCACCTGGGTGGCGCTGTCCGCCGAAAACCCACTAAACGCAAGGATCAAGCCGCCGGCCCATACCCCCACGCCGGAGGCCACCTTGCCAACAAAAGACTGCACCGAGTACAACAAGCCTTCTTCGCGGCGCCCAGTCACACGCTCCCTGGCCTCCACCAAATCAGCCAACATGGAGGCACTTAAGGTAGAGGTCATCACCACCAGCGTCACCTGCAGCACCCCGATCACCAGCATGGTGCTGAACAACCAGGCCGCAGTTACAAACCAATCCAAAGACGCCAACAAGACCGGTCCACTCCAGAACAGCAGAGACACCCACATCAACACAATGAGAACATTACGTTTTTCCCGCCCGCTGGTGATCCACGGCGTGAGGTAAAAAGCAATGGCCGCGGAACTCAGCTGAGCAAACAGGATCACCGAGGTTTGCGATGATTCAAATCCCCAGAAGTAAGGTTGCATATAGGCCCACAAAGCCGTCGAAGTCCCCGATGCAGCGGCACCAAAGACACCGCTGGCCACCAGCGCAAAGAAGCTGCGGTCGGATAAGGTTGCCGCCGCCTGGCGCAACGATTGGCGCAGCGAGCCTGCCGCGGGTAAACCCGCGCTTAAGGTTGGCACCAAATGACGGGTGCCAGCCGCTGCCACGAGCAGGCATATAAATATACCCACGCCTGCCACCAAACCCGCCTCAACGTAACCTTCAGCGCGCAGAATACCCGTGCCATCCGGGTCATCGACTGAGTCCGCCAACCACCACACGTACATGGCCACCGCCATGAGCGTGCCGAGAAACCAGGAACTCGAATACGACACGTTCATCAACTGGGTACGATAGTCGTAATCTTTGGCCACTTCAGGTAACAAGGCATTAAACGGCACCACATGCATCGTCAATGCCAACCGCAGCCCCACAATCAGCACCAGCAGATAAAAAAACAGCTGCGTCTGCGACAGCTCAGGTACGTCCCGTAGAAAGTAGTAACATAACGCCGCCGGTAAAATGGCAACGTAGAGGAACGGATGACGCCGGCCCAGTTTGTGCCGTAGGTGGTCTGACCACTTACCCACTAGAGGATCAGACACCGCATCAACCACCAGGGCAATCATCAATGCAAGCCCCGCCAGGGCCCGGTCTAAGCCCAGTACCTGGCTGTAGTAGAGCAACAGGAAATAGGACACGCCATTGCCAACCAGTCCGCTGGCAGTGCCGGAGGCGGCAAAGCTCAACTTAACATTGAATGCCCGCGTCAATATCCTCTCCCACAGATAACATCACAGACAGTTAGAACAATAGATAGAACAGTCGATAGAACAATAGACTCTCAAATGAGACACTACTGTATCACAAATTAAGCATCAGTTAAGTATCTAAACAACCTTCAAACCATGAGCAACAACGCCATACCCTACGCACAGACCACGCTGAAATACTTCACGGCCACCGATCCCGTGGAGGTGCCCACCACCATCTACGACGGGCGCACAGCCACGGATTTACGTTGGGACGTTAACGGCTTCGAGTTGCGAACCCACCCCTCCGCCGTCACCAACTGGCAAGACGTCGCCGCATTGCAGGGCATCCACATGGACGAAATCGAAACCGTTGCGCGCGAGGTCAGCGGTTGTGACGCGGTGCTGTTTTATCCCCCGGTGCTGCGTAACCCGCAGGCCATGGCGGCGAGCGAAGACTTTCACCCCATCGAAGCGGCACATTCAGACTACACCGAAGCCTACGCCGACATGATCCGCAACTCGGCACACCCCTATCGCGAAGTGCTACGGGCCAGTCAAACTCGGGCCGGTTTAAGTGATGCCGAGATAGAACAATGTCAGCGCGTTCTGACGCTACAGTTCTGGCGCAACACCGGGCCCGTGCACCCCGATTACCCATTAACTTTTTGTGACTGCCGCACTGTGAAACGCGAACACATGGCGCCGATATTGGTGGCCGAATACGGCGGTCTAAGGACAGAATTCGAATCGCTGGTACTGCTGGCTGGTGAACACACGCAAGGGCACCGCTGGTTCACCTTTCCAAATCTAACGGCAGATGAGGTGGTGATGTTCCGCGCCTACGACAGCGCGCTTGCAACCGCAGCAAAACCCTTCTGGACCCCGCACTGCGCATTTGCAGACGTCACCGCAGGGGCTCACCCTCCGCCCCGGGAAAGTGTGGAGATGCGCGCGATCTGTCTGTTTCTTTAGGGTGCCTATGAATAAGTCTCATAAGCTCAGCGGCGCCCTAGATCTAGTGCTCAAACCCCTTGAAAACTTAGGATCAGAGTTCGCCAGCTTTGGGCTGGCAAGGAAGAGTGAGGAGTAATATCTGGATATTGCGACGAGCA
>JANQKS010000037.1 GCA_028281005.1 Pseudomonadales bacterium
TGCTCGTCGCAATATCCAGATATTACTCCTCACTCTTCCTTGCCAGCCCAAAGCTGGCGAACTCTGATCCTAAGTTTTCAAGGGGTTTGAGCACTAGATATCCCTAGATTGGGGGATATGTCCCTTCAGTGTGCGCGGATTAGACTGCGTGAAGTCGGATCGTGCGGAACGCATGTCAGGGATATGCAATGAGTGGATCGTTAAATTACCCATGGCGCTTACTTGTTCTTGGCTTAATCTCCCTCCTGTATAGCTCACCCAACGCCGCCGAGTGGCAACGGGTGGGCGGGGAGTTGCAATGGATCTCCGTTGGGAGCGCTGAACAAGTCTGGGGGGTAGGTCCGAAGGGAAACGTCTATCGATGGCGGGATAACGATTGGGAGCAATTGCCGGGTGTACTCGCGCAGCTCTCCGTCGGCGCAGATGGTACGGCATGGGGTGTCACCGACCAGCACAGAATCTATCGATGGACGGGTAGTCGCTGGCAGCGCATCGACGGTCGTTTGAAAAACATCGCGGTTGGTGATGCAAAAAACGTCTGGGGTATCGGCCCAACCGGCTATGTGTTTCGATGGGATGGCACTAGGTGGCTGCGCCAGCCAGGCACGCTTGAGCAGCTAACGGTCGATGCAAGGGGCGCGGTTTGGGGTGTAACGTCGGCACACCGTATCTTTCAATGGGTGGGACAACGATGGCGACGCGTTGGCGGTGCGCTGCAAAACGTAACTCTGGCCGAGGGTGTGGTTTGGGGCGTTGGACCGACTGGGCGGGTGTTCGCACGCGAGAGAAATGACTGGCGCCGCCGGGCGGGCACGTTCAAACAAATGTCTGGCGCGCTGGACGGCACGCTCTGGGCAATCACGAAGACTAACGACGTCTATGTTTGGTCAGCGCAATCCACTGACCCTCAAGACACGGCGAATCCCGGATTTGGATTAGGGGAGCACTGCTGGTCCAATACCCAATGTGCATCCGGGTTTTGCACAGATGGCGTTTGTTGCAACAGTCGCTGTAGCGGCTCGTGCCAGGCTTGTAGCCCCGCATCCGGAGGGAGTGGCGTTCGTGGCCAATGTTCGGTTTTGGTACCAGGCTTAAACACCGGTGAGGCTTGTGGTGAGCCGAGTCAGGAAACATCCGACACATCATCAGGCACGCGGGAACAGGGACAGTCTTGCACATCCAGTGCTCAATGTGCCTCCGGGTTTTGTACCGATGGCGTTTGTTGCAACACTCGCTGCAACGCCGCGTGCCAAGCCTGTTATCCTGCCGCTGGGAGCAGCGGTTCTCGGGGCCAATGCGCTTTACTCGTCCCCGGCGGGATTCCTGGTGAGAGTTGTTAGCTGCTCTTTCCACTATCTTGCGTTACTTTGATGACGCGTGAGACACTTGTGTCTCATTTAGAGAGAGCGTCATGGACCCAGGCACAGAAAATGTCCAGCAGCAGATCTATTCCCTGTACAGCACATACAGTGAGGTGTTCTTCTATTTCATTGTTGTCATTGCGGTGTGGGAGATCGGCGCTCGCATTTTCTACAAGCGTCTGAGTTGGCGTTACGTATTAGACACTGTAAGCAGCCTTGTTACGCTGCCGGTCATTGCGTACATGGGTGTTGCGGCCGCCTTCATTGGCATCGGTTCTATCTCTGACTTTGAACCGCTTATGTATGAACAGTACGCCGCGTTCCAGTTGGGGTGGAGCTGGTGGTCGTTGGCGATTGTCTTATTGATCACTGACTTCTGGTACTACTGGACCCACCGGGCATTTCACCGCATTAACATCATGTGGACCACCCACACGGTCCACCACAGTTCCGACTACATCAACATCCCGATGGCATATCGGTTTGGGCCGCTGGATGCGTTTTTTGTGGCACTCACGCACTTTCCGCTGGTGTTTTTCTTTCCGCCGGAGCTG
Source organism: Pseudomonadales bacterium (assembly GCA_028281005.1). Classification (GTDB taxonomy): domain Bacteria; phylum Pseudomonadota; class Gammaproteobacteria; order Pseudomonadales; family Azotimanducaceae; genus UBA4421. The sequence goes on from JANQKS010000037.1 coordinate 1,916, forward strand.
GTTGGGATCGGCATTATTGCCAATCAAATTTACCAAGCCTGGATACACACAGACCGGATAAAGAAAATGCCGAATTGGTTCGAGGCGGTTTTCAACACACCTTCTCATCATCGTGTGCACCACGGATCAAACCCGCAGTACACAGACAAGAACTACGCAGGGGTGTTGATCATATGGGATAAGTGGTTTGGTACCTTCGAACCTGAGGTGGAAGAGGTAAAGTACGGCATCACAAAACCGCTTAAGTACCAAGACCCGATTACAGTGTTGTTCCATGGCTTCTGGAGATTCGCTAAGAAGCTATCCACCGCACGATCCCCCGTGGAACTACTGTTTTGTTTTGTTAAGCCGCCAGGATGGCAAACGCGGCTAGAGCGAGAACGGCAAGCTCCCTTGGAAGGATTACCCGTTGCCCAAGATCCGGCGATTAAATCTCTGGGTGTGTGAGGGTTCGACTCCAGCTTAGCTTTTGTAGCATCTGCGCTGCACGATATAAGACCATGTCCGAACTGCTCATGTGCTAATTCGTCAGCCAATCGAAACTTTTGGTGAGCTTGTCTGCTGCATCAGTTTCGATGATCTGCCCGTGCGCCAAGATTATCCGGCGTACCTCCCACTGCTTTATGAGTGCAACAGACTCTCTAAGTGTGTCCTTGTCTTTGATCATGGTTTTCATTGTCCTGGACATCGCCACTTGGTCGTACACCCCCAGTAGACGCGCCATCACCTGGCTTAAACCAAGGGGATGTGGAGCGAAGGAGAACAGCAAGTTAGTGAGAATCAGAGTGCAGGTAGCCCGATGAAACCATACTGTTTCGTTGAGGATGGGTAATCCCTCAACAAAAACAGTGTCGAAGTCATCCGCCCAGTGAGCGTGCGCGGACGCGTCTAGTGTCGAGAAGTCCCGCAGGTCGCTGCGCTTTTCGGCGAGGCCTGGTGCGATGAAACCCTGCGCGTTAGGGAATGCGTCGAGGAATGCACTGAAGTAGAGGCGGTGGCTTTCGTTCGGCGCAATCACAAACTGTACCGGCCCAATCTCCTCAAGTTGCTTCAGGGTCGACGTTGTCGGCGGTATTGCGGAATGCACCCAGACTCCGCCGTTGGAAAGACGGACAAAGGTCGCTCGCGTCTGCAGGTTGAAGAGGCCAAACTTGATGTCATGCGGGGCATGCCAATTAGGCAGTCAATTGATTACTGCCCACCCCAACGCAATAAATTCATAAACTCACGACGATTTTTCGGCCCATAAGTGCGGTAGCTTGGATCCGCCACCGGTGCATAAGCCAGCCGGTCCTGGTTCACTTTATCTTTGCGCAAACGCTGCAAGTCGTCTTCGGAGAAGCCGTACAGCGGCGCAGCATTGAGCCCAAATACCTGGGCACGCATGGCTTCGGTGATTTCCGCATAACCGTATTCTTCCTGAAACTGCTCTGATATTTGAAAGGTGCGGAAGGCTTCTATCTGATCTTGCGGCGAGCCGTACCAGATGGAATCGGTCCCCCACAGCACTTTATCGCTGCCCATGTACTTAAACAGTTTACCCAAACTGTGGGCTGCGCTGTCCGGGTCGCGCATCAACAAACGCCAGGTAGAGCCGAGCTCGGCATAGACATTGCCTTGCTCAACCACGTCACTTTCGACAACAGATTTTATGAGTGAATCGATGCCCTCATTGCGAGAGGGGTCGTAGGCGCCTTCTGCTTGTTCCGCTACGTAGCCGGAGTGGTAGATCAGGAAATTGATGTCCGGGTTTTGCTTGGCCGCAGGGCCAATGTCATCACACAGCGAGTGCTCATAAGACTGCGGACCAAAGGGCAGGCCTTTGTGCACGCAGATGTTCTTGATGCCTAGCTTGCGCGCCTTTTCAATGAACGCTTGGCCGGTGTCATCCATGAATGAAAAGCCATGCCCTTGTGGCCCCCATTGAGTGTAAGTTTTCCAGGCCGACACCTGCCAGCGTTCTGCCAGTTCATCCATACCTTCCAGGTCGCCGTCCTGATTTGGATTCACGCGACCATGAATGAGCAAACGGTCGGTGCCGTCCAGGCGTTCAATGATGTCACGCGTGGCATGGGCTTCTTCGATGGTCAGGGGTTCTCCTTCGCGGGTGGAGGGCACAAACGACAACACCATCAGATCCGTTTCTGAATCCAAAAAGATGTCTTTAACAAACTCATCCGGGCCGATGCAGTTTAAATAGCTGCGATTGTCGCCTTGCGAGCCAAGCTCGCAGTTGGTTTTGGGTAACCCTTTGAGAGGCGTCGCCTCTTCCGGTAAACCGTTTAGCCAGGCGCCTTCCGGATTCACAAAATGGCCCTGTACATCCAAGATAAAGCTGGACTTTGCAAACGTGGTCTCCGCCTGTGCCACATCCAGGGCCGCCTCTTTTGCAATGTCGTAGTAGCCTCCGGTCTTGCCCACGTTGGCGTAAGCGGTGTTAAACGCCAGCAAAGTGGTTGCCGAGCCGGCCGCGGACACCAGGAATTGTCTGCGTTTAACACCCGTGTGTTTGGCGTGGTGTGTGGCCTGTTCGTGAGCTAGCTGGTTGGCGAGGCGGTGGTGTTTTTGCAGGGCTTGCGGGACGTATTCTCCGTTAGATGCAGAATCGAGCTTGATCGGTAGGCGCAAACCCTCGGGGTCTCGTTCGGGTGCGTGGTTAGGTGTCTGATCTGAGGCCATGTTTGCTCCCACTTGGAAATGTTGTCAGGTGCCATCGCGATACTGGCAAGCCTACCTTACTCCTTAAGCCCTCATGGTGATACTTCTCCGAGTGGTTAAAGTCTTCGCTAGCGACCCCGCCCGGCCGATAGTGGGAGGCATCGCGTTTTCAGCGAACCGCATAGATTCGATGAATAGGTCCGCCGTCTCCGGTCCTCGACTTTGTGACGGCGACGATGTTGTTCAGCCAAGCGTATCGCTCATCCCCAGTTTCGAACAGCGGCGCGGCGCGGAAGTAGTAGCGCCAGGCGCCTGCTGGATCATCGGGCTTCTCTACGTCGAAGGCATACTCCGCATCCTCCGGTGCTGTCCAAACGCGTCCTTCCCAATGGACGTACAACAGCGCGTTATCGTGAGTTTCCAGGCAGAAACGCACATCCAGCAAACCCGTCCCATCCGGACGATTTCTAATCCAATCTGCACCGGCATCGGGCACCACGCGACCGCGCAGGTGTGGGCCGTCAAAAGAGCCACCCTTTACCAGAAAAATGACGCGCTGCCCATCGGACATTGGCCCGACATCCAAAGGTGGTAAATGGAGTTGCACGCGTGCTTCAAACAAAAACTCCAGATCAGGGGGCGCATCTGCATCCCATTCGGTTGCTGCGTATTTCAGACTGTCGAGCATGATTGTTTTTCCTTATTCACTAAGTTCGCGGACCGCGAGGCTTTTTGTTGTCTAATAATGTGTGCGGCATACATATATTAAATGTGTGCAATGCACATAATGTCAAGTTAGAATTTGACAGAATAAATCTGGTGTTGACGCAACATGGGCCGCACTTCAAATCTTCTCGGGGTTGTTGGGCTCGCTGTGGCTGATCGGATCGAGAGCGCGACGCGGGAAATCCTTAAACATTCTGGTGAGACACCAGCAGCGCTGGTGGTCATCGGGTACGGCCTTGGGCCATCCAATGATGAACTCCGACGCATTCTTGGTTTATCTCATTCTGGCACTGTACGCCTCGTCGACCGGCTTGTTGCAGATGGATTGGTCGAACGGCGGCCGGGCAGTGACGCGCGTACGGTGGCGTTGTATGTCAGCAAACGCGGTAAGGTGCTGAGGGACAAAATATTGAAAGGCCGCCTAGCAGCCATCAGCCCATTGCTTGAACCTCTCTCGGCTGAGGAGGAGAAAACTCTCGCTGAGCTTCTGCATAAGCTGTTGTCTTCGATGGAAACAACAGATTTGCAGCGTCGTACGCTCTGTCGTTTGTGTGACGATCGAGTCTGTACAGATTGTCCTATTCCAGCCGATTTCAGAACGGTAACTTAGGCTCGTGGCAGCAATCCTAGCCGCTGCTCCGGCGACCTATGATGCGGCGGTAATGCAACTCAAAGCAGCCGACCCAGTTTTTGCCCGCGCCATTGACCGGGTTGGACCCTGCCGCTTGGCCGAGGAAATCAAACCTTTTACCACCACTTTTGAAGCGTTGCTGGAAGCCATCACTCACCAACAACTCAGTACCAAAGCCGCGGCGACCATATACGCCCGAGTTTGCGCGCTGGCACCCGATCTAGATCCAAAGGAATTTGTACAGCTGGAAGAGACGGCATTGCGAGAAGCGGGTCTGTCACGGGCAAAAGTGCTTGCTGTGCGTGATCTTGCCGAGCGCACGAGTGCGGGTAACGTCCCCACCATGGAAGCGCTGCTTGAGATGGAAGATGTAGACATCATCGAGTCCTTGTCGCAGATCCGTGGCATTGGGCGATGGTCGGCTGAGATGTTGCTGATCTTTCGACTCGGGCGACTTGATGTCCTGCCCACCGCTGATTTAGGCGTTCAGCAAGGCTTTGGTACGGCGTTCCGTAAGTCAAATAAGCCAATTGTGAAAGCCATTGAACATCGCGGTAAGCGCTGGCAACCCTATCGAAGTGTGGCCAGTTGGTATCTGTGGCGTGTAGCCGAACTGGCGCGTTAGGTCGCGATATTATTAAGTTGCGTTCTGCTAGAAAGGTGATGAGTGAGCTCAATACGTCTAATAACGTAGACGTATAGTAAAAAAACGTATCGAATATAAGACGTCAATCTGCTCGCCAAGCACCTTCTGACTTGATTTGTCTCATAAACTGGGCATATATATCAAATACGTACGGTCTATTAGACGTTAGTCATGAAAAGTCCCGCGCACGGCGCGCTTCCGCGCCAAGCCCGCCATGCTTTGCAAAAGTTAGGCGAAGATATCCGTATCGCACGTAGAAAGCGGCGCATGCCCACGGCCAGTCTGGCCGAACGCGCATTCATAAGTCGCGCCACGTTGTATAAGGTGGAGCGAGGCGATCCTTCGGTATCGATGGGTATCTATGCATCAGTCATCAGCATATTGGGGTTTGCGGAACGCTTGGGTGACGTGGTTGATCGAACGGCAGATGCCGTCGGGCTCGACATCGACGAAGCCCACTTGCCGAAGAAAATCCACGCTAAGAACAAGCGAACATGAGCGCCTCGGTTGAAGTGCACATCGAGCTCTCCGGTGAGACTCGCCGTGTTGGTGTTTGTCGCTATCTCTCTAAACGCAGCGGACGCGGTCCACTGCAGCACTGAAACTGCGGAGGATCTAAAACTGTTGCTTAACGAAGGTTCACCGTTGGGCGGTGCGCGGCCCAAATCTGTGGTGCAAGACAATGAGGGTGCGCTTGCGATTGCCAAATTTCCCAAGCCTGATGACGATCGTAGCATCGCGCATGGTGAAGTGCTGGCGTTAACGCTTGCACGCGCTGCGGGGATCAACGCGGCGCAAGCGCGAATCGAACAGGTGGCGGAGCGTCCGGTGTCACTCATTCAACGTTTTGATCGCACATCAAACGGCCGGGTACCGTTCATCTCCGCCATGACATTGCTGAACGCGAAAGATGGGGAAGCCGCAACGTATACTGATATTGCGGACGCTATACGGATGTATGGCGCGGCTCCCACGCAAGATTTGCACGAATTGTGGCGGCGGATCGTGTTCAGCATTGCCATTGGTAATCTAGACGATCATTTGCGTAATCACGGCTTTCTATTGCACGAAGATGGCTGGCGGCTTTCCCCGGCCTATGATCTGAACCCTGTACCGTTGGAAGATAGCGCGCGCGAGCTCACTACCTGGATATCTGAAGAAGGGCCTGAGGCGGACTTCCAACTTGCGCTCAACGCCTGCGAGTTCTTTGCGCTGATGCCGAATGAAGCAGAGTTGGTCATTGATGAGGTGTTAAGCGTGGTTGGCAACTGGCGCCAAGTTGCTCACCAACTCGGCATGAGTGGTGCGGATCAACGCGCGTATGCTTCTGCTTTTCTCGAGCCCAGGTGATCGTCCCTATTGGGCCTGCGCGGAGCAACCAGAGTTTTATACTTTATTCACTGGCCAACACGTTCGAAGAATCCGTCAAAGCGCGCTTAAGCCGTCGCCGAATGTCTTCAATCACCAGGTAGCCGGAAGGCACGACAAACAGCGTCACCACGGTGCAAAACATCACGCCAAAGGCGAGCGAAACGGCCATCGGCACCAGAAACTGCGCCTGGACACTTTTGTTCAGCATCAAAGGCGACAAACCAACAAACGTGGTGAGGGAGGTCAACAAGATCGGTCTGCAGCGTGAGGCGGCAGCGTTCACCACCGCATGCAGGGTATCTTCACCGGCTTGCAAACGATGGTTAATGTTGTGCACCAGGACCAAGCTCGAGTTAACTACCACACCCGAGGCGGCGGTCACGCCGAGGATGGACATCATGGCGAGACCGGAAACAAAGCCAAGGCTCTGCATGATGATGTGCCCCCATATTGCACCCATAAACGCAAATGGGATGACGCTCATGATGATCAAAGGTAAGGCATAAGACTTCAGTGGAATTGCCAGCAGCGCAAAGATGACAAACAACGCCATGGCGTACAGCGGCAACAGACTGGCAACGGACTCACTTTGATCCGCTTGCGCACCTTCCAAACGATAGCTGACGCGGGGGTAGGGGGTCATCAGGTCCTGCATGGCGCCGGCGTTTAAATCGGCGATAACTTCATTGGCGGTGATCTGGGTGCGGTCCACGTCAGCAATGACGTTTACTACCCGTTGCGATTCGGCGCGTTTGATGGAAGAAAAACCGCGGCCCAGCTCCGCTTTTGCGACGGTGGCAAAAGGGACCTCTGAGCCGTCCGGCGTGCGAATGCGCATCGCGTCCAAGGTGCTCAAAGTACGCCGCTCGGCTTCGGTGTAGCGCACCATCACCCGCACATCATCGCGCCCGCGTTGTATACGTTGTGCTTCTTCGCCGTAAAACGCTTGGCGCACTTGGCGGGCTAAGTCGCCTAGCGACAAACCCAGGGCTTCGCCGGAAGGTAATATCGAGAGCTTCAGTTCCCGCTTGCCGGACCGGAACGAGTCGGTAATGTCCACCACGCCAGGATACTCAGCCAATTTGGCGCGCAGCTGTGTGGCAAGCACGCGCAGATCATCAACGTTGTCGCCCTCCAGTTGTATGTCGATGTCGTTGCCGGCGCTGATCAAGTTGGCATTAAATTTGAGCTCTACCGCATCCGCGATGGGCCCGTTCGCTTCGCGCCACATACGGGCAATTTCACGGGTAGAGAGTGCGCGCGTCTGGCTGGGTGTCAGTTGCATGGTGACCTGGCCCAAGTGGCCGCGTGCAGTATTACCGCCTTCATCCCCGCCGGTGCCGGGCGGGCCGCCGCTCGTGGGTTGATCGCCAATGGCGGCCAGGATGTGGCGCACCGGCGGCGCGTCGGCGTACTGCTCGTTTAGTTGCAAACGGATGCGTTCGGCGGAACGTTCCAGTTGCTGCACGGCTTCATTGGTGACGCGCGCGCTGGTGCCCAAGGGCATGGTCAGTTGCGCGGAAATCTGATCCGAAGCCAACGGCGGGAAAAAGGAAAAGGGTAATCTGCCGCTGATGAGAATGGCGAAAGCAGACATGAGTGCAACAACCGCCAAGGCGCTCACGGTGTAGCGGTTGGCTACCGCCAGTTCGACGGTGCGCTTAAACGGTCCATAAATGAAGTTCTGTAACCCTTCGCTGAATTTGCGTTGCACACCGATGATGCGTTCAGCCAGCGGCGCAAATAACCGAGCGGCGTGTAACGCCAAAAAGACGGTGAGTACCGCAATGGCAAGTGCCACATAGGTGCGGGCGTCATCGGCAAAGCCAAGCAAGATGATGGCCGTGATGGGGACCAGCATCAGGCCAACTTCCCCAGCCGGGGTCTTTACACTGGTGTGGCCCAAGTGCGCCGGCAACACCATCTGCGATTCAATGAGGGAGAATGCCAGACAGCAGATGACCGTGGCGGCGATCACGCCCATGATCTGGCCCAAAAACCCCACGCCAAATATTAGCGGCAAAAAGGCCGCCACGGTGGTCAATACACCAAAGGTGACCGGGATGGTGACGCGCTGCGCGCCTTCCACTGCCCCCTCCAATTGGGAAAACCCCTCCTGGTGTCTGGAGTGTACGCTTTCGCCGACCACAATGGCATCGTCGACCAAGATGCCTAGCACCACAATAAAGCCAAACAAAGAGATGGCGTCGATGGAAAGGCCAATGGCGTTGGTGAGTGCGATGGCGCCCAGGAAAGCGACCGGCACGCCGATGCTGACCCAAAACGCCAGCCGCGGGCGCAGAAACAACGCCAGCAATATCAGCACCATCAAGAAGCCTTGGCGGCCGCTGTCCAGCAGGGTACTGAGACGATCTTGTAAAAGCACCGAGTCATCATTCCATACCGTGAGCTCTACACCTTCCGGCAGGCGCGGTTTGACGTCGACAATAAACTGCTTAACGGTGCTGGCGATGTGTTGTAAATCTTGGTCCCCCATCCGTTTCACTTGTATTAACGCGGCGGGTTTGTCGTTGAAACGCAACGATTGATCGGTGTCGGCAAACCCGTCCACCACCCGGGCAACATCTTTAAGGTAAAGGCGTGTGCCGTCCGGTCGTGTGGTGACGACCAGGTTTTCGTATTCTTCCCCCCAATACGCCTGCCCCTTGGTGCGCAGCAATATTTCGCCCGCGTTGGTTTTGATAGAACCACCCGGCAGATCGAGGGACCCTCTACGAACAGCCGTGGCGACTTGATCGAAGCTTAGGTTGTTACGGCGCAGAGACGCTTCGCCGACTTCAATAGAAATTTCGTACGGCCGCACGTTGGCCACATCCGCCTGGGTGACACCGGGCAGTTTGGTGATGTCGTCTCGTACTTGTTGCGCCAGTTCTTTTAAGACGCGCTCATCGGTCGGGCCGGTTAAGGCGATGTCCAATACGCTCCTGATTGGCGTCACCAGATTGACGATGGGTTTTTCGGTTTCCTCGGGAAAAGTATCGATGGCGTCGACGCGATTTTTGACATCGTCCAAGGCGCGGCTCTCATCTGCGTCTTCGAACAGTTCTACTTGGACGGTGCACAAGCCTTCATTGGCGTTGGAGCGGATTTCTTTGACGCCTTCTATCCCCTCCAATTCTTCTTCGATACGAACACAGACACCTTCTTCTACTTCCTCCGGCGCAGCGCCCAAATAAGGCACGGAAATATTGATCTGTGGGATCTCGATGTCCGGGAACGACTTCATGGGCATCTGTGGCAGACTGACAACACCCGCCAGGATGATCAGCCCCATCAGCAGATTGGCGGCGACGTGGTTGTTTCCAAACCATGCGATGATCGGTTTCACGTTTGATCGTCCTCAGGGGTTTGCGTGCCATCGACTAAAGACTGGGAGACGGGCCGCACCTTCATACCTTCCACCGCGTTGTTGATGGTCGACAACGAAATCAATTCGCCGGCCACAAAGCCGGCGGTGACGTACACGTCTTCTTCTACTTCCCGGAGAATGTTGACGTCGCGAAACTCGATGGTTAAACCTTCATTGATGACATAAACCTGGTCGTTGGCTTGTATCGCCGCCCGGGGAACAACAAAGATGTCATGGACTTGCTGCCCTAAGATTTCTGCGCCAACAAACAACCCCACGGCCAGCGGTGGCTGGTCAGCTTCTGTTTCGTAAGGTGCGTCTACCCGCGCAACCAGCGTGATCATCCGGGTTTGTGGGTCGATCTCGCCTTCGGTACGTACGATGTTGCCCTGCCAGGTATGTGTGCCACCCGCAAACTCAGCGGTTAGGATCACCTCAGGCGGTCTTCCAGAGCCCAGATTTAAGCCGTTGAGCTGCAAATCCAGAAACTTAAGCTCTTCATCATGCACGGGTAGGCGGACTTCAGCGTAGTCGGTGGCGTATAGCTGTGCTACGGATGTGCCGCGGTTAACAAATTGACCCACGTCTACGCGTTCGGATCGTACGCGCCCGTCATACGGCGCGCGCACGGTGGTTCGATCCAGGTCGCGTTCCGCGCGCTGCAGACGTGCACGTGCCTCGCGTAGAGACGCTTCGGCGATCCGCAATCGATTCAACGCATCGTCTTTGAGGGACTCGCTGGTGGATTGGCGGCGTGCGAGATCTTGTTGGCGAGCGTGACCGCGCCGGGCAATGGACAACTCGCTGGTGGCTGACGCCAGGGCCGCCTTGGCTTGCTCAAGTGCCACTTCGTAGTCCAGCCTGTCGATCTGGAAAAGGATGTCCCCCGCCTGAAAGAATCCGCCGGACACCATGGCGTCAGACATCTCGATGACGCGCCCTGAGACTTCCGGAATCAGGTCCGATTCGGTTCGAGGCAGCACGGTGCCGTGAGTGCGCGTGGTGATCTGCACGGTTTGCGGCGTTGCGATCCAAGTCCTCACCAGAGGTGAATTGTCTGGCTGGGGCTGCTGTTGTAACTGTGGGCCAGTGGCGATGATCGCGCCAGCGATTAAAAAGCCGACGGCCAAAATGGCGATCGGGAGAATGACACGCCTCATAAACTTGCTCCTTGCTGTTCGATACCGGCCACTACAAAATCCACTAAGCGGGTCAAACCGTCTTGCAGTGCATCTTCATCCGAAGGCATGCCTAGCGGGGCATGAAACTGCAGCAGTTGCACCATGGCGCCCAACATAAAGTGGAAGCGCCAGCGCAACTCCTCGATGGGTATATCTGGGCGGGCTTCGTGTAAAGCCGCAATAAAGCGACTCATCACTTCGGCAAACTCACCTTCCATGATGGGTTTGGTGAGAGAGGGCGGTTCTGCATACATCCTTGCCACCAAGCCCGGCAATATGCGGATGAGTTCGCCGTGCAAGGCGTCGTGGAAGGGGGAGAAGAATGCTTCCAACACTTCGCGAACAGTGGGCGTCGCGCCACTTGCTGCGGCTGTCCGTTTTGCCTCATCAAGTGCTGACAAGCGCGCGCTGCCCACCGGAGCCATGCGCCGATGGAACGCCGCGGCCAACAATCCCTGCTTAGAACCGAAGTGATAGTGAGTAGCGGCCAGATTCACACCCGCCTCGTTGGCGATGGCGCGCAGAGAGGTGGCGGCAAACCCATGTTCAATAATCAGCGTTTCCGCGGCGTCGAGAATTTTGTTCCGTGTTTTCTCGCCGGTACTGGATTTTTCGTTGCTGGAGGTGGCAGCTGCCATATTGCCCTATAATTCATTCAAACGACCGTTTTAATTTAGCTAAATTGCGCCCAGAGTCAAGCCTGGCGGACTCGAAGTGTCGGATGGAACGGGTGAACGCCTAAAGTGATGACGGCCCCGCGTCTGAAAGCGCCACCCATGCGGTCAGTACCTCATGTGGTTCAAGTCCTCAGTAGTTAGCGTCTTGATGCAGTCTGACGAAGCCATCGTCCCCCGGTTCTTTAACAAACCAGTTCATCGACTAAAGCAACACATTCGGGCCAAGCAAGCTGGCGACCGGGTCTACAATGCGCGGGTCGGTAACTGCTCGCCAGGCCCATCGGCACAGCAGATGTAAGTCGGTGCGCATCGCGTCTGCATTGCGATCCGCGACGGTAGCGGGGTTGTCCGCTAACCAGGCGTCTTCGTCGACGGCGTTGCCCCACGAACCCGCTGATCCTAAGTTTTCAAGTGGTTTGAGCACTAGTGTTGTAGGGTAAACGCGTCAGCGCGGGCTCAATGGCAGTTTCCATGGGTGTGATGGCTAGAAAGCGATCCGGGTTTCTAAAAGCAATCTTCAGCGTGCCGTAGCCACCCATTGAAATGCCGGTTATTAGAGTTTTTCGGGTGACAGCAGGTGATTAGTTCGGTTTGAATAGATGGCTCAACATGTCTTGTGCGGTGTCGACCACCTCTAGCAGAGACGCGACGTAGGCGTCTTCGTTGAAACGCTTTTTGCGCCAGGATTCTGCGACATGAACGTTGGCGCCAAACAGCATACAAGCGATCAACATCGGGCGGAGATCGGTGTTGGCGTCCACCTGCATATCCTCAGCAATACCTTCCGCGATGATCTCTCGATAACGCGTCAACGCATCCTGTGCCTCCGCGGTGAGAATTGGCAGTGACTGCACGGTGGCGGTGATCTTTTCTTGTTGAACAATTTGCTTGGCGTTTAACGCCACCCAGGCTCGCCAGGCGCTGATGGCGTCGCTGTCCCGCTCTAAGAAGAATGCCTCAAATTGCTCGACGCTTTCCTGCCAAATTCCCGCGACCAAGTCGGCCTTGGTGGGAAAGTGGCGGATGAGTGTCTGTAGATGTAGGCCCGCGCGCTCGGCGATGGCCGTTTGGGTCGTGGCTTCATAACCGTCTCTGCTGAACAGCTCCAGAGCATTGGTGAGCAAACTGTTCCGCGAAGCCGCTTTCCGATCTCGTCGAGTACTGGCGTTCATCACTTATCCGCTGAGTGTGTCCTCTAATTGTATGAAAAATCGATATATAAAAAATAGTATAAAAATTTATATAAATGATATATGGTGACGACCGACGCGCAACACGGTGTTTTTGAAGGAACATAGCCATGACGATCCAATCCCATCAGGTTCGCAACCTACGCCCGGCCATCAAGAAGCTAGAGTTAGAACCCTACGTGCTGCAGCTGCAGCTGCAGCTGGATGGTCTGGCCATAGTGTCGCCGGAAGTCATCGGCGTTAAAGCCGATGTCATCGACCAGGCTGTAGAGTTGCTGCTGGCAGATTCAGCCAATATCCGCTGTGTCGATTGCTTTAGTTGCTTCGATTTTGCCAAGTGGACTTGCCTGGCTCTACCAAGATGTCTGCCAGCGGGTGCCTGTGTCTCGTATGCCACCTCGCATGGGCAATAAATTGCGCTTTGTTTTCTTCGAGCCACTTTTGTCTAGTCAGCGAAGTCGTTCGCTTAGTGGGTGGGGGCATATTTTCGCCTTCGGCAAATACGACGAACGTACTGCAAATGTATGCCGAAAAACTGATGCGATCAAAGGAATCTCTGTACGGGAAATGCGGAATTTTGACCAATATGTATGCCCTGCCTGGGCCGACAGCGTTCATCTAGCGTTCACACGCGCTGGCGTTTCATGAAAGCTAACGAAGTGTGGGATTCTGTCATGAAACACCTCAACAACCAGATGGCTGTGCAAGCGGCCTCCGATCGTTACCGCGGTACCTGCGGTGAGAGTCGTGAAGCGGTCCGGCAGCACTTCCTCCCCGCCTTTATCAACCGCGAAGACGGCAGGGTTGAATTGGCGCGTTTGCCAAATGGCCAGCCCGCAGCCATGCATTTAATCAGTCATCTGCCTGTAGAGTGGGCGCTGCAGACAGATCCCGCAGGAAAGGTAGTGGCGTTGAAGGCAAGTATTGAAGCCGGCTTCGTGCGGGATGGCTGCTACTACACCCGCAGCGAAGCCGCTTCTCTGGCTGAGCTAAACACGCTCTCCCAGCCAGGGTAAACAACTCCACCAGGCCGTTTAGGCGGCCTGCAGCAAAGAACGTAACATCCAAGCGGTCTTTTCGTGGATGCGCATGCGGTCCGAAATCAACGCGGCGGAAGATTCATCATCGCCGGCCTGGGCTTGCTGAAGCACTGAACGGCAGGTCCGCACTACTTGTTCGTGGCCTGCGGTGAGGATTTCGATCATCTCCTGAGCCGAGGGCACCGTCTCAACTTCTGCGATGCTGGACAGCTGTGCAAACTGCTTGTAGGTGCCGGGGGCAACCACACCTAACGTGCGGATGCGCTCTGCGATGTCATCCACGGCCACCGCCAATTCCGTGTAGTGCTCTTCAAACAACAGGTGCAGTTCGCGAAACTGTGGGCCTGTGACATTCCAATGAAAGTTATGGGTTTGCAGATACAGCGTGTAACTGTCGGCTAAGAGATGTTTCAGCCCTTCCGCGATTTCGATGCGTTGTTCAGGCTCGATGCCAATGTTGATGGCTTGCATAACAATCTCCTGTTTGGATTACAGGAGCTACTTTAGGGTCCTCTGACCGATTTATAAAATCGAATGTTTTTATTGAAATAATAGGGAAAAACTATGTTTCGTTTGATGGTGGGGCAGCTCTAAACTCCACCTCGGTATGAAACTCACCGTTTTCTCCAAACGCGTCCACGCCGTCAGGTAGGCGCGCAACAAGCGCCCGATCAAAGCGGGTACCAAGGTTGATGTCTGGCATAGCTGCCAACGCTTTGTGTTCGATGGCGCAGATACGACATGCGACGCCCGCCGTTGCAAGCTCCTGTATAAGCACATCGTAAGCTTCTCCCCACAAGGGAAAGCGCAGCTCATAGTGGGCTGTGCGCGGGTCCTGCGAAAACGTCTCCTCGCGCCAACTACGGATGTGTTGCAAATGCAGATCGCCAAACACCAAAACTTGGCAGCGCTCGATCATCGCAAAGGCGGGCACCAGTTGTGTCAGATAATCGTGGTGTGCGTGTAGGGGGATGCCGATGAGCGGTGTTGCGAGTTGCTCCGCCTGAGCCACCACTACATCAATGTGTAGATTTTGGTGGGCAATGATTTTCGATTGAGCATCGAACGTGGTGAGTAAGACCACGTCATGGGTCTGTTCGTTGCGCATGCGGCGCAAAGCCAGAAAGCTGTCTTTGCCGCCGCTCCAGAACACCGCTGCCGTTGGTGTAGAGTCGCTGGGCCGGCTATCGGATAGCCATGCAGGCTGCTGGATGGTCTGCCCCCTTTGTCCCATCGGTACCTGTTCGTGGGCATACGGGCAATGGCGGCATCCGGCCCCACAGCATGTGCCGCGTGCCAGTAAACCCACCCGGGTGAACACGCGGTAACCACTATGGGGATCGGTATAAGTGGCTTCTCCGGCCGCGCAGGCGGCATCGTGTCTGTGCCAGGCGGAGTCTTCAGACATTGGTTAGACGTTCGCTGGCACAGTGTTGGTCGAGAAGATCGCTCAAAGTCACCACGCTTTGCATCAGGCTGGGGCTTGGGCGGCTGAACTGTTGATGCCCATCCACGATGTACACATTGTCCAAAGGCAACCGCTCGCGTTCCGCCGCTGCCGTGGACATCCCGCAACAAGCGGCGACGACGAGGTCGGCATTGGTAGCTAGGACAGCCTCCCACGTAGTGGTGTACGAAGCTTCGCCAGGTTTGGCCAGCGCACTGTCTACCCCCACCCATTCGAGTAAGTCTGGTACCCAGTGTCCCGCCGCAAAAGGCGGGTCGAGCCAATCGAGGAAAGCCACGCGTAAGTTTTTGCCGTCATAACGATGACGATAAGCTGCGAAAGTGTCTTGCCAACGCCGCTGGAGCATCTGTGCCTCGCTCGCTCTGCCGATGGCGTCAGCCACTTGGCTGAAGCACGCCGGCACATCGGCCAACCGCTGCGGAGCAAGATCAATCAACAGCGGGCGGCTCGGTAAAGTAGATACGGCCTGCATCACATCGCCGGCGGGGACGGCGCACACGTCGCACAGCGATTGACTCACCACAACATCCGGTTTCAACGACGCCAGGGTGTCTACGTCGAGACGGTATATCGGCGCCGTGGCCGAACGGACCTGGCGGTCGATCTCGGCGCTCTTCGCCTGGGTGTCTATCCATGTGCTGGTGAGGGCGGGCAACGACGCAACGCCGCAGCTGTGGCTCACCCCGACCAGATCGCCGGCCGCACCCAGCGCTGTAATAATGTCAGTGGCGCTGGGCAGCAGCGAGACGATGCGCACGGATGTACCTCACCAGCCAAATCAAGCCAAAAAACAAGCTACCAAAAGCTAAATTCGCGGCGATCCCGCGCAGTAGGAAAGGAATACCGTTGGCGTAACACAGCCACCAACCTTCCAGCGTCGGCGGGTAAAAACCCATGACCATGGGGGTGATGTTGCTGATCAGATAAAACACCACTGCGTTCACTAGCGCAGCTGCGAATACCATACTTGGTCTGATACGCC
This sequence comes from Pseudomonadales bacterium, assembly GCA_028281005.1. Taxonomy (GTDB): domain Bacteria; phylum Pseudomonadota; class Gammaproteobacteria; order Pseudomonadales; family Azotimanducaceae; genus UBA4421. The sequence goes on from JANQKS010000037.1 coordinate 17,856, forward strand.
GCAACACGGGCCCAACAGCCAAAGCCGCACTCGCGTGCCCTAGGTAAACAAAGGCCATGGCCCAGAAGCCATAAGCGCCAATCATTAAGTCCGCGGCGATAACGGTGATCAGCACGGGCACCGGCATCAGCGCGCGCGGCAGGTATGCCGCAGCCAGCATGCCGACCGCACCAACGGTGGTGAATCCCATGTCATGGGGAAGGAGGTGGGTGACCACACCCAATACAGTAATGCCGACCAGGACCAGGCCGGTCTGCAACGCAGAAGATTGGTTCATTAGAGAACTCCGTTGGCCGCCGATCCTCGGACGGGGAAGTTAGCCGAGGGGCCGGTCTCCGGACTGACGAGTATTGACGGCTGCCGCCTTCCCGCCCTTTAGTTGGGCAGTGGCATAGAGGCTGCCGTCACTCGATTACCGTTGCGAGGCCAGTATCGGATTTACACCGATTTCCCGTTCACCTCCTCGGTTGTGCATAGGCTGCACCCAAGCAGTATACGGCGCGCTTGGGTTGTAGTCACCGCCCTGTTGTATCTGCCTATCTGCCCTGGTCGTGATGGGTGGCGATGATGCCGCGAGATGTTGGGTACCATATTGCGCTCATACCCGTGTAGAGAAAGCCGTGCAGCGCACCATCAACGTTGTTATCCGATTATTTGACCGCTACATGCCTGAGCCTTTTGCTTTTGGGGTGCTGATGACCCTGGTGGCGATGGTGCTCACCTTTGGCGCAACACAGGCAAGCCCCATGGAGATTGTGGTGGCTTGGGGTGATGGCTTGTCGTCGTTGTTGAGCTTCATCACCCAAGTCTGTCTGACCATCATGTTTGCCTATGCCTTGGGGCATCTCGGCCCAGTGCCGAGATTGCTGCAGCGGCTTGCGGGCGTGCAGTTATTCCCACACTGCTGCAATACCCATTGTATGCGGGGATCATGGGCATTATGTTGAACACCGGCTTGATCTCGCAAATTGCGGATTTTTTTGCCACCGTTGGCACCAAGGAAACGCTGCCGCTAATTGCGTTTTTTTCCGGTGGGTTTATTAACTTGTTTATTCCTTCGGGAGGCGCCCAGTGGGCGGTGCAGGGTCCGGCTTTCTTAGAGGCGGCACAGACCTTGGGCACGGATCCCGCGCTCATCGTGATGGGTGTCGCGTATGGTGATCAGTGGACCAACATTATCCATCCGTTTGTGCTGATACCGCTGCTCATCATGACTGGGCTGCGAGCCAGTCAGGTGTTGTCGTTTTCCTTCATCATATTTGTTGCTGCTACGGTGCCGCTTACTGCCGGTTTGTTGCTGGCGTCGTTTCTGAGCGGCGGCGCATAGGTGGTGGATAGTTGGCATCGTTTTATTTAATCGCTTTATCAATGCAAAGAGAGAGACCTCATGTCCGCTAATATCGTCTTATACACCGGCCCCACACCTAACGGGCGCAAAATATCCATCGCTTTGGAAGAGTTAGCGCTTCCTTATGAAGCGCGTTATGTGGATATCCTGGAAGGTGATCAGCACAAACCCGAGTTTCGGGCGCTCAACCCCAACAACAAATTCCCGGTCATCATCGACCCGCAGGGACCAGAAGGCCGAGAATTTGTATTGTGGGAATCCGGCGCCATCTTGTGGTACCTGGCAGAAAAAACCGGCCGCTTGTTACCCTCCTCTGGTGAGGCACGGCATTTGGTGCATCAATGGTTGATGTTTCAGATGGCCGGCGTTGGCCCCATGATTGGGCAATTTGCCCACTTTTTCTTCTACGCCAAAGACAAACACCCATACGCCATTCAACGTTATGGCGCCGAGATGCGGCGTCTGCTTGAAGTCATGGATGAACATCTGGCGACACACGAATGGTTTGCAGGCGACAGCTACAGCATTGCTGATATCAGCATCCTGCCGTGGGTGGAGGGTGCGGTGGAAACACAGGAAAACATAGAACATCTCCAAGGCTGGGTTGAGCGGCTCAAACAACGGCCGGCGGTGCAACGCGGTTTGGATGTGGCGCGAGACCAAGTTCGGCCCGAGATTGTTGAAGGCGGTATGCAAGGATTTAACGACGAACACCGCTCGCAGCTGTTTGGTACCGCGCAATACGCGCGCGATCAGGGTAGCCGCCAGGACTAAACGTGAACCTTCGTAGATACGAGAAAAGGAGAGAACCTTGGAGCAAGACGTAGCGATTCGATTGGAAACACTGGAAGGGCATGTGGCTCGTTTGGAAGGCATCATCCATGTGATGTTGCAAGAACTGGAATCCGGCACCATTCAATCTTCGGCGGCAGACATTCGCGCCGCGTTGCCAAAGCTGGACGACGACTAAAAAGTAGTACTCTCGGCTGGTCTGTGCCGGCCGTGCGCATTCACATTGTGTTGACGACCCATGGCTAACATGGGGCCATGAACAAAACACTTTCAGCGCCGCCCAGCAGCGCCATTGTCAACGAGTGGCTGACGCCGCTGCAATTTTCACTGTCTTTGCCGCAGCTGCCGGCGTTGGCGCGTACGCTGGACCGCGTTGGCGCTCTTGAAAAGGTACCTACATTTCCTGCGAGCGCCGCCTTGCCAGCCCACACGCCAGTGCCTCTGAGCTTTTGAGACTTATTCTTAAGGCACCCTAGAGAAGTCGCACGCGATTACCCGGATCTGGTGAAATGTGTGGTGACACTGGGTAGCCCCGTGGTAGGCGGCCCAAAATATACCGCCGTCGCGGGTATCTTCAATCGACAGCCCGGCGCCCTGGACGACATTGAACGTGCCGTGGCGGAACGTTATGCCACGCCGCTAAAGGTGCCGGTGACCGCCATTTACTCAAAAGCAGATGGTGTGGTGGCATGGCGCGCCTGCGTTGACCAACACAGCCCTCACGTCGAACATGTTGAGGTATTCAGCTCTCACGTGGGTTTGGGTTTTGCCCCTCAGGCCTTGCGCATCGTCGCCGAGCTTTTAGCCACTTCTAACTAACTCGCGCACTCGCACACTCGCGCCGTCACACCTTCACGCACCGGCATAGATCACGATCGCGTGACACTGTGTCAGACTGGTGTCATCTAAGCCGTCCACACTAGGCGGCTGCTAATTGCGGAGCGAGACATGAGTGTTGCCATCGGCATCAACGGGTTTGGGCGTATGGGGCGCCTGTTTGTGCGCGCGGCTTGGGATCGGCCCGGCCTGCAGTTTAAACACGTCAACGAAATCAGCTGTGACGCCGCCGCGTCTGCCCACCTGTTGCAGTTTGATTCCGTGCATGGCACCTGGCCTATAGAGTGCGGCAGTGACGGCGACGTTATGCAGCTGGGAGATCAGAGCGTCAGTTATTCCAGCGCCGCGGACCTGTCCGCAGTGGATTGGTCGGGCTGCGACATTGTCATCGAAGCCACCGGCACACACCACAAACAGCCGGATTTGCTGCAGCAGTATTTAGAGCAAGGTGTCAAAAAAGTGCTGGTGGCCGCCCCCACAGAAGGGGTGCTGAACATGGTTTATGGGGTGAATCATGCAGACTACGATCCCGCCGCTGATCACATTGTCACCGCCGCCTCTTGCACCACCAACTGCTTGGCGCCGGTGGTGAAGGTGATGCATGAAAAAATTGGCATTCGCCATGGCTCCATGACCACCATTCACGACATTACCAACACCCAAACTCTGGTAGACAAAGGCCACAAAGACTTACGCCGAGCGCGCGCAGCAGGGTTAAACCTCATCCCCACTTCCACCGGCTCTGCCCGGGCCATCACCAAAATATTTCCCGAGCTCACCGGCAAACTCAACGGTCATGCGGTACGTGTGCCATTGTTGAACGCCTCCCTCACCGATTTTGTGTTCGAAGCCGAGCGCCCCGTGAGCGAAAAGGAGATCAACGAACTGTTTGCCGAAGCCGCGGCAGGGGAACTGCAAGGCATCTTGGGCTACGAAGAGCGACCGTTGGTGTCTATGGATTATTTGAACGACCCACGTTCCAGCATCATCGACGGCCCGTCCACCATGGTGGTGAACGAAACCCAGGTCAAACTGTATGCCTGGTATGACAACGAATGGGGTTATGTCTGCCGCATGGCGGACATCGCCGCTATGTTGGCTGATCATCTGTAGCTGACATGGACAGCGGCATGCGCAACTACCTCATCGTCACCGGTGGGTATTGGGCGTTCACCATCACCGATGGCGCGATCCGCATGTTGGTGGTGTTGTATTTCCACTCCTTGGGGTATTCACCCTTTGAAGTGGCCATGCTGTTTTTGTTTTATGAATTTTTTGGCATCGTCACCAACCTGGTGGGTGGTTGGCTGGGTGCACGCATCGGCTTAAATGCCACCATGCACATAGGTATGGCCTTGCAAGTGGTGGCACTCACCATGCTGACGGTGCCGGATGCATGGCTGTCCGTGGCCTATGTCATGGCGGCCCAAGCCCTGTCCGGTATCGCTAAAGACTTAAACAAAATGTCGGCCAAAGCCAGTGTCAAACTGTTGGTCGATGAAGGGGAAGCTTCCACCTTGTTTAAGTGGGTGGCGGTGTTGACCGGCTCGAAAAACGCGCTCAAAGGGGCGGGTTATTTTATAGGTGCTGCGCTGTTGGCCTGGTTGGAATTCCGCGGTGCTCTGTTTGTGTTGGCCGGTGTGTTAGCCGTGGTTCTGATCGCCACCATGGTGAGCTTACCCTCTGGGGTCGGCAAGATGAGTGCCAAGCCTAAGTTCACCGAAATTTTTTCCACGGTGGCGGCCATCAACTGGCTGGCTGCGGCACGCCTGTTTTTGTTTGCCTCGCGGGACGTTTGGTTTGTGGTGGGTTTACCGGTGTATCTGTACTCCGTGTTGGGTTGGTCTTACAGCCAGGTGGGCGGCTACTTGGCGCTGTGGATCATTGGTTATGGTGCGGTGCAGGCCGGGGCGCCGCGTTTGTTGGGGCGCGGTCGCGCGCCATCCGGACGTACGGCGCTGCTGTGGGTTGCGGTGCTGATCGCGGTGCCAGCGGGAATTGCCGCTGCCTTGCAGCAAGGTTGGGATGCAACGACGGTTGTGGTGGTTGGCTTGATTGTGTTTGGCGTGGTGTTTGCGCTGAATTCCGCGGTGCACTCCTACCTCATCCTGGCCTACTCCGAAGCTGAAAACGTCTCCATGAACGTGGGTTTTTACTACATGGCCAATGCCGCTGGACGTCTTGCGGGTACCGTATTGTCCGGCTGGGCTTATCAAGTGTACGGCTTACCGGGTTGTCTGTGGTTTTCGGCTGGGTTGTTGGCGGTGGCAGCGCTGGCGTCACTGTTCCTGCCGGGGCGTCAGTAGCGCCACGGCGATGCCACTCTCTCCGGCGATGGCGTAATACAAGTAGGTTCTGCCTTGCTCCTGGTAGATGGCCGGGTCACGCAGCTGGTTCACTTTTTGTTTAATTGCACCGCGGGCAGACGGCTCGACCGGTAAATGCCCACCTTCCCACTCGGTTTCGGCTTGCATGATTTGCGTAGCGGGCGTTTCCTGCCAAGCCTTCCAGTCGCCGCCTAAATCGATGCTGCTGTGGAGTACCGATTCCGGTGCATCGCCGGCGCGTGTGTAAAACACGTGTAGGGTCTTGTCTTGCCGCAGCAGCGCGGAGTGGCGCATCTGATTATCAAACAACCGTGGCCCTCGCTCAAAATGGGTGAGTCCATCGGCGGAGCGGTAAAACACCCCGGGCATGGCGAGCGCGTACCACAGGTTGTCAAATTGAAATGCGCGGAAGTAAGCCAATCCTAAAATCTCTTCTTGCGCGGTGAAGTGGAGCCCATCGCTGGACACCGCCACCCGGGTGTATTGACGGCCGTCTGACTCCAAGCCGTGGTAGTACATGCGTATCTGCTGTTGCTCCGCCACCACATGAACATCCGGCGAGGCGATGTGGGTATAAAAGGGGATGGGTTTGCCGGCTTCCACAGTCTGGCGAAACTCCGCCGGCAAGTCCGCCGGGTCCGGCGGGTCCAGGGGAAAGCCGGAATCAGCCAGGGGCAAGACACCGCCGGGGTGAACTGTGAACGGCCCGGTAGGCTCGTCAGAGAAAGCCATGCGGATGTACTTACCTTGGTGATGGGCAAAATACAGGTAGTAACGGCCTAGCGGGGCTTCCACCCAGTCCGGCACTTTGATCAGCGAAGGACCGTTGATGTTCTCTGCCAGATCCGGGTCGTTGCTCACCTGGAGCAGCGGGTTGTTGGGTAAACGTGTGACATCAAATTCCGCCATGGTAGGTCCACCTAGGGTCGTAAGCGCGGTAAACGTAAAGCTGAGTAGGGTCCGAAGGGTCGGTCGCATGCGTTGAGCCTGCTGTGCAATTGGCCAATACTGCAAGGCGCAAGACGAACACGCAAACTGAAACATTTACGAAAAACAGGGGAGAGCAACATGTCTGCACAGATTGATCAAAACGGTCCGCTTGCCGGCCGTCGGGCGTTGGTGACCGGCGCCAGCCGCGGCATCGGCACCGCCATCGCGTATCGCCTGGCCATGGCCGGGGCAACCGTGGTGGCCACAGCGCGTACGGTGGAGGAGGGATCCAACCCTTTACCCGGCACCATCATGGACACGGTTAACATCATTAACGGCGCGGGGGGTACAGCCCACGCGGTCGCCTGCGACCTCACTCAGGCTGACGATCGCGTGCGCTTGGTGGCGCAAACGCGTGAATTGGTCGAGTCCATCGACATTCTGGTGAACAACGGGGCGGTCACCTTTTATTTCCCGATCAAAGATTTCCCCGACCGGCGCATGCGCTTGATGCTCGAAGTGCAGGTGATCGCGGCCATGGAACTTGCCCAAGCGTTTCTGCCGGACATGATCGAGGCGCGCTGCGGCAATATCATCTATATCTCATCGGGTGCCGCCTTACACCCTCAGAAGCCTTATCTGCCGGCCCGCGGCGGCACGGTGTACGGCATGTGCAAAGCTGCCATGGAACGATTTAGCACCGGTCTCGCGGCGGAAGTGTATGACAACAACATCGCCGTGAACTCCATTGCGCCGGGTTTGGTGGCCACACCCGGGGCGGTACACCACAACCTCATCACCGATGCGACCAAAGACATGCAATCACCGGTAGAAGCCATCGCCGAAGCGGTGCATTACATGTGCTGCGCCAATCCTCAAGAAATCACCGGCCGAGTGGATCAAATTAAGCCGTTTATGCAGGAGTTTCAGCTGCAGCCGGTGGCGTTGATCGGCAGCTAGCTACGTTTTGCGTTGAACTCAGCCAGCACCTCATCGGTATGTTCGCCGAGCAACGGCGGCCGTTGATATAAACCGGTAGGAGTGGTTTGATATTTAATCGGGTTGGCCGCCAGGGTGGCTGCAGGGTTGTCGTTGCCGGGGATTTGAAACTCCTCCAGCATGGCGCGAGCGGCGACATGGGGATCGTCGAACACCTCCGCCATGGTATTGGCCGGTCCCACCGGCACTTTGCCGCCGAGCAGGTCGACAATCTCCTGCTTGGTTTTGGTTGAGGTCCAGTTAGCCACCTCGGCTTCGGTAAAATCCTGGTTGGCCGCGCGTTTGGCGTTGCTGCTGGTGCGGTCGTCGGTGATCAAATCTTCGCGTTGCATGGCTTCACATAGATACTGCCAATGTCGCTCCACCGGCGCTGCAATCGCCACGCGGCCGTCTTTGGCGGGGAACAAGCTGAACGGCACCAGCACCCGCCGTCCGGGTTTGGGTTCTTGTTGGGTGAGGCTGAAAGAAGAGATGTGTGAGCGCAGCAGCGTCATCACCGCGTCGTACATTGCCACGTCAAAAAACTCACCTTTGCCCGTACGCCGGGCCTTGTGCACGGCGGACACCAAACCCAGCGCCATCAAGGTGCCGGGGTAGATGTCCGAGATCGCCACCGGCCAGAGGTCACCGGTGGCTTCCACCAAGCCGCCCACACTTTGGCCCGCCACATCTAAACAGGGCCATTCGCCGTAGGGGCTTTGTCCGGTGCGTTCATCCCCATAACCGCGGATCGCACCGTAGACAATTTGCGGGTTGCGCGCGGCTATGGTCTCGTACCCTAATCCGAGATCGTCCATGACGCCGCCGCGCATGTTTTCGACCACCGCGTCGGCCTGCTCACACAACGTCAGGAAAATTTCCTTGTCGCTGTCTTGTTTTAAGTCCAAACACACACTGCGTTTGTTGCGGTTGACTGCGGCAAACGCCATGCCGTAATCCGCGCCGTCATCGGCGGGTTTGAAGGCGTGATGGTAGTTGGGAGGAAACGGCGGCACCGGCCGAAAACCGTCCCCGCCGGGGGGTTCGACTTTGATCACGTTGGCGCCCAGGTCTGCCAGCAGGGCGGTGCCAAACGGTCCGGCAAACGCCATGGTGCAGTCGATGATGATGATGTCGTCCAACGGACCGCTGCGTTGTTGCTCTGCCATGCGCCTCTCCTCTCTAGGTCTTATACTGCGCCAGTGTATCGAAAAGTGGCGGGGAGGCCAGGACGTTCATGGCGCAAGAGTTGTTGCTGGAAGGAATCAAAGTGGTGGAGGTCAGTTCGTGGATAGCAGCCCCCTCTTGCGGGGCGATGCTGGCCGACCGTGGCGCGCAAGTATTAAAAGTGGAGCCACCTGAGGTTGGGGATGCCTACCGCAACTACTATCAGATGCCGCCAAGCCCCAATTCCGCAGTGAACTTTACTTGGATCTTGGACAACCGCAACAAACGCTCCATCACCCTCAATCTGAAATCTGACCAAGGCAAATCCATTCTGCATCGTTTGGTGGCCGAGTGTGACATCTACATCACCAATCAGCCGCTGGCGTTTCGACGTGAGCAACACCTCACCTGGGAAGATCTCCAACCGCTGAATGAACGCATGATTTATGCATCGATCACCGCTTATGGCGAAGAAGGTCCCGAGCGCGACCGCGAAGGGTTTGACCTTGTGGGGTATTGGTCCCGCTCAGGGTTGATGAACCAAATGCGGCACAAGGGTATTGAACCGTTTCAAGCCATGGCCGGCATGGGTGACCATCCTACCGCGGTGGCCTTGTACGGCAGCATCATGACGGCGCTGTTTAACCGCGAGCGCACCGGTAAGGGGGCTAAGGTGCACACGTCTCTGTTGGCCAACGGGTTGTGGTCGGCCTCGTGTTTTGCGCAAGCGGCGTGGGCGGAGGCAGACTTCTCGCAAATCCCCGGCCAACGCCTCACCACGGCGCTGTATCTGGCCGCAGACAACCGCTGGATTCAATTCTCGATGGTCCGCCAGGTGGAAGACTTCGACCGACTGGTGCTGGCGCTAGGGCATCCGGAGTGGCTCATTGATGAACGTTTCAATACACCAGAGCAGCGCTTGGACCACCATGCAGAGTTTACCCAGATGATGCGCGACGTCATCGCCGAGAAATCCTCTGCCGAGTGGATGGCCTTGTTTGCCGAACAGAATGTGCCTGCGGCACTGGTCGCAGAGTTTCAAGATCTGCCCCAAGACCCCCAGGTGCTGTTGAATGACATGGCCATGCCAGCGGTGGAAGCGCTTGGCATGGAGCGGGTGATCCGCGACCCGATCAACGTGGACGGTTTAGCCCGGGTAGGTGCCAAGGCGGCGCCGGAGATGGGGGAACACACCGACGCTGTGTTGGCGGAGCTTGGTTACAGCCCGTCCGACATCGCCACGCTACGCGAGGCGGGGATTGTCTAAACTCTCAGCCCCCCTGCAGGTACCGATCTTTCGTGCCCTGTGGATAGCCAACATCGGTTCTAACTTCGGCAGCTTGGTCCAGGCAGTGGGTGCTGCCTGGCTGATGACGCTGATTGCGGAATCGGACACCCTGGTGGCTTTGGTGCAAGCCTCCACCACCTTACCCATCATGGCGTTTTCGCTGCTGTCCGGCGCCATTGCCGACGGCTACAACCGCCGCCGTGTGATGTTGTATGCGCAAGCGTTTATGTTTGTTAGCTCCGCAGCGCTGACTGCGACTGCTTTCTTAGGCTATATCAATGCGTGGCTGCTGTTGGGTTTCACCTTTCTCATTGGCAGCGGCATGGCATTCCACAACCCGGCTTGGCAAGCGTCGGCGCGGGATTTTGTCGGCAAAGACCTGGTGCCGTCCGCGGTTTTGTTAAACGGCGTCGGTTTCAACGTAACGCGCAGCGTGGCGCCCGCCATCGGCGGTTCCATTGTTGCCGCGGCCGGTGCGGTGGCCGCCTTTGTCATCAACACCATCAGCTACCTAGGTTTGATCGCCGCCGTGTGGTCTTGGGAAGGCCCCCCTAAATCTGCAGGGCAAACCCGTGAGCGTTTGCGCTCCGCCATTGTTGCTGGTGTGCGTTATGTGACCTTGTCTCCGCATCTGATGCGCATTTATGCCCGGGGATTTGTGTTTGGCTTCAGCAATATTGTGGTATTGGCGTTGTTGCCGCTGGTGGCGCGGGACTCGCTGCGAGGGGATTCGCTCACGTTTGGGATATTGTTAGGTGGTTTTGGCCTGGGCGCGGTGGTGGGTGGTTTAACTTCCGCGCGGCTGTCTGAGCGTTTCGACAATGAACAGAAAGTTAAAATGTCCTTCTTAGCTTTTGCCGTGAGCGCCTTGCTGATGAGCATCAGCCAATGGTTGTGGCTGACGCTGGTGGCGGTGTTGTTGGCCGGCTGGGCATGGGTGATGGCCCTGGCTTTGTTTAACACCAGTGTGCAGTTGTCTACCCCGCGCTGGGTAGTGGGGCGTGCCTTGTCCCTGTATCAAATGTTCACCTTTGGCGGCATGGCGTTGGGCAGCTGGGTGTGGGGGAGTTGGGTTGAAACTCATGATATCGCCACTGCCTTTCAACTCGCCGCGGGTGTGATGGCGCTTGGCTGGTTGATGGGTTTGCGCTGGCCGTTGTCGGTGGTCACCGATCTCAACTTGGATCCGTTGGGGCGCTGGCAGGAGCCGCCGGTGGGTTTGGACATCGTCTCCCGCAGCGGCCCCATCTCCATTGCTGTTGAGTATTTGATTCAAGAACCCGATTTACCTGCCTTTCTGAAGCTCATGGCGGAGCGCCAGCGCATTCGACGGCGGGATGGCGCCCGTCAATGGACGCTACTGCGTAACTTGGAAAACACCCAACAATGGATAGAGCGATTCGAGCTGCCCACCTGGGCCGACTATGTCCGTTTCCACACCCGCACCACCTATGAAGATGGCTTGGTGGGTGAGCAGATTCGCGCCTTACACCAAGGCGAAGGTTTACCCAACGTACGCCGTATGTTGGTTCGAGATCCGGAGCGCGGGGTCAGGCGGGAGACGCCTCTGCCAGAAACGCCAACACCGCTTGATTAAAGCCGTCGGCGGCTTCGATGTTGACCGAATGGCCCCCTTCCAGCACCGCCACGCGCAAGTCCGGGTAGCGTTCTTGCAGAGCAGCCAGGTCGGTTTGAAAGGACTTTTCGTACACACCGTTGGTCAGCAATAGCGGCTTTTTGAGCTCGGCCAAACGCTGGGTACAGTTTAGTTCACCGCCCAGAGCACCACCGAGTTGGATGGCTGTATGTGTTATCGCGTCGGCCTTTTCGACCAACGTTTCTTTCACGTGGTCTGGAAAACGCCGCGCATGTATTGGGTGGTAGGGGAGCTTGCGCACGTCGGTCTGTTGGGAATGTGATTGCGCTGCAGCGGCGTCGCGGCGATCCCGCGGTCGGTTAGTGAGGGGTCCAAACGCCGAGCGTGAATTGGTGACCACCACTTTATCGATATGCTGCGGCAGTTGCAGGGCATAGTGAATCACCAGGCCGGCACCGTACGATTGGCCGGTCACCGTCCAATGCTCGATGCCCTGTGCGTGGCGAATCGCCTCAAATTGATTGATGTAGGCATCTATACTGTAGAGGCTTGGGTCGCTCGGTGTGGGTGAGTCCCCATGGCCCCACAACTCCACCATGACCAGGAAATAGTCCCTAGCCAACGCCTCAACGTTTAGCAACCATTGCCCGTTGCAGGACATAAAGCCGTGCAACAGCATGATGGCCGGGTTTGATGGCTCGCCCAGGGTTTGGTGGGCTAAGGCGGGCGGTGATTCTGCATGCATGCCGTTTGTTGACTCAGCGTGTCGCTACCGCGGCGGCTTCGCCACCGCTGACCACGGGCAAAATGATGTGGGAGCCTTGCTCAGCACCACGGTGCACCTGGATAGTGGGAGCTTGTTTGCCTTGGGGGTCAGGATAGAGCGCAAAGTTGGCGGCATCTGCCCCGGCGATGGTCAGCCGCAGCCGGTGGCCTGCATCGATGACAATCGCGGTGCCCATGATGTCGAACTCCAGCAGGGTGGGTTCACCCGGCGTCAACGGCGCTAAATCTTCGGCATAAGATCGATGGTAAGGCAGACCGAAGTTGTTAAACGGCGCTTCACTGGTTTTACGATGGGAAGCGCGCACCACACCCTCGGTGATGTAGTGGGAGCGGCCTTCTGTATCAATTTCTTCTAAGTAGACCATCACATCACCATCGGTGTGATCCGACGACACCACCAGATGTGCGGTTGGGTAACCCACGATGGTCATGTCCTCGGACAGGGCAGCGGTGGTATAAGTGAGCGCCTTTTCGTTTTCCGCGCTGCGCTCGTCAAAGTAGGTGGCGCCGGCTGGTGTGTTGCGGCGGGTGCCGTAACCGTTCATCCAACGAGAAAACGAACCTTTACGAGAGGTGTAATCCACAGTGTAGGTATCCGCACCGGCTGCTGCGGGCGGCATGGAAGTGAGAGTACCATCGTTGACGGATGCCACGGTGCCGGAGGTTGCACCATCCAAGTAGAGACGGGTGGCGGCTGTGGGTACCGGCCACACGTCTGAACTCAACCAATTTGTGCCGTCTTCTGCCGCCGCTTCGTCCAGCGTCGGCGCGGTCTCTTCAATATCCGGCGGCAGTGTATGGTTGCCGTTCATAACAAAATAATGCACGGGGTTATCATCCAGCACGCCGTTGTCGATGTCTTTTAACCAATAGTCGTACCAACGCAGCATTTCCGTTTTGTGCACCATGCCGCCGTAACCACCACTGTGGACCCACGGGCCGATCATCATTTTCTGATTGGCACGCCCTTCTAAGGTCGCGTACATCCAGGCTTGTTGGGTGGTGTAAATGTCATACCAGCCGATTAGGTGGTAAATGCCGACTCCGGATGCTGCGATGGCATCTGCATCGTCGATGCTGGCGATGACTTTGTCCCAAGACCAATGGCCACCGTTTAGCGTATCCACCGAAAAATTGCGCAGCTCATAACCAGGCTGCACCAGGTCCCGCGCCCACAGGTTTTGTTTGTGTTGTTCGATCGCTTCCGCGCGCATCACACCTTCTAGGTCTTCGTCCACTTTGGCCGGCATACCCGCTTCACCCAAATCTTGGGCTTGTGTGCCTTGCCCCCACTGTTCGACGAAGTCCTGCTTATAGGCGCCGCCCCGGTTGATGAAGTCATACGCAGTGGGGCCGGCCATTTCCGGGAATATGGCTTTTAGGGCGGGTGGTGCTTGGGTGGCGGCTTGATACTGCGTCATGCCGGGATAGGAACGCCCGGCCATGCCAACTTTGCCGTTGCTCCAGGGTTGTGCTGCGAGCCACTCAATGATGGCGTAAGAATCTTCGGTTTCTTCCACAGAAAATGCGCCATGGTGTACACCATAGGAGGCGCCGGTGCCGCGCGCATCTGCCACAGCGACCGCATAACCGTGACTCAGCAGATGTTTTAGAATCGGATCGTTTTCGCCCCGGGTGATGAGTTCACCGTCTTCGCCTTCTTGAGCACGGATGTAGCGGGTGTAATGCAACACCACGGGTACCGGTTTCGTCGGGGTAGCACCCTCCCGAGTGGGCAAAAAGACATCGATGGCGAGCTTGGTGCCGTCGGCGGCGGGTATGTAGCGGGAACTTCGTTGCATCCCATCCCACACAGCGGGGTCTGGGCTTTCATAGCTGCCGAAGCTGGAGGTTACTTCGCTTGCAGGTGCAGCTTGGTCCGCACCGCTTGGCTCAGGTGCAGCGGTGCTAGGTGTTTCTGCAGAGCCGCAACCTGCCAACAACAGGATGGCAACCGAACCGGCAGCAAATAGATTCAAGTGCGTGTGGTGACTATGGCGCATCGGATCTCCCCGTCGATGGTTGCGTCCATCATACACCGGTTCGCACGCGTCGCGTTCACCCAGCTTGCGGGTACAAAAAAGCCGGGCGTTTGCCCGGCTGTGTTGAAGCGAAAGCACGTGCTTTCGCTGTTAAGGTGGCAATTTAGGTGGACTAAAAACGATAAGTGGCGTCCAGCATGATGGTTCGCCCTCGAGACAGGGTGACAAAGTCGTCGCCGAGAATCTCGTAGGCGTGCTGAATCGTATACTCATCCGTGAGATTGCGCCCGGTCACGCCTATCTCCCAGCTGTCGTCCGCCGCGGCGATGGACACACGCGCATCCCACTTGGTGAAGGAATCCTGCTTGCCGAGCGGTGAGAAGTCCTGGCGTACAAAGTACTCATCGGAGTAGTACATAGACACCGAAGCAAACAGATTCAGCGAATCGCTCAATTGTGATTGCCAATCCAGGTTGACGTTGGCTTCCCATTCCGGGACACGCTCCAGGTTTTCACCGTCCAGATCCGCTTGGCCGTCCACACAGGAGGGATCCAAATTGTTGCCGTCGCGGTCGACTGGGCATTGCGCCTGATTAAAATCGTCGTAAGTAGCGTCTACCCAGGCAACTGCGCCGGTGACTCTCAAATTGTCGGTGGCTTGCACGATGCCTTCGATTTCAAAACCTTCGACCTCGGCCGAGGAGGCATTGTTGATGATAAAGCGCGTACCGTCATAAGAAGACGTCTGCAAGTTGTCAAACTGCATGGTGTACAAGGCGACGTTTAAGCTGGCGCGGCCGTCCCACAACACCATCTTGGCGCCAATCTCAAAACTTTCCGCTTCTTCGTCTTCATAGTCGAAGGTGCCATTGCCGTCTTGCAGGGTGATACCCGCCGCCATCTCTGCTGGCGACAGCGTCGGCATACCGGTAAAACGCTGACACCAAGCCGGGTCGGCGCAGGCGTTTAACGTATAGGTGCCGATGTTGCCGTCGTTGGCTTTTAACCCGCCGGCTTTGGAGCCGGTGGCCCAAGCGAAGTAGACCATCAGGTCGTCGGTGGCATCAAACTGTACGCGAATGGCCGGGTCCAAGGAGTCGTCTTCACGCTCCTGGAAAAACAGGTAGTTGTCGATGTGGAACAGGTAAGTACGATCGACGGGCACTGGGTTCACAAAGTCGGGATAAATCGCCGAACTCGAGGAACCCACCGCGTCTTGGGTTTCGTCGGTATAGCGGATGTCGCCAATGACACGAAAGCGATCGGTCACGTTCCAGGTCAGCTGTCCGTATACGGAGAAGGCATCCTGGTCGCGCTTGATGTTGCGAATGGCGCCGACACCCCCAGCAGAGTCAGGCGGCAGTAAAAAGCCAGGTACACCGAGAATCACGCCGCCAAAGAAGTTGGCCAGGGGTACCGAGAAGGGTGAGTGTTGCACGGTTTCCAACTCGGAATCTTGGTACCAGGCACCGACGATGTACTCAAACGTCTGGCCGATCGGCGATAGCAACCGAATCTCAGCGGTCATCTGCTCGTATTCGTCGCCAAGGTCTGTGTTCAGCAAGAAATCCGGGCTGCCATCCACATCCAATCGCCATGAGGTTTCCGTTTCCCAGCGGTTGAAGATGCCGGTGAGGGTGTGATCACCCAATTGATGATCAATGGTGAGCGTTGCCAGATCCCATTCATGGTTGTAGAAATCCTCCGGGCCCACGCCGGTGCTCACACGACGGGTATCATCGTCGCGAAACTCCGGTGACGGGTCACTGGAGATGGCGGTCATCAGGCCCGGTGCAACCAACTGATTACTGCGGCCTTCGGTTTCGGAGTCGCCCCGTTCGATTTTTAAATTGACCAAGGTGTCTTCGGTGGCATCCCAGTCGAAGGTGGCGCGCACGGCGTAACGGTCTTCTTCGGGTTCGTCGCCGGACACGAAGGGGTTGTTCACCCAGCCACCGGTGTCGTCGAAGCGGTAAGCCAGGCGTGCACGGAAGTTGTCACTCAACGGGCCCGACAGGTAGCCGCTGATCCCATAACTTTCGAATTCGGTTTCGTACATGGCTTTGACGCTGCCTTCAAACTCTTCTGTCGGCTGCGCACTGGCGACGTTAATGGCGCCGGACATGGTGCTTTTGCCGAACAGAGCGCCCTGTGGCCCGCGTGCCACTTCTATGCGCTCAACGTCAAGGAAGGCCGACTCTAGGCATTTGCCCCGGGCGCAGTACACGCCGTCCTGGAAGACGGGGACTGAGGAGTCGAAAGCGAGGTTAGTGATGGCGGAGCCTAAGCCACGTACCCTCACGGCCCAGCTGCCGAACGTTTTTTGCACCTGGAAGCCGGGTACGTAACTTTGAAAGTCGCCGAGATCGACGATGTCGTATTTTTCGACAAATTCCCCGGTGACCACGCCGACGGAAATCGGCACGTCCTGCAGGTTTTCCGAGCGTTTGGTGGCAGTGACCACAATTTCTTCAAGTACCGGACTATCTTGTGCGAAGGCCTGCCCGCTGAGCATGAGCATGAGCATAAAGGCGCTAACCACACAGAAGCCACGCAATGCGCGTGTTGGCATGTTCTCTCTCCCGTTGTTTCTCCAATTCTCCAGTAAACCCCTCGGCCGCCACATTGACTGCTTTTGTGTAAGCGGTGATTTGGGTCTACACGGAAAATTCTATGCAAACTGGCGCACTGTGTAAAATGATTTGACGCTGGGCAAAGTTATCGCCAACAATACCCCTAGCGTGAGAGGGGAAATCACATGAGCACCAAATTGGATCTGGACCCTGCGTCGGCTGCCTTCCGCGACAACGCGCTGGATATTTTTCGACGCCTGCTGCGGGAACAGCCCGTGGCAGAACTTGCGGATGGCCGTTTTTTGATTTGCAGCCACGCGGAAGTGGGGCGCGCCTTAAAAGACCACGACGCCTTTCGACGCCCCACGGAGTGGTCCAACGACCGCAAACCGGAAGGTCCGTTTCGGGATTTTGGCCGCAACAACATGATTGGCATGAATCCGCCGGATCACACGCGCTTTCGCAAGGCCATCATGCGGGCGTTTGCGCCTAAACGGGTGGAGGCGCTGAATGCGCTCATCGAGCAGACCTGCGATGACTTAATTGATGGTATGCAAGCCCGTGGCGGCGGCGACTTTATTGAAGATTTTGCCCTGCCGCTGCCCATCACGGTGATCTGCGCAATCTTGGACATTCCCGTGGCTGACCAGCACCTCTTCTCTCGCGGTACCGCCGCCATGTTGGCCGGGTTGGAGATCTCCGCCACGCCGGAAGAGTTGGCGGCCGCGGCGGATTCTGCTGAACAGTTGTTTGACTACTTGCAGCATGTGGCTGCACAGCGGGAAAGCCAACTGGGTGACGACCTCATCAGTTTGCTCATCCGCCACGAACAAGAAGACCAGTTGACCCGAACCGAAGTGGTCTGGGCCGCCATCACTTTACTGATTGCCGGCCACGAAACCACCACGCACCTCATCGGCAACGGCTTGCTGGCGCTCATGGCGAACCCTGAACAAATGCAGCGCCTGCAAGCGGATCCTGAGCTGGCCACTGGTGCAGTGGAAGAATTTTTGCGGTTTGACCCGACCCTGTACGTGTTGTTTAGACAGACCGCCCAGTCGGTGCAGCTCGGCGACACCGACATTCCACCGGATCGATTGCTGATCTTGTCTGTTGCCGCGGCCAATCGTGATCCGCGTGTGTTTGATGCGCCGGACGAGCTGGACATTCGTCGACCCAACGCCAGCGAACATTTTGCTTTTGCCGCGGGCCGGCATTTGTGTGCCGGCCACGCAGTTGCGCGTTTGGAGGGCCGCATCGCTTTTCAGAAGTTGCTCGGCAGACTGCAGGATTTTCAATCAACTTCACACCCCATTGCGCGCCGTGGGCTTATGTTTAAGGGTTATCACAGCATCCCGATAGAGTTTAATGTTAAGCAATAGAGAAGAAGCCCCCGCGCAGTACCAGATCAATCGTCATCTGTTGGCGGGGTTAGTGCGCGCCATTGATTGGTTTGATAACAGTTTACAAAACGTACGCGCAAGCCACGGCTTTGAACCCGTACACCGCACCCAATCCCTCATCCTTGTACATATCGCCAGCGGCGTGGACCGGCCCGCCGATATTGCGCGCGAAATGG
Organism: Pseudomonadales bacterium; assembly: GCA_028281005.1. Classification (GTDB taxonomy): domain Bacteria; phylum Pseudomonadota; class Gammaproteobacteria; order Pseudomonadales; family Azotimanducaceae; genus UBA4421. Next base: position 36,040 of record JANQKS010000037.1, read on the forward strand.
GGTTAACGCGGCAAAACGTACATCACATGGCCAAGGAACTGATCCGTCAGGGTCTTATCGAGCAGCACGCAGATCCGCGTGATCCGCGTCGCTCTCAGTACCGCATGGCAGAAGCCGCCATGGAAGACCGGAACTTGGCCTTGCAAACGTTGGTAGCGTTGGAAAAAGTGCTGGTCGAGCGGTTGGGTTTGCAGGCGCAGGACATCAGCGCGGTACGTCGTATTCTGGCGGCGGATTGGGGGCCGGAAATCCGAGATCAACAAGAACTAGATGATTTGCTGAACCAGCAGGCCAGAGACAAGTAGGCAAGAGATTCGAAAACAAGAGACTTGAAAGAAAGGGAGCTGTGACATGCAGGAACAAGAACTTCTAAGCAACATTGAAGCGTTGACGCCAATGCTGGCCGATAACGCCGCTGAAGCGGAGCGTCAGCGTAAGCCGGTGGATGCTGTCATGCAGGCCATCGAAGACACCGGGGTATATCGCTACTTCGTGCCGAAGCGGTTCGGCGGTTATGAATTTGGCATGGAAACTTTCATGAAAATTGGCATGGCGCTGGGTGAAGGTTGCGTGTCTACCGGCTGGGTCACCACATTCTGTGTTGAACACAATTGGCTAATGGCATTGTTTAATCAACAAGCCCAGGAGCAGATCTTTGGCAATCAGCCCTACATCATTGCCCCGGGTACATTAGCGCCCAAAGGGGTAGCGACTCCGGTGGAGGGCGGTTACCGCGTCACCGGCCGGTGGGAATGGGGCACTGGCGTGATGCATGCCGATTGGGCGCTGCTCGGCGCCCTCACCCCTCAAGAAGGTTCCGACCGACCCGACCTGTGTATGTTTTTAGTACCCATGGACCAGGTAGAAATTATCGATACTTGGCAAATTGCCGGTATGGCCGGCACCGGCAGCAACGACGTGGCGGTGGAAGATGTCTTTGTTGAATCACACATGATGACCAGCGTGACCAAGATGCGCATCGGTGAAACCGACGGCTCCAAATGGTTAGACTCCCACCTCTACAAAATGCCGATGATGGCGGTGTTGGGTTTAACCGCGGCCGCACCCATGGTAGGGGCCGCGCGGCGTGCGGTAACCCTGTTCCGCGACCGGATGCAGGAGCGCATGGTGTATGGCACCACAACCGCCCAAGGGGAAAAACCAGTCTCACAACACCGCCTCGGGCAACTTGCGGTGGCAGCGCGCAACACTGAGATTTTACTCATGCAGCTGGCGCGCGAAACGGAAGAGTGGGGCCGTAGCGGGTTAGTCTGCCCGGATGAAGAACGCGTGGCCATGCGCGTGCGCATCGGTGATGTGGTGCGAAAATCCCGTGATGTGATACGCGATGTGGTAGAGGCGAGCGGTGCCCATGCACACTTCTTAGACAACCCGTTGCAGCGCATGCTGCGCGACGTCCACGCGGGCTCTTGTCATACGGTATTTGATCTCGATATTAGCTGTGAACAATATGGTCGTTCGCTGCTGGGTTTAGAGGTCACTATGCCAACTTAGGCTAACTTGAGCCGTTGGTTGGGCTGTCCGACGCGGCAGCCAGCGTGCCTGTCAGAGTATTGATGCCTAGGGTAGCGGAGCTACACTGTGCTTTTTGGTGGGGAAGAAAACCAATGGCAGAGATTCAAACCTTAGCGGACATTACCCGCGTGCACGCGCACGAGCGCGGCGACGCTGTGGCCATGTTGTACGCCAACGACGATCGCAGCTGGACCTATGCGCAGCTGGATGAAGAAGCCAATCGCGTCGCCAACGCGCTGCTCGACAGTGGCGTGGGCGCCCACGGGCGCATTGCCTACCTGGATAAGAACGCCCCGGAATATTTCACCTATTTGTTTGGTGGCGCAAAAATTAACGCGGTGTCTGTGGCGGTGAACTGGCGTCTGGCCCCACCCGAGATGGAGTACATCCTCAATCACAGTGAAGCCAAAACGCTGCTCATTGGCGATGAGTTTTTGCCCGCTCTGGCTGAGATGCAGCTGACAAACGTTGAAACCATTTTGGTGTTAGGTGACCCCGGCGATAGCGGTTACCCGACTTATGATCAATGGCTGGCAGGCGTCTCCACGCAAGACCCGCAGCTGCCGGTATCCGCAGAAGACACTTGTTATCAACTGTATACCTCCGGCACCACCGGCTTACCCAAGGGTGTGGAGTTAACCCACGCCAACTTCATGCACTGCTTAGGCGAGTCGTTGGCGGCCATCGGCATGCAGCAGGATTCGGTGAACATGGTGTGTATGCCGTTGTTTCACATTTCAGGCAGCGGTTGGGGGGTAATTGGTATCTACAACGGCGCCCGTTCCATTCTACTGCGCGATGTGGACTTACCGCTGATCTTGAGGCTCATTCCGGAACAAGGGGTGACCCACAGTATTTTTGTACCGGCTGTGTTGCAGTTTTTGCTCGCTACTGAAGGCTGCAAAGACACAGATTTCTCCTCGCTTAAAAGCATCACCTACGGCGCGTCCCCCATCACCGAAGCGGTGCTGGTCGAAGCCATGGAAACGTTTAAGTGCGAGTTTGTGCAAGCTTACGGCTTAACCGAAACCACCGGTGCGATCAGTGTGCTGGAAGCTCATGATCACCAACCCGGTGGCGACAAAGCCCATCTGCTGCGCTCCTGCGGCAAACCCATCGCCAATCACGCGATCAAAATTGTCGACAAAGAAAGCGGTGCTGAAATGCCGGAAGGCGAAGTCGGTGAGATCTGTGTGCAAGGCCCGCAAAATATGAAAGGTTATTGGCGTAACGACGAAGCCACGGTAGATAGTTTTACCGACGACTGGTTCCACACCGGGGACGCCGGCTACATGCGGGAAGGGTATCTGTACATCCACGATCGTGTGAAAGACATGATCATCAGTGGTGGCGAAAATATTTATCCCGCCGAAATTGAAAACGTGCTAATGCAGCATCCACAGATTGCTGATGCGGCTGTGATTGGTGTACCCAGCGAACGCTGGGGGGAAACGGTGAAAGCCATCGTCACCCGTACGGATGACAATCTGGATGAGCAGGCGGTGATGGAACACTGCCGCAAGAATTTGGCCAGCTATAAGTGTCCTACTTCGGTGGACTGGATGGCTCAGATCCCCCGCAACCCGTCCGGTAAGATCCTCAAAGTGGAGCTGCGCAAACCCTACTGGGAAGGTCACAGCCGGCAAGTATCCTGAGAAGCATCCGACCCAAGGAGTTCAGGAGAACAGCAAAGATAAGGAACTAAGTCATGCAGTTAGTCGACGCGGATTTGTGGCGCACCCAAGCCTACGTGAATGGCCAATGGATTGACGCCGATGATGCCAGCACCAATGCGGTCAGTAATCCGGCCAATGGTGAGGTGATTGCCCAGGTGGCGAGATGCGGCACCGCGGAGACGCGCCGCGCCATTGCCGCGGCACACGCGGCGCAACCGGCGTGGCGCGCGGAAACGGCCAAAACCCGCAGCCAGAAGCTGCGCCGCTTGTACGACTTGATGATCGAACACCAGGACGATTTGGCGCGCATCATGACCTTGGAGCAGGGTAAACCCTTTCCCGAAGCGCGCGGTGAAATCCTCTACGGTGCCAGCTACCTGGAATGGTTCGCCGAAGAAGCCAAACGCGTGTATGGCGACACCATTCCCGGACCTGCACCGGACCGCCGCATAGTGGTGGTGAAAGAACCCGTTGGCGTAGTCGGCTGCATTACACCGTGGAATTTCCCCAACGCCATGCTCACACGCAAAATTGGTCCCGCACTTGCGACCGGCTGCACCGTGGTGTGTAAACCCGCTAATGCCACGCCGCTGTCTGCGTTTGCCATTGCTGAACTTGCGCACCGCGCCGGTTTTCCGCCTGGCGTGATCAACGTGGTGGCAGGCAAAACCGCAGAGATTGGCGCGGAGATCACCGGCAACGAACTGGTGCGCAAAGTGACCTTCACCGGCAGCACGCCGGTCGGTAAAGACCTCATCAAAGCCTGTGCGGAGACTGTCAAAGCCACCTCTATGGAATTAGGCGGCAATGCCCCTTTTCTGGTGTTTGACGATGCGGATCTGGACGCCGCGGTGCAGGGTGCGGTGGCGTCGAAGTATCGGAATGCGGGCCAAACCTGCGTGTGTTCTAACCGCTTTCTGGTGCAGGCTGGGGTGTACGATGAGTTTGCCGACAAGCTTGCCGCTGCGGTTCGCGACCTAAAAATGGGGGACGGTTTTGCCGAAGGGGTCAACATTGGGCCGCTCATCGACGCCGGTGCTGCACAAAATGTGTTGGCCATGGTGGAGGATGCCAAACAACAAGGCGCCCACGCATTGGTGGGAGGCAACGGCAGCGAACTCGGCGAGTGTTTTGTTGAACCGACGGTGTTAACCCAGGCCACCACCGACATGCGCGTGTTTAGAGAAGAAATTTTCGGCCCGGTGGCGCCGCTGTTTAAGTTCGAAAGTGACGAAGAAGGTGTCGCCATGGCCAATGACACCGAGTTTGGGTTGGCTGCGTACTTTTATGCGCGCGACGTCGGCCGCATCTGGCGCGTTTCGGAAGCGCTTGAATACGGCATTGTCGGCATTAACGAAGGTCTGGTCTCTAATGAAATGGCGCCGTTTGGTGGTATGAAAGAGTCCGGCAGCGGCCGCGAAGGCTCCAAGTACGGTATGGATGACTATTTGGAGATTAAGTATCTGTGTATGGGTGGGATTTGATTTTTTAGTTCCACCCCACACTGCGCCGCGCCTGGTCTTGTAGCGTTGCGTCTTCAATCTGATCGATGGCGCGTTGCGCGCTGTCCCCGGTCAGCGCGGGTGCCAGACCGGTGAGCGCATGATCGCGCTGGGTTTCGTTCAACAGCGACTCAGCAAAAACCAGCGCTTCTTGCGGTGCAACCCTTCCCCAGCTGTTCATCAGGGCGGCATACAGAGCGGGGCGTTGCTCTGCCGGTTGTTGCTCTATCCAATCACCCGCGCGTTCAGGGGTGTTGCGCCCCAATGTTCTTACCAACTGCTGGCCGGCGTTGGCGCGGTTATTGGCGTCTTCGATGGCGTCGACAAATTCCAGTGCGTTATCGACATTGGTATTTGCCAACATAGCCACTGCCATGGTCGACACCAACGCGGCATCTGCCTGAGGCAAACTCAACAACCATTCCTGAGCTTTTTGCGCATCTTGTTGCAACAATGTTGAAGCTACATTCTGCAAGGCCTGGCTACGTATGCGCCCTTGTGGCAAGTCAGCCACCCAAGCCTGTGCCTCTTGTAGATCCTGCTGTGCCCACGCAGACAGCAAACCCAGTTGGCCGTACTCCCGCTGGCCGTCCGGTAGGCCATCGACCAACATTTGTGTTTCGTTGAAGTTTTGACGTGAGGCAAGCTGAGCGGCCATGGCCAACATCTGACGCATTTGTTGAGAATTGGGTTGTGCGCTGATCCAGCGCAACGCCGCTTCAGGATCCGTCTGCGCCCATTGCGTAACAACCTGTTGCTGCACGTTGCGCGCAATCATGCTGTCACCCACAGCTTCGCTGGCGGTCAAGGCAGCTTGCGGATCGGACAACGCCCATTGCGACGCGATTTGGTGCAAAGCGAATAAGCGCTGTTGGCGGTTTTCTATGTTGAGCGCATCCTGCCATGCACTGGGTAGGTTTTTATCTGCGGGTAGCCCCTGGGGTGCCCGATTGATGCCAAGCATGGCGCCCGTAGGCGCAGTGATCGAGATGCTGCCAAATGCGAGGGTACTGGTGGATGCCGCATTTGCGAACGCGGGCTGGGTGTTGGTAGCCATGGCCATACTCGATTCCGCCAGGCGCCTCAATCCAGGCGGCAAACGCTCAAGGCCGGCCTGCGCGGCGCTCACATCGCTACGCGCCAGGGTGGCAAAGATGGTGCTGATCCATGTCGTTTGCGCCAAGGTGGAATCCGCCAGTGCGGTGTCCAGCGCCAGATCGGCATCAAGCTCCGCCAACCGTCCGATGATGATAGTGGTGGCTTGCATGTATTCTGCGCCGGACAACGTCGACGCTTCTTCCAACAGGTTAACCAGTGCCGGCGCATCCATCTCACGCATTAGGTCATACAACCCCAGGATCCGCTCAAACTGGCTGCGGCGTGCCCAAACATCCGCCAGGTATTGAGGCGACAAGCTGTCTGATGTCGGCATATTCGCGCTGTTACGGTGTTCCGGCATTGCGGGTATTGCCGATGTTGAGAGTGGCGTCGGTGTCGCCGGAGCGATCATCGTTCCTGGTGGCGCCACGGCTTGGCGTTCAACGGAGTCACCTGACCAAAAGGTGGCAACCGCAACACCGGCTATAAATGCACACGCCACGGCCAAGATAGACGTCCAGTTCACGTTTTATCCCTCGACAGTCGAACTTACAGTTGATTATAGCGAGGCAGGTGCTTGATGTCGGCTGAGGGTGGCGTATGGCAAATCATCTAACCATGCGATTGGCTGCCGCGGATTGGCGAGCTTGGTTGACGAGCAAACGGACTCGTCTTCTACTACCTTAAGGATCTGCAGAAAAGATGACTAACTCCCGACATGGCCAACAGCGGTGACGACGCAGATGCCGCCAACAGCGGACCAGACATACAATTCCCGACCGGTGGCGGCGTCAATATCTTAGGTCTTAGGTACGGTCAACGCGGAGGCTAGTCAAACCCCAGATCCATTTATCGGCAGCGAAATTCTTGGCTATCAGTTGACCTCCCTCATCGCCGAAGGAGGCATGGGTAGGGTCTATCGAGCCGCCAGAGCCGACGGCCAGTTCACCCGGGAAGCGGCGGTCAAAATATTACCCTCCGGTGTGAACAAGGAATACATCAAACGTTTCGAACAGGAACGCAACATCCTCGCCGACCTGAATCATCCCAACATTGCCCAGCTCTATGACGCCGGTGTGAGTACCAGCGGCAACCTGTTTTTGATCATGGAGCTGATTGACGGTGAGCCGATTGATGAGTATTGCTGCGGTCGCACCAACGCGGAAAAAGTGCGCCTGATCCATGAGCTTTGTGAAGCCCTCGGTTTTGCCCACAGCGAGCTGGTGCTGCATCGCGACATAAAACCCGCCAATGTCCTGGTCACCGACCAAGGTACGGTAAAGCTGTTGGATTTTGGTATCGCCAAGATGATCGAATCCACCGACATCGAAACCCAGGGCCACTCACCGATGACACCGCGCTACGCCAGTCCGGAACAGTTGTTAGGTGAACCCTCTTCCATCGCCTCGGATGTTTACCAGGTGGGCATCTTGCTCTACTTGTTGCTGCTTAACCGTTGGCCGTTTGAGTCCATGGATGTGCGCAGCCGGATCGAGCAAATCACCCAACAATCTGGCCTTTCGTTACTTCTTTCACCCGACACCCGCAATCTCAACGCCGATTTACGCGCCATCTTGGCCTACAGCTTGTCGCACGATTCCGATCATCGCTACCGCGACATTAACGCCTTGTCTGCGGACCTGCAGCGCTATCTGCAAGGGTTTCCTGTGCAGGTAGTACGGCCGGGCGTGGCGCGTCGAGTTCACAAATGGAGCCAGCGCAATAAACTCGCCGCGGGCACAGCCAGTTTGATGAGTGTGGTGTTGGTGGCCACCTCGGTGTGGTATCTGTGGTCGCTCAACGAGGCGCGCCGGTTGGCCGAGCGCGAAGCGCTGGTGGCGACGCAACCCCGTGATTTGTTGGTGGATGTGTTTCGCTCGGCCAATCCCCTGTACGCTCAGGGCGCGGAAATCTCCGTCGGCGACGTGCTCGATAATGGCCTGCGCCAAATTCGGGCCACAGCCAATCAAGACCCTGAAACTAAGGTGGCCTTGGTTTCAACTTTGGGCCTCGCTTATGAAAACCTCGGTGATCTTGATCAGGCTGAAACCCTGTGGCAGCAAGCCGTCGAGGACAGCACGGTAGCATTGGGGACAAATCACCCGCGCACGTTGCATGCGCGCTATCAAATGGCAAACCTACGCAACACTCAAGGCGATTACGAGGCTGCCGAACATATCCTCAACGCACTGCGCGCAGACATCGCCGGTATTGATGCCGAGGCGGATTTGGTGGCCCGCCTCTACCATGGGATGAGCCAAATCTATGCGCGCACCGCCCGCTATACAGAAGCCATCGCCGAGGCAGAGGCCGGCGTGGCGTACAGCACCAAGCACTTGGGTGCCGATTCCATGTCCACCTTCGTTATACAAAATGCGTTGTCGGATTTTGTATAACCAGGCTGGTAAACCGGAGCTGGCTGAAGCACTGTTAAGCGAAGCCAAACCCCGTGCGGAGCGTGTGCTGGGTGAGCTGCACCGGGTCTCTATCGCCATGACTGTAAATCTGGCGGGCGTCTATTCCCAGCGGTTTGAATTCGATAAATCAGGGCCGCTGTATCAGCAGGTGTTCGAACGCCACATGGAAATATTTGGCCCCGATCACCCGGAGACTATCCGCGATCAGATCAATCTAGGTATCCAGTACATGAACACCAACAACCTAGATTTGGCGCAAAAATATATTGGTGAGGGTGTGCAGCGCCAGCTTGAGGTGTTTGGTGCGGATCATCCGATGACGGCCCGCTACCGCTCCAATCTGGCCATGCTGGCGGTATTCCGTGAAGATTGGCAAGAGGCCATTCGGATCTGCCGTGAAATTATCCCGCAGCAAGAGCAACACCATGGCAAAGACCATTGGTATCCCATGGAAACTCGGCGTTTTCTGGGCGTTGCGTTATGGGAAGGCGGCCAGCGGGAAGAAGCGGTGCAGGAACTGCACGCGGTCATGGCGGATATGCACAGAGTGTTTGGCGAGTCGTTCGTCTACGCCGCCGAGCTACACGAATACATGCAGGAACAAGGGGTTCCGCTTGCTGAGGATGCCTGACGCGAGCCAGTAGGGCAGGTTAATCCTAGGCGCCACATCACGGCGCGGTGACGGCAGGCCGTGAGCGCCTGCGCAACACAAGCACCATCAGCAGCGCTACCACAACCGCGCCAACAACAAAGTAAGGCCAAGGCACACGGCTTTGCGCAGAATCTAGGCTCGCCGCTGTCTGATCCACCTCTGTTTTAATTGACTGTGTCGCAGCAGCATCCAGCTGTTGCATATCCAACTCATACTGTTCGATCTCTGCGGGAGTCATGCCGTCTTCGAGCATGGCTTGCCGCCGCCGTATGCGTTCTTCATTTTGTTTGGCAAACGCTGCTTGTTCGGCTGCCAGCGTGTCAATGGCGCCGCCCATACGACGTTCAATTTCTTGTTGGAAATGCGCCAACATCTCTTCCGTAACACCAGCGTCGCGCGCTTGCTGCATCAAGTACTGCAGTAAACGCGGGTTGCCACAGGTGATCTCCGAACAGGCTATGCCGTTACGCTGCACACTGTCGAGGTATTCTTGGGCGAGGTGTTGGCGCACCTCAGCGGGTGCTTCCCAATAACCTTTGCGGGTGGTTTCCAGCATGCGCATGGTCATGTCCTGATAAGCGTGAGGGGAGGCCTCATCAAAGTAGGCTTGCATGTCCATGTTGTGCCGGTCTAACACATACACTTCGTAGACATCGTTCCACATCCGATCATCCACGGTGCTGGACGCGGTGGCATCCCACCCCCACAGATACTCAACAAACTGCCGCATCTCCCCGGCGCCGGCATAACCTTCTCCTTGCATCCCTTCGATCCAGGTAGGATTGAAGTAGCGGGTCCGCATCTCGCTGCCGAGAAACTCATCGATCCCGGTCATATCCGGGCGCGCTGGATTACGTGTGTTGGTGACCACCATAGCCGGTTGCGTGCCGTCAATACTTTTAATGGCGTTGGCAAGACCACCCATGTACATGTAAAAGTCGTCGTTGTCCAAGCCGCCGTAGAGCATGGTGGAGCTGGAATGCACCACGCTGCTGGAGCCCGACAGTGCGATGCGAAACACGTCTTCCATCGGCTCGCCCCAAAAGCCATTGCCAAAACCGTGGCCCATTTTTTTGGTGTAGTCGTGCGCCAGGCTGATGTCGCTGTCCCAGGTGCCGCTGGCTTCAGCGATGCGTGATACGTTGAGGTTGTAGGTGCCCGGTGCTTCGTCAAAGATGCGCACCGCCGCGCGTAGCTCAGCCTGCTCAGCCCCATAGCCGAACGCCATCAATTCAGCCTTGGCGGCGAGGAAGTGCTTACGCACGAAGTTGTCTGGTTCATCCAGCGTTTTCACCAACTGCACGGCTTTGTCCATCAACATGGTGACGTTGTAGAACATGCCTTCGGCGGCGCTGGCGATGACAATATCGACTCTCGGCCGATTGAGTTCATCACGCGGGATGACTTCCACGTCCACCACCTTGTCGCGCGCATCCCACACTGGCCGCGTGCCTAATAAATGAAAGATCTGTGATTCGAGAATACCCTCGTGGCGCATGGTCTCATCTCCCCAGATTACAAAGGAGACTTTTTGCGGCCATTCACCGTGTTTACGCTGGTGTTCTTGCAAAAACTCCTCTGCCAGCTGCCCTCCGATCCGCCAAGCCGCTTTACTCGGCACTTTATCCGGGTCGATGCCGAAGAAATTTTTGCCCGTGGGATAAGCGTCGGGGTTACGAATAGGTTCGCCGCCGGTTCCGCCCGGAACGTAGCCGCCTTGCAGCGCGGTTAATAGCCGCTCTAGCTCCAGCTCTGCTGAGTCGACAATCGCTTGGTTCATGCTCGCCGCTAGCGCTTGTTGTTGTGCACGGCTGGCGTCCGGATCGCCGCTGACAATGGCGGCCACGGTACTGGCGCGTTGATCCTCAGTTGGTAGGCGGCCAAAAGCGTGCAAACCGTAAGGAATGTTCTGTTCTTTGAGGTCTTGCAGGTAATCGAGGATCGTGTGGATGACGTCGTGGTCAAGCACTACTGTGCTGTCTCGCCGGTCTTGGTGGTGGTGATTATGGCCCCCTGCATGGGTGTGGTCGGTCGGCAACGCTACCGTGCTGCCGTCGGTAGGCAACAGGTCCAGGCCGAGGTCTTTGTCTATGCCGAGTTTGTTGACCAACTTGATGACATCGTTGCCGTACTCCCGCGCCAATTGCGGGTTTTTACCCAAGTTAGTGTGGTAGCTGTTGATGCGTTCCGACAGTTCAGCCAGTTGCGCGTATTGGCCGCCTTGCACAAACGGCGGCACCATATGGTCAATCAACGTAGCCGCGCCACGCCGCCGCGCAATCAGCCCTTCACCGACGACGTCAACGTTGTAAGGGTAGATGTGCGGTAGGTCCGCGATCAGCGCTTCAGGTGCGTCGGCATCACTCAGCCCTGTATCTTTGCCATCCAACCACTCGAGCGTGCCGTGGGTGCCGAGGTGTAAAACCGCATCGGCTTGCAGGGAGTTGCGCAACCACAGATAGGCGGCGGTGTATTGATGATGGGGCGCCAGATCGTCGGCGTGGTAAAGCTGCTCATCATCTTCACCCCAACCCCGAATGGGTTGTGGCAACAGGGTGACATTGCCGTATGTGATAGCGGGCACCACTAGAGCACCGGGCGTGCCCCCTTCGGCCATCAGTTGGGTGTCTGCCGCTGCGCCCCAGTCCGCGTTAATTTTGTTCACGAGCTGCGGATTCATCTGTTCCAGCCATGCCTGGTACGTAGGCAGCGGGATGCGAACGAGGTGATCTGCTTGCAGGCGATCCGCCAATTCACCGGGCGCGTAACCGGCAATGTTAAGCGCGTGTTGGGTGAGTTCTGCCAGCAACGTCTCTTCTGCAAACGGCTCCTCACGATCACCCAAGTCATATCCGGCCGCTTGCAGGTGATTGAGAATGTGAGCCAGTGAAGCCGGCACATTGAGATAACTGGCGCCGATGGCTGCTTTACCGGCGGGGTAGTTATAAAACAACAACGCCAGCTTCTTTTTATGGCTGGGTTTGTCGCGAAGCTGTGCCAGCTTTATAGCCCGCGCTACCGCACGCTGTACACGTGGCTGGATTGGTGTTTGCAAAATCACCGACAAACCGCTGGCGGCATCTTGCACGCGTTCACGGCTACCGACAACGGTGGGTGCAATGAGCCCGGCCAGCTCCGGCGCCGCCACTTGAAAGGTACCTTCGAACAGGGACAAGCCACTGTCGGACGCCCGCCACTCAGCTTCGCTGCGCCCGTATAACGTGACCAAGTTGATGATGGGTATGTCCACCTCGCGCAGCAGCGCCGAGGAATCTGGTTGCGCAAAACGAAACAAAAAGGCCAACACCACGTCTGCGCGGCGTTGACCTTGCCCATCGAGCAAAAGCTTAGCGGTGGCGGTGTGGCCTGGGTAACCAAAATAGGGAATCGCCTGGGCGCCTTGTGCTTCAATCTCTGCAACCAAGGCATCGACGATGGCCATTTCATTGCCGTAAAAGTTTGCGCGGTAAAAACCAATGGCGATCCGCGGCACGTCCGCAGGCAGGTTTTGTGTTTGTTGACGCCAAGTATCAAACGCCTCCCAATCAGGAAATACTTGGCCGCCATCTTCACTCGGGTAGTAGAAACCTTCCGCTAAAGTGGGCGCGGGGGTAGGGACCGTAATACCCACACCGGTTTGGCGCAGCGCAAACTTTAATAACCCCACGTGATTGGCCAGGCCGGAAGCGGCCCAGAACGCCCGTGGGGTGTCATGCCAGGTGACGCCACGTTCGCTGTATTGTTCCGGCAGCATCAGACCTTGACCGACGCCCACCACCACGCCGCCGCGTTGGCGAATCTGATCTATTAGATTCGCGTCATGGGTGGCATCGAAGCGCGCCATCATCTGCTCGTTCATGACGTCGTAGACCAACACGTCAACGGACAACAGATCTTCCGCTACCACCTCATCAAAAGTGGATTCGGTCAGGATGGTGAGCCGTGTGCGGGAGGCGAGTTCCGGCTGCTCTTGCTGCAACTGCCGGTAAGACGCCACGGTGACAGGCATCTGCCCGTCGGAAAACAGATAACCAATGTGTATGTCCGCAGATTGCCCCCGCGCAGCAGCGGCGGAGCAGAGTAGGGCGGCGAAGGTCATGCAGAGCAGGGATACTGCAGTTTTGCTCATCACAACTTGAATGGTGGGCGTTTGCCTTAAGTGAATACGTTACCTATTATGCCTGGGTTTCTAAGCACCCGCTTGCCACAAACTGTCAACTGTTTGAGAGGCAATGTTGATAAACAAGCGTTGGGTGTACGGGCGGAGACCCGGGAAACGAGTGGAGAGGCGGATGTCCGGGAAATCAGTGTAAATCTGATACTGGCCTCGCAACGGTAATTGCAGTGATGGCGACCTTATCCAGCCACTGTGCGCATGCATGGGAAGGCAGGTGGCCAAGCTTCGGCTTTAGCGCATAAGTCCGTAGACCGATTCGCACCTCAATCTTGAACACACCGCTCGAGGAAAAGCGGATGCGAGGAGTATTGTTTTATGCATTCTGAATCACACAAGGCGTTGACCGCCCAGGTGCGACCGTGGCTGATGTTCGGCGCGGTGGCATCCTCTTTGGCCCTACCCGCGGCACAGGCCGACGAGTCGCAATCGGCCAACCAAATAGAAGATGAAATGGTGGTGGTCGGTTCACGTCTACCCACAGAGCCGTACAAGATTGGCCGTTCCATTTCGGTCCTTGATGAACAGCAGATCGATGATCTGGGTTATGAATACGGCGCCGATCTGTTCCGTTTTGTGCCTGGCATGGCGGTGAGCCGTACTGGCGGCTACGGCGGCCTCACCCAGATTCGTATCCGCGGTGCGGAAGGTAACCACACGTTGGTGTTGATTGATGGCGTCGATGTGTCAAAAACATCGGGCGGTGAATATGACATGTCTGCGCTGTTGAGTGCTGATATTGAACGCATAGAAGTGTTGCGCGGTCCGCAGAGCGGCTTGTACGGCTCGAATCCCATTGGTGGTGTGATCAACATCGTCACGCGCCAACCCGAGGCAGGGTTTGGGCTGGATGTGGAACTAGAGGCGGGAGAAAACGACACACGCCATGGTTCACTATCGATTTCCGGCGGGACGGACACATTGCGTGGCCGTCTGACCTACGCACAGCGACGCTCCGAGTTCAACATCTCGGAAACCGGCAGCGAAGACGATGAAGACGATAATCGCACGTTGAGCGGCCGGGTGCTGTTTGATCCAAGCGATAATCTCTCGTTCGAAGTGTTCGGCAGGTACACCGAGAAGGACACAGAGACCGACGGTGCTCCGCAAGGTGTGGCGGTGGACACAAGCTCTTTTTCGAACACCGAAGATCTGAGTATGGGTGCCAAGGGGACGATCCGCCTCGCGGACGGACGTTCCGTCACCGGTGTGTCGGTGGCACGTTCAGAGTTTGAATTGGACACCGGCCCCTCCTTCGGTAACGAAGGGGAACGCGATGACGTGCGATTCGATACCAGTTGGCAATGGCAGGAAGGCGATGGACTGCAGCAGCGCTCCACGTTGTTCATGCAATGGGAATCAGAGGAGTTTCGCAACAAAACACCTTCTTTCCCGAGCCAAGTGCCTACCCAGGATCGCGATCTATTTGGCTTCGGTTTAGAGCACCAGATTGCTTTAAATGATGCTCTTTTTATCAATGCCAATGTACGCCGCGACAACAACGATGATTTTGATGACAACACGACTTATGCGGTTGATGTTTCATATCGTTTGCTCGAATCTGGTACCCGTCTTCATGCCAGCTATGGTAAGGCGGTCACTAATCCCGATTTCTTCCAACAATTTGGCTTCGTTCCCGAGTTTTTTGCGGGCAACCCGGACCTGATTCCCGAAGAATCCAAAGGCTGGGATGTTGGAGTTGAACAGGCTTTCCTCGACGGTAGCCTGGTGTTGGACATCACCTATTTTGATGCAGAGCTTACTGATGAGATTCAAGGCTCCTTCCTACCGGCGCTCGGCCTGGGAACGGTAGTCAACGGCAATGGAGACAGCACCCGAGAAGGCTTGGAAATTTCCGCCAACTGGATGCCTACGGCAGCTACCACATTTAACGCCACCTATACCTATACCGACGCTGAAGAGCCGAGCGGTGAGGAAGTGCGGCGTCCGGAACACATGGCGAGCTTGAGTGTGGTGCATGCGTTTGTGGACGGCCGCCTAAGGATCGCGGGCGGGTTGATCTATAACGGTGAGCAGTTGGACAGAGACTTTCGAAATTCCTCGCCCGCCAATGGTTTCGCCTTTGAGATCATTGAGCTCGATAGCTACACCCTGGCTAATGTGAACATCACCTACGACATCACAGAAGAACTTGAGGTGTTTGCCCGGGTTGAAAATCTCTTTGATGACGATTATCAGGAAGTGTTTGGCTACGCTACCCCTGGCCGCGCGGCGTATGCGGGTGTGCGCTACCGTTTCCGCAACTAACGGCTTGAGTATAGCCCAGCGGCGCATCGCGCCGCTGGGTTGCGAAACCAGCAATGAACTCGCTCGATAGCGCTGCACTGACTCCAGAATTAGGCAAGCACCTCTTACGAAGGTGGGCGTTCGCCGCAACGCCTGATCTGCAGGCCGCTATTGCAAACAAGTCTGTGCACCAGGCAGTGGACCTTCTCTTGGCGCAAAACATAGCCGCGCCGCTACCTTCTACGCCGGACTTTATCCCGGACACCTGGGTCAATCCGGCATTACGCTTAACGACCACCAGCCTTGCCGAGTTGGATGAAAACTCCGCCCGCGCGTCTGCGCAAAGCAAACGCTTAGCTCGGCAGGTGGAACAGGCTTGGCTTAAAGAACTGCTAGAGACCGCGGCACCAATGCGAGAGAACATGACGCTGTTTTTTCATGGCGCGTTTGGCGGTTCTTATCGAGTGATTGGCGCGGGCAAAGCCCTGTGGTTACATTTGGAACGCTTGCGTCGCCATGCTCTGGGCCGCATTCCGGATCTACTAGAGTCGTTGGTCCTTGACCCTGCGATGATGATTCAGTACGAATATGACGAAAGTCGCCGTGAGCTGCCTTCGTTGCGTGCAGCCAATCGGATTCTGGATTATTGGTTGGTGGGCGAAGGCAACTACTCGCACAACGATGCGGAGCAATTGGCGCGCGCATTAACCGGTTGGGTGCTGCAGGCGCCGCCGGGGGTAACCGCGCCCGTTAACGTAGATCCGCGCGGCTCGCGCAACAATCGCCGCACTGGTTTACATGTCGCTTTCCACCCGGAGTATTTCGATCAACGGGAAAAGACGATTCTGGGTCTTACCGGCCGCTTTGACGCCCCAGCCGCGGTGCGCGCATTGGCAATGCATCCGCTTTGTGCCACACATTATGCGTCGCTGCTGATCGACTACTTCGGTGTAGAAGATGCTAACGGTCGTTTGCGAAAAGCGCTGACTGACACCTACCTTACAAGCCGCGGCGACGTACAAGCGCTATTGCGGGAGATGGCCGCGGCGGATGAGTTTTGGTCTGACGCCAGCCGTTGGCGTTTGGTTAAGAGCCCCGTGCATTTGGCCGTGGGAGCGCATAGGGCCATCGGTCTTGCGGCGGAAGACCTATCGGGTCTAAGCGATTGGCTCAAAGCGTCCGGCCAAACGTTATTTGATAGCCCAAGCCGCGGCGAGCAAAGGTGGCCAACCGATATCGGATGGCTAGAGCCTGCAGGTCGCCTCGCGGCGCGATATCAATTGGGTGATGCAGTCTTTGGCCGACAGATCGCCTGGGGTGTGCGCACTGCAGAAAAGCCGTCGGCTCAGAACGTGGCGGAAATCCCGGCATGGATCGAGGAGCTTGCTGGTTTAGACAATGGCGCGATCGCGATGGAAGTAGTGTTAGAGCGGCTTGACCCAGCGCCAGGTCTAGAGACTGATCAATTGGAGAACTTGCTGGACTCGCAGCAGGATACTGCAAGCGTGATCACCGCTGTCCAACACGTGGTCAGTTCAGCCGCCTACCAGCTGGCTTGATGGTGTGTGGGTTGCATACACTAAGTGCTGGATGGATGACCGATTCGTGATGGATGCGTAACAGACACGTAACAGATAAGAGGACACAAAGCTGATGAATCGCCGCGATTATCTGCACCTAGCCGCACTGTTACCGACCGTGCCAATGCTGTCGGCAATCACGGGCTGTGCAGCCTCAAATCGTTCTAGTCTCAAGCCAGACTCACCGAAGCGTTTGGTTGTGATTCGGCTTGCCGGTGGGAACGACGCGCTGAGTACCGTGGTGCCCTTTCGCGACGATGTTTACTACCAGGCTCGACCCAATATAGCGCTGCCACCGCAGACGCTCCTAAAGCTGGACGGAAACGACCAAGGGTTACATCCGGCACTGATTGAGTTCAAACAACTGATGGACGAGGGCTGGGCTGGGGTCATCCAGAACGTCGGCTACCCCAATGCCTCCCGCTCTCACAGCCGCGGTACGCAAATCTGGTCCACCGGCACCACTACACGGCCAGCGCCAAACAGCGGATGGTTGGGCCGCTGGGCAGATGAAGATGTACAGAGTGGCTTGGTTGCGGGATTTACCCTCGGTGACGACCAAGGATTAGCCTTACAATCACACGCGCGGCGTACCCAAATGGTGGCTCACCCAGAAACCCTGCGCGAGCTTGCTGCCACGGAATTTGCCACAAACGCAGTACGTCCAGCGTCTAAACTTGAACGTATCCGCCAGGTGGAAAACCATCTCGTTTCATCTGCTGCGCAATTTGCGCGTGCCAGCAAAGCCTCTGGCAACCGCTATCCCTATCCGGACACAGACTTTGGCGCCGCGTTGCGTTGGGCGGCTAACCTCATCGAGACCGGAAGCACCGCGCAAGTATTCCATGTCACCTTGGGCTCCTTTGAGACGGGGTTTTCGTTTGACACCCACCTGCACCAACTGGCCGCCCACGAATCGCTTTACGCCGAGCTGGGCGGCGGATTGAAAGCATTCACCGCACAATTACGGAAAACAGGAAGCTGGGACGACACGCTGGTCATGACCTACTCCGAGTTTGGCCGCCAGGTGGCTGAAAACAACCGAAACGGTACCGAACACGGTGACGCTGGCGTGATGTTTGTTGCTGGTGGTGAGGTTGCTTCAGGCCTCCACGGCCAGGCACCGCATCTGGCCGAGGTCAGAAACAGCGGGCTAAAACCCGAAGTGGATTTTCGCGGTATCTTCGCCACTGTGTTGCAACAATGGCTAGACGCCGATGCCGAGAGAATTCTCGGCGCTTCGATTGCACCAGTTCCATTTCTCGTTTAACAAGCGTGTAACCGTCGGTTTTTGAAACATCCATGAATGTACGAGGTGAGGATCGCATGAACAGTTTTTCAGCACGTCAACCGGCCGCAATGCTGACGCGGCCTATCCGCTATATCTTGATGTTGGCGAGCTTGCCTCTGTTATTCGTGCCGTTGGCGCTGAACGCGACAGATGGATCAAGCAACGCACTGCAAGGCACCTGGACAGTGATAGCCGGTGAACACGGCGGGCGCCCAATGGACGCCATGAACGGTGGGACCATGAAGATCGAAGGTGATCGGTTCCGTATCGACACCAGTGCCGGTAACCTGTTGGTAGGGGAACTGATTCTGGATGAAACCCGTGCACCTGCGGTCATGGTCATGCAGCATGATAACGGCCTGCGCTGGGACGCCATTTACGAAGTCGAGGGCGACGACTTCCGCATGAACTACATCGATACCAGCGGCCCAGACCCGCTGCCGGAGATATTCAGAACCTCGGAGGAGACTGAAGCGACGGTGGTGGTGTTGAAGCGAGCAGAATCTTAACACCGGGATTCATCACGCAAGCTTTGGTGGGTCCGCCACCAGCTCATCTTGCAGTAGCTCATCAAACTGGAGCGTAAAGTTTTCGGTGCCTGGGCGGCTCAATTCTGCGTCCACCGTGTCGATCAACTCTCCTGGGGCTACTTGCACCGAACCAGATGCACAAGCAGCTCCGTCAAAAACGGAAAACGTGGCTAGGTGGGGTACAACCTGCAAGAAATCGTTAGCGCTTCCCCATGTTAGTCTGTGTTTAAAAGTCATCGAACCATGCAACTATGAGAGAGATACGACCATTTATTGGCGCGAAAGACTACGAACTTTCCAGGGCGTTTTATAGCGATCTTGGCTTTGAGATTGAGTTTGACGATGGCGAATTGTGTCTTTTGAGGTGCGGCGATGTGCGGTTTTATCTTCAAAGCTACTACCGACCTGATTGGTGTGACAACACCATGATGCACGTGCAGATTGACAGTGCTAATGACTGGTACGAGTGTGCGCAAACCATTTTGCAAACCGAAAAGTTCGGAGACGCTAAAGTGGCTCCGCCAAAACTCGAACCATACGGTGCGCTGGTGACCTACCTGTGGGATCCTGCGGGAGTACTCTGGCACTTAGCAGAATGGCACGGCGCAACTCAACCAGGCTAATTGGGCTCGCTCTTGGCTGCCAGAATAAAGAGTATTGCCCCAAAAGCGCAGATGACCACCGCTGATAGGATTCCAGCCACAAACATCTTGAACACAATGCCATTCAACGCCGCTGGGTTAGCGGAGGCGATGTAGATAATCGCGATCATTAGAAACAAGCCGATAGCAACCATAAAAGTGGCGAGAAACCTCGTATGGCGCGGGTCCATTGAGTTAGTCACGTTTGGCCTGCCTGTTTGTTCGATCATAGGATTATTCAGCACCTGTTTGACGCAACGCAAGTAGCACCTGACCTATTGCTGTCTGTAGGCGTAATTCCCATAGCCGACTGTGCCAAGGGTCCCGACAACGAAGAGAGTAAAACCGCGAAGGAAATTGCCCCCGGCAAGACTGGCTGTGGTGCGTGGCCTTCGGCCATGATCAAGTCGTTATAGTGCATCATGGTTGCCTCCCACATGCAGATATCTGCTCGAAGAGGCCAGTACGCACGCAGTGATGATGAGCGTCAACAGGAAGACGTTTTTCCCATTCAGATACGTCAACTCTTCGAATTGCAACAACAATTCCGGCAAAGCCAGCTATTCCGATCGCTACCTCGGTTGTCGCAGTGAGAAACGTGTCGGGACTCATATTGGTGTATGGCACCTGCTTGAGCGGCTGCTGTGTAGATGTTGTCGAAGTCGTCTCCCCACTCGTAACTTAGTTGCGTGAGATCAAGAATTACCGCTCGTGCATCCCATAGGTCTATTGCTGTTCGGCAGCGCCCGCTAATGCAGGCGGCATCTGGTGCGCCAGCGGAGCCATCTCGGTATCTCCCAGAAATAGAGACAATTAGCATTGGTACTACGTGAATTCTATTGCCACTGAGTTCGAGTTCGAAATCCAGATCGATAGTAGGGCAGGCCTCCTTCAACGTTTGTTTGCGGAAACGCATTTAGCTAGCCGTCCATTTACTTGTTACACAGCATCTGCGGTCGCGATGCGTTTTTTTGGATAGCGAAGTGGCATGCAACTACAAGCGAGTACACAACAAGTAACAGTTCAGCGTTATATTACGCGCCAACTCGGTACAAGATTTCACAGCTACCGCTCCCCGGATTTGTTCGTTCTTGAGAAAGGAAACGAGGTGATGGCAGCAGATCGACGAGACGGATTCCTTCGCTGAGAAGGACTGGCACGATTGTCACTTGGATGTGCGTTAAAAGGTCTTTTTGAATTAGTGAACTGACGAGCTTACCGCCGCCTACGATCCATACATGCTTTGTTTGCTTGGCAATCGCGTCGCTCCACGCACCGTTGATATCCATAGAGGATTGTAGATTGCAACCTTCGAGCGCCTCAATGGGGTGTGAGGAGACTACCCAACATGGCTTGTCGCCGTAAGGCCAGGACCCATACTCATGGATGAAGTCATAAGTTGCCCGACCCATCATTAGAGCATCTACATTCGAATAGAATTCATTGTAGCTGGAGTCGGCTGAATCAATATCGACCTCGTCTAGCCAATCGACGCCACCAGATGAGTCGGCGATGAAGCCATCTAAACTGCTAGCTAAATAATATGTCGATTTCATTTAACGCCTGTTGGCGCCTAATACCGCGCCAAACGGGGGATTAACGCAAGCGCTGTCGCGCAATTGTTGTATCTCGCGATCAGAGTCACGTATGAATTGCCGATCACTTGCCTTCCAACGATTCGCGTAGCCGATTTTGTGAGGCTTGCACAAACCGCAGGAAGCACGCTTTCTTCGATGTTGCTTCCTCATGAAGCCCCTACCGTTTCACAGCCTGGAAGGTCATACTCATCGAAAACAGATTCCACAATGGCATAGGGTGGTCCGCCGAGCCATGACCCGTTGCTGCTTCAGACAAGCGGATTGCGGCGATTACCGTGGATCCGGCGTCCGTGCATCGCCAGATCCTCTCACCACACGTAAATTCCATACCGATTTCAAATTCCGCGTGCCGCATTACTTTTTGGAGATGATTTTGAGTGGTCGCGAATTCTACCTTGATTTGTGAAGATGTTTGGGGTTACCGCCTAACACCATGTTGAGCGGCTGCCGTATATGAGCAGGCGGAGTTTGCGGCGACCGTAGGGAGCGAGAAGCAAACGCAGTGACTCATAGGCGGTCCGCTCCAACTACACGTTAGGCGGCGTTGCGTTTTGCGGAGTCGAGATACAGGGTGTCCGGACATATGTCTTGGCCATTCGGCCAGACCACTGTGCCATCGTGAATCTGAGCGAGATGAAAGTAGTTGAGGTCGTTGAATTCGCTAAATACTCCGAAGTTTAAGAGATCAGAGCAGTCATAAGTACCCGTTTCCCCATTTGCAAATTGGAGTTCTAGCTTGTAGTCGTCGGTAGTTTGGACCGCAACAATTCTTGGATTCATGGTGCTTTACCGAAGTGGTTCAATTTTGTTTGGATGCTGGCCATTTACGGCAAGTTCCCAATCTCGCATCAGCTCTTCTCGATGGATTTCAATCCATGCACTCAGAAGTTTCATTTTATTCGAAGGGATTCTCCCATCAAGTACCTCTCCCTCAGGAATCGAGACAACCACTTCGTCTTCGCCGCAGCGTACATGAATATGGGGTTGATGATGTTGCCGGTTGTCGAGGAAGTACATCTACATAACCAGGCCAAAGAACGTCGAAATTGCTGGCATCGCTAAATCAACTACCTGTTAGGCGGCACTTCATAGATCTCGAAACCTGATCTGGTATGCACGTTTCCCCCCGGAAAAACCGCAAGCCTCTTAGAAAGTATGATTGTCGGTACGGGACTCGCCGGTTTGAAGAAAAACTTTGAAGCAGCCTGCTTCTGTAGCGTATTCGATTGTGTGCTGCATCAGAGCCTTGCCGATGCCGGAACGGCGTGCATCGGAATCGCAAATGACGTTTTCTATGACGGCGAACGGCTGACCTCAACCGTCAGCTCCAACAGCTTGTTAGTGGGCGACTGTGACACTGCGACGCAAACCTCCGATGTTAGATGTTCGGTTCAAATCAATCGTAGGCGCAGACAGGCCGGTTTTGAAAATTGTGCTTCTCAGCTTGCATTGATTTCATCGGTGAAGACCTCGTCCTCCTCCGCTAGCCGAATTGCTGCATCAAGTCTAACTAAGAGCTCGGATAAGCTCTCGTTTTCTCTTCGGACGAGCATTGCAAGGCAATTGTCTTTGTTCGATGCGACGGCGCCCTCAATCGAAGCGTACGGCACGATGCACCCCAGTTCGACGCTATCATCGGAAACTAGGAGGTTGTTGAGGTGAGCCAGTTGGTTGACGTCAATCAGATTTGGTACCTTCAGGTCGATAGTATTTAGTTGCCCGTCTGGTGACAGGAAACAGCTGCTCGCCGCCTAACACCATGTTGAGCGGCTGCCCGTTGAGCAGGCGCGACCTTTGCAGAAGGAACGAAGCAACCTGCAAAGGGCGTGACTGTAGGGCAGTCCGCTCCAACTACTTGTTAGGCGGTGTTTACTTAGCCTGTTGAAGCCACGTCTTGAGCGCAATTGACTAGATCTCTGCCGGAAGTGGCTGGGGGTAAAGGTTTCCCTTCAGAATGAATGAGTTCGATGCTCTCTTCGACAATTTGGCAGAGTTCTAGAAAGACTTGTTGTTCGTTGTCACCATGGCAGCCGCCGTATAGAAGTCCGGGAGAACTGCCCACATAGCAGTTGTCCTCGTTGGACCATTCAACGATTTTTACGTATCTGGCAGAATCTTTCATGACTGAGAATCCTCAATAGCTCGATCAACAGCTCGTTCTTGATACCGCTTGGCGTCGTCGCCAAGTTTACCAGATATTGTTATGGGCCTAGACACGTTGGGATGCACAAAATTGCGATGGCTGCCTTTACCGCCACGATTCTCGAATCCTGCTTTCTCTAACCTAGAGATGAGTTGCCGAATCGTGGGAGGCATGGTCTAGCCGCCTAACACTGGGATAAGCGGCACTTGACGGCAGTGAGCAGTTGCGACAGCAAATGCGAACTACAGTCAGGCGTCCGAGCGACTGTAAGGAGCGACTTCATCCCCAAGTTAGACGGCCACTGTGAACACTCACATACGAATACCTATGCGGCACTTGTGTCACCCCAGCTGAGATCTGGTTTTCTATTGTTAGCGACGCAATCACGGAGATATAGGTTGATCAGTGTTTGGTAAGGAATGCCAGTATCTTCAGACAGTTCTTTAAAGTATGAGATGACGTCGTCGCCCATTCGTATCGTAACTTGGCGTTTGAGTTGCTTCGCGTAAGGATTCTTACGCGATTTCATTTTAGATAAATCGTATTCCTTCTTCATAGCTCTGGCCCTTTGTAGTAGGCACGTTCTTTCTTTGTGGCTTTACGTGCGGAGATGATTCGGATGACTTTGTCTTCATCCCGAAAACAGTGGACGACCAATAGCAATCTGGCTTTGTTACTCATTCCCAGCATGAGGAAGCGGTCTTCATCGTCAGAATGACCGTCGTCGAAGAATTGAATTGCGTAGTCGTCATAAAATACGGTCTGGGCTTCCTCGAAGGATATCAGAAGTGGACCCCATATCTTGGGCAGCCCGTTAAGTGGCGCCTCGGTTCATGCCGCCTCCCTGGCGGCGGGTTGATAGTACACAGTGTCGGGCGTTCGG
>JANQKS010000068.1 GCA_028281005.1 Pseudomonadales bacterium
GGGTGCGGTAAACGCGCGGTGATCAATCTGCGGCCGTCGGGTTTTGACGCGCGGTTTTGGTGTGATCGCAGGCCGTTGCAAGGGCACGGTCGTGCGCGGCGCACTCTGTAGCGGCACCGTCTTTTGTTGGATGGTGGAAGTTCTTGGCGTGCTTTGCGGGGCTGTTTTGGGTGCGGTTGTCGTCGTTTGTTTGGTGGTGGTTTGCAGCTTCTGCTGGGTCGTTTTTGTAGGGGTAACCGTTTGCTTTTGCGTGGCGGTGCGCTGTTCAGCGGCAAACACGGTGCTTGTTAAACAAACACCGAGCAGCCCAATCAAGGTTATTCGTGCAAGTCTATTCATAAACCCACCCTTCATCATGCAGGCCATTGTAGGCGGCCGAATATGGGGGTGAGTATCCCCTATTTGGGCGATATGCCATGACGTGCACACACGGGACTGCTCAGTCGTACCCTTAGCGTGATGGGAGCTTTTGCGTGGGTGTGACTAAGCCGCTGCTGCTTGGCTTCACCGTACCGGGTGCTTTTTGAATGGTGGCTGCTTCGCGGCTGCTGGTTTTTTTCTCTCAGACATAGGCAGCACCAGACCGTTACCGTTGAGGCGCATTTCCTGACTGCCCACCCGCAGTACAATCTCCCTCTGTCTGGAGATCAGCAGAGTCTCCGCATTCAGGCTGACCGCGCCGCCGACGGATGTTGACGTGCTGCCGGCCACGTTCATTTTTTGGTTGCCGCCCACATTCACCAGGTGGTCCGCCGAGATGGTCAGTTGCTGGTCTCCGCCAATCGTCTCCGCTTGATTGGAAGCGACGGTGAGTTCCTGGTCACCGCCGACGCTGGTCGTTTGGTCTTCAGCCACGGTCAACTGCTGGTTGTTGCCGACCGTCTCCAGTTGGTTGTTTGCGGTGTTGGTGGTGAGATCTTTTGCCGCGTTGATGCGTAAAAGTTCTGATCCTGCTGTGTTTCCCAGCATCAACTCGTTGGCACTAGCACTTCTTCACCGACGCGCGGCAGCCACTGGCTTGCCGCATCGGGTTGTAACACGCGCACACGCGGTTCAATTCCAGGCCTTGACCATATAAAAGACACCCGCACACGGCCGTATTCGTCGACATCAATTTCTTCTCCGGTAGCGCCGCTGACCACGGCTCTGGCGACCGAGGCGCGCGGTGTGGGGGTTTTAATCAGCAGACGGTACGGCAGACTTGCGGGGATCGCACTGAATGTATTGCGATAGCCTTCTTTGTCGAGTGTGTGGGTCACCGCTGCAAGCAGATATTGCTGATTTGCACCGGCTTGATGGTGTCGAGTGACGTCAACCACATAGCCGCTGACCAAGCCCGTGCTGCTGGCGCCGTGGGTTGTTGCCGCTACTGCGGTGTGTGCATGTAACTGTTGGTTGGCAACCCTCTGTCCTTGTGCCTGAGACACATGGCGTGCTCGCACTTCCTCATTGACCATTTGTCTGAAGCGTTTGCTTTGCGCCTGAGCGGCCAGAGAAGCAGCAGGGGTCTGGAAATTTGTGTTGTTACGCTGCACCGTGCCTACGTGCTTTTGGAAGCCGTATTCGAAACTCGCCAATTTATCGCCAATAGCTAAGGTGTTGCCGATTTCCGGGGCGTCGCTGGAACGGTCGGTGACCACCATAGTATGGCTGTTGGTGCCGTGTTCGAAGTAGTAGTACAACCCGGCGTGTTCCATCAGGCGATGGATGAAGTTCAGGTCGGTTTCGTTGTACTGGGTAAGCAGTGTGTGTGTGTCAAGATCTTGGCTAATGCGCATGTCGTGGCTTTGGCCAATCTCGTCCAAGATTTCGGCGATGACCTCTGCGCTGTTTTTTTCCATAAACGACCGATAGCGGCGCGTCTGTGCAAGCTCAGCCAGGCGCGGTTCGATAACCAAGCGGTAGAGCATGTTGCGGCCTTGTAAACCCAAAGCCCGCGCTTCACCCACAACCCCCGCAATTTGCTGCCCTCCCGGCAGTGGGAAGCTGGCGGGCTTATCGAGCAGAGACTGCAGCGATTTAACTGGGTGGCCGGAAATTTCTACTTCAAATCGGTAAGGCTCAGACAACCCTTCGGTGCCTTGGAAAGCCACAATCCTGCTGTTCACCGGCAATGCAGACCAAGCCATGACGGGCCAAATGAGGACAACAAAACAGGCGACTCTGACGAGTGACATAGTTCTTCCCTGGATGTGTATTAAAGGTGGGTGGGTAGCAGCATAAAATCGCCAGCCTCGTGCCCAGAACGCGCAATGGGCGCGTAAGCTGGGATTTGTTCAAATTCGAAAGCTTGGGCCGCGTGCGCCACGCGTGCCGCGACCGCCTGGTAGAGCGAACGCCCGGTAAACAGCCCGGCATTGCTCCGCAGTGCCTCTAGAAAAGCCTTGGCAAACACCGAATGGTTGCCACCGCCGCTGTCGAGCACCGGGGCCAATCCGCCAGAGGTTAAGACCACGCGGGCTCTTTTTCTGGACATAAGATCGAGCCAGGTGTCGCGTTCCGCGTCGGTCATGGCGGTCTCAATTTGAGTCACGCTAGAGCGAGTTAACGTACCCGAGTAGCAGCTATCCACAACCAACATTATTTGTTTGGCGCGGATGACGTTTAAGATGTCGGTGATCGCCACATTAGAGATCCAATTGGCGGTGCTGGTCTTTTCTGCATCGATTGGCAGCCAGTGACCGCGCATGTTGGCCCGGTCCAGTTCACCGTGGCCGGCGTAGTAAATCAGCAGGTTGTCTTCGCTGGTGAGTTCGGCGCGCAGTTCGTTGAGCGCGGAGAGAATGTCATAGCGGTTGCCATCCAGCAGCGTGTCGACTTCAAAACCGTACCGTTGCTCCAGAATATCCTTGAGCACGGCAATGTCGTTTTTCGGGGTTTTCAGCCGCGGCAGGTGTTGGTAGTTGCTGTTGCCGATCAGCAACGCGCGGTAGTTGCCGAGGTTCACCGGCGGTACGCTCTGGGTAGACGTTGCCGGTGGGTTGCTGGCAAACGCAAAGCGCAGGTCGGAACGTTTACCTTGTTGATCGATGGCCGCTACCACCACCTCGCCGCCGTCCCTTGCTGCCAAGTCGTAGGTAAATACCCCGGCTGGGTTTGGCGTTAACGGGGTGCGGTTGACGCTTAAATTGAGCAAACCCGCGGGGGCGGTGACGCGACCGATGATTCGCGCGGCGGCGGTGTTAGCGGGGGGCAGTTTTACTTTCACTAAGCCGCGCGTGCTGGGCAAGACAGGTTCGATGATGCTAATGGCGGGCCCGGCCATTTCGGTCTGCTGCGCTAAGGTTATTCGGGCTGGTGCATTTTGTGCCTTTAAATCGGCGACTTCACTCAGCAAGCGGTTAATCTCGGCGAGCTGCGCGCGCGCATTGGCGTCGCGCTCGTTCAACATGGCATTCTGCTCAGCCACGGTCCGCTCCAGTTCAGAACGTGCTTGCGCAGACGTGGCGCGCTCGGCGTTGCTGGCGTCAATGCGGTTTTGCTGTTCACGCAGCAGCGCCTGTAGATTCGCCAGCTCGGCTCTGACTTGCGCGGCATTCATGGATTCGGCGCGCAGTGCGGCAATGGTATCGGTGAGGCTCAGAATCTGCCGATCCCGCGCTGCTATGTTGGTTTCATAGACACGGTTGCGTTCTGTCTGGGCAGCCAGCAGTTGCGCGGTTTGCGCACGCGCTTGGGTCTCGGCCTGTGCACGGCTTTCTTCCCGGGCATGCTGTGCTGTTTCGACCAGTTTGTCCTTCAGGGTTGCAATTTCTTCCTGACTTGCGCGCAACGCCTTGCGCAGTTCAGTAGATTCACTGCGCAGTTGGGCAAGTGTTGCTTCAAGCTTTTCAGCCTCGCGGCCAATGAGCGTGTTAACGGGCGCTACGTCGGCGGTGGGCTCTATGCTGAGGGCTGCGGAATCAGGCGGCAAACCCGCGGCACGCCGATAGTAGATGAGTGCGGTGGCCGGGTCTTTGGCGACGCCTAACCCACGTTCGTAGAGATTGCCTAAGTTGGTTAACGCGCGCGGATAGTCTTTGGCCGCGGCGGCCTCATACCAGCGACGTGCGGCATCGTAATCCGGCGGCACACCCAGGCCCTGCTCAAAAATTTCCCCTAAGGTGGTTTGTGCTTCCACGTCGCCATCTTGGGCGGCACGCAACCAGACCTTCATGGCGCTTTGTAAATTGGCGCGATCTGCCAACACATATTCGCCGCCTTTAACGCGACACTCCAGGGCAGTGGTGCGGGTTGGTTGCCGTGCGGAGACGTACGTGGTGCGCGTACCGAGCTGGCGGATTTGCCCGGGTAACAGGCAGTTGACGACCAGCAGGTCGTCGGCGCTGGTGGCTTTAGGGTTGGCGTATGCCTTGAAGCCCGTCGGTAAAACCAGGCAACACAGCAAAACTAGGCGCAGCATGGGTTACTCGTGGTGGAACCAGCGATTCACCACGACGCCTGCACCCGGTTCCGGTGCGCGGAACAAGTCCGGCGTCACGTCGGTGGTGGCGCCGGCAGAGGACACCTGCATGGGCCTGGCCTTCACTTTGACCAGGCCGCGAGTGAGCGGCACCACCGCGGCCTGGGCGACGGGTTGATAAGTTTGCGGGGCAGCGGCGCGCGGTAAGTTAGCCATGCGTGCAAGCACATCTTCGATGTCGGTACGCCGTTGATAAGAAGCGAGGAAAAACACTTGCTCAACGCCTTTGTAGGTGTCCAGCGCCCACCAATCTTCATCTGACGACGGCACCAGGTAACTTTTCCCCGGCTGCACCGGGTTTTGATGGCCTTCTGCGGCGTCGGGGTAAATTTGCGCCACATAGCCGGTGGCGTCGACACCGATGACGTAAACGTAACAAGCGCAGTTGGCACGGAAATGCACCTTAAGCAGGTCGCCAGAGGCTGGGTCGTTACCACCATCACGGAGCACCTCGCCGTCTTCGATGGCCACCAGGCCGTTGGTACCGGCACGCTGCGCCATCAGGGCAACGTCGAGTGCAACCGGTGGTAGGCTTCGGGTTTGGTAAGGAGATCCTCCAGAGGATTGGGCGTAAGGATCGTTGCGCGATTGTCCGTACGGGTCGTTGTTAGGACGCGCATATGGATCATTGTTTGCCCGGCCATACGGGTCGTTGCTCGCCTGACCGTAGGGGTCATTATTGGCTTGGCCGTATGGATCGTTGCCGGCTTGTCCGTAGGGATCGTTGTTTGGCTGTCCGTACGGATCATTGTTAGCTTGCCCGTAGGGATCATTGTTCGGCTGACCATAAGGGTCATTATTGGCTTGGTCGTATGGGTCGTTGTTGGGTCGGCCGTAGGGATCATTGCTAGCTTGTCCGTAGGGGTCATTGTTGGCTTGCTCGTACGGGTCGTTGTTCTGCTGCCCATACGGGTTGTTACGGTTGTTGTTCTGCCCGTAAGGGTCGTTGTTTTGATAGCCGGGATTCTGTTGCCGTGCATAGCGCGGTGGCGGTGGTTGATAGCCTGATTGAGCCAACACCCCTTGCATCGGCATGTTGGTGACTTGGCGGGCGAAGGCGATGAGCAATGCCTCCATTTCCACCGCATAACGTGGGGTGTGATTCACCGATGCGGCGGCGATGAGATCTTGACCAAAATTGACCGCCCATTGGGTGAGCACGGGGGCCATTGCCTCGCACCCGACCATTAAACCGGTTGTCACTGCCAGTAGCCAATTCCGCAAGGTTTTCATTGCTGCTTTAACTCTTTTGCTCTTTGTTGTTCCGCTCTAACTATTTGACCCTTAAGTCTCGCTTGGATCGTCTACAGTTCGATGCGTAAACCCGCGCTAATTTGATAACGATCCCAGTCGTCTGCCCCGGTGGTCACCTGGTACTCGATGAATGGAATCCATCCATTCTGCAATACGCCGAAAAGACCTACGGCGATGTCGATACGATCGTCATCGACATTGTCGCCGCGCAGTCGGAAGACATTACCGTCGGTATCGTTGACAAAGCGGACTTGGGCTTCGCTGCGGTCTCGATCCAGCGCGTTGATGTATTCAACCCGGACTTGCGGCACTAGAACCCAGCCGTCCATCGAGATAGCTCTGGACGCGCTGACGCCGAGTTGACCGAGTAATACCGACTGGTCACCGAGAGAAACATCAAACGCAAGACCTGCACCGTTCAAATCGCTTTCAACGTAGTCGTCGAAGTCGGTATCTATGTAGGTTAATCCCACGAAGGGGCTTAAATTCCAGCCGCCTGCCTCACCTTGATAGCCAGCGGTAAGCGTCACCAGGAATTCCGAGCCGTCAGTGCCTGCGTCGGTGAGGGAGTTGGTTTGAGCGATAACGCGATTCGACTCTTGAAAGACTGAGTTGCGTGCACTGTCGATCTCAATGTCGGTGTAGCCGAGGCTCGCGTCGATAAAACCGCGCTCGCCAACTTTTGCGCTTAAATAGGTGGTGATGCCGAGACTGTCTGTTTCAATCTCACCGGCATCCGCCAACGGGGTGAAGTTGGCGCCGGGATTTTCGCGGTCAAACTCGAGTTCGGCGCTCCCCCATTGGAGCCAGGCGCCCCACACCAGGGTGTCGCTGATGCGATAGTCGATGCCCAGCTCAGCGGTGTGTTGATCTAGCTCGTAGCCGCGCTCGGCGTCTGCGTCGACGATCCGATCGCTTTCGCTGGAGGATGTGCGCGCATTGATCAACAGGCTCAGCGGGCCCAAATCAACCCGCGCCGCGCCGGTGTCTTCACCGCCGGTAGATTCGCGATCAGCCCGCAAACGTTCGCGTATCTCTTGGCTGCGTTGCTGCGCGGTATATACCGCGGCGTCACTGCTCGACAGCGTCTGGCTTGGGTTCAAGGAGGATTCGCTGTCACCGGACAGATCTCCCAGTCCACCGTTCGTTTCACCGCAACGCGCTGCTAACCCGGCGCTAGGGTTTACACAAGCGGAGAAAAAGAAATCTTGAAATTCCGGGTTGGTTGCCCAGCTGTTGTGGACCATCAAACAGGTGAGCAGCGCCAGGGACGCAGCGATGCTTTTGGATAGATGAAAGTTGCGATTACGCACTGTGTTAGCTCCTGTTGGTCAAGCGTGCTGGTTCTTGTTTGTCGAGATCCTTAGCTCCTCGCAGCGGCGGTGCTGCGCCTTCCGCGTCTGTCCCGGCTTCGGTGCAGGGTACGTCAACCCTACGCCGGTAGACGTGTACTGCAAATTCTATATGTCCTGTCGGTTCGTGATACCAGCGTACAACGCCGGGGCTGCAGTGGCGGCATCCGGGTTGCGGCAGTGCCACCAGCTGGGCGTTGCCGAACCGATTGCGCTTGATTTCGAGCTCAGCATGATCAAATAGCCATAACAGGCCGCAATCGGCTGCGTTGCGCGGCAAGCTCACCTCAAACACCTCTTCTCCCTTGTTTCCCACCTGTAAATCGGAAGATAAGCTTAGATAGGGTTGCTGAGCGTCGGGGCGCACTACGGCCGCGTCCATCGCATGAGCCGGGTAAACCGTGACGCACACCGCCAGCAGGAGTCCAAATATGAGTCGGATGTGGATCACGCGGATCCCAATATTGCTTGTGAGGGCATCAGTATTGCCAATCGCGCCAGTGTTAGAAATCACCCAAATTAGGGATGTGCGGTTGCGGTTTAGTGATGTTGCATAAGTCCGTACAAACGGGAGGTACGCGGTGGCGACTCACGCAGGCGTGACGCAGCTAGTGATTGTTGAAGATGACGCGGAAACCCGCCAGGGTTTGGTCAGCGGCTTGTCTGCACAAGCTGGGTTTACGGTCGTCTCGGCACTGGGCAGCGTGGCCGAAGCGATGGCGTTTTTACAATCTTCCCAAGCTGACCAGCTGGATGTGATGTTGGTGGACTTGGGGCTGCCGGACGGCGCTGGTCAGGACATTATTCGTGCGGCGACCAGCCGGCCGCAACCGATCGAAGTGTTGGTCATCACCGTATTTGGGGATGAGAAAAACGTGGTGAGCGCCATTGAGGCCGGTGCCGCCGGTTACCTGCTAAAAGACGCGGAAGATGCGCGCATTGCCGATGCGGTCAATCAACTGCTCGCCGGCGGGTCGCCGATTACACCGGTGATTGCCCGCCACATCCTCAAACGTTTCAAACACGAAGCACCGGCGCAGCCGCAAGCAGACGCGTCTGGGTCGTCGGAAGCGGCAGACATGCACCAACTCACCCCGCGCGAGGTGGAAGTGTTGCAAATGGTGGCGCGCGGCTACACCAACAACGAGATAGGTGAACTGCTCAGCGTGTCGTTTCATACGGTCAATTCCCACGTCAAACACATTTATCGCAAGCTGTCCGTACGCTCTCGCAGCGAAGCCGTGTTTGAAGCCAGTCAATTGGGCATTATTGATCTGCATCGGGGCCGCTGATGCAGGTGAATCCCTGGTTATTGCTGCTGGTCCCGTTCTCAGCCCTTGGTATTTTTGCGTTCCTGACCTTTGGTCGGCCT
This sequence comes from Pseudomonadales bacterium, assembly GCA_028281005.1. Taxonomy (GTDB): domain Bacteria; phylum Pseudomonadota; class Gammaproteobacteria; order Pseudomonadales; family Azotimanducaceae; genus UBA4421. The sequence continues at coordinate 8,441 of JANQKS010000068.1, forward strand.
TTGCCCGGGCCGGCGGAGTCGCTGCATATCAACAGCGCGGCAGTCTCGATGGGCGCAAAATTTCAATGGGCTTCGGCAGATGAGGTTAATTTGCCCCACGACTGGCGGGACTTGAGCGCCGCGGCCACCGAAGTCTGGTACCAGATTGAGGTACCTCTGCAGGTACCGCCGGATCGGCTGTGGGGTGTGTTGATTGCCGACATCGAGCAGAACGCGGAGATCTATCTAAACGGCGCCATTGCCGGCGGCTATGGGAGCATGGGTGAGTCTCCTAGCCGCTATTCCAATCAAGCGCTGTATTTCCCCTTGGCAAACGGGTTGCTGCAACCGGGCGACAATGTGTTGCAGGTGCGCGTTAAAAGTTATCCGCCGGGCAGGGGGTATCTGGGGCAGATCCACCTAGGACCGGACGAAGTATTGCGCCCTTACTATCAGCGTTTGGTGTTTGTGAAGTCTGACCTGCTGTGGTTTTTTGTGGCTGCGTCGCTGGGCATGATGTTGGTGATCTTGGCGCTTGCTTGGCAGCGTCCGGAAGAGACGCTGTACCGATGGTTTGGCGCACAAATTGGCTTCTGGACCATGTCCAGCGGCTTGGCCGTCATCGTTGACTCACCGCTACCTGCGCATTGGCACATTGCCGTGACCACCATCTGTTCCACCTGGTTTTGTGCCACATCTTTTGCTTTTGCCTTCCGCATCACGGGTGATGTCCATGCCGGTTTGGAACGTGTGTACCTGTCCTGTGCAGCGCTCGGCAGCCTGAGTATTGTTGGCCTTGGCCTTGCGCTACCGGATCTGGTCTACCAATGGGCGCCGTTTAGCACCATCGTGCAGATGATCATCGGGCCGTTTGTGCTGGTATGGATAGTGCGCTCCTATTGGCAAAGCCGGGACCCGGAGGTTTTTTTAGTCCTATACATGGGCGGCATCCTGATCATCTTCGGCTTTTTTAGCATGAGTGAATCCACCGGCTTTCGTTCCGGTGTTGAGGGGCGGTATCTGTTTTATGCCACACCGCTGTTTTTGGCGGCGTTTGTGGTTCTTTTGGTGCGCCGCTTCATTGCGGCTCTGTCGGAAGCCGAAGCGCTAAATCGCAACCTAGAGGAGCGTGCTGTGCGCAAAAACCAAGAGCTTGAAGCCAACTACGTACGTATCCGCGACATGGAGCAGCAACAAACTTTGGCGGTTGAACGTGAACGCATCATGCGTGACATGCACGATGGGGTTGGTGGCCTGTTGGTCTCGACCCTCCGGCGCATTGCCGCCAACGGTGAGGAAAGGGTGGTGGACAGCGGTATCGCGGCCACCTTAGACAGTGCGTTGACAGACCTGCGCCTCATGATCGACTCGCTGGAACTTGGCGAAGAAGATCTGGACGTCGCTCTGGGGATGTTACGTCGCCGCCTACAAAGCCAGCTTGAGAACACAGGGCTCACGGTGAATTGGCGGGTTGACGAATTGCCCCCAATTCCAAGTCTGACGCCCCACTCAGTATTACAGATTATGCGTATTTTGCAGGAAGGGGTGGCTAATGCGCTGCGCCACGCCGATCCAAGCACGTTAAGCCTGCGAGCTTACCGTGCGGCGGAGGGTGTGGTGATTGAACTAGAAGACGATGGGGTAGGTCTACCGGCACAGCCGAATGAAGGGCTGAGTGAAGGGCATGGCATCAACAACATGAGGCGCCGCGCCGAAGAAGTTGGCGCGACGCTGACATTCAGCTCCACGGACGCTGGCACCTGCCTGAAACTGAGTTTACCTGCGTAGCGGCTGTTGTTGGGGTTTTGTTTTTTGTGGTGCGCTTTTGCGCGCGGGCGCGATTGGGGTTTTGGCCGCTACGCCACATTGCATGCTTAGATTGACAAACACACCCTGGCGCGTTGTTTTGTCCATCATGGGTAGCTGCAACCGACGCGGCGCGCAGTTGGTCAGACGTTCCGTGCTGGTGACTTTGCCGCTCGCTGACAGGTTGCTCAACGTCATATCGACACTCGGCATGCTGCCGCCGGCGATGCGTGATAACCACGTGCCGATGTAACCCCGCGGTAAATCGCGTAACAGCCCTCGCAGTTCAAGCGAAGTGACGCCGCCTTTGCTCTGGCGATTTAGCGTTTCCCAAGAAGAGGTGTCACTGCTACCCGCAATGGCCAGTAAAAAGGTGCGGCGTCCGGCAGCGTCCCCCGCGTCTAGAGTCGTGAGCTCTCCACCATTGGTGTGGTTACCCGCCAGGCGTACGGTGTTAACACGAATGCTTAAGTTTTCTACTCGATTTGGTCCGCTGCCGCTTGTCTGGATTTTCAACGGCACCGCTTCAAACAGGTTGTAGCGATAGCGCTCGTTCCCGGCGAGATCCTGATAGATGACCGAAATTGTGCGTCGTGACTGGTTGCCGCTGTTGTAGGCTGCGTGCCATTGGGACAAAGACGTGATACCTCGGGTGGTCACGGTCATTGAAACGGGTTTCATTCTGGCGGAGCGCGATGTGCCCGCAAAGTTAATGGCGCCCCAATCGAAGCGCACCAGATGCTCGGGGTCGATCACCACATTGTCTATTTCGACGTGGAAGCGGTCGCTGACCAGCGGGGTTTCATCAAACGGACCATCAACCAAAAACTCGCCGCTGCGGGATGCGGCTCGAGACATGGCGGTCACCGTGGTCGCCAGGATGTTCTGGGTGGTTTTGTCGAACCGCGGGTAGGTGACGCGGCTGAGGTAGGTGTTAAAAAGATCTGTGCGTTTGATCTCCTGACCGGCTGCGTCAAAATCTATTTGACTCATCTCCCTTGGCACAATTTGGCCGTTCCGATAGGCATCAAGTTCGGCAAAAACACCCCCAGGGAGGCCGGGTACGGTGGCACTGAGCTCCCAGTAGTTGGTCGTCTGCCCAGAGGTGGATTGGGCAACTGAGATACCGGAGGGCTGCCAACTCACCTTCAGCGGACGATTGCCTATACCCAGGGCCGGGTCTTCGATATTGATGCCCGACCACTCCCAACGGTTAGCGTGATAGGACTCCCAAGTGGTGCCTTGGCTACCCCCCAACCACTCGACTAAGTCTGTCTTGAGCGTCACCTGGCGCTCGCCGCTCGGTAGCGTTTGCGCATCGACCACCATAACTTGGTAGGCGTTGAAACGCCCGCTCTCCGCATCACCGCGATTATTAGCGATGACACTCATGGCGCGAGGGCTTCTCTGGGTAGGGGGCACGTTGATCCACTCATCCAAAGCAGCGGACGGTTGCGCCACGATCACGATGTTGCCATAACTGACCCCGGCAGGCCGCACGCCGTCGATACCAAAGTAGCGGCCGGTATGGACAAGATCAACGGTTGCATCACCGAAGGTTACACTGCGCACGCTGTTGGCATCGACGTTTACCCCTTCGATTTCCAATTCAAAGCGATTGCTGAGCAGCGGTTCAGGGATCATGCGCGGAATGCCGGTCATGAGCCGTTCTCCGGGGTAATTTTCAACCATGGTTGCGAGGTGGGTAGATGTCTGGCTCGCGAGCACCACTTCATCACGTCGGAAGGTCGCGTACTTGATGGATTCAAGCCACGTCTCATAGAAATTGGTGCGGTAGGTTTCCTCGCCGTTGGCATCGCGAAAGATGTGGGTGTGCGCGCGCCGGTCGTACCGACCTTGCCGATAGTCGTCGAGGAGATGCATAAATTGGTCTTGCAAACCGATAGTTTTCACACCGAAGCGCCAGAGATTGGCTTCACTGGCGCTGACAGGCTGGGCGCCGGATTGGCGATACAGTAGCGGTGTATCTGTCCATTCCAGCACCGGATTCACGATGTTGACGCCTTCCCACTCCCACGTACGCATGTCGTTGGGAACGTTGTCAGGGGTGCCCACCATACCCCCGCTATGAATGAGACGTTGGGGGCGCACCACCAAGGTATCCGGCGAGCCTGCGTTGCCGCCGGCAAACGCCACAGGTCGTGTAGCGAGGGCTTGCAAACGCATACGCTCCTCACCATTGATGCCTAGGACGATCACCTCGAGGTCGCGATTGGCGCTGCCGGCCATGGATTGGTTGTACCAATTGGCCAGCGCCGCGCTGTTGCGGCTGGTGATGGTGATGTCGCTGTGGCGAACAGCGGCTGGCAGATAGGCCTGTTTACCGCCGAAGGTGCCAAAATAGACGGCATCAGTGGTACTTGGACCAATGTCCACGCCTAGAATATCGGCTTGATTCAGGTTAATGCCGTTGATCTCCAGCCTGAAGTTACGCGTCAAAACGGGATCCATGATGGCGTTGATTCCACCCAGAAACAGCATACCTTGGTCTTCTTGGTCCACTCTTGGGGTGAGATGCACGATGCGTTCGGTTACCAGGTCATGGCGGCGACGGTCCAACACGGGGTATTCGAGTCTGGAGATAAATGTCTCATAGAAATTGCGCCGCGAGGTTTCTTGATAGTTGTTATCCCGTTCGATGCGCGACTGGGCGCGATATTGGACCTGCCCATTACGGTAGGCGTTGAGCAATTCGTGGAACCGAAAGTAGGTGCCGGGGGTGCGCGCACCAATTTCGATGTAGTTAGCGTTGGCGCTCGTGGCGGTTTGGCGCGTCGCGCCGCCTGCGCCGTCGGGAGTGATTAACACTGGGATTTCCGACCAGTGCAGCACCGGTTCAAACGTCAGTACACCATCCATTTCCCAGGACACAGGTAGGCTGTCATCGGGTACACCTCCGGTCCCGGTTGATTCTGTAAAGGCGACGCTAGCCACCAAGGTTTGCACCCCTTTGACGGGCGCGCTGAGGGACAGCGGGATAAGCTCATAGAGGAAATAGCGCATGCGTTCTTGACCTTCGCGGCCCAGTAGAGTGACGCTTGCAGCTCGTGGTTGGACATTGCCCGCTTGGGTGTCGGCGAGCCATGCTTCCATCAGCGTGTCTTGTGCGCGCACATCAAGTTCGAGATTGGCCCAGCGTACACCCACTGGGGCAACACTTTGTTTGCCTCGAAACGAGCCGGTACTGACAAGTTCGGTTGACGCGGCTCCCATCCGAACAGCCAGAACATCGTCCGAGGCGATGTTGATGCCTTCCAGTTCAAATTCAAAGTTGCTGCTGACGAGCGGGTCGCGCAGCGCATTGGGTGGTCCGGAGAAGATCCGACCACCGCTGCCGCGCTCGACCACTGTAGCTACGTGGGTGATCGATTCGCTTAGATCTGCCACCCTGTCCTTGTCCAGCACCGGGAAGCTGTAGCGGCTGACAAAAGTTTCGTAGTAGTTAGTGCGGTCGGTTTCCACGCCGGTTTGGTTGCGGAAAATGCGTGATTGAGCCCGGCGCGTATAGTCCCCCTCGGCGTAGCTGGTCAACACATCTAGTGCCTCAGTACCTGCACCCGGCAAAGTGGTTGTGAATTGCCACAGACTGGCATCGTTGCGGTTGGTAGGCTGCAGGCTGACGCTGCCATCTGCGGCTCGGGTGACCTGCATAGCACCTTCCCGAAAACTCATGGGCCAACCATAGATGTTCACCCCTTCCCATTCCCAGTCCTGATTACCGCTGCGATTGGGGCGTAAGCTGGTGCCGCTGTGTGTGATATTGTCGATACGCGCATCCAGTACGTTTTTACCGCGTTTCGCCTGCGGTGCCACGCCGGTTAACGTATACGTCAATGCGGCGCCACTGGGCCCATTGATAGCGATAGTGACCGTGCGCGGTTGTCGAGAACGCAGCCAGTCATCGAGCAGGCGGGCGTTGTTGAGGGTGAGCTGCAATTTACCCAGCTCCACCGCAAACGGAGCGATGTTCTCCTTGCCATGAAACACACCCGTACTCACGTTGCGGGTCACCATGTCGCCGATAACCACGCGGCGGACCTGATTTTGATCGATACGTAAGCCGCTGATGCTAAGCGTGAAACGGTTGTTGGTCAGACGCGACAGCGGCCGCCGATTCAGCTCCGCGCGGTTGGTTGCGGGCGTTGTCACCCGCGTGTGAGCTGGCTGCGCTGCGGATGGTTTGGCTGGTGTGGCGATTTGTTTAGCCGGTTGCTTCGCAGATTGTCTTGGGGGTTGCTTGGACGATGGCTTGGTTGTTTGTTTGATGGGCGGCCTGGCCGGGGTCGTTGTCAGAACCGGTGCCTTGCTGGTTGTGACCTTGGGCGCCACGGCTGTACGCACTGTGGACTTTTCCTCGGCCTGCGCCGAACCCCAAGCGGCCGTTAACAGCAAAGCCGGTATCAGCATTGCAAGCGTGAGAGTGGTTTGTTTTAGCGGCGTGTTTTTGACCATGGTGTGCCCGAAGCCTAACGGAAGACACAAGCAAGCTTGTCACCGACCCGCCCCGATGCCCATCGCTCAAATTAGGGATAGAGCGTAAAGAGATCAGAATTATGCAGTGTGCGCTCAGCCCATAGGTTTGAGCACTAGTAACTGTCGTGCAAGTCTACCCAGGCCATGGGGAAAGGCAGGTCCTGCTCATCTCTGCCTTTGGGCACCAAATCGAGCATTTGGTACGTGGCGTTTAAGGCATCCAAGCCGCGGGAATAGGCGGAGTAGGTGTGGTAAATATTGCCGTCCCCATCCTTGTAGAACACACTCAAACCGGGTAACTCTTCCATGACGTTGGTCTCGCGGTAGTTGTAGATCCCGGAAGTTTGCCCGGGAAAAGACACGCCAAAATCCATGTTGAAGTCTGAGTCGGCCGAAGACACCCAGTTGAAGCGCCAGCCCATACGTTGTTTAAACGGCGTAAACACCTCTAGCGGTGCTCGCGACACGCAGGTGATGGCCACATCCCGAGCACCGATGTGTTTGTTGATGCTGTCGTACTGGTCTGCCCAGAATGAGCAACTCTTGCAGCCCTCCTGCCAATCCGTCCCGTACATGAAGTGATAGGTGATGAGCTGGCTTTTGTCTGCAAACAAGTTGGACAACGTCACCTGGCCCTCGGGGCTATCGAAAGTGTACTCCTTGGTGACGGCTTGCCACGGCATCGCGCGGCGCGCCTGCGCCACTTCGTCCCGCAATGCGGTGAGCTGTTTCTCTTTGGCCAGCAGCGTCTTGCGGGCCTCTGTCCAAGTGGCATGGTCGACTACTGTATTCACGTTGCGCTCCCCTGTTGTTGTAGATAACCCTCAAGGCTTAAAAACGACGAATGCCATCCACCTTGGTGGTTATTGCAATCGTCGACACTGTCGAATAGCTGCTGCTGTAGCACAATAGCGCAGCGCGCTGCGCCGATACGCTGGAATTCAATGCTGACCTCTGTTTGCGTGGGTGGCGCCCCCGTGTAGTCCCAACGCCAGGTAAAGCTGATCGCCTGCTGCTCGACGCGAGTGAAAGTGCCGCTGACGTTGCGTTGCTGGCCGTCAGCGGTTAACAATCCCACGCACCAGGTGCCACCGGGTTGCAGGTCCACTTCACACTGGTAGACCTGCATGGTCTGTGGTCCCCACCAGCGGCGCATAACAGCTGGATTGGTGAAGGCGTCATAAACTTTTTCCAACGGCGCATCAAATTCGCGCCGCAACCGCAACACACGCTTGGGGTCGGTTTCGGTGTCAGGGCCGCTCACGGTTCATCCGCTTGTTTGAGGAGGTTATCGAGGCGTGTAAACGACGTTTGCCAGAATATACGTTGCTCCTCCAGCCAGTCCGTGGCGGCTTGCAGGGATTCTTGTTTCACCCTGCAGCGTCGAAACTGCGCTTCGGTGTTCCGCTCGATGAGGTTGGCGCGCTCCAGTACTTTGAGGTGGCGGGAGATCGCAGGCGCGGAGATGTTAAACGGTTCGGCCAGTTCCCCCACGGTGGCATCACTTTCACACAAGCGCGCGATAATGCCGCGTCGGGTGGGGTCAGCCAGCGCGGCGAAGACCGCACTCAAGTGATCAGACATGCACTGTCCTTCGCCAAAATCTCACCGTCGACATTTTTGAACCCACCAGTCATTCATCAACTTATTAACCTATCGGTTAATTTACAGATTGGTTAAATAAAATCAAGGCTTAAGGTAAGCGACCGCGTGCATTCCAGGCGTGGCGTTTATGCCACTACAAGCTAAGCCAGCTGGGGCTGTTGGTAGCGCTCAATCTGCGCGCGCAGCTCTGCTGGCCAATTCACCGCACGCCGGGCATCCAAATCGATACACACGCCAACCGTGTCACTCATACCCAACAGTTGGTCCGTGTTGCGATCCAGCGCCCAGCGCCGCGACAAGCGCGATTTGTCTTCGATTTTGAGATCCGCGCTGAAGTAAGCGATGTTGTCACCTAGCCGTGGTTGGACGAATGTCTGCGTGCGGGTCTCCATCACTGCCCACCCGACGCGCTGGCCATCTTGAGTCTGAAACACCGGTGGTCCTTGCTGCAGATTATTTTGCGCCGCCAGTTTGGCAAACGGCAAAAACATCAGCTCGATGTCTTCGCGGAGCCAGCCGTCAGCATCGACGTCCTCCGCCTCGATAACCGCCTCGCGTTTACCGCTCATCATGCCCCCGCCTTCAATGTTGGGGATTTGCGCATCCAGTTGTTGCAAAGTGACTTCGGTATTGGCCGGGCCAAGCGAGAGACTGCGTGGTTTCGCGAATCGTGGCACCTCAATGGCGTGTTGGCTGCTGTCCCAGGCACTTGCTGGAAACGGCAGGTTCTTGCGAGTCGCCTGATCGATGAGGGCGGTGGTGACGATAAAGGTGGCGGCCACCTCATCTGTGTCGGGATTGCGGATTTCAATATAGCTCTGCATCCCCCCTTCGGTTAGCGCCAGGATCCCCCCTGCGGTGATCAGCGTGGCGCCTTCAAACTGTTCACGGCGAAAGCGAGTGTAGGTGTCTGTGCGGCGCAGAAAACTGCTCGCCAGCAGTGTTCCCGGCAGCTGCAACCCGTCCAACAACACGCGATTGGCGCGTTCCATGCGCTGCATGTAGAAACGTACGTTCATGTGTCCGAGAGAGTCAATTTCCTCCGCTAGCACGGTGGTTTGGTGCAGGTGCTGCATGTTGTTTACGGCCTTGAAAGGGTTGCTAGATGAAACGGCGCATTCTAGCGGAGTGAAGTGTGCAATTTTAGGTGTATTTGTTAGGTACTGTCCGGATTGTTGAGCTGTACTTGGCTCTTAGGGCCTGCGCCGGGCTTCTACCACGTCTCACATCTGTTTGAACCTGAGGATGCATGGCCAGAACTTCAGATTGGCGGCGGCGTGATTTTTTGCGTGCTGCAATGAGTGGCGGTGTTGCCGCGCCGGCGCTTGGTTGGGCAACGCAAACACCACGCTTGGCGCCGAATGAGTGCCTCAAACTGGCATTTGTTGGTGTGGGAGGCAAAGGTTGCTAGCTCATCATGGCCCTGGCCCAGCACGACATTGTGGCATTGTGTGACGTTGACGAACGCACGACCTGATCATATGCATTTCCCCATTGCCATGTCTGCCATCAACTTGGGGATCCATGTGTATTGCGAAAAGCCGCTGACGCATACGGTTGAAGAGGCCCGTATATTGGCGGCAGCCGCCAAGCGTAAAGGTGTGGTGTCGCAGTTGGGGAACGTGGCGGTCCGCGCCAAGACGCCGTATGACACGCTGAGCACATGAGACTTATTCAGAGGCCCCTTAGTTTAATCTCTCCATAGCCTAGTCCGGATCAATCAGCACCCCAGGGTTGAGGATGCCGCGCGGGTCCAGTTCCCGTTTGACCGCCCTCAGCGCGGCTTTAAACGTTGTCGGCACTTGTTGATCGTAACCTGGACGGTGCATGCGACCCACCGCGTGATGATGGGTGCTGGTGCCACCGGCATCCACCACGGCGGCGGTGGCGGTGTCTTTGATGTGTTGCCATATCTCGGCTTCACCACCCGGGGCGGCTACGCCGGAGAAGCTGTAATAGGGCGCTGGTCCATCCGGGTAAACGTGGGTGAAACGACAGGATAGCCGAGCGCTGGCACCGAGGGTTTCGCGCAACGCTGCGCCGACGCGATCACGCACATGCGCGTCAAACTCAGGCCATTTATCCCAAGTGATGGAAGTTTCAAATGTATCGGCCAGCAATCCAAGACCGTTGCTGACCCCTGCGTTGACGCCGATGAAAGCCTGGCGCCAGGCGCCTACCGCGCCTTCCCGTCCGGTGGCTTGACCGGTGCCGTCATCGATGCGGACGTCCTCATCATCAATTTGCCCTTCAAACTCCCGCGCTATTTTCACGGCTTCCCACACATAGGCGCCTTGCGGCACGTCCGCGGATTCGAACCCGATAATGAGCAGAGATTGTTGGCCGTTGAGGCCAGCGCTTTGCTCAGCCTCGGCAGGGTCCAGCAGACGCAAGTTAGCGGGCCACAGTTTGGCTTGCACAATGTGCCGCGTGGCATCGTAACCGGCTTGCCAACTGGGAAACACCACGCCCGCGGTGGCGCGATAGACAGGTCGTTTCTGCAGGCGCAGCCAAACGCTTGAGATGACGCCGAGAATACCTTCTGAGCCGATCGCTAAGCGGTCCGGACTAGGGCCGGCGCCGCTGCCCGGCAAACGCCGGGACTCCCACCAACCGCTGGGTGTGAGCATACGCACCGCTTCAACGAAGTCATCGATGTGAGTGTGGTTGGTCGCGTAGTGCCCGCCGGAACGGGTAGCCACCCAGCCGCCGACGGTGGACCAGGGGAAACTCTGGGGAAAGTGCCGCAGGGTTAAGCCGTGGGGTTTGAGGGTGGCTTCCAGGTCCGGGCCAAACACACCCGCTTGAATGTTCGCGGCACGGGATACTTCGTCGATCTCCAACACCTGATGAAAATGAGCCATGTCGATACTCACCGCGCCATTGCTGTCGGCGGGGACGCTTAATCCCCACACCACGGTGGTCGCTCCGCCGTACGGTATCGCGGTATAACTGTGCTGATCACACCAACTCAGGACAGCTTCCAACTCATCTTCGTTGCGCGGGTGTGCCACCGCATCCGGCGGGTGATCAAACTGCCCGCGCATCGCTTTGAGCAATTCGAGCACATGCCCGCCGTAGGTATGCAACGCGCGCTGGCGGTGACCGGCGGTGACAAAGGCAGACAGCGGCTCGGGCACGGTGATGCGGCTCGGCGTCAGCTCGATTTCATCCAGGTTGGGGATGGGCGGGGGTGTGACTTCCTGGCCGAGTCGGGCGGAAATGGCCGCGGCCATTTTTTTGCGTTCGTCCTCGCTGGGTTCGTCGCTGACGTTTCCCCAGGTCCAGAAGCTACGCGGTTGATCCCATACAGGCATAGCGGCCTCCTTTGTCGAGCGGACTGTCTGACTGACTTAAGCGCGGGTGAGGGTTTGGTCTTCGACCAGTGCATCCAGTTGTTTTTGCACGGCCTTGGCCCAATGCGGATGGGTCAAAATCCAGAATTTCTCGTCGCGGATGGCGTTGGCGACCAGCTCACCCACTTCATCCGGCGGCATACCTTGTTCGAGCGTAGCTTGAATATTCTGCGCCACCTTACCTTCGCTGTTGCCATCGTTGCTTGGTTTGGCTTGACCCGGCCTGTAGGTCACTGAATTACGCGAGATATTGGTGTTGATGGGGCCCGGGCAGAGTACCGACGCTCTGACCGTGCTTTTTTTAGCGCGTAGCTCTCGCTCCAATACGGCCATTAACGCCACCACGCCGTGTTTGGCGACATTGTAGGCGCCCATCATGCCGCCGGAGATGAGCCCTGCCATCGAAGAGGTGGCATTGATGTGGCCGCCACCACTGGCCTCTAATAAAGGTACAAACACATGGGTGCCGTGGATCGGGCCCCATAGGTCCACGTCGATAATCCACTTCCAATCTTCCAGCTTCATCTTGCGCGCGGACGTTGGAATGCCGACACCGGCGTTGTTGCACACTACATGCACCGCGCCATGACGCTCCATGGCGGCGTCTGCCAATGCTTGCACCGCCTCTAAGCGCGAAACATCACACTCCATGGTGATGATGTCGACATCTGCTGCGCTGAATTCCGCCTGTGCCGCCTGCATGGCTCCTTTGTCCAGATCACCGATCACCAAGTGCATACCCCGAGCGGCAAACGCTCGTGCCATGCCCAGCCCAATACCACTGGCACCACCAGTGATTACCGCGGTCTTACCCTGAAAATCTTGCATGCTTATCTCCCCCCGAAGCGCTTACACTGCCACTTAAATTTTAGATGCTGCCATGCATCATAGCACCGGCTGCAAACAAGGACGTGACATGAACATAGGCGATACAGCACCGGATTTTGAACTACAAGATCAGGACGGACAGACCGTCACCTTGGATGCCCTGCTGGCACAAGGTCCCTTGGTGTTGTATTTCTATCCGTTTGATTTCTCTCCCGTGTGCACTGCGCAAGCCTGCGCCATGCGCGACCGCTTTGATGGTGCGGCGGTGAAAGGCATTCAAATTGTTGGCGTCAGTGCGCAAAGTGTAAGCAGCCATAAACGTTTTGCGGCTGCCCACAACATTCCCTTCCCGCTGCTGTCTGATCCGCGCAAGACCATGATTCGGGCGTATGGCGCGGACGGCATTCTGGGCTTCGGCACACGCCGCATTACCTTTCTCATCAACACAGACAAAGTGGTGCAAAACCGCGCGGTGGCGGACCTCACGCTGGGCGCGCATACTGATTTGTTGGAGAAAGTGGTGGCGGAAAAACCAGGAGCCAAACCTTAACTGCCATAGATCGCAAACGGTGCATCAAGCTTGTTGCGCTCGGACCGACGCGTACGGTGCGCGCATAAGCGGATAGGCTTGTCCTTAAGATTGCTTTTGATGCGTCGCTGGTCAGCTAAGTGTTTGGCTCCCCGGAACTCTAAGCTCATCCCTACGCTACGCCTGTGATCGTCGGAAGTGAAAGACTGTTGGGTGATAAAACCCAACAGTCTATGTCCGATTGGTTTTAACAGGTCTATTTTTGTGTGGTTGTAGCTGGCGTGGGTTGCTGCATGAACTCCAACACCGCATCCAAATCATCTTGCACGGTTAATAAGGCAAGCTTGTTGGGTTGGATTTTGTTACATGCCGTACATTGATGCACAATTTGCCACCCCTTTTTCTTTTTGATGACGCGCACAGGTTTCATCAAGGCACGACAACTACTCCTCCGGTCTCCCGGACGATCCAAATCAACGTGTTGTGACCACAAACAAAAGGGACAATGATTGCGGTAACTCCCGTTTGTCACCGGCTTAACTTCGCTGCCGCAATTCAGGCAGACGAAACCAGTGTTTTCATCGTTTTTCGCCAAATCCGTCTCCGACCATGCATACAAGGCATTGGTAGGAAACGGGTTCGGTTTACTCTGACCTGTTGACAGGCTTCAGGCTTGTCTAGGGAGCGGTCGATTCACCGCGCTTCTTTAGAAAGCGCGATTACTTTCGGTTCCGACTTCATCGGAGCATGTTCCATCTTCCGAATCCGGACCACGACTGGTTTTAGTAGTTGTGCCAGCCACTGTAACGCGGCGTTACCCACGTTCCACCGATAGACGTTCACCCAGACGCACTGACAAAGGCGTCCTCCCCGGTTAGAGGATTTGGCGAATACTTGCGTGTTCTAAATAGAGAATATAGAAACCTCGGCATTGCAAAGTTATAGATTACCCCAATCTGGGGTTCGGGTGATGGTGATCAAACCCGTGGAGACCGGTATGGTGCGCGGTGCTCTACAAAAGGCACGGATCGATCGTAACCCGCATGATGCGCCGCTTATCACCCGTGTTAGACCGGTCAGACGGCTTTTAAGCCGTTCACGTTGGAAATGTGCGCTGTGTCTCAGAATGCCCGATGGCGTCTGCTACGGTGATAGCCAGTGCATTATCTGCGTGGTATGCCAGCAGTATTAGCAGCCACGCCCCTAAACCGGCTTGAAGGAATCAAGCCATCGGCTTAGTGGGCACCTTATAAGCGCCGCTAGGCCCAAACGAAGGAGAGTTTGGCCATGGGCGTTTTTGAGCACTTTCAGCAGCGTTACGACGCGGTCGCCACCGAAGAGTTGTCGTTAGACGAATATCTCGATCTGTGCCGCGAAGATTCCAAAACTTATGCCACCGCAGCCGAGCGTTTATTGTTGGCCATTGGTGAGCCGGAGTTTGTGGATACCTCCAAAGATCCGCGACTGTCCCGTATCTTCTCTAACAAAATAATTAAGCGCTATCCGGCGTTTGACGAGTTTTATGGCATGGAGGAGGCGATTGAACAGATTGTGTCTTTCTTCCGCCATGCGGCCCAAGGGTTGGAGGAGCGTAAGCAGATTTTGTATCTGTTAGGTCCGGTCGGTGGTGGCAAGTCTTCCTTGGCGGAAAAACTGAAAGCGTTGATGCAGCGTGAACCGTTTTACGCGCTGAAAGGCTCGCCGGTGAACGAAAGCCCCTTAGGGTTGTTCGACCCGGAGGAAGATGCAGCCATCTTGGAAGAAGACTTCGGCATCCCCAAGCGCTACTTACGCGGCATCATGTCACCTTGGGCGGCAAAACGCCTCAAAGAGTTCGGCGGCGATGTCTCGCAATTTCGGGTGGTCAAAATGTATCCCTCGATTCTCGATCAGGTGGCGGTCGCCAAAACCGAACCCGGTGATGAAAACAACCAAGACATCTCTGCCTTGGTCGGTAAAGTCGACATCCGTCAGCTGGAAGACTTCGCCCAGAGTGACCCTGACGCCTACAGCTTCTCCGGCGGCTTGTGTAAAGCCAACCAGGGTCTGCTGGAATTTGTGGAGATGTTCAAAGCGCCGATCAAGGTGCTGCACCCGCTGTTGACCGCAACCCAGGAAGGTAACTTCAACGGCACCGAAGCGATAGGCGCCATCCCCTTCGACGGTGTGGTATTGGCTCACTCAAACGAATCGGAGTGGCAGAACTTCCGTAACAATCGCAACAACGAGGCTTTCATCGACCGCGTCTATATCGTCAAAGTGCCTTATTGCTTGCGCGTTTCCGAAGAGATGAAAATTTATGAAAAGTTGGTCACTGCCAGCTCTCTAAAGAATGCACCCTGTGCTCCGGATACATTGAAGATGCTGGCGCAGTTTATTGTTTTGTCGCGTCTCAACGAGCCGGAAAACTCAAACGTGTTTTCGAAGATGGGTGTCTACGACGGGCTCAACCTCAAAGACACCGACCCCAAGGCGAAGACGCTGCAAGAGTACCGCGACATGGCCGGCGTAGAAGAAGGCATGGAGGGTTTATCCACCCGCTTTGCCTTCAAGATCCTCTCTCGGGTGTTTAATTTCGATCCCACCGAAGTGGCGGCCAATCCCGTGCACCTGATGTATGTGCTGGAACAACAGATCGAACGGGAAAACTACGCAGATGACGTGCGTGACCGTTACATCAGTTACATCAAAGAGTACCTCTCGGCCAAATACGTTGAGTTCATCGGCAAAGAGATACAGACCGCGTACTTGGAGAGCTATTCCGAGTTTGGTCAAAATTTGTTTGACCGTTACGTCACCTACGCAGATTTCTGGATCCAGGATCAAGAGTTTCGAGATCCGGAAACGGGTGACATTTTGGATCGCGCCGCGCTCAACGAAGAGCTGGAGAAGATCGAAAAACCAGCCGGGATCAGCAACCCGAAAGATTTCCGCAACGAGATCGTGAACTTTGTGCTGCGTGCGCGCGCCAATAACGGTGGCGACAATCCCTCATGGCAGAGTTACGAGAAACTGCGCACCGTGATCGAGAAGAAAATGTTCTCTAACACGGAAGATCTGTTACCGGTCATCTCCTTTAACACCAAGGCCAGCCATGACGAACAGAAGAAGCATGACGATTTTGTCGCGCGCATGGTGGAACGAGGCTATACCGAGAAGCAGGTGCGCTTGTTAAGCGAGTGGTATCTGCGAGTGCGGAAGTCTCAGTAAGGCTATTTAAGTAAGGCTGTCTCAGTAAGACGTATTGCAGCGGAGTCCGCCCATGTCTTTTCTCATCGATCGTCGCGGCAACGCCAAACACAAAAACATGGTGAACCGCCGTCGTTTCATGGCGCGCTATAAAAGGCACATTCAACGCGCGGTGGAACAAGCGGTAAGCCAGCGCAGCATCACCGATATGGAACGGGGTGAAGAAGTCAGCATCCCCGCGGGGGATGTGTCCGAGCCTATTTTCCATCACGGCAGCGGCGGCCGGCGCACCGTGGTGCACCCCGGCAATGAAGAGTTTGTTTCAGGTGACCGGGTACCGCGCCCTCAGGGTGGCGCCAGTGGTGGCAGTGGGCAAGGTCAGGCCTCGGATCAGGGTGAAGGTGAGGATGACTTCGTATTTCAGCTTAGCAGCGAAGAGTTTATCAACTGCCTGTTTGATGATCTGGAACTGCCGAACATGACCAAGCGTCACCTCAAAGGCACACATTCCATCAAATATGAACATGCCGGTTTCAGTGCCGATGGCGTACCTGCCAAGCTGTCTGTGGCGCGCACTATGAAAGCCTCAAAAATGCGCCGCATTGCTTTAAATGCCGGACGCAAACGGACGCGCAGA
Organism: Pseudomonadales bacterium; assembly: GCA_028281005.1. Lineage (GTDB taxonomy): Bacteria > Pseudomonadota > Gammaproteobacteria > Pseudomonadales > Azotimanducaceae > UBA4421. The sequence goes on from JANQKS010000068.1 coordinate 24,864, forward strand.
GATCTGCTTGCAGAGCTGGAGCAAGCGCAACAGCAGGGTGATGAACTGAACTGCCGGCGTTTGCAGCTGGCCATTGAAGAGGTGGAAAAGGGCATCAGCAAGGTGGCGTTTTTGGACGACACTGACTTGCGCTACAAACTACACGTGGAAAAGCCGGTACCCACTTCCCAGGCAGTCATGTTTTGCTTGATGGACGTGAGCGGCTCCATGGATCAAGCCACCAAGGACATGGCCAAGCGGTTCTACCTGCTGTTGTACATGTTTTTAAAACGCCACTACGAACGCACCGAGCTGGTGTTTATCCGCCACCACACCCAGGCTAAGGAAGTCGATGAGCAGGAGTTTTTCTACTCCAGGGAAACCGGCGGCACGGTGGTATCCAGCGCTCTACATTTAATGCAGGAGATCATCGAAGCACGCTACTCGCCGGATGAATGGAACATCTACGGCGCACAAGCGTCCGACGGTGATAACTGGAATGCAGATTCCCCTAAATGTAGCCAGCTGCTGCGGGAGGCGTTGTTACCGCAACTGCAGTACTACGCGTACGTAGAAATTACCCGCAACCAACACCAGGCATTGTGGGAAGAGTACAGTAGTCTGCAGGCGGAGTTTCCGCACACGTTTGCCCAGCAACATATACGCGGCGTTGGCGATATTTTCCCCGTGTTCCGTGACTTGTTTGCCAAAAAGGCGGTGGCGTGATGAGTGCACAAGCCCAATCTAAACGTCAGCCTTTATCGACCAGCAGCGAGTGGACGTTTGAGCTGATTGAAACCTATGAACGCGAAATTGGTTTTCTGGCGGAGGAGTATGGGCTCGATACCTACGCCAACCAAATTGAGGTGATACGTTCTGAACAAATGCTGGATGCTTACGCATCCACCGGCATGCCGATTGGGTATCACCACTGGTCATATGGCAAACACTTTGTGGAAGCGGAACAAAACTACCAGCGTGGCCACATGGGTTTGGCGTATGAGATTGTCATCAATTCGGACCCGTGTATTGCCTATCTCATGGAAGAGAACACCATGACCATGCAGGCTTTGGTCATTGCCCACGCCTGTTTTGGACACAACTCGTTTTTTAAAGGCAACTACATGTTCCGCACGTGGACCGATGCGGGGTCCATCGTGGACTACCTGGTATTTGCCCGGCAATACATTGCCCGCTGCGAAGAGCAGCACGGGGTAGAGGCCGTGGAAGAACTGCTGGACTCCTGCCACGCGCTGATGAACTACGGCGTCGATCGTTATCGGCGCCCTTATCCGGTGAGCGCGGACGAAGAGCGCCAGCGCCAGGCCGAGCGTGAAGAGTATATCCAGCGCAACTTAAATGACCTGTGGCGTACCTTACCCAAGGCGGCTGAAGTGGATACCGCCACCGAGCAAGTATTTCCTGCAGAGCCGGAGGAAAACCTGCTGTACTTCATCGAAAAAAATGCGCCGCTGTTGGAATCCTGGCAGCGCGAAATTGTTCGCATTGTGCGCAAAATGGCGCAGTACTTCTATCCGCAGCGTCAGACCCAGGTTATGAACGAAGGCTGGGCCAGCTTTTGGCACTATACCCTGCTTAGTACGCTATACGACCGCGGCATGGTCACCGACGGCTTCATGATGGAGTTTCTCGCCTCGCACACTTCGGTGTTGACCCAACTGCCGTTTAATCACCCGGCTTACAACGGCATCAATCCTTATGCCTTGGGGTTTGCCGTCTACAGTGACTTAAGGCGAATGTGTGAAGCGCCGACAGACGAAGACCGCGAGTGGTTTCCGGACATAGCCGGTGGCAACTGGCACGAAGTTTTACACTGCGCCATGCGCGACTTTAAAGACGAAAGTTTTGTGCTGCAGTTTCTCTCCCCCAAAGTCATGCGCGACTTAAAATTGTTTTCGGTCGTGGACGATGACAGCGACGATGCGCTGCTGGTGAGCGCCATTCACAATGACGGCGGCTACCGTGAAGTGCGCGCTCTGCTGGCCAGTCAATACAACATGGGTGACAAGGAACCCAACATCCAAGTGGTGAAGGTGGATCTTAACGGCGATCGCAGCTTGACCCTTCACCACAACCAGTTTGAACGCCGCCCCATGGGTGCTTCCACAGACGAGGTGTTAAAACACGTACATCGGCTGTGGAAGTTCCCGGTTTATCTGGATTCCTACTGGCAGGGGCAGGTGACCGAAAGCTACCAGATGCCTAAAGCGCAGGAGCCGGCTGGCTCGTCGTGATGCGAAAGAGATATTGCACCAGTAAGCCAAGCCCCAGGATCATCAATACAAAACCGATAATGCCGCCGATGAATGGCAAGTTCACCACGACGGTGACCAGCAACAAACCGACAATGAGTGTTTGCGGCACACTGTCGTTTTCCGGCATCAGCATACGCCCAATAGCGGATCCCACCACAATTTGGGTGAGGTAAAGGCCCAACATCCACACGCCAACAAGAATCAGCGCAATCGGTATGCCGATCAGCGTGATCGCGATGATCAACGCGGCAATCGGCACGCTGATCAGGGCTAACAAACCAACCCCCGCGGATTTCAAACCTTCCACACCGGCGCCGATAGACAAGCGGCCGAGGCTAGGCACTAAGGTCAGCAGAACCCAGCCCACCAAGAAGGCGCCAATGAGTTGCGCAATTTGCCATAAGTAAAACTCCAGCTCGGTGTATTCATTCCGGGGCTGCATTTCATCCGGCATGTCGAGGAATTCGATGGTTCCGCCCACTTGCGCCGAGTCTGCGCGGTACAAACGGTCTTCATCTTCCGTGCGAAAGCGTACGTTGCCGGCGACGTTGGCATTGCTGAGTAGGCGCAAGCGCCCCGCAAAAGCTTCCAAGTCGGCACCGACTGTGCCGTTTAATTCAACGTTTTCGCAGAGCGCAGTGAGGTCTTTGGTCACCGTGCCTTCGACACTGACACTTTCCCCGGCAAACGTGGCGTTTTTAAGGATGCTACTGCCGCTGCCCAGGGTGACGCTTTCGCCGGCGACCCACGCATCACCGTTGATGGTGGCGCCATTGATGCTGAACGCGGACGACCCGCCAATGACACTGCCGGCAACGTCGCCGCGAATGTTGATGTCTTCTGCAAAAGTCACCACGTTGCCACCCACAGACCCGGCGATGTCAATGGATTGACCCACCGCAATAAGGCTGCCGGTGATGGTGCCTTCCACCACCACACTTTCCGCCGCGACCACCAGGGTATCGTCGATGGTCTCCGTGGCGGCGATGACAATCACGTCGTCGTCCTGCCTGATCTCTAGGGCGCTGGCGGGTGCGGGCACCACCATCACTGCCAGCAGCGCAACACACACGCACAAGCACAAGTTGACGCTGGAGTGGGGGCGTGGGCGCTTCCACCACACGACCACAGCGGCAAGTGCCGCCACGGTGACCACTATGAGTCCAAGGTAGGTATCTAACATGGCTGTTCCCTCGGTGATTAAATAAAGTACGGCGGCACTGGAGAGTGCATAGACGTCCGGTAGGTAAATTGATGTGAACCAAGTTGCGGCGTTGAGAACCATCTCGCCGAAAATTGTCTTCCATAAAAATTGGCCGAGCCAAATGGCCAGGCCGGTGGCGACGTTGGCCAGGGCAAAGTTGCGTAAGCTCACGGGCCGCGAAAACTTGGGGATCTCCATGGTGCTGTCCGTATCCATGGACATAGCGGTATTTAAGTACTCGCTGGTGGTGCGCAAGCCCGCAAGTTGAGCCTGTTGTTCTACGGAGGATTCGATGCGGGCTTGTAACGCTTCTGCCTCGGCCCCGCTCAACGCGCCGTCTGCGAGCATCGACAGTTCCAATAGAGTAGGGCGGGTAGGCCGGGTAGGGCGCTCTTCGCTCATGACTGGCTGGGCTCCGGGGTTTGTTGCTCGATGAGGTGGCGCAATTGTTGTTTGGCGCGCAGCACCAGGACGCCGACGTGGTTGCGGCTGATCTCCAGCTGGGCGGCGATGTCGTCGTAGCTGGATTGGTTGAAGTAGGCCAACACCAACGGCACGCGGTACTTTTCCGGTAGCTGGGTAATGGCCTGGTTGACCAGGGCGACGTTTTCCATGGACAGCACGTCTTCTAAGATGCCGGGATTGTCTGCTTCAAGCTGATCCAGTTCGTCTGCTTCGTCGCCGAACAGTGCTTCTGAGCGCGTACGTTTGCGTAACACGTCGATGCAATGATGATTGGCGATGGCAGCGATCCATTGCCAGAACGGCTGCTCTGATTTGTATTTATTGAAATTTTTGTAAGCCCGCATAAATACTTCTTGCGTGGCGTCCTCCGCCTGTTGAGGTGAATTCAACAAACGGCGACACAGCCCGAACACTCGAACGTAGTATTCTCTGTAGAGAATTTCGAAAGCTGCGTTGTTCGCCACGTAGTTTTCCGTTGTCTTAGTCGGTATTACGTGCGGGGGCGGGATTTATTACAAAACAGTGCGAGAGAGTCTGAATTAGGTGAATAATCGCTCCGCAAAACGCACAAAGCCCAGCGAGCTGGGCTTTGCGGCTTGATTGAAAGGGCTGTTAGTCGATGCCGGCTAACGCATCACCATCTGCGCTTTCCACCTCGCGGTAGCTGATGGCGCCAAAGATCATTTCATCCCAGGATTGTTGGCCCCAGGTAACCTCGCGGCTGGGGTCTGGATTGGCCGGATTTTGCGCTGAGTTGTCCCACCAGTTGGTGTACACGATCTGCGTCCCTGCGGGCACAAACTTCGGCTCTTGCAAGCGGTACGTGGTTTGCCAGTTGAAATCGTAATTTGGCACGTTCAACAGAATCTCCCGGCTGCCATCAGGATAGATGGCCTCAAACTTGGCTGCTTTGCCGCGGTAGTGTGAGTGGGGCAGGATGCTGTACACCAACGCGTCTGTTTTAAACTCACGCACGGCCTTTTCAGCGTGGGCTTTGGCATGCGGCGGGATCTTCAGCCGCCCATTCGCCAGGATCATCGTATTGATCTTGTGCTCCGGCTCGGCTTCGTGGAAATAGATGCCAATTTGCGAGTGATCGGTGCTTGGCTTGCCGCTGGTGGTGTAGTGCATCTGAAATTCGATGGTGGCACCGGCGGGCAGGAAAGTCCCAGTGTTGTCCGGTAATTGCCGTGGCTCCATACCCGGTACATAGCCGGCCAAGCCGCCGCTGGGGCCGTTCCGGGAAATACGCCCTTTACGTGGCCCTTCGGTTTCTATCATGCCAAAGCGAGTGATGACATGATGCAGCACCGCGCGATCACCGGGACGGATTTGTGAAGCGCGCACCCACATGTCTTTATCCATCGGATTGGTGACGTACTTATATTGGTAGTCGACCACACCGGTGGCGGGTACGTCCGTGAATGGGATGTCGATGACCAAATCGGGCTCACCCAGGTCACCCCAGGCGGGGCGCGTGGTGACGAGATCTTGCAATGGGTCTTTGCCTTCGCCGCGCGGCGCACCAGCGTCTATCCAGCTGACCAGGGTTTGCAATTCGTCGACCGTCATAGAACGGTCATTGGCCCAGTGGCCTACTTCGGGATCGGCGTGCCATGGCGGCATACGTTGGGTCAGCAGCACTTCGCGAATCATCAGCGCAAAACCACGCACCATATTGTGATCGCTCATGGCCCAAGGACCGATGCCACCGGGACGATGGCAGCTGACACAATTCTCCGCCAGCATCGGCGCGATGGTCTCTGCATAGGAAATCTGACTGCCGTCGGCATCGGGGTAGTCGATGGCGCAGCCGTCAACCGCAGTGGTGGTGTGCGAAATGTCTGTGCCGCTGGCCAAGCCGGCGACGGCAGCTTGCAGACCTGCACCGCTGTCACCGCGGTAGGCGATGGTCCAGCTTTGCGGATCAATCACGATGGCTTCGCCGGCGGTATGTAAACCCAACGTTCGCCCCACCAATTGCGCATCGTCCAGCAGAACGGGGGGCGGCGCGTCTAATGCTTGTGCTGCGCGGCGCACGCTGACGCGATCGTCATACAAGCTGGAATTAATCATAAACGTCTGCACGCTGTCGCCGTGTTGTTGCGCCACGCTCTGTAGATTGGCTTGTGCGTCAGCAACCGCGTCGCAGTGGCTGTCTTGGGTCAATAACACCACTGCTTGTTTGTCACTGAAGTAGTACAAGTGGTGGGATCCGCCCTGATGATCCATCAGGCGGAAGTTGCCTACGCGATCCCCCGGCTGCAAAGCCATGGCGGAGGCGCAGAAAAAAGTGGTTGCAGCGGTCACCGCGGCAATCAGGTGTCGTGAAGTCATCATGACGCTTCTCTCCCGGAAATGTCAGGCTTTGAGCCTAAAGTGTCCTCCGCTTCGGGGCAATCGATTAGTTGAGCGTGCGTTGCAGCCAATCGATCTATCCTCAGCTCGCTGAGCCATTCTTGTCTCCTCTTGTTTGCAATTGTCACAATCGCTTTCAAAAGGATAGCTCGGTGGCTCAGCTCTTAAAGCCACCACAAAATTTACAGAAAGAAAGAAGGATGCACTACCTTGCGTGCCGCGTTCCATAGTTCAAAAATTACAGTGATTATGGCAGCCACAAAAACTCTATGAGGGAGAACTAGAATATGTCTTTTTGGCGCAATCTTTTTGGAGGGTATAAATCGTCGGCAGAACCTGAACTCGACCCTATTTTTGAAGACATAGACGAATGCAGAGGGATGTTCAGTTTTGAACAGTTGCAAAAGGCGAGGGCACAATGGTTGAGTGACTATGAAGACCCGCCACGACCGGAGACGCGGGAATTTGCCAAGGAGGTCTTCAATTCACCAGTTGATGAGTCAAAGTGTATAGAGCTTCTAGAAGCTGGCGCAAATCCCAATGTTAGGGCTGGTGTCGTGCCTACAGGCCTTAATTTAGCTTGTGAGCATGGCCGTTTGGAACTGGTCAAAGCAATGCTGAAACATGGGGCTTTTCCTGATCAGCAGGGAAGTTATGAAGACACTTCGCTCTGTATTGCGTTGAGTGAAGGTCATTCTGATATAGCGATGATGCTTATTGAGGCTGGCGCAAATGTGAACACGACTGGAAACAGTCGACTTACACCACTAATTATTGCTGCTTCCAATGGGAATAATTCTTTTGTTAAGGAACTGATAGACAGGGGGGCTGATGCAGAGTACCGAGTTCCCGCACAGTATCGGGGAATGAACGCCGAGGAAACAGCCGAACATCGTGACCACAAGAGCACGGCGAATCTAATACGGAAATTGAAATCTCAACAAGAACCTGCTGTGAGGATAAATCACGGTGCCAAATATCCTGATTATGGTGATGAGTACCACGATGAGTTTTTTGATGCTCGATGCCATATGGTCGACGTAGATTTGCCAAGGGACTGAGTAACGATGGGTAGCATCGCGTCTGTATCTGCCGCACGAGTGGACCGATGCCCCAGCCCGTTGCGAGAAAACGGGTGTGCCGGACGAGGTCACGTTCGCCACCAAGCCGACCTTGGCGATGGGTCAGATCGATGCGGCACTGGCTGCGGGTCACCCTGTTGGTACGGTGCTGGCCGATGCGGCTTACGGCGGAGAAACACAGTAGTACTAGAGAGTGCCAATAGTCTAACCAGCCGCGTCTTCTTTGATTACAGCTATGACACTGAGGGCCGCTTTGACAGTATTGCAATTACCAATGACGATACGGTTATTGTTTTGCCGTCTTCACCGTCTGTCGTAGTGCGAACAGATGTCAATAGTCGCAGCCTATCGAACTCAGAAGCGTGAATAACGCTGATGTTGTGCTGAACGTGCAAGGCTTAACCTATTCAGCCAGCGGCCAGCTTATCCGAGATCAGCGCAGCGATGACGGTAGCGATATTAACAGTACCTTTCGGGGCTTTGTTTACAACAACTCAAGTTGTGTCACAGACGAACTGGAAGGCAGAACCGATAGCGGCGGGCTTGTTAGCGAGGCAAATAGGAAAACGAACCAGTATGAGGGTGCAGACAATACGATTTCGGGTTCACAGTGGGATCAGGGCGATGACGGCTCTATCGAAGTTATCCTGACACTGCAAACAGAACGCGAAACCTATATTCCGGTTGCTATTCTCGGTGTCCTGCCAGATACGCGCCTTATCGTACAAGCGCTGTTTTGCATACCCTAAAGACAATACCATTCAGGAGACAATACTATGACAGGTAAAAAAGGCGGCATTTTTGCCGCCATTATTTTATACCCTGTGCTGAGCTTTACAGCGCTCGCAGAAGAAAAAAATACCACCGAGTTTTACGGTAGTTTTGAAGATATGATGAGTATGATTGAAGAGTGTAAGCAATTTCTAAATGATCCCGAACTAAAAAGGGACGCTGCCAATTGTGCAGCAGGAGAGAGAATTGCGAGAATTATGAAAACACACGAAAGACCATTAACAGGTCGTCGCATCGAGCAGTTCTTAAAAGCACATGCGGCGGTGATGGCAAAAACATCTTTGACCCGCACTGAAACAGGAACCATTAACGATGTAAGTGGTTCACTGGTGCTATTGAAACGCGATGGCAATCCTCGTGGCGCTCAGATCAAGTATTTTGAACTGGATGATGGCACTGTTTATCTCTCATTCTGGCTACGGGATACAGGAAGTGATGATTGGATGAAGCGATGCAACAGCCGCGCTGCGCTTAAAGTACCAAAGCCGGATAAAAACTTGCGCGCCTTGTTAAAGAATGGTGACAAGATCGCGCTGCGCGGTATCCGCTACGAAACAGAAATTGATGAATTGCAGGGGCTAACAAATACATCCTGTACGGCTGAAAGCTACACAGTTTTAAAATAGCGCTGTTCTTATAAATTTCAGAAATTAATTTTATAAGGAGTAAATGATGCGTGGTTCAATTCTCTGCTTGGCACACCTCCTAATTTTTTCGTTATTCACGACCAATACTATCGCCCAAAGTGCGGGTGCTACTGATATACAAAAGAAAGAAGCAGAAGAAATTTTTTCTTGGTGCGAGGAAAAGTCAGATGTTAACCGATATATGACATGTGATTGTTTGGTTTCTGAGTACCTGGAAAAACGTATTGAACTTGGCCCTACTGCATCCCGCTTCGATATTCTTGGCGAGTTACAAGGACGCTGTAAAAACGTTTCTGGCACTATAGAGCGAGAACACACTTTATGTATTCAAGAATCTGGCTTTGCGGACACTGGCGGCTATGAGCTCAAGCCATATTGTGAATGTTATGCGCATCGATGGGGCAAGCTTTTTGAAGAGCATACAGGCAAATTAGATGGCCGCGCAAAAAGTCAAATGCGTGTGGATTCAAAAATATATTGCCACAAAGCAGAGGCGTATAACTAAGAAAATCCGTTATAAAGGCTATCTATTTACTGACGCTGTCGGAAGCTCCGGTACCGGCACGCCCGATTCCGCCTCTTTCAAGATCGCAAAGATCTGTGCTTCTGTATGTCTGCCTTTCTTCATCCGTAGAATCTCCTGCTATTGAAAATCCTACTTCTAACCTCCCTTAATTTCCGGGGGGATTACACGCCCATGACTACACAACCGCGGTTTCCTCCCCTGGACGTTATTCAACACCTGCCTCACCAACAACAAACTTATTGGGCTATCCCATCAGCAGGTGTCTAATAACGCTAACCAGGAGCAGCCGTTCATAACTTCATGTAACCTCATCAACTACTTCATCGCACGAGAAGAAATGAGGTTGTTTCTCTACGGCATCGGCGTCTTCATTGGATTGGCATTGTTAGTTGTCAGCGGTGGCCTTGCATATCGCTGGTACTTGCAAGAAAAGCTTCGTGGTGAGACGGCTATTTCGACTCCAAACGGCATCGAGTCTTTGGAAAAGATCGACCTCAACGGCTCGAAACAATGGCTGTTGATCAGAGGTAATGATCAATCGAATCCTGCCCTACTTTTCCTCCATGGTGGTCCTGGCAGCACCGAGTTGCCAGCTGCTAGGCATTTTGGGCTCGAATTAGAAAAACACCTGACCGTAGTCCACTGGGATCAGAGAGCATCTGGAAAGTCCCGGAACGCAAACTCAAATTTGATGGACTTGTCGATTTCGACCTTCATCGACGATGCTGTTGCGCTAACGCATCACCTTAGGGAGCGTTTTCAACAAGAGAAAATTATCCTTCTCGGCCATTCGTGGGGTTCGATTCTCGGTATTCGTCTTGTTCGTGACCATCCCGAGCTTTTCCAGGCATACATAGGGCTAGGGCAATCCGTCGATATCGCTCGCGCAGAAAAATACTCGCACTACTGGGTGTGTCAAAGAGCCAAGCAGGACGGTAACGAAAAAGCTCTTGCTCAGCTAAACGAAATTTCACCTCCCTACGAATCCGAAATCGAGGGTCTGTTTCTGCATCGAAAGTGGCTGAACCACTACGGCGGTTCGATAGAGCAAGATATCGGTGGGGTCACGGCGATGTATCTGACGAGTCCAGAGTACACATTGTTCGACGTGCTAAGCATTCAAGCGAGTGCCGATAGGCTCCTCAAACACCTATGGCCTGAGATGATAAGTATTGACCTAACGGCTGAAGCATCCGAGCTTGATGTACCAATATTTTTCTTCGCCGGACGCAATGATCATCACACTCCAAGCTCGCTCGTGCAGGAGTATTTCGACCGTCTAACAGCGCCATCGAAGGAACTGCATTGGTTTGAGAATTCGGGGCATGCACCAAATTTCGCAGAGCCAGACCGATTCCAACAAGTGCTGATTGATCACGTCATTGGGTCAATCTGAATGTCGGATTCGGCTCCAGGCTGTGTGAAAACCCCTTAATCGAGCTTAGAATACAACTTTCCATCTAAGGGGTGGTGATGAAAGGATTCATTGAAGGCAGAAGCCGCGCTCAGTCCACCCTATTTCCTGAACGATTTGACGACTACATTGGCGAAGACGGTGGTGTTCGTGTCATCGATGTTTTTGTTGATGGGTTGGATATCTCCGGCCTTGGGTTCACAACGGAACCCAACGATACGGATCGACCGGCCTACCATCCCGCCACGATGTTGAAGATTTACGTTTATGGCTACCTCAATCGCATTCACTCCTCACGTCGACTGGAACGGGAAGCAGGCCACAATGTTGAATCGATGTAGCTCACGGGCAAGTTAGCACCAGTCTTCAAGACCATTGCTGACTTCCGCAAGAACAGCGGCGAAGCCATTCGGTTGGTGTGTCGAGAATTTGTGATGCTGTGTAGTGGGATACAACGTTCAAACGGCGGTTGATTCCAAACATCATCTGATTGTGGCGCATGAAGCCACAAACCAGGGCCATGATCGCCATCAACTGCATAACATGGCGCAGCAGGCCAAAGACACGCTGGGAGTAGAAGAACTGGCCGTGGTGGCAGATCGCGGCTACTTCAAAAGCGAAGAGATCAAAGCGTGTAATGATGACAGCATCACGACGTACCTACCCAAGCCGCAGACCTCAGGCAATATGGCCAAAGGCTTCTTCGGTCGGCGAGACTTCGTCTACTGTATCGTTATACCCGAACTGAGCACGGCAAAGAAATCCGCCGATACTGGAGTTCAAAGTGTCCGACGTGCCCATTGAAGGCCAAGTGCACAACCGGCAAAGAACGTCGTATTGGCCGCTGGGAGCATGAGGTTGTGCTAGGCCGGTCAGAGCGGCGGCTCGATCTCGAACCCGAGCGCATGCGAGTGCATAGATGCACGGCGGAACATCCGTTTGGCGCGCTCAAGTCCTGGGTGGGGCACACCCACTTCCCGATGACGACGAAACGGCATGTGAGTACTGAAATGGGTCTTCATGTACTGGCCTACGACCTCAAACGCGTGATCAATATTGTTGGAACAACCAGATTGATCGAGGCTATGCGTGCATAGCCTTTAGATCCCTGATAGTCAGTCGCTCTCGGCGCAGATATGCGCCAAGAAACACAAAATCCCAAACCCTTCATCTGCTTCCAGCAAGCAGTACCGCACCTTGGACGCGGCTGTTGATCAACCATCTGTGTGGGTTTGAGCACTAGTGCGCTGCGTTTCAATGTCTATAAGCCGCCGCCGGATCTTGTACGAGACGTCAATCGCTCAGCTCGCTCTTCACTATCGCTGCCCTCTGCGATTCGAGTTCTCGCAACTCTGACTTCATCTTCTCAAGTTTTCGCTCATCATCCTGGCGATCACCCGAATATTCTCGGGCTGCCATGAACTCTTCTTCGACCTGCACGCGTGCGTCCAAGGCCTCGATAACGGCCTCGAGTGCTTTGAGCTTCCTCTCACGATTCACTGATCCCAGCTTTTGGTCAATCGGCACAGCTGGCAGCAACTTGGCGTAAGTGGCCCTGAAGATGTCGTTATCCCGTTTGCCGGCAATCACAACACCTCGGCCTCCCAGTTGGATTCGAGACAAGTTCTCGAAGCCAATAAGCCTCGCATTCGGCGCCGGCGCGAACGGTAGGTAGGTACCGTCCACCAAGACAGTCACTGTCGATGACGTGGTCTGTCCGACGTCGATATTGAAATCCTCGATCGTGATGGTGACCGCGAATACCGACTCGAAAGCATCCTCTGGCGGATCGTCTGATGAGCAAGAAGCCAGCAATATGGAAACCGCGATTGCCGCGATGAGATGCCAGTTGATTTCCATGGTTTAGTTCCGATTTGTGGCAATAAATCAGCGCGGTCACGGAGATGGCGAGGCCCAACCGGTCCCAGTTCCGCGCATTATCTTTGGGCTCTTTGTTGCCCCCTAGAGACGCCTCTCACCTTGAATGACCGGCGCAGGTCACCACCAGACTACCAGAGGGCCTTAGCAGGTTGTTTTTACACAGCCTGGGTCGATGTTGCTCTAACCCTCCAACGATACCACTACGACAGCTCCTAAGGCATCCAGACACTCGCTGAAATCAAACGAGCCTGGCGCTGAGCAGGCCAAGTAGCGGACGCGCAGATCAGTACGCCACCACAGTTCCATTCCGTTCACCCTGAAGGCGAAGTGAGCCGCCTTGCATGCCGTCTTCATTTTTACGGATTCCTATCCAGTATCCGAGTAACTCCGGTTTATCCAAAAGCTTCAGCCCAATCGCCTCAGCATCAGTTCTAACTTTTTCTTGGAACTCATCAACAGTCGCAGGTTGGGCGTCCTGAACGAATCGACCGAGTGCCGGGAGGCTGATGACTTCCTGCGGGGAAAGACTGAAATCCAATGAGCTCACGAGACTTGATAGTGTCCGCACTGTCGATCCGGCACCAATCGCAGCGAATGCCATCGATGGCCTGCCGTTGTTCATCACCAACCCGAGAGTTGTGGTATCAGAAACTCTCTCCCCAGGTGGTGTCGCAATAATCGTTCGAGGTTGAACCGCAGCAGAGTCCGGGATTGGTATACCACCCACACTCATCCCATTCGTTCCCCAGAACGTCGTGTTTATCGTGTGAACCATCGCGATGGCGTTGCCCCACGGATCGACAGCAACAATGCCATCTGAATGAGCCGGAATGCTTCGCGGCGCAGCTACCGTTGGGAACTTACCCTGCTGAACGAGAGGCCACAGCTTTTCAGCAGTATCTTTGGCTAGGCTTTCCTGCTGTAGATTGGAGATCCCGAGCAGTGCAGAGACTCTGTCTCCGTAAACACGCACCAAGGGCGCGATTCGAGCGATCTGGCTAATCCAGAACAATACCTCCGCATCTTCATCAAAACGGCCCTGGGAACTGAGTTTAGCGGTCTCAACCATGTTCATAGCGAAAACCAGATCCTCACCACCTGACGCTCCGTGCAGGAGTAACTCGTAATCAGCGTAGGTGGTGGCCAGTGGATCGCTCCAAACCACGTCGTATGCCGCGAGGTCTTCTTTGCTTAATTTCCCACCGGCGGCACTTACCTTGGCGAGCAGTTGTTCAGACCACTCACCGCTGTAGAAGTGATCAGCACCATGGCGTAGGAATTGCTTCAGCGTAGCTGCAAGTTTTGGTTGTCGGAACAGATCGCCTGACTTGTACGGAGTGCCGCCAGACTTCGTAAACAGTGATTTTGTGTCGGGGTCTCGCGTAAGAACCTGCTCGCGATACTGGAAGAGATTCTCTAGCGTCTCGTTCCACTTAAACCCCTGCTCCGAGCAGTGAATTGTTGGATTCACGATCTCCTGCATGGAGAGTTTGCCGAACCTCTCGTGCAGCGACTCTGCCCCTTTCATAAATCCAGGCACGAGCACCGTTCTGCCGGACACGGGAGTGTGCTCGTGGTTCATGATCCCTTCGTTGAGATCGTTGGTCGGTATCGTCTCTGGCTCAGTCTCTCCTTTGACCGAGTTGTACGATGCGTTCATGTTGTACGAACGACCGGATGCCGCCTCGTAGTAAACGACGTTCATGATTCCGGCGAAGCTTACCCACGAGCCCGCAGCGAGACAGATCTGCGCCATAGCGGTCGCAATAGCAGCGTCAGCCGCTGTTCCTCCAGATTTGAGTACTTGTAAGCCGACTTCCTGACTCACTGGCCCGGTGGTCCCCACCAACATTGCGCGAACCTGAGTCTCATCGTTCCTGGATTCGGATAGGGATGGCGGTGAGAACGCGCACAAGGTGAGCAAAGCCATTGACCACCGGCATGCGCGCTGTTGTTTAGCTACTGGCACGTTAAACCCCTCCCACCTGATAGGAGGATCTATCCTGCGACAGGAAAGCGGATTTGGCGAGCGTCCGTTGTGGGTCTGCGTGTCTAGTTTAAGCGAAACGATAAGGTGCAGATCAAACGTAACAGCACGATAAGCCGTTGCGTAAAATCCGTTTCGTACTTCCAGCGTGCATACATCCTCCTCTTACAATCTGTTCAACACCAGCGGATTAAGATCCGACTGTCCCTCTTTATCGGTGGTTCGATAAGGCACTGGACGGCCAAAACCGATCATTTCGTTTTTGAGGTGATGACGTAGAATGAATCTGGAGAGAGTGGAGGGCAAGATAATGCATTTTCAACCTAGATCGGCTTCTTTCATTGTAGTCGCTTCGTTGCTTTTGATGTCTTGCGGAGGCAAGGCTGAACGTACCGGCGAGACGCCGAACACGACAGATGACACACGCGACGGTAACGGAAGGAGTCACGCCTGCTGACGCTGCAACTGCTTCACCGGCTGACTTGAATGCCGCTGTCTCTAGCGTTGAAGCAGATATTCTCGGTGTCCGCCTTGGTATGTCCCCGGATGAGGTCGGGACCGCGTTAAACGAGAATAAGCCAGACAACGTGCAGCTGCTGCCGCGCAAATGGTCCTCAATGGATCCTGCACATGCATCCGATTTTCAGCCTGTCAACGCCGAAACGCCAGGTGCGTTCGTTCCGGGTATTCGGGCGACGGGTCCTGGGAGCACTCATGAGATCCAAGTAACATTCGCGAAACCACCGGCAGACAATGTCGTCGAGTCGATCATGCGCAAAGAGCTGTATAGCTCTGTGGCCGGTCAGCAGACATCGCTAGAGGCGTATCGCCAGTCACTCATAGAAAAGTACGGGACTCCGACGGAGGAAGATCAGGGCGGCGCGATTGTCTTAATCAAATGGCTTTACCCGGACAGCGCATCGGACTGCACACCGCTCAAATCGAATTTGCCGGCCAAGAGACAGATGAGCAACTATCCCAAGGACATGGGCCATCTGCCCGAAACGTGTGCAACGACTCTTGTCTATTCGCTCACTGCCAATGGCGGGATCGTTAGCAACATGGAAGCGAAGCTCGCAAACGTAGGCCAAGAGTATTTCAACCGGGAAGCCATGATCGCCCATCGGGATGCCCTCAATGAACAGGCAGCTGAGGCCCAACGCCAGCAGGCAACAGACAGGCCTAATCTGTAATCGGCGAGCGGCGGTCGGCTTACCCCAACCATAGAGTTCTACAGCTTTGTTGTAACGCGAGTTGCAGGCACTGTGCGGGTGTAGAGTAGCTACACCTAGCTGGGCTGGAAATCTCTATAGAACATCGGCGCCTATCCGTCTCCAACCAACGCCACATCAACCCGTTCGCGCATTTCATTACTGCTTGCTGCTGTGGGCATACCGATCATTTCGTCATAAGCACTGACGTGGACTACATCTACCGTTTTCAGGCCGGTGTGTTTCAATGCCCGAAGCGCGGCGTATCGAGAGGGGTAATACAACGGCTTGCCGCGTTTGTCGGTTAATGGCAGGCGCTGCTCGTCGGTGAACAGGTAGGGGACATACAATGCCAACTCCACGGCGTGCACCTCGATATCGAGGCCACCGCCGCGGTTGAGTTGTTTGCTGATGTCGTCGAGGGTCATGGCGCGCGCGTGGCGGTGTTAGCGGCTAGCGACGTCCTTGGCTTCTCGCTCTGCTTGTACCGCCGCAGGGGTGTCACCTACGTAGCGCAAGGTGGTGAAACCAAAAAACATCTCGTGTTTGGTTTGTAGACCAAAGTGCACCGGCTTGCTCGGATCTGGATTGAAGGGGTTCTGTGCGGAGTTATCCATGGCGCCGCGGGCCACCAAGCGGGTGCCCGCCGGCAGAAACACGGGTTCTTTCAGCGGGTAGTTGAATTGCCAATTGAAATTGTACTTCGGCACTGAAAGCAGCAGTTCGGAAGTGCCGTCCGGGTATTCCGCGGTATAACTCATGTACTTGCCGCGATAGTGCATGTGCGGCATGAGGTCATACAGGTAAGCATCACGCTCAATTTCTTGCACCCCTTCTAAGCGATATTCCTTTGCAAATGGCGGCACCAGAAAACGCCGCTGTCCGGCGACCCCGCCCGACATCACGTAAGTTGGCGGCTCATCGTAGATGTAGATGCCAATTTCGGTTTCATCCACGGTGGCTTTGCCGGATGTGGTGTAGTGCATCTGCAGCAGTAAGTTGGACCCTTTGCGAATCAAACGCCCGCTGTTATCACGGAACTCATCTCCCGGCCGGCCGGGGGCAAATCCGCCGACGCTCTCGCCCTGTGCCGCACCGGTGGCACGGCCGCGCACGGTTTTGTCCGCGGGGCTGGACACATAGGCGATGACATGATGCAAAACTTCCGGGTCGCCGGGGATAAACTCCATGGCGCGCACCCACACATCGCGGTCAAGATTGAGCTCCACCGGAACGTACCGGTAGTCGATAACACCAGTGGCGGGGATTTCCTGGGCCGGGATGGTGTAGATCAGGTCCGGCTCGCCGAAGCTGAACTTGCTGTCGGCAAATTGTAAACCGGCCAGCGGGTCTGGTTGCGCATCACCCGGTGCACCGGCGTCGATCCAATGTACCACCTGCTGCATTTCGGCGGGGCTTAAACCGGCCACTTGCAGCAACTCCTTACTCGCATGAGTGTCTATCTGGCCCGGCGGCATACGTTGCGTCATCAACACTTCGCGTATCATTGCAGACCAGCCTTGCACCATGGCATGGCTGTTCATAGACCAAGGACCGATGCCGCCGTCGTGGTGGCACTGCACACAATGTTTTTCGAGGATCGGGGCAATGTCCTGACTGTACGAGGGCGCCTGCGCGGCGTGTTGTTCAGCGGCGGCGTACACAATTTGTGCCCCATTGCCGGTGGCCACTGCACCTGTGGCCACTGCGGTTGCGGACGGTACCTGTCCTTGGGTGAGCGCATTGATGGCCACGTCGGTCGCCGCCAGGTCACCGGTGTTGCCGCGATGTGCCAGCGTCATACTTTGCGGATTGATGACCAATACCTCTCCAATACGGGACACATCAAGGGATTCCGCCACCAGCTGGGTTTCGTCGTGGAGAATGGGAAAGTTGATGTCCGCTGCCTGGGCGGCTGCGCCAATAGCGTCACGGTCATCCGCGGCAACCGGGTTCAGCATCAAGAAGGCCACCGGCTGATCAGCGTATTTTTGGCGCAGCGCCTCAAGATCTTCGAGGTGCTTGCCGATGGCATCGCTGTTGTTGCCGTGTACCACCAACACCACCGCTTGGTGGTCGCTTAGATAGCTTAGCTGGTGAAACGTCCCGGTGTGGTCGAGCAACGCAAAATCTCCCACACGTTCGGCGGCCGCTTGAACCGATGCGCTGGCGCTTAAGCACAACGCAAGCGTAACTGAGGCAAGAAACGGGTGACGCATGTCGAACAATTTCCTCGTGAATATTGACGGGCAGCACACTAGCATACTCAGCGTGCTAAAGAGGTGGGACTTTACTCGAACGTGATGTCGTTTGTAATTCAACAATTGTTAGACAAGCGCTACCTGTGGGCGCTGATCATGCTGCTGGTGGGCGCTGGCGTGACGTGGGGCATGAACCACACCTCGATTGAGGCGACGTTTAAAGCCATCTTGAGCGAAGACGATCCCTACAAAGCCGAGGTAGATAAATCCCGTTCGGACTTTCCGCCTTCCACCAGCGTGCTGTTTGCCTTCGAGACCGCAAGCGACGTATTCAACTTTCCCGCGCTGCGCGCCATGGACGAACTCACCGCGCGCTACACCGAAATTGAGGGTGCGGTGTCTATTGGTTCGTTAATGAACCGCCGTTTGAATTCAGTGGATGCGGAGCGCTTTGACCGAGACTATCTCATACCGCTGTTGGATACGCTGACGCAAGGCGATCTCGAAGGCCTCAAACAACAAGCATTAAAAGACGAAGACCTGACCAAACGGCTGCTGTCCCCCACGGGCGACATGGCGCTGGCGGTGGTGAAGTACAAAGCCAGCAAAGATGAACAGGCAGAACGTTTGTCGGTTGCGCGTTCGGTGGTGGCGTTACGTGACGACCTGCGTGCCAGGTACCCGGATGTAAACGTCTATGTGTTAGGCGGTGTGCTGTTTGAGCTTGACGGGTACAACGCGCAAATCAAAGACAGCCAAACCCTGTTTCCCTTGGTGGTGATCATCGGCATTGCGCTGCTGTGGTTTTGTCTGCGCTCCCTGACCTATGCGCTGATACTGTTTGGCGTAGCGTTTGCCACCATCGGCCTTACTGTAGGCACTTGGGGGTGGCTGGGTATTCCATTTAATCAGATTTCCAGCCTCGGCCCCATTGTGGTGCTGGTGATTGCCATAGCGGGTGGGATTCACATCGTCTCGGTGTATGCCCAAGGGTTGCACGAGGGCATGAGTCGGCGCGAAGCCATGCGCCACAGCCTAGCCATCAACCTGCAGCCGGTGAGCCTGGCCACCATCACCACCTCCATGGGCTTTTTGAGCCTTAATTATTCCTCTTCGCCGGGCATATACGGCTTCGGCAACATCATCGCCCTCGGCACCTGGTGGGCGTATGCGGCAACGTTGTTGCTGTTGCCGGCGTTGATTATGTTGTTACCGGTAAACAAGGTGCCTAAACCCTTGGGTGTGCAAGGTTTTATCCAAGGGGTCACGCGGCTGGTGGAAACCAAGGGTACACACCTGTTCTGGGGCGGTGCGGTGTTGGTGGTGGCCACCTTTGCCATGCTGCCGCTAAACAACCTCGACTTTAACCGCTACAGCTTCGTCGATGAGGACTCGGACTTCCACTACGTGATGACCGCCCTGCGCGAAAAGATCGGCAATGATCAAAGCTTGGTGTACACCGTGGACAGTGGCGAGTACTACGGCATTACCGAGCCGGAGTTCCTGCAGCAGGTGGACGCCTTATCGCAGTGGGTGGAGGCACAGCCAGAAGCCACCTTCGTGACCAGCTATACGGATTTACTGCGTACGCTCAACAAGTCTGAACACGACGATGACCCGGCCTTTGAAGTATTGCCGGAAGACAAGCTGCAAATTATTGATTACCTGGTCGGTTATCAGCTCATCCAAGAGATCGAGCCCAATTTGGAACCAATCTTTAATGCCGACTATTCCTCCATCCGGCTGGTGGTTGGCACTTCCAATCTCACCAACGGCGAGTTGATAGCACTCAACGATCGGATCGATGCCTGGCTGGAACAGAACCTCGATCCTCAATACCGCGTGTTACACGGTGACAACAGCATTTTGTTTGCCCGCCTGGATCAGGCCATTACTGAAGAGTTGGCGAAGGGGTTTGCGCTGAGTTTTGTGCTCATCACCCTGACCCTCATCATAGGGTTGCGCAGTCTGCGTTACGGTTTGCTGAGTATGATGCCAAATTTATTCCCGGCTACCATTGTGTTTGGGTTCTGGGGATTGTTTGTCGGCGAACTGAGCCCGTACGTGCTGATGTTGTTTTCCATCAGTATCGGCATCGTCGTGGACGACTCGGTGCACATTTTAAGCAAGTACATCAGCGCCAAACGCGAAGGTAAAACGTCGGAAGCGGCGGTGCGGTACTCGTTGGACAAAGCCGGCTCAGCGATCACCATTACCACGTTGTCCTTGGCGGTGGGCACCTTTATTTTGGTGCTGTCCAATACCTTTCACTTTCAGAACGTGGCGCTGTTGCTGACACCCATTATCGTGGTCGCGCTGTTTCTTGATCTGCTGTTCTTGCCGCCGCTGCTGACGCGGTTTGACCGCTGGCGCGAAGGTACGGGCGAACGTAAGGCCGGGGCGTCGGTTACCCCTGCAGCAGAGTCTGCAGCTGCCGGTCGGTAAACGCCTGCAGGCGCGCCATGTGGCCGGCGCGCAGATAATCCCGCCCGCGGGCGTCCAATTTGTCGAACCAGTCGTCTTCGCCCAACATTTCACCTAAGCGAGGCGGGTTGCGGTGCAACATCTGCACATCCACCCGCTTCGGTTCCAAGCCGCGCAGGATACCGCGGTTGAAGTGGGAGTGGATGGTAACCCGTTCACCTGCCTCAGAACGGTCACCTTGCCAATGCCAGACACCGTGGGTGAAATACACCACCGAACCTTTAGGCATCTCGATCGGGACGCCGCGGTCCATACCTTCCCCTTTCCGCGGGGCGCGACGTTCACGATGGGAGCCGGGTACGATCCAGGTGGGTCCGGACGCTTCGCTCCAGTCTTCCAAAGCCCACACCCCCACGCCGGTCATGGCAAATTCAGGGTACGGTTCAGGGATCATGGAATAGTCGGTATGCATGGGTATGCTGCCCGCACCCGGTCCACGCACAATGGCGCTGATGGAGGCAATCACAGCGCCACGCCCCAGGCTTGCGTCCATGAGCGTCATGAGCGGTGCGTTTTGCACCAAACGCTCCATCTCCAAACCGTGATACAGCATCCATTGCAGTTGATAACCGTCGTGGGCCATCACCGCGCGCCGGGCGACCTCGCGTACCTCATCGGCAAAGTCAGGGCTAATGGCGTTTTCTATGACCGTGTAACCATGCTCTTCTACTTCCCGCACATGGCGTTCCACACCTAGTGCGCGTGCGCGATGGGCAATGTCTGGGTTTTCCACGGTGATGCGCGCCATGTGATCGTGAAACAAGCCAATCAACCGGGCCACGGCAGGTGGCAGCGTGGGTCCGCTGCTGCGCAACGCACCTTGGCCAAATAAATGTTGTAACTCGCGCAGGCCTCTACCCATGACTTGCGGGGCAAGGGCGCCAACAATCTGCGCCATGAACAATCCGGCTTGGTAGTCGCCTTCAACTTTTACCTCGGCGTTTTTTACTTCGGCCTCTTTTCCCTCGGCCTCTTTTACGTCGGAGGGCGCAGGCGCCCGCCCCAGGTGTATGGCGGAGCCGTCGTAGCAAACCGACCACTGGGCAATATTGTCGTCAAAACCCAGGTGCGGGGGTGCGTTTGTGAACCGTTCGGTGATGCTGAATGCCGGCAGCGAAGAATTGCGGGAGAGGTGGGTGTCGAAAAATCTCCGGGCCTCTTCAAGCCAGGCATCGGACAGAAACTCACATTGGTGCGGTAAACACAGCACCGGTGCGGTTTGCTCGTCGGTGACCAGGTTGTCTAAGCTCATCGCATCTTCTTTAGTAGCTTCTTTGGCGCTTCTTTAGCATATTTCTCAGGAGCATGTGACTCAGGTGGCGGCCTAAGCCAGAGAGCCGCCGTCGACGCTGAGTACGGCGCCGTTACAGTAGGTACCATGCACAGCCATAAAGTAAATGGCTTCCGCCACCTCCTCGGGTTGCCCGGGCCGCCCCATGGGGGAGACTTGATAGCGTAGCGCTTCGTCGGCAAAAGGGTTCATGTTGGAGTCAAGCACGCTGCTGACCATATCAGTTTCCACAAACCCCGGCGCGATGACGTTGCTGCGGATGCCTTCCGGTCCGTACGCTTTGGCCAAAGAACGCGTCAGATTGATCATGCCTGCCTTGGTGGTGGCATAGGTGTGGGCGTCGTCCATGCCGCGCAGACCACCGCCGCTGGCGACATTGACAATGCTGGCGCCGTCGGTCATGTGCTGCAGCGCGGCGTGACACATAAAATACACGGAGTCCAAATTGATGCGCATGACCTCGCGCCATTGTTCCGCGGTGGTGTCGCGCAATGCCGACATGGAACCCGGGTGGTCCACGCCATAGTTGTAGCCTACGCCGGCGTTGTTGACCAACACCGCGTACCGCCCGGCGGTAACGGCGGCTTGGGTGATGGTTTCCGCGTCTGCCTGCTGGCCGACATCGCCCACCTGCACAATGACCTCACCCGGCAGGGCAGCGGCTGCGTCTTGGGTTTCCTGCAAGGGCGCTTCGCGCCGGCCGCAGACCACCACGGTATAGCCAGCCTCGGCAAAACGTAGGGCGGCAGCGCGACCGATGCCACTGCCGGCTCCGGTGATGACGGCCACTTCAGTAGCGTTGTTTAACTCTGTACTCATGGGGTTATGTTGTTTCCTGGGTACCGACGTTCAGAACATTGTTCAGACTTTCCGGTACTGGTGTTGCTCGCTGTTGTTGATGACTGGGTCGAGCAGCGACAAATCTCCCGCCATCACCTCATTACCTTGGGGAAAAACCGGGCCTTTAATCATGCCGATGGCTACTCGTACACGGTCATCTTGGTAATAGGCGTCGTAAACGTGGGTCAGCACTTGTTGAAAGTTAAGGGGGTCTGCTTCGCTGTAAGCTTGCAACTGCGCGCAACGTTCCTCCAGGCTCTGCTCGGCGAACGTGTTATCCAGTTGTTCAAGCACCGCTTCGATTAAGGGTAGGGCGATTTCGCCTTGAGTGCGCAGGTACTGATCAAAATCCACCTCCGTGGCACTGGGCATCTGTCCGTCTTCGCTGGCGGGTACCAAGGTGTCCAAAACGGCCGCTAATGTCTTTTGTTGGGGCTGGTTAAAGGGGTGGTCGGAACCGATGATGTCGCTCACTTTTTATACCCTGGTCGTCGTAGGTTTTGACTCAGTCGAAGAGATTGGCCAAGTTCTTTTTCATGGTGTCGGCGATGTACAGCGCACACGCCTGGATGGTGCTGGCGGGGTTGACGCCACCGCCGGTGACAAAAATGCTGCCGTCGACAATAAACAGGTTTTTAACGTCGTGGCTGCGGCCCCAGTGGTTAACCACAGAGGTTTCCGGGTCGTTCCCCATCCGTGCGGTGCCGAGCAGGTGCCAGCCGGTATCCCGCAGCGGACCGGCCTTGGTGATCTCCACCGCACCGGCAGCCTGCATGGCTTCTTCCCCACGGGCGAGGCCATGCTCGATCATTTTTAAACTGTTGTCGCTGTAGCGGTACGTGATCTTCGGTGAAGGAACACCATCGGAGTCCGTAAGCTCTGTATCCAAGGTCACCGTATTGTGTTCTTCAGGCAAATCTTCACCAATAATGCCGATCGCGGCCACGTGGTCGAAACGTTTGCGGAACGCCTCATGGTGGCCAGGGCCCCACGGGATGGTGCCCTGGGTATAACCGGCCATGGCCGTATTGAGCGGCCCGCTGCCGCGGGTGATCTGCATGTTGTAGCCACGCACAAACCCCCGGGTTGTGTCACTTTCGTAAAACTCTTTGCTCAAGATGCAGCAGGCTTGCGGACCTTTGTGGCTGTCTAAACGCTCCTCGAACACGCCCTGTACAAACCCCACCGGGTGGAACATGAGGTTTTTACCGACCATACCGCTGCGGTTGGCGAGACCGTCGGGAAACCGCGCTGAGGTGGAATTCAACAGGATACGCGGCGTACCCACACCGTTGCAGGCCATCACCACCACTTCGGCGCGCTGATAACACTCCTCGCCGTCCGCGTTGTAGTATACCACGCCGTCCGCAAAGCCTTGCTCGTTAACGGTGATCTCGCGCACCCGGCAACGGGTACGCAATTCCACACCGCGGCGGATCGCTTCGGGCCAATAAGTAATGTCGGTGCTGGATTTGCCGCCCTGAGCGCACGCAGACAAACACGGCCCAAGATTCAGGCATTTGTCGCGGCCTTCGTAAGGCTGCGAGATGATGGCGCTGTCTGACGGCCACCAATGCCAGCCCAACTTGTTGAAGCCGCGCGCCAGCGTCTCGCCCACCAAACCCATCGGCAGTGGTGGCAACGGGGGTTGTTTGGGTGGGTACATGGGGTCGCCGGACAATCCGGAGACGCCCATCACGCGGTCGTTCTGCGCAAAATAAGGCTCTAGGGTGGCGTAATCGATGGGCCAATCTTCCGCCACGCCATCAAGGCTTTTCACCTTGAAATCCGAAGGGTGCAGGCGTGGGAAATGTGCGCCATAGAGGATGGTGCTGCCGCCCACGCCGTTAAAATTCACCACGGCAACGGCGGATTCATCGTTGTTGATGGGGTAATCCGTGTCGCGCCCGCGGACGTTGGGATTAATGTTGTAAGGCCCGTAAGCCTGGCTTTCCCAGTTGGCCGCGGTGGTTGGATACTCAGACGGGTTGGTCCAATCGCCTTGTTCCATGCAGACAATACGCATGCGCGTATCCGCTAAGCTCCACGCCACCGAGGCGCCGGAGGCACCGGCGCCAATGATCAAAACATCGACCACATCGTCAGTCATGAACCAAGCCCTAAGTTTGGGTGGGTTTAGCCGCCGGCAGAGATGTCAAGGCTGGCGTCTTCGCCGGCTTTAGCGGCGGCGCGCATACGCTCAAGTTCTTCCCAACCCAAGTAGTTGGTGATGCCGTTGTCATCGTAAAACAGCACGGGACCGTCGCAGATGAAGATGTATTCGGAGTCTTCCAGCGCTTCGGTAGCGCCGTGCAGCACACCGTTGGGTTCGTAGTCGTAATCGCCTGTGTTGAGCACGCCATCGCGGACTTTTAGGCTGCCTTTAAGGATGTAGGTGTGGGCGTCGGAAAGGTGTTTGTGGGGCGCGGCCACATAACCTTTGCTCCAGCGGAACAGTGCAGCCCAACGGCCGGTTTCGGGCCCGGTCCACAGTACTTTCATCCAGGCTTTGCCAGGATCGGTTTCAATCCAGGGTTCTTCTGCCCGCACGATGATGTCTGCCAGCTGATCGTTGATCGGTGTTAAGTCTTGTAGTGCCATTACTCCCCCCTCAAGGATATTGGTCCGGACAGTATACGCGGGATCCTGCGTGTAGAGAACTTAACCGTCGGCACCCTTGGCACCGTAGATCAGTTGTTTGCTGAGGCGGTGCAATCCCACGGACTGGCGCACATCCCGGTGCTGAATCATGCCGATAAAAACAAACTCCCTGACGGGGTCGATCCAGAACCAGCAGCCGCCGATGCCCCACCACCAGTACACACCTGTACTCTGGCCGTAAGCTTTGCTGCTGTCTTCGACCACGGCAAAGTCGAGCCCGAAGGTATTACCCGGGTCTACAAATCCACCGAGTTCCTGAATGTGATCTGGCAATTGTCTCGAGCGCATCAGATTCACCGCTTCGGCCGACAAAATGCGCACGCCGTCTAATTCGCCGCCGTTAAGCATCATCTGTGCAAAGCGCATGTAGTCCGCCGCGGTAGACACCAGACCGCCGCCGCCGGACAGCAACACAGGGCTGGTTTGATAGTCCGCGTTGGGTGCGCTGATCAGTTGGCCGTTGTCATTGTGATAGTAGCGGGTGAAGCGAAACTGCTTGTTTTCCGGTACGTAAAAGCCAGTGTCATCCATACCTAACGGGGTAAAAATGTGCTTCTGCAAATACTCGTCCAGCGGTATGCCGGACAACACTTCCACCAGATAACCCTGGACATCCACAGCCACACTGTAGTTCCAGGCGCTGCCTGGCTGTGCCCACAGCGGTAACTGCCCAAGTTTGCCAACCATCTGCTTGAGGGTGGAGTTTGGATCCAATATCGCGGCTTGCTGATACAAGCGGTCAACTTGAGAGTCGGAGAAGAAGCCGTAAGTGAGACCAGCGCTGTGGCTCATGAGCTCGCGGATGGTCATCTTGTGCTGCGCGGGTTCGGTCTGTGGATTCCCATCGGGGCCGTCAGCGATGGCCACTTGTAGGTTGGCCAGTTCCGGTATGTACATCTCAACCGGGTCTGACAGTTTAAATTTGCCGGCGTCGTACAGTGTCATTAATGCTGCTCCGGCGATGGGTTTGGTCATGCTGTGGATGCGAAAAATGGTGTCGGTGCGCATCGGCACTTCATTTTCCAGATCCTGGTAACCCATGGCGTCAATGGTGCGCAGCTCACCCTGTTCTACCGCCATGATGGTCGCACCTGCAAGTTTGCCTTCATCGATGTAGCGCTGCAGCGTGTTCGCCACCGCCTCGATGTTGGCAGCGGGAATCTGCTGCGTCTCGCTAGCCGGTGCCTGCACGCTTGCCGTGCGCGGTTCAACAGCTGCATTACTTGCACAGGCAGCACACGCTGCCACTAAGAGGAGCAGGCCACAGTGCTTGAGCCAAGGGGTGTGATGTCTGATCATGTGCATGATTCCGTTTTGCGTGTGGTGTGTGATCATGGCACAAAACGCTTCGGCAGAGACCACAAAAATACTAAAGAGATTGAGGAGAGCTGCAACATGACTGATGTGACCGAAAATGAGAAAGACGCTTTTTTTGCCGATGTTGATGCAGCCTGTAAAAAAGCCATTTGGTGTGCGGTTGCTACCGTAGCCGGGGACCAACCGCGGGTGAGAATTGTGCACCCCACGTGGGATGGAGATGTGCTGTGGTTTGCCACCGGGCCTGAATCACCCAAGGCTAAACAGCTGCGCATCAACGCCCACGTCGACATACAGTACCAAGTTGCACCCCCGGACTTTGTCCATGTCATGGTGCGCGGCACAGCGGAATTGGTGACAGATCAGGCCTTGAAGAATCAAGCTTGGGAGGCCATTGATTACGATCTGACACAGTTTGGTTCCACTGGGCCGGAAGATCCTAACTTTTTACCCATCAAGATTACGCCCACTCGCGTAGAGCTGTCGGAGATGTTCGGCTCCACCAACAAGCGGGTATGGAGGAAGTAGACGCCAACCCCGTCGACTCAAGTTATGCTTGGGTACGCCTGGCGGCGAACCTGTTGCTCACCACGGTGGGCTCCGCCGGTATGATGTCTGTATGGTGGGGGTGCCGGCGTATGAGTTTGCTTTTGACGTAGACCGGTCCGATGCGTCCCTGCCGTACACCTGGGCAATGCTGGGTTTTGGGGTCGGCGGCATCGTCATTGGCCGGCTGGTAGATCGTTACGGCATTGTGCCGCCGGTTTTTGTCAGTACCCTGATCTTAAGCTTGGCGTTTCTGGCAGCGGCGGAAGTCCAGTCGTTCGCTTTATTTTCGCTGCTTCACGGGGTGATTGGCGCGTGCGGCGCACTAAGCCCAAGCCTCCAGCCCCTGCTTTATTAGGTTTGCTGAGGCGCCACGAACCAGGTGGTTAACTGCGCTCCAGTTTAAACACCGCAATTTGCCCGGCGGCCTCTTGCGGGGAAGGGAACTCCGCCACAATCTCGGGATAGTCGGGGCGATATTTGTCAATGTATGCCGTCAAAACCAGCTCCCAACCGACTGTGACCGGCACAGCATTAAGGCTGTATGTGTTGTCTTCCAGGCGCATCTCCACCGGGCTGCCTGCGCCAATCCGCTCCACCCAGCCGCTGCCACTGGCCCCCGCGACGTAAAGATCTCCCTCATATTCAATGACCCAGATGATGACAGATCGGGGTAATGTGCCTGGAACGCGCAGGGTAATTTCGTCCGTGCCTGAGGTATCGGGCCATTGTGCGGGCACCGGTGTCGGTGTGCCGCCGATGAAAAAGCCGGGTAGCGGGCCAATGGGGGCCACCAAGGCCACTACCACCAACACCACCACAACGATGGCTGCTGCAACTTTGAGGTATTTCATGGTTGTGATCCTTGTCTATAAACCTTGCGCAAAGCCGGCAATGGAACCGATCAATTCCGCATAAACTTCGGGCGTGATATCGGGAAAACCTTGGTCGCCGGCATGCGGTGTACCGAGGGATATCTTGCCGATGGCAGGCACTTTGGCGGCGAGAAGTTTGCGGTAAAACTCTAAACCTTCGTCTCGCAGCGGGTCTAATTCGTTGACGGAAATGACATGGGGCGGCAACCCTTCGAGGTTGATGTGGCTGGCGTGTAACGGCCAAGCCAGCGGATTGGTGGCGTGTTCTCCGCTCGGGTCATAGACCTTCACCATACCCGCCATCTGGTTGCAGTCCAGCATGTAGCCTTCGTTTTCGGCGAGGGAAACCAGCTCGGCTGGTGGCTCTGCGTACTGACCGGAGATATAGGGGCACATGGCGTAGACACCGTCGATCTGCTCGAGCCAGCCTTCCTGTTTC
The DNA here is from genome assembly GCA_028281005.1 of Pseudomonadales bacterium. Classification (GTDB taxonomy): domain Bacteria; phylum Pseudomonadota; class Gammaproteobacteria; order Pseudomonadales; family Azotimanducaceae; genus UBA4421. Next base: position 53,340 of record JANQKS010000068.1, read on the forward strand.
GCCTTTAAGGTCGTGGCGATACACAAATTACCGCCGCCGGATTCGCCGGAGATCACTATTTTGTCGACGCCGAGCTTGGCTTTGTTGGCATGCACCCATTGCACGCCGCTGGCGCAATCGTTTAATCCTGCAGGAAACGGATGCGCGCCGAGGGCGCCTCCACCGTTGCGAAATTCGACACCGACCACCACTACGCCGCGCGCCGCAATGTCGTTACGCAAACGTTCAAAGTTCGGGTCGGCCGCACTCATGATCACCATGCCGCCGCCGTGGGTGTGCACGACGCAGGGTAAAGGTCCCTCTATATCAGTGGGCCGGTGGATGTATAGGGTGATGTCGTTGTCATCCACACCCTTAACCACTTCGGTCGTGGCTTCTACGTTGGGCCAGCGTGGCATGGCAGCGCGCATCGCATCGTGCCCAGCGGCCGCAGCCTGCTCAAACAGGTTGCAGTAAGCCAGTGCTTCCTCATAGCTTGCGTTGGCCGGTAGGGGGTCTAGGCCCGGCGCAAAGCCGCCAAGCATCTGCACCACTTCAACAATGCGCGGATCAGCCCGGCGGTCGGTTTCCAAGGTGGCGTTGGTATTGCCGAGGCGTCCCGGCAGCGTGGTTTGATTCATGGCGTGTCTCTCCCTTTTGTACACGTTAACGAATAAGTTGGGTCTATGTTGGCCCAGGCCCAGGTAAGCAGCAACCCGCATCTGCAATTGGGGTTTTAGCAGGATTGCAGTGGGTTACAGTTCAGTTCTGTGCCATTTGTTGATGATTCAATTTACATCGTTCGCCTTCTGCCACCGTATAGAACGGGAAGAAGTAGGATCCTTGGCGGTGGCTCTCCTTTTGGCCCGCACCGAGGGAACCGCTAAACCGGTTGGCCATTTGTCGAGTGCCGGTGTTTGCCAGTTTGTTGTCGCGGAATGCCGGTATGATCATAGGTGGCCTTGCTGAAAAACCCGCGCTTCGAGATCGAGGCGCAATGAACCTCGGCATTGGCGAAATTACCTTCTGCTTGGATATTGCCGATGCTCACTTCCAGACGATGTATGGGCGCTTTCTCCGCGCTGGTTGGTGTCATGGCAACGATGCCGGTGGTTGTATTGAGATGACGGCTAACCTCCGCTGCCAAGACTTGTTGCAGGGCATTGGACTGCACAAAGCTGTCTATGGAAGCTGCCACGGCGGAGGTGAGTAGAGGATCCCCTGCAGCCAACTCGCGCTGCATTTGGTCGGCGCGCTGTTGGGCCTTAACGTTTTGCCCTATTGCCGTGGCTGCTTCGATGATGCCCGACGCCCGTACCAAAGCGATATTTATGCTTCATGAAGGTCCCTGCCAAGAGAGGCAGCCCCAATCTATGCCCTCTTGTGTTGGGAGGCAATCACGGGCAGGTGACGCGCCAAAAGCCTCATACGTTTAGGATCTCTTCCAACGCATATAGCGTTTTTTGTGGAATTTGGCTGATTGGATAAAACTTGCCCACGGTGTCCAGGGCTGCCTGGGCGTTGGAGATGTTCAAGTAGCGGAGTAGAAATCTGACATCAGCTTCGTCATGAAACTCCTCCCCTAAACGCATTGCCAAGCACTTCATGGCCAATAGATACTCAGGGCTTGCTACAAAGACCCTCAGGTGCGAAAGGTCCAAGTATGGCTGGTAGTCTCCTTGCGCGCTTAAAAAGTCTTTGACCGCATCGTTTAACCAGTCTGTTGAGTAGTTTTCGCGCGCGGCGATACGTATGGCAGCTTCCCGGATTTCCTTTGCCGGGGCGAAATACGCATCGAGGTCTTTGGTTGAGGCGCGAGCGTTAAAAATCAGGCACATAACAGCACCTCCCACGAGATATAGCTCCCCGTTCGTATTTGTGTGTCTCAACTCCTCATTGAGCAAGTGGAACAACCGCTCTATATCCGTGCGGTCGAGAGCCATGCTAAACCCTAGCCCCTAGAGTGCTGTCCACGAAGAGATTACGTTTGCGAAACGGCGGTGGCGACGCAGTCAGCAAGTACATGCGCAGACTTGTTAGATTTGATGCGAACCATGGTTCCGTGCATGGTTTAACGCGGGCCACCCATGGGGGTGGCACTATGTTTCGGTTGGTACAGGCGGTTTCGATCATCGCTGCCACGTAATTGGCTTCGAATGGCGCCAGACCCCCGACGTCTATCTCTTGGAGCGCTTGGGTAAGCTGCTTTGAATCCTGGTCGACCAGAAAATCGTGCAACTCGGCGAGTATCAGCGAGCGTTGTCCGGGGCGGTGTTTCAGATTGTCGATTAGCGCTTGTAGTTGCGCGACACAAGGCGGCAAAAGGCGTTGCAGTACCCACTGAGATACATCTTGGCCTGCTTGTTCGGCGAGATTACGCATCTTTTCCTTCTGGGCGTGGCTGACGCGAATTTGCAGTTGAGAAGACTTGACCATGCATGGAATTTACTCGCATATCATGAAGCGTCAATACACTGTATTGACACGTTGTGTATCGAAGCACAATCAAGGGGAGCAATCATTTGGATTTGCCATGTTCTTCTCAGATGGTTGTTACGATGCTGCTGAAGTTCCACTTGATGTCCCTCTACGTAGCGGCATACTTGTCCAATCGATTTGATTCAAATCAAGGCCGCAACGGGCCGGAAAAGTATAAATAAGGGCTAAGTTAAGCCCATTTCGGGAGGAGGAAGTGAATGGCAAATGCAGCTGAGCAATTAGGCAGTGAAACAACCCACGTCGATGTGGTGATTGTCGGAGCGGGTATCTCCGGTGTGGGTTCGGCCTACCACCTACAGCAACAGTGTCCGGACAAGAGCTACGTCATCCTTGAGATGAAAGACACGTTCGGCGGCACCTGGGAGACACACAAGTATCCGGGGGTACGCTCAGATTCTGATCTATATACATTCGGCTATCGCTTCAAACCTTGGGTTGGCGCACCGATTGCGTCGGCGGAAGAAATTCTCAAGTACATGGGTGAGGTCATCGAAGAAAACCAGATCGATGAGCACATCCGCTACGGCCATCGCATCACTGCCTGCAGTTGGTCAAGCACAGACAACTTATGGACAGTAACCGCCACCCGCCTGGCGGACAATACCGAGTTGACCTTTACCTGCAACTTCTTGTGGATGTGTCAGGGTTACTACGATCACGAAGACCCGTATACGCCGGATTGGCCGGGTATGGATCAGTACAAAGGTTTGTTTGTGCATGCCCAGCTGTGGGATCCGAAGATCGACTACGCGGGTAAAAAGGTGCTGGTGATCGGCTCCGGCGCCACAGCAGCCACAGTCATCCCCGCCATGACGGATACCGCTGAACACGTCACCATGCTGCAGCGTTCGCCCACCTATTTCATGTGCAGCGAAAACCGCAATGAGCTTGCCGACCGCTTACGCGAGATCGGCATTGACGAACCCACGGTGCATCGGGTGGTGCGCGCGCAAATCACCCACGACCAGGACCTCATGACCAAACGCTGTCAAAGCGAGCCGGATGCGGTGTTTGAAGAGCTCAAAGAAATGGTGCGGCATTACGTGGGTCAAGATTTTGAGTTTGAGCCGCATTTCACGCCGAAATACCGGGTGTGGCAGCAGCGCCTGGCCTTTTGCCCCGAGGGTGACATTTTCAAGGCGGCGGTAGACGGAAAACTGAGCGTGGTGACCGATACGCTGGAAACTTTCACTGAGAACGGTGTGCGCACCGCTTCAGGTGAGGAGATCGAGGCGGACATCATCATCGCCGCCACGGGTTTTAAGCTCTCTGTGATGGGTGAAATTCCGTTTCAGGTGGATGGTCAGGCGGTGGACTGGCACGACACGGTCAACTATCGCGGCATGATGTTCACCGGTGTGCCAAATCTGGTATGGGTGTTTGGTTACTTTCGCGCCAGTTGGACCTTACGCGTCGACATGCTGGGTGATTTTGTCTGCAACCTGCTCAATCATATGGATGCAATTGGCGCCAGACGTGTGGATGTGGCGCTGCGTGATGAAGACACGGATATGCCCATACTGCCGTGGATTGAAGAGGACAACTTCAATCCCAACTATCTCATGCGCGACATCGATCGCTTACCCCAGCGCGGCGACAAACCCGAGTGGCGCCACAATCAGGATTACTGGAGCGAGCGGGATGAAATTCCGGCCACGGATCTAGACGCGCCGGAGTTTTTGTACGACGGGCAGCGTCGTAGCGGCGGTGGTGTAGAACAGCAGGCGGCGAACGCTTAGTCTGCGGGTTTAATCTGCGGCATGGCTTGCGGCAAACGCCGCCTTTACAAATTGAGCGCGGTCTGCGGCGGGCATCTCCAATTCCTCCGCGGACCGCTGTTCCGCCCATTGCAAGCGTGTGGCCAGGCCTTCGCCGTTGGCAATTTGAATGGCCAAACCCGGGCGGGCGTTCAGCTCGAGGATGACCGGTCCTTTGTGCTTATCGAGCACAATGTCACAGCCTAAGTAACCTAAGCCGGTCATCTCAAAACATCCGGCGGCGAGCTCCAAAATGGTGTCCCAGTAGGGGATGGTAAGTTCGGCAAACGCTTTCCCGGTATCGGGGTGGACAGTCACCGGCCGGTTGTGTTGCACCGCGACCAGGCTACGGCCTGTGACGATGTCGATGCCGACGCCTATTGCGCCCTGGTGTAAATTGGCGCGACCGTCTGACGAGTGGGTGGAGCAGCGCAGCATGGCCATGACCGGAAAGCCGCGAAACACAATCACGCGGATGTCCGGCACACCTTCATAGGTATATTCGTTAAATACCTCGTCGTAGTTGATCAACGCTTCGATCATGACGTTGTCGGGTTTACCGCCGAGACTATACAGACCACTTAAGATGTTGTTGATGTGGCGCCGCAATTCGTTCAGTTGCAGCTTGCGGCCGTTTGATTTGATGAAGTATTCGAAATCACGGTCGGTGATAACCATGATGCCTTTGCCGCCGCTGCCGCGTGTGGGTTTGATCACAAACTGCTGCCATTGCTCCAATTCGCTGGCAAAGTTTTTCATTTGCCACTGCCCTTCGATAACCCCCAACAGTTCAGGTACGGCGATGCCCGCGGCCTGAGCCGCTTGTTTGGTCTGTAGCTTGTCATCTACCAAGGGGTATAAGTGGCGTTGGTTGTAGCGTGACACATAATTGATGTTGCGGCTGTTCATGCCGAGCACCCCCATGCGTTGCAGTAACCAGGGGCTCATCACTTTTTTGTTCAACAGAGACGCGTCGGCCATGGCTAGGAACGTTGCATGTGCCGGAAGCGAATCATTTCCGAGAAGCGGTAGCCGGTGTATTGCCCGAGAATGATGATAAAACCGAGCAGCGCCAGCAGCAGCTCCGGGAAATTGAACATCCAATGTTCGACATAGTGGTTGGTCATCACGAAGAAACACAAAATCGCCACCACCAAGCTGCCGGTGGTCTGGATGAACACCTCCATGGGGCCGTCGTCCTCCCAGAGGATGGACATATGCTCTATGGTCCAGGCGATGATGATCATCGGGAAAAAGGTCACGGTGAGCGCTTGTTCGATGCCCAGTCGGTAGCTGACGATACTGATCACCGCCATCAGACTCACCACCAGCACCACCACCGCCGCTATCCGCGCCACCAACAACATATCTAAGCGGCTAAGCAGTGAGCGTACCCAGATGCCCACTACAAGGATCAGCAGAAAAATCGCCACGCCATTGAGTAGGTCGGTTTGAACAAACGCGATGGCCAGCAACACCGGCATAAACGTTCCAGCGGTGCGGACGCCGACAATCACTCGCATGAGAATGACAATCAATGCGCCCACCGGCACCAACAGAATAAATTTGAAAATACTCTGCTGCTCAATGGGCAGGCTGTAGATGGAAAAGTCGATGAGCGCGGCGGTTTCATCGCCCATTTGCCGTAGCGATACGTCGCGTTGCGGCACGTTGTTGGCCAGGATCGAAAAGCTGACCCGGGAACGCCGGCCGCCTTCTACGTCGAGCAAAGACTTGTCGCCACGTTGCCAAATCAGGAAGTCGTCGGGCAGGCCCATGCTGCCGGACGTTGGGCTAAACACCTGCCAGGCCTCGCCGTCGTGAATTTCAATTAACGCGGCCGGACTGATGCGGCTGCGATCGTCCTCCAGGTAAATGCCTCGCAAGATGTGTGCGGGTATGTCCGCTGTGGCCAGCAGGTCGAGGAGGATAGACACACGGCTTTGCTCTTCCAAACTGGTGCGGATGAGACGGGCGTTGTCATTATCCAGATCGTTAAAGGCGCGGATGATCTGGGTAACAAATGTGGATTTATCGGCGGAATTGGCCCAACTTTCTTCGATCAATGCTTCTGCTGCAGCGCGAACTGCGGCGCGCCGCGAGCCGACCCATTCGGTGGCGCGGACCTCGCGGGTCATGTCTGGCAAGGTGATTTGGGCGAGCCCGGGTAAGCGGTGTACGTCTAACTTATAGTAAAGCGCTTGGGGTCCTTGTGCACGTCGGGTGGTCCAAATGGCGCGTTCGTGCCCATCTGTTTCTTCCACGGTAAAACCGTAACCGGAGGAACTGAAGATTTCATCAAGGACCTCCATGTTGGATTGCGCTTTGGGTAACGCCAGTGAGACCATTACTGGTTCGCCTAATGCGCTGAACTCAACCTTGGCCTCTATCGTCCAGATGGTTTGATACGCGCCCGGGGTGACCGGTAACTGCAGGCTTAGGCTTTTGTAGGTGACCAGGCCAATCCCTAGCAGCAGCAACAAAAAGCCGAGTACGTAACCCTGGGCTCTAGGGGACAAAGCGCAGCTCGTCGTTAGCGATGTAACGGCGGCTGACATCCACCACCGCACGGTCACGCAGGAAGTTGCGGCCAATTAACACCTTGTACGCTGAGCTACTGCGATCAGATAGGTTGACGTCCATGTACTCTTCGATGGCGCCGACCTTCAAGCTCATGCTCACCACCGGACGGCGTTGGGTTTCACCGTTGATTTGGCGGATGTCGACGTAGTCGTTGACCGGACGTTCAATGTAAACGTCCTTTTCGGAGCTAGGGTCTTGTAACGCAAAACGGACCCAGGTGTCACCGTCGCGCTCAAATTCTTTCAGCTCACCGGCATGCATCGACGTGAGACTCGTGCCGGTGTCGATACGTGACCGCAGCCGTAGCGCTGCTTCGTCGTCTAACAGCAGCGACACGTTTTCGATGCGACCGATGATGTATTTCCCGCCGGATTCGGGGGCTGCGGCAGGTGCCGGTGGATTGGGTTGCGGACACGGTTGCGTAATCACCGTGGGCGGACGTGGCGCCGGGCACACACATTCGGGCACGGGTTCTGGCGGCGGCGCTACAACAACTTCCTCAGGCACTTCCCCAGGCGGCTCCGAGCGTGGTGCTACTTGGCAGGCTGACAGCACCAGCACCCCGGCGAGCAACACGGGACTACGTAGAAGATTCACTAATTGACTTCCTTTCTTATAGTGGAGCGAACACGTATAGAGTACGGTGACACTCATGATAACAAGAGCCACTTATATCGCACGCTTAGGTATCGCACTCTTGGGCACGGCGCTAAGCCTGCTGTTGAGTGCCTGTGCCACCTTACCCCGAACCGACACGCTGACGCGATTCAACCACATTCAGTTTATCGGTAGCCACAACAGCTACAAACAAGCCATCGATACACAGCTGCTGCAGCTCCTGCACAAAGACAATCCCCAACTGGCGCAGTCATTAGACTATGCCCATGTGCCGTTGGCAGAGCAATTGGACCTGGGATTACGCAATCTGGAACTGGATCTGTTTTACGACCCGGAGGGTGGACGTTTTGCGGAGCCCATGGGGTTAAACAACATCCCGAATCCCAAAGCCTATGATCAACAGGCGATGCAACAGCCCGGATTTAAGGTGATGCATGTACAGGACATCGACTTTCGTTCGCACTGCTTGTTGTTGAGCGAGTGTTTGCAACGCCTTACAGCCTGGTCCGATGCCAATCCCACGCACACCCCGGTGGTGATCACCATTAATGCCAAAGATGCGGTGATCGAGCAGCCGGGGTTTGCCACGCCGTTGCCCTTTGATGTGCTGGCATGGGATGCGCTCGATACAACTTTACGCCGCGAATTGGGTGAGCGGCTGTTTGAGCCTGACGAATTGCGCGGTGCCTCCGCCACCTTACCGCAAGCCGTTGCCGAAGGTTGGCCGAGTTTGGCGCAGATGCGCGGCAGGTTTGTGGTGGTGCTTGACCATGGCGGCGCGAAACTGGCCAGCTATGTTGCGGGACACCCAGCTTTGGCCGGGCGCGCCATGTTTGCCAACGCACCGCTCGGCAGCCCGGAAGCCGCAATCCTCATCATCAACGACCCGCTTGGGCAAGCAGCGCGGATCACCGCTGCGGTAAACGCTGGGTACGTGGTGCGTACACGTTCAGATGCGGATACCCGCGAGGCGCGCAGCGGCGACTATGCGCGTATGCGCAGCGCCTTTGCCAGCGGCGCACAAATCATCAGCACAGACTACTACCAGCCCGAAACACGGTTCGGATATGGCTTTCATGTGCGTTTTCCGGATGGGGGTTTTGTCAGGTGTAATCCGTTGGTGCAGCCGGAATGTGAGTTGCGGGGGACGGGGGCTGCATCCTTAGCCGACTCTGCATGGGAGCTGGTGGCGTTTCTGTCCATGGATGATGCCATTGGCCGTGTGACTCCGCCGGCAGACGTGCGTTATACGCTGGCTTTGCAGGCTGACGGCACAGTACAGATGCGGCTGAACTGTAATCGCGGCAACAGTACCTGGCAGGCTGTGCTTGGTGCTGATGAGCGGCGTGGGCAATTTACGTTTGGTGTGGTTGCCTCAACCAAGATGTTGTGCCCGCCGCCGCACATGGATGCGCAGCTGGCGCGAGATCTCAAGTACGTCCGCTCCTTTGTCATGCAAGAGGATCGGTTGTACTTGAGTTTATTTGCTGATGGTGGCACTTATGAGTTTAGGCCGCTTGGCGACGCATCGCCGTGACAAAGAGCTGAACGGCTGAGCGAAAGAACGAAAGAACAACCAAGCAACGATAACAACAGCGAAGGGGAGGCTGTATGAAGTATTCTGTGGCGTTTGCATCGGAGGTGGATTCCTGGAAATGGGCCAAGCGGGCTGAGGTGCTGGGGTTCCACGCGGCTTGGTTCTACGACACACAGCTACTGAATCCGGATGTGTTTATTTGCATGGCGTTGGCGGCCCATGAAACCGAACGCATACGTTTGGGCACAGGCGTGCTGGTGCCGTCGAACCGCATTGAGCCGGTCACCGCCAATGCCCTGGCATCGCTGAATAAACTGGCGCCTGGGCGCATTGATTTTGGTGTGGGCACTGGATTTACGGCGCGCCGAACCATGGGGCAGGGCGCGGTCTCGTTAGCCACTACCCGTCGTTATATCGAAACGGTGCAAACCATGTTGAAGGGAGAAATTGCCGAGTGGCTCGACACCGATGGCCCGCACAAAGTGAAGTTCTTAGACGCGGAGCTGGGCCTGATCAATCTAGAAGACGATATCCCTTTGTGGTTTTCCGCATTCGGACCGAAGTCCCAACAACTGACTGCTGAGCTTGGTGCGGGCTGGCTTAATTTTGGCGCTGCCAACGCGGGTGCCGCGCTTGAGACGATGCGCAACGCTTGGGTAGCCGCTGGGCGTGACGCAAATACGTTGCAAAGCAACCTGTTTTTTCTGGGGGCGGTATTAACCGGGGATGAGGCTCAAGACGAAGCCCGCCTTATGGCCCAGGCCGGCCCATCCACCTCGGTTATCTTTCATAACTTTGCGGACGAGGTCGGCGCCATGGGTGGCGCCAACCTGGATTTAGGACCGATGTCTAACCTGCTGAACGAATACCTGCAGAAACATGAACAATACGAACCCGCGGACGCTCGTTATCTCAGCAACCACAAAGGGCACCTCATGTATGTGCGTCCTGAAGAGACCCACGTGACACCTGAACTGGTCAAAGCCACAACGTTTAGCGGTACTCAGGCCGAACTGGTGGAGCAGTTGCAGAGCATCCGGGACGCGGGTTATGACCAGGTCACCGTGCAGGTGGTGCACGGCCACGAACAAGCGTTGGACGATTGGGCAGAGGTGTTTGCCGCCGTTTAGCCTGGCGCTAACAGCGGCAGAGGCTTCCTAGCTCAGTGCTTCGGCGGCCAGCCGTTCCATACCCTCCATTGGGTTGGCGCCAAGGGCGGGCAGCGGCACCACGCAGCGGTGTACGCCGATGTCGGCGTAGGTTTGCAGCGCTTCCTGGCCGCCTTGTCCGGGCCACATGATGGTGATTTCAATCTCCGCAGGGTCACGTTGTTCGGCCTCACACGCCGCACGCATGTCGCCGAGCATGGATTTGATTTCTTCGATGTCGGTGCCGGGCACAAACCAGCCGTTGCCGTAGCGCGCGATGCGCTCAAATATTTTGCCTTTGTTGCCACCCATCACCAGCGGCAGGGGGTCTTGGGCAGGCAACGGATAGCTTTTGAAGTTGCTCCAAGCGATGAACTCGCTCTGGTGCTCAACCACGTCACCGGACCAGACTTTGCGCATGGCTTGTACGTAATCGTCAAAACGCGCGCCGCGGCGTTCAAAGGGGACACCCATGGCGACAAATTCTTCGCGCAACCAGCCAATGCCTACTCCCAGCATCAGGCGGCCGCCGCTCAAGGCGTCCAAGCTGGCCGCTTGTTTCGCCATAAACAACGGGTTGGCCTGGGACAAGATGTTAACCCCGGTGCCGAGACGGATGGTGTTGGTGGCGGTGGCGATGGCGGTCAGCGCAATGAGTGGGTCAACAAATGGTGATTCCGGTTCTGCGCCCATCTTGCCGGAGCTGTTGTAGGGGTATTTAGAGTCGTAATCCATCGGCACGATAACGTGCTCAAATGTCCACACGGATTCATAACCCAGCTGTTCTGCACGCTGGGCCATGCCGGTCATGGCGTTGATGTCGGTGGTGCCAATGTTGACAGGGATAAGGCCAATTTTCATAGAGGGAACCTTTGGGAAACAAGCAGTAGGACAATGTGTTATACCGTTTTCTTTTTTGCCTCGCCATGCGTAGGCTCGAAAGTGCTAAAGGAGAAGATCATGACAACGGTTTTGACCGAGGACAGCTTCACACAAACCAGTGCTCAGCCTGGTGCGGGACTGTGGATGGATCCCGCTGAAGTCACCGCTGCCACCGGTTGGACATTGAAGCCAGAAGGTTTGTGTAAAGGGGATATTTGCGTGCCGGTCCCTGCCGGGCAAGAAGCTGAGTTTGTGGCAGACGGCAGCGTCAATTTGGGCATGTTCTGGACCCACATGGGCAAAACCGCCACCGCTTCCGCTGCCGGTGATGTCTGGTTTCTTGGTGAAGGTGCGCAAACCCGGAACAACGCGCTACTGAGTCTACAAGCGCCGGATTTCACGTTGCCGGATTTTGACGGCAAGCTGCACTCGCTGAGCGATTTCAGACGCCAGCGGGTATTGCTCATCACCTGGGCCTCGTGGTGAGGATGCCGTCATGACCTGCCCGGGTGGCAGGCGATGTTTGAAAGTGTGGCCGCTGAAGATTTTATGATCATCTCTGTGGCCATGGATGCGGACATAGAGGCCGCCAGGCCCTGGGTCACAGAAGCTGCCCCCAGCTATGTGACCTTAATTGATCAGCATCACCTGCTGTCGTCTTTGTACAACATGGTCAACGTGCCCCAAGCCGTGTGGATAGACGAGCAGGGGCAAATGGTACGGCCTGTGGAAAGTGGTGGCTCGATCGACATCTTGCGCGAGTTCGATTTTGAAGCCGGCGGCTTCAAACCCGAGGCACAAGCCCGTGCCGGTGCTGCCAAGGCAGCTTACACCGAGGCCGTGAAAGATTGGGCCATGCATGGCGCCAACAGTAAATTTGTGTTCACGCCGGAACAAGCCCGTGCACACGTTTCAGCTACGTCCGATGACGTCATGCTGGCTCATGCCAAATTCCAATTGGGCCAGTATTTGGCGGCTGCTGGACGCACGGAAGAAGCTGAAGCGTTATTTGCCGAGTGCCGCGTGTTACATCCGGACTCGTGGAATATTTTTCGACAGACCACAGAGAAAACCGAAATTGGTATCGCTGCTGGTGAAGATTTCTGGAACAAAGTGATGGCTTTAGGTGACAAACAGTACTACGCCAGTGTCGACATGGAGGGCATGCCCTAGCGCAGTCGAGGCAAGACGGTCTGGAATGGTGAATAGCAAACACTCCGAGATAGCTCTGTTTCCAATCCCCGACATGGTGGCATTTCCCGGCGCCACCGTGCCGCTGCATGTGTTTGAGCCGCGCTACCGCAAGATGATTCATGACTGCGTCGAAGCAGAGCGCATGATCGGTGTATGCCATACGCGCAAAACCATTAACACCGGCCCCAAACAACAGACGATGGAAGAGGCGCTGAGTTCTAATCAGGCCACCTATCAACCGCAGCCGGTGTTTTCCGCAGGTTTGTGCAAGATCCAGGACGTCTTGGAAGACGGTCGTATCTTGGTATTCATCCACATGCGCGGGCGTTACCGCCTGCTCGAGGAGCAACAGGCGCTCCCGTATCGCATTGCGTTATGTGAGTTGGTGGAAGACGAAGAAGAACAAGCAGACGCGCCGGAATCCGTGCGCCTCAAGACAGCCATCATCGATCGAATGGTGGAGTTGACCAGAGCGTCTGATTCCAAGGTGTCTACAGCAGAATTGCAGCAGCAATGGGAAGCGCTGACGCCAAAGCAATTCAGCTTCCAGTTTTTTGAGTTTGTACGTTTTGATGCCGACCTGATGCAGTCGATTCTGGAAACCACCAGCACCCTGTCGCGTCTGCGTGTGATCGCCGACGTTTTGCAGGCGGCCTAATCTGGGTGAGTGGTGTGAGATTGAGACGAAGAGATTGAACGACGAAAAAGAACAACAACCGCACAAACGGGGCTGGTTGGCGCGCTTAAACCGAGCGCTAACCGAAGTGGACGTCAAACACTTCGATGACGACTTGGATTGGGATGCGCGTGTGAAGTTGCCTGAATGGCAGCTTGCGCGGCTCAAGCAGCGTCACGCGCAACGCCGTCAGCAACGCCGCCTAGGGCATAAGCCTGCGGGTGATACACCCGACCAAACATGAGTGCGGATCGTACGCCCGAAACCAAAATTCCAGCAGAACTGGCATTAAAAGCCTACCAAACAATCATTGACCACGGCCAAAAGGAGGATGGGTACTACACCTATCAGGGCGTTCGAGCGTCATCAGATGTAGACGGCTATGGTGTCACTCTCACAGACGGCATCGTCACGCTGCGAGTGCTATTCCACAATCGTATCGCGGTAGATACACCTAATAGTCGCTCGTTAATGCGCTTTCGCAAACTGTTAGATGGATTATTGAACTGTTAAGCCTATAACGTCCACTTGAGGCCCAAACGCGCTCGCGCGCCGGGTGCTGCAAACCCCACAGATTCTTCGTAAGACTCGTCGGTTGCGTTGTCCGCGGCCATCCAGAGTTTGAGGTTGTCCACCACCTGCCAGGTGATGCTGAGATCTAGACGGTGGTAGCTGTCTAGAGTCTGTAACCCAGTGGGAATGGATGCGTCGAAAGTGTCATCCACGTAAACCCAAGCCAGCGCCAGATCGAGCTGTTGCACCGGTGACCACTGAGCGTTAAGGCCGCCGCGCCATTGCGGTCTTTGACGTAGTTTGGTGCCGTCCGCGTCGACGTCCACGTAGGTTAGATGGGCTGTAATATCGAAGTTTTCCAACTCCAGGCGAGCACTTGCCTCGACACCAGAGGTGTCTACTTTGCTGCGGTTTACATTGGTAAACAGGTCAAAGTCAAAATCGATGAGGTCTTCAAACTCGTTGTCGAACGCCGAAACAGTGAACAGCCACCGTTCATCCACGCGAACTTCCACGCCGACATTCCAACCTTCACTGGTCTCGGGTTTTAAATTGGGATTACCCACCAGCCCATGGCCGAGCGCAAAGAAGCTGGGCAACTTAAATGCCTCGCCCCAGTTTGCGAACAAGCGGTAGTTGTCCTGTTGCCAGTGTCCGCCTAGACGCACCGTGGTTTCAGTATCAGCCGTATCGGGATCATCGTGGCGCAGTGCCGCGGACAGCAGAAAGGACTCGCTGGGTGCAAAACTCAGTTCTGTAAACACGCCGAGGATGTCGCGGTCCAAATCGAAGTCGGTGGGTAAGGCAAAACCCGGGAAAAACTCCACGCTGCCGCTTTGGCTGCCGTCTTCGTGCTGGAAATCGATACCGGTGGTCATACTCAGCGCTGAAGAGAGGTTAAATGCTGCGTGAACCGCAAGGTTTGTGCGCTCAAGTTCTGCATCTGAACGGTTGGGCGGAACCGCCGACAGCACGCCGGGGGCGATGCCAGGGGATATCAGTTTTTCCTCCTGGTCTAGGTAGGTGGCCAGTACATCGAGGAGCAGGCTTTGGTTAACCGCGTACTTAAAGTGTGCTGCATAAGATGACTGTTGGTTTTCACGCTCGTCCAGTGCCGGGAGCACAGCCAGCCGTGGACCGCCGCTGTCCTCGGGAAAACTCTCCGAGTCTGCATCGAACCAACGTGCGCTAAGGTCGTAGCTGAAGCGTTCGTCCCGCCGTAGGCGGACACCAGCCGCACGGTTGCTGTAGTCGTTACCGTCCACGACTTCTCCTTGCTCTGTGGCGGAGAGATTTGCAGCCCAGGCTGTGTGCTCGCTTAAAGGCGCAGAAAAACTGAGATCCGTGCGCAGGTGGCTGTCTTCGCCACCTTCCAACTTTAGGGACAGTGTGGTGTCGTCCACGGGTGTTCGGGTAATGATATTGATGACCCCACCAAGCGAATCTGACCCGTAGATGGACGACTGTGGTCCACGCACAATTTCGATGCGCTCCACTTCACCTAAGTTGAGATTGGCAAAGTTGAAGGAACCGCCACGGCTGTTGTTGGGGTCGTTGACTTTAACGCCGTCGATTAAAACCACAGTAAAGTTAGGCTCGGCACCCTGTACAAATACCGATGTCAGGCCACCGCGACCGCCGTACTGGGTGACTTGGATGCCTTCGATGTCTCGCAACAAATCGAGCACGCTGGCTTTGTTACGTGCTTCTATTGTGTCCCGCTCCAACACCGTTACCCGGGTCGGCATATTGCCGGCGGTGGCGGCCAACCGCGTGCCCGTGACAATCACGGTCTCTATGGTTGCGTCGTCTGTGGTGCTGCGTCCTTGTTCTTCAACAGCGCCTAAGGTGTTGGAGGCATACGCCAGGCTAAATGCAGCTATGAAAAGCGTGACAAACGAATACGAACTGCTTGAACGTTGCATGGGTTAGGTCCAGTTAGTGAGCCAGGTTGAGATATTTGCTAGCTGGGTGACAAACGCCACCGGCGGTAGCCACTGTAGCAGGGTGAGCAGAGGAATCTGCCATTGCTTTGCTTGCAGGTTGTGAACAATTGCGAGGCAAGCTACACCAAACAAGAGCATTGCTAGCAGCGTGCTAACCAGCAGGAGCACGATGGGTAATGCCGCTCCCCCAGAGAGAAGAAAACACAGCAAAAACAGCGGCAGCGGCAGCATGATGAAGTGTGCAGCTTCCGTCGAGCCTCGCTTGAAATCTGCACAGAACAGCCAAGGTGTGATCATCCATCCCACCAGTGGCATTCCCAGCAGCAGAAGATGAAACAATGCCCGCACACCTGCCTGGTCTTGTGTTTGCCACAGCGTTAGCAGCAACCACGTAGCACCACTGGCACAGAGTAGGACACCCGGGTAGATGCGAAAGTGAGGGTTAGCTGCTGCGTTCACAATAGCAGGACCCGTATTTCTTCCCCGACGCTGTTGCTTGCAGCGGGGAGGGGGTGGCGCACCATTAGCGCGACGTCATGGCGTAGGGCGCGCTCTTTAAATAGACGTAGTGTGGCATTCTTCCCCCACGGAGCCGGTGTGTCGGGTTGCCAGCGTTGACCCGGCGTAAGGCTCGGCACCTCGAAGCGTTTGTTATTCCACGCCAGCGTTGCGGGTGCGCTCGGCTGGTCTGATTGGTTAGTCACGACGGGGCGGCTCGAAGGTTCGGCCGGACGCTCTATCGCGAGCGGTGCTTGGTAGCGCTGATTGTAGAGGCTGAAAAAAACGCGTTGTTCCGCTAACACAGACCGCCAGTTTGTTGTTGCGTGCGCGGCGGCGTTCGCAAGCGTATGGTCAGTGTGGTGGAGAGTTGCTGCATACTGCAGGCTCTGCCATGGATGTGAGCTTGGCATCTGCAATTGGGCTGAGCCAAAACCCTCGACTTGGGTGGCTACCACGTGTTGCACTCTAGCAATGTGGTCTCCCTGGCGGAGTTCCAACCATACAAGCTGCATGGTTTGAGTCTTTGTTGATGAAGTGGCTAGATAGATGCTCAAGCTTGCTATCACCGCGAGCGCCAGTGCCACAGGAGGCCGGCGGGCCATGCGATTGGCAAGGATGTAGAGTGGTGCTAAGGCAAGCACCAGCAGTGTCAGGAAAAGTACTTTAGTTGGTGTGGGAAATGTCAGTGCGCGAGCAATTTGCACCGCACTCGGCAGCGGTTCTGGCGCTTGACGAAGCAGGTGGTCTGCGGATTCGACGATGCTGATTAGATTTTCATCGGTCGCTAAAGAGAGCAGATAGTTGCCGCCACAGCCCGCCGACTGACGCCACTTGGACGGTGTGTTAGCCACCAACAGCACTCGACCGCACCCACCAGCGTGCGCCTGCAACGCTTGAAGTTGTGTGGCTGTCAGTGCCTCCACATCCCTTTGATGTGCGACAACCAGGTCTATCGCGTTGTAACCCGCTCGCATGTGTGGAAACTCTTGTACCGCGGAGATCAATACGTCCGCGTTGAGTAAAGGTGGTGCGTCGCCGGAAAATTGATCAGTCAAGCCCGCGGAGAGCAGCACCAATTTACGGTCGCCGCTGCGTAGTCTCGGTGACACTTGTTGCCGCAGAAGCACTTGCTCATTGCGGCGCAGAATCACGCTGAGCGGCTCGGCGGTTAATGCGGGTGTTGCAGCTGTAAACTGGCGGTCGGTGAGTTTGGCAGGCTCGAAGGCATGGTGCTGCGACACTTGGTCCTGGCTGATCTCCAGTACGTACCGACCCTCCTCGACATCTGGCAGCGTCAGCCTTAACTCGGTAGTTTGGCCGGTGCGGGCATAGCTTTGTACGGCCAGGTCAACGTCATAGTTTTGGGCGCTGATGGCAATGCTGAGCAATACCAAGTTGAACAACTAACTGCACTCGTTTGGCGTTACTTAGCCCACAGATGTGGGTTTAGTGCCTGGTTAAGCGCAATAACCGCGCGCGAGGCACACAGGTGGGGGTTACCTTCCCACCAGCGGGTTGAATCATGGTTGACCCACGAACCATCGTCCTCTTGTAGGCTGACAAGCTTGGTAGCTAGGTCTTCACGCCAATTGTGGCTGTTACCGTTGGTGTCGGTAATTGTGGTTTCACCGAAGGCCGCCATGCTTTTGGCAAATGCGTTGTAGTAGAAGTACAGACCTTGTCTATTGGGGGCACCCGGGTTTTGATCTAAAGTGTAGTTGGCTCTGACCCAATCGTAAGCACGCTGGACTCGTGGATCTGTTTTATCTACACCGGCAAAAATGAGGCTGATTAAGCCGGCATGAGTCACACCACCGTAGGAGGGGGTGCCGTCGTGTGGACTAAACCCGGGAGCGTAAGTAAAGCCGCCGTCATCGGCTGCCCAGTTTTGATCGTTAACAGACTTTAAATTTTGCGTGCGGCTTAAGAAGATCTGGGCACGCTGCCAGACCGGATCTTCCAAATCTAGGTTAGTTTTGCTCAATGCTTCCAGGGCGAGATATAAATTGGACATGTCCGGCCGCTCATCGCCGCCATAGCCGATGCCGCCGTAGTATTTATGGTCCGGTTCGTAGCCTTCTTCACTATCAATTTGTAGCCCTTGTAGAAATCTTTGCGCGTTGCGTATGACATCCGCATACGCGGGGTTGTTAGTCGCCTGCAGTGCCACCATGGCCACCGCGGTGTTGTAACTGCGGTTTTGATTGGTCTCGCTGATGGAGCCGTCTTCGTTAACGTGGCTCAAAATGAAATTGACCGGCCGGGTGATAAAGGCGCCGTCGCCCTCGTTGTAACCCCGGTGAGCTTCCAGAATGGCCCGTACCATGAGAGCGGTGAGACCCACTGATTCAGACAAAGAGCCATCTTCAGCTTGCTGATAACGGAGGTAGTGGATACCCGCGTCCACTGCACGTTGGGCTTTTTCGCGCAAGGTGGGGTCCATGTCCGCGTTGTCCGCGTGTGCACACACACCCTGCATGAACAGGGCGACCAACGCTAGCAAGAACCACCAGCGATTTTGATGAGCGGAGATGTCTGTTCTGTAATTCATAGGTTCGTCCTTGTTGAAGACCATGATGGTTTTTTGATGTGGTGAGCCGTTAAACAAGCAACTGCTGCACCAGAGTAGATGGTTGCGGTGACGAGGGGATGAACGCCGTCGATGCGTATGTCGCTATAAGGTGTGTTCGAGTAGATCCACGGGCTGTAGAACAAATCAAAACTGGTTAGCCCGGCGAGAAAGCAGATCGGGTTGATGGCTATCAGCACAGTGGCCAAGACTGCGGAATCTGTGATGGCGACCAGAGGGCTCAACATGATAGGCAACACGGTGACGACAACAAATCCCAAGAAAACGGCTAGCTGAACCCCTTTCATTCTCTGGGGTTGGCGCAAAAGGCTGTATTGAGCAATACATAGGGTGCTGCCCAGTACCCAAATACCCCCTAAGAGCTCAACAGATGGCCATCGGTCTAAGCCAAGGCCAAGCGTGATGGCGCTGCATAGCATCACTAAGGCCGGTGTGTCGATGACGCTTGTTCTTAAACGGCTGGCCTCTATATTTGAGATGATCACCCAAATCCCGATCACACAAACAAGCAGCCCGGTTAATTCCGATTCCAAGCTGTTCGCCTGCGATAGCATCCAAATGGCGCTCATCTGGACCACTAAACATGTGAGCACGGTGGGAAACACCACTGCCAATTGCATAAGTTCCATTGGTTTCCGAGGAAGTTGCAAGCAAGTATATGCAATGCTCAGACCATCTGGCGCGCTTGTTACAATCTGATTGCAAGGCTTTGAAATCAGGGAGTTAGAAGGCAGGGTGACCTACGCTCGTAAGATTTTGAGCGCCTGAGCGCACCTAGCTGTATGGAATCTACACAGTGGCTGTGCAGAAACTATTCACGCTTCATTTTGTTGCGCAGGGTGGTGCGGTTGATGCCTAACAGTTGCGCCGCGGCAACTTGATTACCCTCTGTGATGTGTAGGGCCTCTTCGATGATGGCAGCTTCAGTCTGTGCCACCAAGCTGTGGAACGCACTTGTTTCGTCATCGCTTGGTGGAGGACGTGCAAGAATCTCTTGTAAGGCAGTTTTTGCGGTTAATTCGATTGGATCAACCGCGTCCGCGGCAGCCGAGACGGGTGTCGACTCAAATTGTAGATCCATGGAATTCAGCATTGGCCCGCTGGCCGTCAGCGCTGAACGTTTGATGGTGTGGTCAAGTTCGCGAACATTCCCCGGCCAGGTGTAGCCTTGCAGCTGGGCGAGCGCTTCTTCGTGTATACCCTTGATGTCCTTGTCGAGCGCCAGATTTGCTTGCGCCAGGAAGTGGTGCGCCAGCGCGGGAATGTCCTCGCGCCGGTCACGCAAGGCGGGTATGTTTAGATTAATCAGGCTCAGCCGGTGGTATAGATCTTCGCGTATGGTCACGCCGACATTTTGTATCGGCCGGTTGGTGGCAGCGATGATGCGTGCTTCCAGCTCGATGGGAGTGACGCTCCCCACACGTTCAAAGCTGCGCTCCTGCAGCGCCCTCAAAAGCTTACTTTGCAAGTGCATCGGCAACTCAAACACCTCGTCAAGGAACAAGGTGCCGCCAGCCGCGGCTTCAAAACGGCCCGCACGCCGAGTGTGGGCACTGCTGAAGGCACCTTTTTCATGACCGAACAACTCGCTTTCGATGAGCTGTTCCGGAATGGCAGCACAATTGACCGCAACAAACGGCTCTTCATTTCTAGCGCTGTGTTGGTGGATCCCGCGCGCGACCATTTCTTTACCAACGCCGCTTTCACCGGTGATCAAAACCGTGAGATCGTTGCCTGCCAGCAAGCTCATCATTTTATAGATTTCTTGCATGACGGCGCTGGAGCCGATGAGCTGTTCTTCACCGTCGGAATCCACGCTAACCAGGTCACTGTCGGAAGCTGTTTGACGTTGCTGTAAGGCGCGGTCCAGCAGGGTTCTAATTTGCGTGAGCTCTAGGGGTTTGCCGAGGTAGTCGAAGGCTCCCCCGCGGATTGCCTGCATGGCCGTTTGCACGGTGCCGTGGGCGGTCATGACAACAACCGGCATATCTTTGTGGTTGTGTTGGAACCGCTCCAGCACATCCAAACCGCTCATGTCCGGTAGCCGGACATCCAGAAAAGTAACATCGGGGCGGTGTTGCTGCGCGGCGCTAATTGCTTCCTGACCGGTAGATGCCGTCACACAGTCGTGGCCTGCTTTGGCGGCGATGGATTGGAAGGCACTGCAGATCGCGTGCTCATCATCAGCAACTAGGATTTTTGCCATGTCTGCTGCATCAATGCTTCGGAAAACTCAGTGTAAAACACGCACCGCCTAATTCTTTACTGATTGCGTAAGTAATTTCGCCTTGGTGCAGGTCCATAATGCCTTTGCAAATCATTAGGCCAATACCCAAGCCTGTTGATGAGGGTACGTTGCCTGCAAACAGCTGTTGAGCATGCTCCCCGGTCACACCTGGACCGGAATCTTCGACCGTGAGAATAACCCGAGTTTGCTGATCCGTGACGCTCAGCACAATCTGCCCCCCCTCTGGCAAGGCGTTTGCTGCATTGTTCAGTAAATTGTAGACGACTTGCTTTACGCGGTCGGCATCAATTGCAGCCGCTGCTTTGTTCTGAGTACTTAGGTCTAGATTGATGCCGCGATGCTGTAGCTGCGGCCGCACCAGCTTAACGACATCTTGCACGGGGTCGGCTAAGGATTGGTTCTGTAGATTCGCGGATATGGGCCGTGCCAACGACAACGTGCCGTTGACGATTAACTCCAGGCGTTGGATTTCCTCTAACAAGGGTTGCGCCGCGGAGTGAGGGAGCGCACCGTCTTCGCTCAGCAACTGTATTTGCAGCTTGATGGCTGTCAGTGGATTACGAATCTCGTGTGCAACTTGAGCCGCCAGCTCACCTAAACCTTTGAGTCGATGAGTGTTTGCCAACTCTTGCTCAAACTGTGCAAGGGCTTCGCTCATGGCGGCAAGAGCGTCTGCTAGGTCGCTGAGTTCTGTAATGTCGGTGGTGACCGCGGCGTTCTCGCGGTGACCTTTGGCGATCTCGCCAGCCCACAGTACCAACCGATCAATGGGTTCGGTTAAGGCGCGACTTGCACGATGCCCCCATATAGTCAGGACTAACAAGGTCATGAGCGTGATGCCCGACAAAGTTAACGCAATGTCGCGGCTGGCTGCAGACACATGATCCGTGGTGGTCAGCGCGAACGCTTTGCGAAATTGTTGGCTGCGGGTGATAGGTATATCGACCGACATGAGCAGGTAGTTGTCGAATTCGAGCGTTTTGCTTTCAGTGCTTAGTTGGTTTTTAACCTGCTCCAACAATGCCGCGTGATCCGCCTCAGCTAGCGCCAAGGTGCTCACAACCAGTTCACCATCCGAATTTGCCAAAAAAAAATGCATTTCTTGCAAGTCGCTAAATTGCCGCAGCAGATCCAGCGTAAGGGGAAAGGTACCTGAAGACAAAAGGGTCAACGCGTGTTCAACCTGGTTGCGCAGTCGTGAATCTAGGGATTGGGTGACGAGGTAGGTGGCGATCAGATAGGCCGTGCCGGTAGCAACCACCAGGGCAATGAAAAACGGCGCAAACACTCTTCGGTAGATGGTTTTAGTGGTCACAAGGAAACTGTTAACAAGAGTTGTGTTGACATTGCATCGAGCAAGCAGTGTACATTATATGTATGCCGTTAAACCGCGACAGGTTGCGGGTTCATGAACGCCAAAGGCAGTAGTATGAGTGACACACTTGGGTCAAACGCCAGTTTAAAACTTGATTTACTCTTTGAGGGCATTCGCTATAGCCCAGCTCTGGGAGAAGCAGCCACACATTCCTTTCCGAATTTTTACCCGTATCGTTTTCAGCCGGGTGAACATGATCCAACCGGTGAGGGTAAGGCTGAAATCCCATATTTGTTGCGTACATCGTCCGGTACCGTAGTACGGGTCAAGGGCGCGGCTGAATCGAGGTGGCAAGTATCAGGATCTCAGGCCCAGGGATACACGCTGGCCAAAGATGGAGAAGCATCGCAGCCGATAGAGTTTGCGCCGTTGCCGGCGTGGATGCGGCAAACCACCAGTGACAATTATCCCATGGCGCAGACCGGTTTAAGCCTGCATGGTGACATGGGAGTGATTAACATTGCCCCTGGTTGCGAGTATTTCCTCGAGAAAATCGACAAGCGTTCCATGCGATGCACCTTTTGTGCCTATGGCGCACCGGACAAGCGCACACAAAATCTGGGGCAAGAAGCGGGTGTTGTTTCGCTGCCCCAGCGCACGTTCCACCGCATACAGGAAACGCTGCGCGCTGCCCTCGCGGAAGAAAAACTGCGCCACTTGTATTTGGTGGGCGGTTCCATGACCGATTGGCACGCCGAGGGCAGGCGATTTATAGAAGTGGCTCGCGCTGTGGCACAAGTCAATGACCAGGCTGTGCCGGTAACGTGTGGCTCGGGCGCCATCCCGAAAGAGATCATGGACCAATTGCATATTGAGGGGTTGGTGCAAGCCGTGTGCTTTAATCTCGAAGTTTGGTCACAGCCTCTGTTTGAGCAGATTTGTCCCGGCAAACATCACTATGTGGGTTATGACAAATGGATCGAAGCGTTGGAATACGGCGTCAAACTGTGGGGGCGCGAGCGGGTTTATACTGCGATGGTGGCCGGTATCGAGTTAGAGCCGGAATACAATCTACATTGGGAAGAAGCTGCAGAACTGGCGTTGCAGGGGGCGGAAGATTTGTGCGCCCGCGGCATCATTCCGATCTATTCGCTGTATTGGCCGATCGGTGGGCGCGATCATCCCGAATATATGTCTCGCTTGAAGTCTTACTTCGCCCGGCTCATGTTGGGTTACCAAGAGATCCGTGCCAAGCACGGCTTGCAGATTTGGGACGGGTTTATGTGCCGTGAGTGCGCCTATATGCAAATGGAATGTGACATGGACGAAGAACAGCGCCAGCTCAAGCAGACGGCGTGAGTACGCAAGCACCGCCTGACCCAAGCCATATCATGGCGTTGTCGACCGCCTTTTGGGATTCGCAGGCGTTGCTCACGGCCAACCGCATCGGCGTGTTTGAAAAACTGGCCGGCACATCGATGAGTGCAGAAGCGCTTGCCACCGAGATGCGGGCAGATCCGCGTGCACTGCGGCTGCTCCTTAATGCGTGTGTTGGTCTGGAGTTGCTGACGGAGGAGCAAGGGTCATATGCAAACGCGAGTGCAACCGCTGCTTTTTTAGTCCCGGGCGGGCCCGGCTATTTGGGTAACGCGATCCGTTATAGCGATAATCTCTACGCAACCTGGGGGCAGCTTGAGCGGGCGGTCCGCGATGGGCAGCCGCAGCTCCCCACCAGCCAATACACCGGCGATAGCGACGCGCTCACCCGCGACTTTGTTTATGGCATGCACGACCGGGCCTTAGGCATCGGTCGCGTGCTGGTAGAGCTCGTGGATCTTTCTAACTGCCGAAAGTTACTGGACGTGGGTGGCGGTCCGGGCACCTATTCGGCGTTGTTTGCGCAACAGCATCCGCAGTTACATGCTCAGGTATTGGAATTACCCGGGGTTGCCGCGCACGCTCGCGACATATTGCAGGCGATGGACATAAGTGAACGCGTGAGTTTATTGCCGGGTAGTTTTCGCGACACCGAATTTCCGGATGGTAATGACGTGGTTTTGATTTCCGGCGTATTACATCGTGAATTAGAACCCATGTGTCGTGAGTTGATCAGTCGCGCCGCCGCCTCCATGCAGGCCGGGGGTAGACTGGTGATCAGCGACGTGTTCACCGACGCAGGCGGTTGTAGTCCACCGTTTGCTGCCATGTTTGGGCTCAATATGTTGTTAACCGCCGAAGACGGCGGGGTGCACGCGGACAGTGACCTGGTGCTGTGGATGCAGCAGGCGGGCTTTGAGGTAGCAGCACCGCTGCCATTTCCCCCGCCGATGCCGCACCGTGTGATTTGCGGAACTTTACAAGGATGAGGAGTGTATGCGAAACGTTTTAGTGCTTTTGTTGTGTGGGTGTCTGATGGTGTCGTTAGCACACGGTCAGGAGACTTCGCCGGTGGAAGACCTTGGCGAGGGAAGAGTGCGTGTCGGCAATATCGAAATTGACACCCGGCAAGGCAGTTTTACGGTCTCCGGCATGGTGATTTTGCAGGACAAGATCGATGCGCCGATGGAGTTTATAGCGGTGACCAAGGGTGGCGTTAAAAGTTATGAAGCGATTATCGAACTCGACACCTCCGCCATCGATTTCAATTTGGCCTGTATTTTGATTGGTTTAGATGAAGCCAACGCCACGCGGCCCCAGTATCACTTCGACCCAGCAGAAACGTTAGGAGATCCCGTCAGCATGACGGTAGCGTTTGAAATCGAAAGCGATCAGGGGCGCGAGCAGGCGGTGGTACCCGTCGAATCGCTTCTTGCAGGTGAGGACACGGTGGGTAGCCATCAGTGGGTGTATACCGGATCTTCCTTTTATCCCAATGGGGATTACCTCGCGGAAGGGGTGGGTACGTTGGTCGGTTTTGTGCACGATCCGGAAAGTATCATCCAACATCGGCGTGGCTTGGGGTTGGGGGATTACGGCGCGGTAGTTCTTAACGCTGAAGTAGTCCCGCCTGGGCAAACGCCCGTGGTGTTTACGTTGCAGCGGGATTAACCGTCGGTTTTTTTTACACCGGGCTGTTCCGGCGCTCCGGAATAAAACCCGAGAAAAATCAACAAGTTGGGTTAGCTATGGGGTTGGGCAGGATCTGTACAGCCTGTCCAATTTTCTAACACTTGGCTTTTCGATTGGACTCGGCGCTCAGCTAACTTACTGATTTTATTCGGCTTGTTCCTCGTTGGCTTGAATTTTGCTTCCTGTCAAGGTGTTCAGAGTGATCTCTCGAAGGAGCGAGGCCTGTTTACAAAGTGTTCATACGCAGCACATGGATGAGCAGGTAGATTGCTAAAGGTTTGCGTTATCAGCAAAGGGGGTAACGAGAGGTGAAGTACGTTATGTCTTTGGGGAAATTACTTGGCGTCATGATGGTCTTGTGGGCGATGTCCCTGCAGCCGGTCTTGGCCGCACCCGTTCTTTATGATTGGGGCGTCAATCTAGATGGCACTTCCTATTGCGGAGACGGAACGGGATTGTGCGATCAAGACACTTTCTTAGGACTGACTCCTGCTGAAATACTGCCGGCGGGAGTTGATTCATCACTGTTTGATTTTAACACCGGTTTGGGCAGCATCTCTGTCGACGTGGCCGGCGCAGGGGCGCACTACGTTTCGTTATTTGTCGACCATGAAGTTGACCAGTTTACCAACACATTCTTCAACGAGACTGGCGCTGCTCTCGGCACACCTGTATTGAACGCGGTCTCTGAACAAAGATGGGAAATTGACGAGCCTGGGTTTGGGTCTCCGGCGCTGGGTACAGCTGGCCTACCTTATACAGGCGACATTTTCTTCAACTTTCTCGATTCCGATGAGTCCTTGTCGTTCGTGGACAACGATATTTTCTATGATTTTTTTGAGGACCAATTCCTCGATCCACCAATTGATGATGTGTCAATGGCTCTGGATTGGAGCTTCCTGTTAGGTGTGGATGAAGTCGCAAGCATTGTGTTTACGGTATCCGATGTCGACCCAGGTGATGGGGTTTTGCGCCTAGCGCAGACCGATGAGGAATCAGGCGCCTCGCTGTATTTCTACAGCTCACTTAACATCGGCCCGATTGCAGTGCCTGAGCCCGGCACACTTTCTCTACTGCTACTTGGCCTAGGTGGCCTAGCGCTTCGTCGCAAACAAGCCGGCTAACGACCCAGAAGCCACCGCCACAACCACCAACCAATTGCCGGGATTGCCAACATAACGACAATGCCATAGGTGGCGGTCGATGCAGCGATCAGCAATGCGCCGTTGGCGGCTAACAAAAGCGTATACACACCATTACCCACCAAACAGGCAGCGCAAACCAACAAAAATGGTTGCCGCGCTGCACCTGCAGTGATTGTCAGCGCCTCGGCGAGAACGGGTACCGGCCTGGATAACATAAGCGCCAACACAGCTGGAGTCTCGTTGACTTTGGGTGCCCACCGTTGTGGCCACAAACGGCCCAAGGCATAACCCACCATATTACCGACGGTGAGCCCAAGCCACGCTGCGAGCCAACCTTCGAGTAAACCCACGCGCGCTCCCAGCATGGTGATCATGATGCTGCTGGGTACGGGCAACAAAACATCCACGGCTAACAAACCGGCACCAACCAAGGCGAACGCCAGGTCGTTGTCTTGGGACGCACTGAGCCACTGCTCCCCGGGCAGCTCACCAATCACCACAAAGGGAATAATCGGAATAAGCAGAGTGCCTACCAGCACAATCAGAAGGCGCCGTAAATTGTTCATGGCGGCGAAGCCTAGCAATTGTTTCGGGAAATTGCCCTGCGCCTGGCTAAACATGCGAAGGGTGTTAAGAAAACGTACACCCTGTACAGAAAGCGCACATCTCGCAAATAGGAGGCCAAGCCCTGAGAAAACAAGGGGTTACACATGGTTGGTAAATTGTGCCGACAGTTCGCAGCTGCGGCGGGGTGTCAGAACATTTAACACATGGTCATCGAGCATGTCTTCGGTTAGTGGCTAAGTGACTGATTATTATAGGAATAATTCTATAGGCCCGATATTTGCAGACTTTCCTGTCGGGTAAAAGCGTGCCCGCGCAGTTGACTGAAAGGATTAGCCAGGCGCGCGCTTTCACATCTAGGGGGAACTACAGTGGATCTCGTCGCAGTACCAAACGATTCCACAGCACCGGCCCTGCGGGGTGCCGGATGGCGTGTTCGGCCCCGTATTTCTCATCTTCTCTGCGTATGTGCGTTAACTACCTTGTTGCTTGGCATGACAGGCTGTGGTTCTGAACCCAAACCACCGCCGCCAGATCCTGCCATGGACAACGCGCCTGCCCCGGTTACCACTGAGCAACCCCCTGCTCAAACGGTTCAAGCGCCGCAGCCCGAACCCCCCAAGGGTCCGCGACGCAAAGACGGGCAGATCTTCTTTCCGCAGACGGGATGGGTAGAAGAAGCAGCCTTCTGGGACATGTATGAAAACCGCCCAGAAGAGATTCCCGATGACATCGATTTATACGCCGCGCATGAGCTTAAGCAAGAGTACTTGCGCGAAATAAGTAATCCAGGCGAAACGTAATGCAGAATCAGAATGTAAGCTCCGTTTATCTACAGGGATTCAGGAAGCCCGGCTACAAGCTCAACGTATTGAGCTGGGCGTTGGCGGTAGCCTTGATCCAACCTTGGGGCCTGATGGGTGTGGCGCACGCCGCCTATGTAGAAGAAACGTCTCTGAATATGCCGGTGGACGCGGCCAACTCTTACGCATTTGATGCGGCTGACGTGAACGGCGACGGCATTTCCGATCTGCTGGTGGCTAACCGCGGACAAAGCAGTTTGTTGGTCAGTAACGGTACCGGCGGTTTTGCCGATGAAACCGCGGCACGTCTGCCGCTGGCGCTGTATACCACGCTGGATGGGGCTTTCATCGATGCGGATGGCGTTAATGGCCTCGATCTGTTGCTGGTGGGTGAAGGTCAAAACCGCCTGTTGATAAATGATGGCGCAGGGCTTTTTGTCGATGAAACCACGGCACGCCTGCCTGAAGGCCTGGGTACCAGTCTGTCAGTGGCAGTAGGGGATTTGGACGGTGATGGGGACGTCGACGCGGTCATCGGCAACCGCGCTTCCGCCAATCAGATTCTAATCAACAACGGCGCCGGTGTGTTCACCGATGAATCTGCTGCACGTTTGGCTGCAGATACTGATTTCACCTACGGCGTGGCCCTGGGGGATGCGAACAGTGACGGTGCCCCGGATATCTTCTTTGCCAACTTTTCCGGCCAAAACCGGCTCCATACTAACAATTTCCTTGGGGTGTTTGCCGATGTCACCGCCTCAAATCTACCAGTGGCAGTGGGTAACTCCGGGGACGCTGCCTTCTTGGACGTTGACGGGGATGGTGATCAGGACATAGCCATTGCTGATGGTGCAGCGGGTGTCAGCTTGTTAATAAACGCCGGCGGGGCGTACAGCGATGCTCCGGCTGGTCAAGTTGCGACGCTGAGTGCGTTTGCAGTGCGGGTCGATGCGGGTGACATCAATTTTGACGGCAGCCCGGACATACTGGTCAGCTCTTTAGGCCAGGACAGTGTGTTGCTCAACGATGGCACCGGCAACTTAGCGGATGCCACCGCAACGGAAATGCCCGTGGATGAGCGGCGCACCTTTGGGGTAGAGCTGCTTGACGCTGATGCGGACTTAGACCTGGACTTTGTCGCTGCCAGCCCGGGTGATCAAAATCGCTACTACGAAAATGCCATTGCCGCGCCACGCGTGGAACTGGGCGTCTCCCCAAGTTATATCGAAGTAACCGATACGGTCTCAATCAGCGTTAATGCGTTTGATGAAGACGGTGTTGCCAGCACAACGGTAGAAGTTGTGCAGCCGGGTGGCTCAACAACACCGGCACCCACAGACCTCGGTGGCGGACAGTACGAATACGTACCCAGCATTGTTGGGGTACACACGGTGAACGTCACCTCCGAAGACACGTTGGGTAACAGTGTGGTGCGCTCGGTGGAATTTTTAGCGCAGCAAAATGACATCACCAATCCCACTGTCACTACTCTAACTATTTCCGACAATCCCATTATTCAAGGGCAGAGCACAACGTTTACCGTTACAGCCACGGATGATCGCGGGGTAGTTGATCTTCGGCTCACCGTGGGAGGAGTTGACGTACCGCTAAATGCGGCAGGGCAGGCCACGTACGCCCCGGTTGCTACCGGGTCCCTGGCTGTGGTGGCAGAAGCGGAAGATGCCGCCGGTAACATTGGCCAGGCATCGGATACCTTAGTAGTCAATCCTGATGGGGATGATCCCGTGGTCACCCTATCCGCCACGCCGGATCCCATCGACATCACCAACCCAATTGCGATTAATGCCACCGCCACAGACAACATTGCCGTGGCCAGTTTTGCGGTAACCGTGACGGGGCCTGCAGGTGGACCGGTTGATGAACCGATAGACTTGGATGGTGCTGGCGATGGCAGTTATACACCGTTTATCCCGGGTACCTATACGTTCACGGCCACTGCTGAAGACCCGGCAGGCAACACAACTTCTGAGACTGCCACGGTAGAGGCCCAAGGCATCCCCGACAACGAAAATCCCGTAGTGAACCTCGTTGTCTCTCCGGCAGCGACGATTCCTGGCGGCAGTGTCACTTTGACGGTGGAAGCCACCGACAACATCATCGTGCTGAACCGCATGCTAGAAATTAACGGCATTCCCCAAGCGCTGGATGAGAATTTCCAAACCACATTCTCGCCGCCGTCCCTGGGTGCGTATACCGCAACCGCGTCTGCCTCCGACCCGACTGGTAACGTAGGCACCGACACTGCCATCTTCAATGCGGTAGATCCGAGTACGGATACGGCACCGCCTACCGTCGACATTACAGCACCTGTCCAAGGTGCTGAGATAGCGGGCACCACGGTCTTTGTTGGCACCGCAACCGATTTGACGCTGGTGGGTTATGAGTTGGCTTACCGTCCATCTGGCAGTGGCTCGGGGTTTACCGTTTTCGCGACCGGTAACCAGGTCGTGGAAGATGGTCCCTTGGGCGAGTTAGATACCTCAGTGCTGGAAAATGGGTTGGTTGATATTCAACTCACCGCAACCGACATTAATGGTCTCTCCAGCTCGGTGGTTGTCACCTATTCAGCGGACGGCGGATTTAAGCCGGGTATCTTCACCATTGAATTTACCGATCTCACCATTCCGATCTCCGGTATCCCGATTACGGTTTATCGCGAGTACGACTCACGCCGCAGGGCGCAGAGCCAAGACTTCGGTAATGGCTGGAAAATACGTGTGACCCAAGATGCCACCTATGTTAACAACCGTCAGCTCGGTGAAGGTTGGTTTGTGGCGCGTGGCGGCGGTTTCCTCAACCCACCGTGTAGTACGGCGAATGAGACCTCTTATCACGTCACTGAAATTCGCTTCTCGGATACCGAGTTTTATCGTTTTGCGACCACCGCGGAGTTCTTTGGTTTCAGTAGCGCCGTCAGCGGTGGCTGCTCTGGGCAGGCCGGTTTCACACAGGTTGGAGGGGTGCCGGGAGCGACGCTAGACATCATCGGCTCGACTGAGGTGTTCTGGCTGAACGGTTCTAACTCTTTGACCTATGATTTCTTGGATCCGCGCTTTGGCCTGGTTTGGAACCCGAGCGATGTTCGTCTCACCACCATCGACGGTCGTGAGTATGACCTTAACTTGACCCAGGGTTTGACCCGTATAGGTGATCAAAACGGCAATTCGGTGTTCATTAACAACAACGGTGTGGTGCACTCCAGCGGTAATTCTATCTCTTTCATTCGCGATGGTGCGGGGCGCATCACACGCATCACTGATCCGCTTGGGCAAACCTTAAACTACACCTACAACGGCGATGGCAACTTAGCCACGTCTGGTGATCGCAACGGCAATGTGACGAGTTATACCTACATCGCCGATAACTTTTTAACGGAGATCAACGATCCGTTGGGTAACACCCCGCTGCGCAATGAGTACGATGCCGAGGGTCGATTAATTGCCCAGATTGACGCGGACGGTAATCGCAGTGAATACGACAGGGACGTTGAGGCAGGCACTGAAACCGTCACAGATCGCGACGGTGCGGTCAGCATCTTCCAGTACGACGATCAGGGTAATCTGCAAACCGCCAACGTGGGTGGCCTGAGCAACACCTATACCTATGATGATCGCGGCAACCGGCTTACTGAAACCGATGCCTTAGGGAATACAACCACCTTCACCTACAACGCCAGCGATCAGCCGACATCGGAGACCGACGCGCTAGGCAACACCACCAGTTATACCTATTCCGGTGGTGGCGATTTAACAGGCATGACAGATGCCAACGGTGCAGAATTGAACTTCACCTACGACGCCAGCGGCAATGTGCTGTCGCAAACCGATGCCGACAGCAACGTCGTGCAGGCTTTTGTTGTCGATGGCGCGGGTAATCCGACCCAAGTGACGACAGCCGGAGGGGTAACCGATCTGGTCTACGATGCCGACGGCAATGTAACGGAGAAAACGCTGCCGAACGGGGCTTTGGTGGAATACACCTATGATGCCATTGGCCGGCGCACCAGTGACTCCTTCACCCGTACCGACGGATCCGGTGGCACAGTGGTTGATGTCACGACGTACGACTACGACGGCAACGGCAATCTTATTGAAGTTGTTGATGCGCTCGGTGGCGTCACTGAGTATCTGTACGACGCCAAGAACCGTCGCGTGGAAATGACAGACCCGCTTGGTCGCGTCACGGAGTACACCTACGACAGTCGCGACAACCTTACGCGCATCGATTACCCGGATGCCACCTTTGAGCTATTCGGCTTTGATCAGAAAGACCGCATGACCGCGGCAACCGATACCGCCGGCCGTACGCGTTTCTTCGACTACGATGCCAATGACAACATCGTGCGCGTGATATTGCCTGACGGCGCGACCACCCTGGCGACGTATGACGCAGCAAACCGCCGTAGTAGTGCAACCGATGCCTTGGGGAATACCACCTCATATGCATACGATGCGGTTGGTCGCTTGCTCACTGAGACGGACAAGTTAGGTAACGAAACCACCTACACCTATACCAACAATCTGATTAAGCCGGAAACCGTGACCGACCCGCTCGGCGAGGTAACAAGCTATCAGTACGACACCGCCATGATGTTCACCGAGTACCAGACGCAGGTGACACACCCGGACGGTGCTACTGAGCAGCAAACCTGGGGTGCAAACTCTCGGGTGGCTTCGAAAACAGACGAGCTTGGCAACACTACGTCTTATACATATGACGGCGTAGGGAACCTGCTCACGGTGACCGATGCCTTGGGTAATGTAACCACGTATACCTATGACGAACGTGGCAACCGTACCAGTCATACCATCGACGGGCGTACTACCACCTACACCTATGATGCCGTGGGTAATCTGCTGACACGCACGTTGCCGGAAGGAGAAAGTGAATCGTTTACCTACGATCTGGTCGGCAATATGTTGACCCACACCAACTTTAATGGGGTGGTCACCACACACACATACGATGACCGTGATCGTCTGGCGACAAGAACGTTTGTGGGCGGTCTAGGGGAGACGTTCGACTACGATGACGCTGGCAATCTCACCTCGGTCAGTCAAACCCTGGGTGCTTCGACGGTCACGTCGACCTTCACTTACGACACGCGTGATCGCCTGGCGACAGCCACGGATCCAAACGGACGCACCATTACCTACGGCTATGATCTGGCGGGTAACCGGACTTCCGTGCAAAGCCCGGGCGGCAGCAGCACGTATACCTTTGATGCCATGGGCCGGGTGCTGACAGTGACCGATCCATCCACGGCCGTCATCACCTACGGTTATGACGACAACGGCAACGTGACCGACATTACCTATCCCAACGGTACCAATGCCGATCTGACCTACGACAGTCGCAATCGAACCGTTCGTGTACGTCATCTCGACGGGGCCACGGTGTTGGCGGATTACCAATACACCTTGGATTTGGCCGGCAATCGCACGCAAATTGCGGAGGCGGCGGGCCGCACTTTGGACTTCAGCTACGATGCCTTACATCAGTTGATCGGCGTGATTGAAGATCCAGGTGGTGCCAACATTGCGTCGAACTACAGTTATGACGCGGCCGGTAACGTGCTCACCATCGAAATCCCCGGCTCCAACATTACCGCGACCTACGACCTCAACGACCGTCTGTTGACGGCTGGCGGCCGGACCTACGGCTATGACAACAACGGAAACCTGACCAGTATCACCGACGGTCCTGACGTTACGACCTTTGTTTACGATGAGCGTAACCGCCTGGTTAGCCGTACCGAAGCCTCAGGTACTGTTACCGAGTTTGGGTATGACTTTACCGGTAATCGCATTAGCCGCACGGTCAATGGCGTCACAACAGAGTATGTGGTGGATGCTAACTCGCCCAACGGCGTGTCTAAGGTGTTGGAAGAACGCTCCGGCGCCGGCGCGCTGCAGGCGCAATTTGCGCATGGCCACGGTGTCGTGAGTATGGACCGCGGCGGTACTGATTCTTACTACCACCCAGATGCCCTGGGTAGCACTCGCCTGTTAACTGACGCAGGTGGTGCGGTAACCGACAGCTACGACTTTGATGCGTACGGTAATCTAGTGGCCAGCAGCGGCTCTACCCAGAATGAGTTCCTGTTTGCGGGTGAACAGAGAGACCCCTCAACGGGCATGGATTATTTGCGTGCCCGCTACTACGACCCGGAGATTGCGCGTTTCATTACGCGGGATCCGCACCCGGGTAACCCATTGCTGCCAATGACGCTGCATCCCTACATGTATGCCTGGAACAACCCACAGAACATGGTGGACCCCAACGGTGAGTTCTCCATGATTTCTGTTTCTATCAGCGTCGCCATTGTCGGCATTCTCGCCACCATGGCGTACAACTCCTGGATCCAGCCTGCGGTGGAAACAGCAGAAGAGATTCTCATCAACATTCCCAACTCGGTCCTTAACAAAGAAGCGACCCGCGACCAGTTGGGCTGGCTGGGCAATGATGAGCCCGAGAGCATCACTGATCTGGTCAACCTCGGTGGGGGCATTGTTGAGAAGGCCTACAGCGTGGTGTACGACATGTCGACCACCTTTGGCAAAGTAGTGGCCATGATCCATGCCAACAATTCTGCGAACTGGATGAAGTACCTCCCTCAGAAGGACAACATTCCCGGTAACTATGTGGACTGTGGCTTTAACGCCTATGTGCAGAAGACCTATTCATTAGGGCTGGTGATGGGAACGGCGGCCGCATCCAGGTTCTCTGGGGCGGGCAACGTTATTGCGGCATATCTGTCCTACTTCAATTTCTTGATGCTTGTGGCGGAAACCGTTTCCGATAACCAGGCCTTGCCGCAACCGCAGGAGGACCCCGACCTCGGCGAAGCTGCATGCCCCGCGTTGGGAGATCTGACATGAACCGGTTTTCACTTGCAGGCGCACGCCACATGAACCTTTTCCCATCCATACGTAAGCTCATCGCGCTGCTCCTGTTGGCTGCCAGCGGCTGGGTGTATGCCGCCACCAACGTCATTGGTCCGGCCGACGGCACGTTTGAAACGGATTTGTCGGGTGCCACCACCACCGGTGATGTGCTGCTCACAGATAGCCTGGGCATCTTGAAACCGACGCAAGGCACGCAAGCGCTGCTCATGACCACCGCGCCAGACGCGGGCACATCCCCTGGGGATGCAACGGTTAGCACGGTGTTGATCGAAAACTTCACCATCGGAGCAGAATACGCCACGCTGCGCATGAGCTACACGTTCCTGACCAATGAGCCGGACCCCAGTTTTGCTAACGACATTTTTGAGTCGACGTTGGTGCTGGTGACGGCCGGCGGTGAAGAGATTTTGTTGTCTTCGGATACGTTCGATGATTTCAGCGAAGCACCCTGGACTGGTTTTGACTTGCAATCAGGCTTTCGCACCATGGTGGGTGATGTCAGCGGGGTGGCCGGCACCGGCGACACCGTCAGCCTTGAGTTGCGTATTGCAGATGTCGGCGACGGCCGGCGAGATTCCGGTGTGTTTATTGATGATCTGCGTTTGGTGGAGCCCGGCGTGCCCACGGCCTTAGTGGCTGAACCCTACGTGCAGATTGAACCCGGCGAGACCTTCCGCTTTGACGGTTCCGGTTCTAGTGACGATGTTGGTGTGGCCAGCTACGACTGGAATTTTGCCAACAACTTTATTGGCTTTGGTCCCATCATCGATTTTGACCAGTACAACGAGGTGGGGGTCTATCAGGGTACGCTCACCGTCACCGACGATGACGGCAATTCGGACACCACCAGTTTTACAGTGGTGGTGGGGGATGCCAACAGTGCGCCGCAGATTGTCTCAGAAGGCAACGGCTACGCGTCTGAGGGGGTGCCTTATACCTACCAGATATTTGTGCTGGATGAACAGATCCCGCTGGGCGACGTCATCACCTATAGCCTCGATGCAGGCCCTGCCGGCATGAGCATTGATGAGAATACGGGGCTTGTAACTTGGGAGCCTCCGGTTGGGGGAGACAATACCTATGAAGTGTCTGTCTCTGTGACTGACAGCGAAGGCGCCGGCGATGCAC
Source organism: Pseudomonadales bacterium (assembly GCA_028281005.1). Taxonomy (GTDB): domain Bacteria; phylum Pseudomonadota; class Gammaproteobacteria; order Pseudomonadales; family Azotimanducaceae; genus UBA4421. The sequence continues at coordinate 88,964 of JANQKS010000068.1, forward strand.
AAACGTACACCATCGCCATAGGCCCGGAAGTGTATGTCGCGGCTATAGGCGACGGCGGTCAAATATGGACGGCACGCAGCACAGGCGCAGAGTTCGACCAGTTTGGCTTGTTCATGGATGTGCATGGCTCTTCCCGCAGTCGTGCAGTCGCCATTGCGGATTTTGACGGTGATCGCGATTTTGACTTGATGTCGGGAGAACGCACCGCAGCCAATCCTAACCTCGCATTGTATTTGCATCGGCGTGAGAACGGGGCGTTTTTGCCTCCTATTGACTTAGGTAGATTTGATATCGCAGATCCCAGTTACACGATGGGCATGACGGCGGGTGATTTTGACGACGACGGTGATCAGGATCTGGTGGTCAGCACCAATACGGCGCGCACCATTTTGGTCGAAAACACCGGACCTCTGCGCATTCAGGAAGTAGATTTTTTTGCTTCTAATTTCGAAACCGGTGGTGTCGAAGCCTGGGGCGGTGCCGCAGATCAAACTGGCTTTGAGGTAGACAGTTCAACCGCAGCCAATGGCATCTACTCTATGCGGGTTTTTGCCACTAACACGGGTTCCGATCTCACCATCGATGTGAATCCAAGTGACTGGTTTTTCACCCGCGGCTACAAAATGCGCTTTAACTATCGCATTCCCGCGGATGTACCAGTCGGCATGTTATTCAACGTATCAGGTATTGGCTGGGTCCAGCTCGGCGGTACCACCACAGCTGATCCCGGACCGTATCCGCAAGCTGCTGCTCCGGTCACGCTGATTGACGATGATACGTGGCGTACCGCGGAGATCGACCTGTATACGCTGATCAGATCAATCTCACCCACCGCGTCGTTCATCAGTGAATTTGAGTGGTGGACAGCAGACAACGGTCAACCGGGTGATCAATTCTGGTTTGATGATTTCCAAATTGTGCGCGACGAGATGATTTCAGGTTTTGCGCCCACTCAGCTCCCTGACACCGGCAGCGCCGGCCGCGATGTGGATGCCGGTGATGCCAACAACGACGGCGTGTTGGACTTTGTGCGTGCAAAATCCAATGGTGACCTGCATCTGTACTTTGGTGATGGCACCGGCAACTTCACGGCCTCCGGTGTTATCGCCGATGCCGTCAATGACAGTTATGGCGTAGTGTTGGACGATTTTGACAACGATGGCAACGACGACATCATTTCCAACTACAACGGCACCGGTGACCATTACTTCTTTAAAGGCAATGGCAACGGTACTTTCCAAGCAGGGCAGTATTTACCGAATCTGGACATTGCCAACTATGCTTCTATCGGTGCCCGAGATTTTGACGGCGACGGCAATGTAGATATTGTCATGTCTACCTACACCAGCCGCCAGATGCGCTTTAATCGTGGTAACGGCAACGGGACCTTCCAACCGGGTACGGTCATTGGGACCGCAATCAACTCCAACGTGTTAGGTGTGGCAGTACCCGAAGGCCGCACGGTAGGGCGGCCCTATTCGATTGCTACTGCGGATCAAGACTCTGTTAGTGAAGGCGGCACGGTCAATTTTGACGGGAGCGAGTCCTATGACGATGGCTCCATAGTGGACTACTTCTGGGACTTTGGTAATGGTGAAACCGCCTCGGGTCTGACTGCCTCCAGCAGTTTTGCGAATGAAGGTATTTATACGGTGGTATTGGCCGTATCTGATGACGAGGGGAACGTCGATCGTTCGCAATTGTTGATCAGTGCGACGGGCGCACCACCGGTAGCAGATCCTGGCGGTCCATACGCCTTCGACGAAACACAGGCGATACAAAGTCGTTGGCGCGTTGGCTTCGATGCAACAGACTCATTTGATGCTGAAACTTCCATCATCGCCTATGAGTGGGATTTTGATGCCAGCAACGGCATTAGCGTGAACGCAAAAGGTGTGCGACCTAGATGGACGTACACCGCACCTGGTGTGTACACCATCACATTGACGGTGTACGACGAAGCAGGTCAGTCCGCAAGTGCTACTACCACCGTGACGATCACGCCGAATGATCCGCCGACCGCAGAACTCGCCGGGCCGTCATCGTTGGATGAAAACAACGCCAGTTTGGCGGCCTATACCGGTTGGTACAACGCTGAGAATTCAACGGACGATATTGGCCTAGCACAATATTCAATTGAGTTTGGTGATGGGTCACCGTCGCAGACCTTCCGTCCGATGAGTGACAATTTTGATGACGGCAACTTTGACGAATGGTTGGTCAACAGCGGTACCTGGTCGGTCTCAAATCAGGAAGTGCTGCAAACTGCCACGGGTAACGCCTGGCGTTGGTTGCAGGACCGCAACCGCGTTTACCAAGATTTCCAGCTGGAAGTTGATTTCAAAGCGCTGAGCACCGGCGGTGACGGCTACGTCGGGTTTGTATTCCGCAACGCGAACGGTGCCGGCTCACGGAACTCTTTCCTGTTGTATTCGCTGGATTCATGGGATGAGTGGTCTTTCTACGATTGGCAAACAGACACAACTTTGCTCAGAGGTGGTAGCGGTTTCGATGAGAACATCTGGTATCACCTGCGTTTGGTGGTGATGGGCGACACTATGCAGTTGTACGTAACCCCCGAAGGTGGAACCGAGTCTCTGGCGTTTGAAACGACGAGCGACGCTCATCCACGCGGCGGCATTGGTTTGTTGACGTACAATCAAATCGTTAGATTCGACAACGTCAAAGTAACGCCGCTTGATAATCTTTGGACGCAAAGTGGGCAGACCTTACAAGACCTGGTCAACACTTACGCCACGGCGGGCAGTTATGACATCAGCCTGACGGTTACCGATCATGCTAATCAGTCCGACACGGATGTGTTAACGGTCTCTGCGGCGCCAAATGCGCCGCCAATAGCGGACGCTGGCGGGCCTTACTTGATCAACGAAGGGCAAGCTCTAAACAGCCAGTGGACCTTGACGTTAGATGCTTCGGGTTCGACGGATGACGTTGGCGTTGAGCGTTATCTAGTGGATTGGGGCGATGGCACCAGTTCTGTGGAAGGTGTGTCGAACGGCACGCAAACTTCCTATTTCGTGACCGGAACAGATCTGTATGGTTTTGACACATTAGAGAGTGACGGCAATCTCTACCGAGTTGTTGCGACCCAGGACAATACCTTGGTCGAGTTGCTTAACCTGGAGACGGGTTTGGTCATCAACTCCACAACCTTAAACCGCTTTCAAACTTGGAACAGCGTCTCTCCAGGCAACGGTATTTATTACAAGATCAGAGCCAGCAAGCCGGTATCCGCCTACTTTACGGATACAGCTGAGCATGCGGCTTTCTGGCCGTCACTAGATGGCACGCCTGTAGGGCGGGAGTTTTATGGCTACCTGGATATTAACGGCGGGGTGTGGGCGTTTGCTTATGAAGATGCTCTGCTGACGATTTACCGGACCAATGGTACGGTGCTTCTGACCCGCGCCATACGGGCGGGACAGTACGCGAACCTCGGCTCTACCGCAGGTGTATTCCGCATTGTTTCTAGCGGTCGTGTTTCGATACAAACCCAGGGCATCAGCGGCTTCACCACGGTACCCAGTAGCAGCGGCGATGGTACAGGCCAGTTGTTCTACTTTGCCACCGATGGCTGGGGTGGCGGTTCGATCGCCGTATTTGCGCAAGAAGCGGCGAATGTCCAAGTGTTCGACATGGATACGGACGAGTTGTTGTACGAACCCGTCATAGCCGCGGGCAGCGTCTGGTACCAAGAAAACACCGGTGAGCGACGTGTCAGAGTCGTCAGCGATGCGGACGTTGAAGTCTGGGCCGGTGATAATGAGGCGGCAGGTATCACCGGATTGGGTGATGACCTTTCTTTTGCCGGCGGTCGTCAGGGTACAGAGTTTGTGCTGCACGAGTTGAACGCGGGATTTGTAGTGTTTGCCACGGCCGACGGCACTGAAGTGAATATCGATGGTGCCCTGGTGGCGACGTTAGATACCGACGAATACCTTCCCGTCGCGCCCGCGGATCTCGGTCCGGCTAATGCTCATCGGATAACCACGTCACAACCAGTGGTGATCCAGACGAGGGGTAACGCAAATGCGTTTAACGACTTTGGCACCTATCTGGGTGGCACGTCTATGCGCCACCGGTACGGCACTACGGGTGAATATACGATATCAGTGACGGCCATCGACCGCGCCGGTCAGACCAGCACAGACACCACCACGGTGGAGGTGGAGGCGAACGACTTCCCGGTACCTGCGATTGATGCGCCGGCCGAGGCTGACGAATCGTTTGCCGCGGGTGGATTGTGGAGTGTTGATTTTGACGCCACAGGTTCGAGCGACGATTTTGGTATCTCTACTTACGAGTGGGATTTTGGAGATGGGAATACGGGTAGCGGGGCGCAAATCACGCACGCCTACGACGCGACAGGGACTTTTGAAGTCAGCCTGACGGTCACAGACCATGCCGGCCAGTCTGTCACCACGACACAAAATGTCATTGTCTCCCTTGGAGCACCACCGGTTGCAGATGCCGGGGGTCCTTACGTTTTGGGTGAGGAATCGGCCAAGTTTGGCGATTGGGTCGTCGAATTTGACGGTACGGGCTCTACCGATGATGCAGGCATATTCGACTATTTGTGGGACTTTGGACCCATACTTCTAGATGATTTTAATAACGATGGCCCACTTGACGGGAAACGCTGGACGTCACCTGGGCTGACCACCAGCGGCGCTGTTCTAACGGTGACGGGCACCGGAGCGTGGGGACTCATGGGTTTCTTTGCCGACGAGCGAATTAGCCGCGCAGATGGCGTGGAGATCACTACCCGTGTGACTGACCCGGACGGTAACTCAAACATGATGTGGGGGTTATTCCCGGCCAACCCGTCTAACTATCACTACTTGCAAATGCCGCATGCGATCTACATGAACAACGGGCGCTTCTTTGTCTTTGAGAACAATAGCAACAGGTTCAGTGGGCCAACTTACACGCGCGGATTGACTTGGGATTTGCGTATCGTCTTAGGTGAAACGGGCGCGCGCTACTACTATCGCGAAGCCGGCACAACCGACTGGAACGAACTGGGCCCAGTTCCTTCACTTGCGTCTACCCAATCCAATCTGCGTGTGGGCGCATCGATTCTTACCGGGGCTTGGCCATACGACAATCCCACGGTGAATCCGCTGTTGCTCGATGGACCGATAGTGACCCGCACTTATCAAGAGCCAGTGTCCAGCGTACCAGTATCATTGACAGTACGTGACAACGCTCTACAGGCTAACACCGATAGTACTAATCTGACGCTTGAAGTGGGTGATCCCCCAGTAGCGGACGCGGGCGACGCGCTCACGGCAGAAGTAGGTTCATTCGTTAACTTTAATGGCTCAGCGTCTTCTGACGACAACGCCATCGAGAGCTACGTCTGGAACTTTGGCGAAACTACCGGTGGGCCGGAAGGTGCTGGTGGCACCGCCAGCGCGAACTTACCTTATCTGGGTAAAGGTCCGACACCGCGTCACTTCTATAAACAAACAGGGACGTACAACGTCACTCTGGATGTTTATGACACGCTAGGACAAACCGATTCAGACACGACAACGGTGGATGTCATTGTCGGCGACGCGCCTGTTGCCGCAGCGTCCATCGCTCGTGCTGGTGCTGCAGGTGGACCGCCGGTTTACTTTGACGCAGGTGGATCATCAGATGACTTCGGCATTGTCGAGTACCGATGGGACTTTGATGCGGATCTGGATTCTGACGGCGATGGGGATCCGACGAATGATCTACAAGGCGTGGGCAAAACGCCTTTCCACGTCTACCGCAACCCCACAGGCGGACCGACAGACTCGCCCACGTACTCGGAGACGTTTGATACACCGCTAGACAGTGGTGAGTTTGCGCAGGCTGGCGCTACCGTTAATGTAGGCGACGGCGAGGTGGAACTGGCTGGATGCTGTGGCTGGGGTACCCGCTACCTGATGTCCTTAAACGATTACGATCGCGGCGGCTTCTCCTTCCGTGGGCAGGTCAGGCTGCCGGTGTCCGAAGGCCACAACATGATGTGGGGCGTAAAAGACACGTCCGCCAGCACGTCGTTCTCAGCGCTACAACACGCGATCTATTTCAACAACGGTACCTTGCGCATTTACGAACGAGGATCGAGCCGTGGTGCAGTGAGTAATTTCACCTACCAAGCTGGTGTGCTGTATGACGTGCGTGTTGATCCAGAAGAGGTTGGCGCGCGCTACTATATGCGGGTGGCAAATTCGGGGGATCCGTGGGTCGAACTGACCGGATACTCGCCTCTGCCCAACAACAACTTCGGCCCCCTGCGAATCCATGCGGTGGCTACGGCCGGTACCTGGCGATTTGATAACTTCGAAGTGATCATTCCGGCAGACCGTACGGCGATCTTAACGGTGGTTGATGGGGCCGGTCAGACCTCGACTACTCAGGTCACTGTGCCGGTCGCCGAACAGTTGCCACCTCACGTTATAACCGTGCCGTGGGTAGCGTTTGATCCGCTGGTGCCACACGAAACCTACAACGGTAAGTCCATTCACCTTAAAGGTATTGTTCGCGATAAGGACGCAGTGTCTTATCAGTGGGACTTTGGTGATGGCACGCAAACTGGTGTCATTAACATCACAGATCCGTTCGACTTGTCTGTGACTCACACGTATCCGAGCGTGCCCAACGGCACCCCGTTTACCGCCACCCTTACGGTGACGGATGCTGAAGGTAATCAGGGATCGGCTACTTACCCGGTCATCGTGAAGCCGCAAAATCTGACCACTGAGATTAACGTCGCCATTGATGAAGGACTTTGGTATCTGCACACCGAGCAGACACGTGCCACCGCCGAAGGTTGGCCGACTGGTTTCTGGACCAGCAATGCACGAGCTAGCGCCACCGCTTCGGCGCTGCAGGCGTTTGAAATCAACGGACACCTTGAGACGGTAGATCACCAATTGAGTCCCTACGCAGAAACAGTGCAGCGTGGCTTGCGTCAGCTGTTTAGGGACTTGGGCACAGTTTCAATTGCATCGCAGACCTATGGTGAGCCGGATACCAATAACAACGGTATCGGTATCCAGACTGGTGTCAGTGGTTCAGGCAACGAGCCGATTTACCAGGGTGGCCAGGTGATGGACGCCATTGCTTCGAGCGGCTCGCCTTTAACCGTTGCGGTCACTGGCGCAGACGGCATCAAAGGCCGCCGCTACTTTGATATCTTAACTGATATGGCAGACGCGTTTGCTTGGGGACAGACCGAGCAAGGCAGCGGTGGGGGGTGGCGTTATACGTGGAACAACTCCATCGACAATTCGGCAGCCCAGTGGGGTGCTATCGGCCTATTGGCAGCACAAGATATCTTTGGAATCCCCTATCCTAAGTGGGTCGAAGAACGCAACATCGTGTGGCTAAACAACAGCTACACGGGTGCCGGTTTCGGCTACACCACTGGAGGCTCCAGTGCGGCTGGTACACCCTCTGGTATGGTGCAGTTGATCATGGATGAATTGCCCACCTTCGACTACCGCTGGAAAACGTCGGAACAGTGGGTTGCGAATAACTGGACATCCCAGTACATCATCACGCCAAACAACCGGCCGTACTATCCGTACTACGCGCTAACCAAGGCGATGCGCTTGGCGCAACCCGAAGCGGTGGAAACGTTTGCGGCCAATGGCTTCGATTGGTTCCGCGATCCGGAACTCGGATTGGCGCGAACCTTGATTGATGATCAATTGCCCAACGGCCAATTCCCTGGGACTACCTGGATTAGGGACCAACTGCGCAGCGCATGGGGTGTCATCATCTTAAGCCGTACGCTGTTTGTGCAGCCGCCGGTGGCGGATGCCGGACGCGATCGCGTATGGGGTGTGGATATCCCGCTTGAATTTGATGGTTCAAATTCTTTCCACTTGGATCCTTTCCGCGACATTGTTAAGTACGAATGGGACTTTGATGGCGACGGCATTTTCGATTTTGAAAGTGATCAGCCGCTGGCCACCCACACGTATTCGCTGAACGACTACCCTGAGAACACCCTGCCGGTGACTTTGAACGCGCGTTTGCGGGTCACGGACAACAACATCCCGCCGCTGACCGACAACGATACGGCCGAAATCATCATTGCTATACCGCCGCATCCGCCGGTAGCGGAAGCAGGTGGACCGTACACTTGTACAGCCGGCTTACCCTGTGAACTTGACGGCTCCGGTTCGTTTGACATCGACCCGACAGACTTTATCGCTCGCTACGAGTGGGATCTGGACGGCTTCCCGTTTGATTACACCGGACCTACCGGGGTAAACCCAACGCCGAGCTTTGATGAAGGCATCTACAACATCAGCGTGCGGGTCTACGACAATGGCGTGCTTAATGACCTCGATGGCGACGGAGAAGTGGATGAAAACGAACGTCTCACCGACGTAGATTTCGCCACCGTGACAGCTGTGCCGAACTTGGCGCCGCTGGCCAACGCCAACGGCCCCTATACGGTTGATGAAGGTAGTGTTGTCACCCTGAATTCCGCCGGCTCCAGCGATCCGAACGGTGATCCGCTGACGTTTGAATGGGATCTCGATAACGACGCCGCCTTCGACGATGCTTTGGGCGCCTCACCGAATTACCTCGGTGAAGACGACGGCGACTATCCCATCGCACTACGCGTCACCGATGGGCTGTTGTCGGATACCGCGACCAGTACCGTGACGGTGAACAACGTTGCTCCCACCGTGGATGCAGGGTTTGATACCGACATTATAGAAGGCGGTACCGTGAACTTCAGCGGCACCTTCTCGGATCCTGGTACGTTGGACACGCATACCATCGAGTGGGATTTCGGCGATGGTAATACCGTCACAGGGTCGCTCACGCCGAGCCATACTTATCCGCAGAACGGCACATTTGACGTGACCTTAACTGTGACGGATGACGACGGCGGAGTGGGCACCGATACACTAGAGGTGACCGTAGACAACGCAGCCCCTGTCGTCGAAGCAGGCGCAGATCAAACTGAAGTGTTGTTTGGCGCCACAGTGTCCCTGGACCCGGCAAGCTTCACCGATCTCGGGGTTGAAGATACCCACGTATCCAGCATCGACTGGGGTGACGGCACGGTTGAGGCAGGTGCACTCACGCAGGGTGCGGGTAGCGGCAGCGTGGACGGCAGTCACGTCTACGCGGTTGACGGTACCTACGTCGTGACGGTGAATGTGACCGACAACTTTGGTGCCACCGGCAGCGATACACTAACCGTGATCGTGGGTAACCCAGCGCCGGTGGTAAATGCCGGCCCGGATGCCACCATCCAAGTCAACGACACCTTTGTCAGCAGCGGTTCCTTTACCGACGCGGATGTGGATCCTTGGACCGCCACGGTAAATTACGGTGACGGCTCTGGAGATCAGGTGTTGGCTTTGAATCCTGATCAGACCTTCGACTTGAGCCACACTTACACCAGTACCGGTTCTTTCGTCGTCACCGTGACGGTGAATGATAACGACGGTGGCGTGGGTGTAGATACCGCGGTGGTCACGGTGAATCTCTCGCCCAACAACCCACCGGTAGTGGAGGCTGGGCCAGACGCCAGCATTGATGAAGGTGACACCTTTGTCGGCAGCGGCTCCTTTAGCGATGCGGACGTCGACGACACCTGGGCTGCCACCGTCAATTACGGTGATGGTTCACCAGCGCAGGTGTTACCGCTGAATCCGGACAATACGTTTGCCCTTAGCCACACGTACGTGGACGATGGCAACTATACGGTGACGGTGACGGTCAACGACAACGCCGGCGGCAGTGGTAGCGATACCTTAACCGTCACGGTAAATAACGTTGCGCCCGCGGTCGACGCCGGCCCGGATGCCTCCATCCAAGCCGGTGGTACCTTTGCGAGTGCCGGTTCGTTTACCGACCCTGGCGCTGACGTGTGGTCTGCGACGGTGGATTACGACGATGGTGCTGGACCGCAACCACTGACTTTAAATGGTGATAAAACCTTTGCCTTGAATCACACCTATGCGGATGCAGGCGACTACACCGTGACGGTGACGGTCTCTGACGATGATGGTGGCCAAGGTTCTGACACGGTGACGGTGACGGTGGAAGCCACACCAAACACACCGCCCATCGTTGAAGTGGGTGAAGACGCCACCATCGATGAAGGTGACACCTTTGTTCAGAACGGCTCATTCACCGATCCCGATGTGGATGACACTTGGAGTGCCACCGTGGATTACGGTGACGGCTCTGGTGTGCAGCCACTGGCCTTGGATTCAGCGGCCCAGACCTTCCTGTTGAGCCACACCTATGCCGACAACAACGTCTACACGGTGACGGTGACGGTGAACGACAACGCCGGCGGCAGCGGCAGTGATACCCTGCAGGTGACGGTCCTTAATGTCGCACCGACGGTGGATGCTGGACCAGACCAGATCAGCAACGAAGGTGACCTGGTTAACTTCAGTGGCAGCTTTACCGACCCGGGAACGCTGGATACCCACACTATCGCTTGGGACTTCGGGGACGGTAACGGCACTGTCGGTACGCTCACTCCGAGCCATACCTATGCTGAAGACGGCGTCTACACGGTGACCTTAACCGTAACGGATGACGACGGCGGCATCGGCAGCGATACGCTAACGGTGACAGTCAACAACGTTGCCCCTGCGGTGGATGCCGGTCCGGATCAAACCAGCAACGAGGGTGATCTGGTTGGCTTCAGCGGCAGCTTTAGCGATCCGGGTGTGCTGGATACCCACACCATTGCTTGGGACTTCGGGGACGGCTCTAACGCAACCGGCAGCTTAACGCCCAGCCACACCTACGCGGACAACGGCGAGTACACGGTGACCTTAACCGTGACCGACGATGACGGCGGGGTTGGCAGCGATACGCTGACTGTGACGGTCAACAATGTCGCACCCGTGGTGGATGCAGGCCCGGATGCCACTGTGCAATTGGGTGATGGATTCATCAGCAGCGGTTCCTTCAGCGACCCGGGTGCGGATACCTGGACGGCCACTGTCGATTACGGTGAGGGTGACGGACCTCAGGCCTTGGCGCTGAATCCAGATCGCACCTTTGATCTTGATCACACCTATGCTGACGATGGCATCTATACCGTGACGGTAGCGGTGACGGATGACGACGGTGGCGTAGGCAGCGATACGGCCACCGTGACGGTTGAAGCCACGCCAAATTCCGCCCCCGTAGTAGATGCGGGTCCGGATGCCAGCATTGATGAAGGCAGCACCTTCAGTTCCGGCGGCACATTTACCGATCCTGACGTGGACAACACTTGGGATGCCACGGTGGATTACGGTGACGGTAGTTCCCTACAAGCGCTGACGCTAAACGCAGACAAGAGCTTTAGCCTCAACCATGTGTATGCTGATAACGGCGTCTATACGGTCACGGTGACGGTGAACGACAATGCCGGTGGCAGCGGCAGTGACACAGCCCAGGTCACGGTGAACAACGTAGCCCCGGCGGTCGACGCAGGTCCGGATGCGGCAATTGATGAAGGCAGTGCCTTTGTCAGCGCGGGATCATTCACCGATCCTGGCGCGGACACTTGGATAGCCACCGTCGATTACGGTGACGGCTCTGGCGTGCAAGCACTGGCGTTAAATGCGGATGGAACGTTCGACTTGTCGCATACCTACGTCGATGACGGCGCCTATACGGTCACCGTCACAGTCACCGACGATGACGGCGGGGTGGGTACCGATACTGCATCGGTGTCGGTGGGTAACGTGCCTCCTGTCGTGGATGCCGGTCCGGATGCCGCGATTGATGAAGGCGACACCTTTGTCAGCGTGGGATCATTTGCCGATCCCGGTGCCGACACCTGGACCGCGACCGTAAACTACGGTGATGGGTCCGGTGTTCAGGCACTGCCTTTGAATGCAAATGGCACTTTTGCCCTCTCGCACACCTACGTCGATAACGGCGCATATACGGTCACGGTCATCGTCTCTGATGACGATGGTGGAGTCGGTATCGATACAGCGCTGGTGAACGTTGCAAACGTGGCGCCGACTGTTGAAGCGGGGCCTGATGCCAGCATTGGCGAAGGTGAGGTGTTCGATAGCGCGGGCTTCTTTACCGATCCGGGCGCCGACACCTGGACTGCAACTGTGGACTACGGTGACGGGGGTGGGGCACAACCGCTTGCGCTTAACGCGGACAAGACCTTTGCCCTGAACCACACCTACGTCAGCGAAGGCACCTATACCATCACGGTAACGGTGTCTGACGATGACGGCGGCACGGGTTCAGACACAGCCTCGGTCACGGTGGAAGCGGAAGTTGTCGTGGAACCGCCGACGGATCTCACTGCACGGCCGAAGAGCACCAAGGTGCAGCTGGTGTGGACACACAACGGCAGCGATTCGTACAACGTTTATCGGTCTACCACACAAGGCGGCCCGTACGAACTGATTGCGAACACCACGTCCACCTACTCAACCTATCTGGATGAAGGCCTCACCGATGGGGTGACGTACTACTACGTAGTCACTTCGGTGGTGAACGGCGTTGAATCCGCCACCTCGGTGGAAGTCGGCGCGACGCCGATGGGTAGGACACGATCACGAGGGCGTTAACCGAGTAACGGGGTGTGCATTATGCACACCCCGTTCAGCGGTTCCCGATCGGTCTCATTGATGTTGTGCGGCAGCTTCAAGTTCTGCTTTCAAATCCCGCGCTGCCAACAGAAAGTGTGCGCCAGCCCAGAAGTACGCCACCGTGGCCAACAAGATGGCCCAACGCAGGGAATCGTCACCGGCAAAGGGAATCAGCAGGTCGCTGAATACGCCAACCAAGAAGGGACCGAAGCCCAAACCGATGATGTTGAGCACAAATAGCAGCACCGCGGACGCCAAAGCGCGCATACGGGTGGGGGCTAAGTTTTGGATGGTGCCGAAAGCCGGGCCGAGCCAAAGGCTGTTCAGCAAACTCGGTACCACCAAGATGGCGATGGCCACGTAGGGGTTGTCGGCCAGCATGGCCACGACGTAAAACGGGAAGGCGACCAGCACCCCGGCAGCCGGTAGCCACGCGTAGACGCGCATATCCCAGTCGCGGAACCGATCAGCCAGGTTGCCGCCCAAGAAGGTGCCGATGGCGCTCGCCACACCCAACACCAAGCCAAAATAGGTGGCTGTTTCCGCAATCCCCATGCCGTGGATGCGCATAAAAAAAGCGGGCATCCATTGCCCTAATCCGTAACCCACAAAAGAGGTCAACGCGCCGCCCATGGCAAGATGCACCATGGTTCGTTTGCTAAGCAGGGCACGCAGTGTCTCACCCAGCGGTGGTTGTTCGGTCGCCGTGCCACTGGTATTGTTATCTGACATGCCGCGAATGGGTTCGCGGACCATCATTTTGAACACCACCGCCAACAAGATCCCGGGAATGCCGACAATAAAAAACGCGGCGCGCCAGCCGTAGATCTCTGCAATCCACCCACCGGCCAGCAGCCCCAGGATACTGCCAATGGGAATACCCAGCGCGTAGATGGATAAGGCGGATGCACGTTTGTCCGGTGGGAAATAGTCCGCGATCAACGAGTGTGCCGGTGGCGAGCAGCCGGCTTCACCGATGCCGACGCCAATTCGCGCGAGCAGCATCTGCAGGAAGTTTTGTGCCATGCCGCAGGCGGCGGTCATCCCACTCCACACTACTAGGGCAACAGAGATGATAGAGACGCGGTTAGCGCGATCCGCCAAACGCGCGATAGGGATACCCAGCACAGTGTAGAAGATGGCAAACGCCAGACCGGTCATCAGACCAATTTGCGTATCGGACAGTCCTAGTTCCAGTTTGATCGGTTCAGCCAGGATGGTGACAATCTGGCGGTCGAGGAAGTTAAACACGTAGACCACCACGAGCATGGCCAATACAAAGGTGCGATAGCGCGGCGTGACGATGGGATTGGTTACCCCATCAGCAGGTTGGGATTGCATAGGCGAGCTCAAAGTGGATGTGCGGCACGCAGGTTAGTTTGTCCGACGGTCCGGCTTAAACCCGAAATTAACTGAGTGATACTTCGGTTAAACCTGATCAATCATCTGCATGCTACAAATGCGCCGTAGCATCGCCCAAGGCGGATTCCAGGTCTTGCCAGTCGATAATTTTGAAGTTCTGATTTGCGCGCGGCGCCTGATTACGATCGTCTTGCACAACCAGAATACCCCGCGGGTATGCTTCGATCGCAGAGTTGCTGCAGGCTAAGCCGTCGGTCTCAGAAGTGCCGTCGATGCCCAAGGTGTGATTGGCGGTGACTCTAAACTTAGTTCCACCGTGGTGAGGTGAGTCCAGTGTAAAAACGACAAAACTGTCGTCACCCTGGCTCGAAGCGATGATCACCCGCTCATCCTGCAGCTGACAAATGTCCAAACCCTCCACATCTTCCACCAATACACCGTCCGCCACGGCGGCAAATAAAGAATGCCGGCTATCGGCAAGGTCAACTTGCCAGATGCCGTGCGCTTCTTCACCGACGTACAACTGATGTTGCTGGGCGTCGTAGACACAGCCTTCAGTTTGCGAGTTGAAGCGGAAGGTTTGCGCGAGACGGGGTATGCCTTTAGCGGGTAACTTCCACTTCTGTACCTCACCATCCTTGCCGCCGGCGAAAATCAAGATGTAGTTTCCATAACGCCCCATACATAGGCCATAAGGGGCGTCGAGGGTGACAGGAATGTATCCATCGAAAGACAGTGTCGCCTGCTTTGGATCGGCGCTAAAAAGATCGATGCTCTTTTCACTGCGATTGGTGGCCGCCAGCAGAAAGCCTTGCGCTTGGGGCACAGCATCCACATTGTTGAGCCGCCCACGGCCGATGGAAGCCTGTACCTGGCCGGCGGTATCGTAGGCGATCAAGCCCCAACGTTTGTCGGTGCCGACAATCCAGGCGTGGGCTGGGTCTGCGACCAACACCACCGGATCATCCGCGGCATCTCCGCTGCTGGCCACCGGGTCGGTTTCGGCGTTGGGTGTGACGGTTGGGCTTCGCGCACAGCCTGAGACGAATAGCGCCAGCAGGCAGGCAGCACTAAAGCAGAGTGTTGAGCGTGAGGAAGCGGGCATGCGAGCAGTGTCGCTGACGTACTACACTGCGCTCAATTCGTAAGAACCGTTGCCGACGACTCGAAAAACCGTTGTTGCACGTGGATGGCACGTGGACTAACACGCCAACGCACGGACTTGAACGAACTCAGTCAACCTGATTTACGTGGAATGGCGATGACGTGACCCACCTGCGGCGGCCGCTCCAACCCACGGTGAGCGTCCATGATGGCGGCAATTTTTGCCATGGCCGGTTGGGGAAAAGGAGCTGAGCGCCGGCTCTGCATATCGACATGCATGCTGATTTGCTCAGAAGTTGCAGCCAGATAACCTTCGGTGGCGTGATACATTTGCTCGAAAAAGTGCAAGCGCTTGCTGTCATAGTCGAGCATCTGCAGCTCCACACGCAAAGGGTCGCCGCGCCCCACTTCCTGGATGTAGCTGACGTGTACCTCCAGGGTGAAACAGCTGCCGACCCCACCTTCCGCGTAGTCAGCGCCGATCCCAATCATATCAAACAGGTGGTCGACGCCGCGGTCAAACACCACATTGTAGAACGCCATGTTCATGTGGCCGTTGTAGTCGATCCAAGCCTCTTCAACCTGTTGTGTCGGGCAGATGAGCGGTGCGCCTAAGTCCAGAGTGTCTGTCATGCTGAGGGTCTTTGTTGCTTGTAGGTTGTTTATCAGTCGGAAGGCGCGATGGCAATCGACCAGGCCTGTTGTTCCACCGCTTGTATAAATTGGTCACGATGCCTGGCCAACGTTTGTTGAGCTGCCCCATCCGTCAGTGCGGTAATGAGGCGCGCGCGCAGTTGGTATTCTGTCTCTGTCAGACCTGGCCGCACGTGTTGTAAAACCTCAACAATGGATGCGTAATGTTCGCGATAAATGTCTTTATACAAGCCTCGAAACTGGCCCTTACGTAACGCCAGTACGCTGAGGCTGGCCCACACCACCGCACTGTCTGCACGCCAGCGGGTGACCAGCTCGCGGATCATGTTGCGAAGCTGGGCTTCGGGGTTGTTGTGTGCAGCCAATGCTGATTGCATGATCTGAATGTCCTGCTCCGCAGCGGATTGAATGACAGCGGCGAGCAGCGCCTCTAGGTTGGGGAAATAGTATTGCAAGTTGCCCAGCTGAATGCCGCTGTTGCTAGCCACCTCCCGCAATACCAAGCCGTCCAAACCCTTTTCGGCCAGTAAGGCGCGGGTTTCTTCGAGGATACGATGGCGGGTAGATGCCCCCTTACTGGTGATGCCTGCTTGTGCCATGCCGGTATTGTTTGATAGCCGCTTATTTATGTCAACGACATATAAAACCCGAGTGCTTCCAAGATCCCATGATCGGAGTCATGCTACCGTCATGGACAAGCTTAACGCCGGATATCCAACACATCAAAACCCTGCACCGTATCACGTTTGATGAAGCAGCCTCCCCCATGCAATGCGATGACTACAACCTGCAATACGAGTTTTAGGGTTTTTCAACTCGGGCAACCGCGCGCCCACCCGGCGGTGGAGTTCATAAAATAGTTAGCGCTGTCGCGTGCGCGTGATCTTGCGCATTACAAGCGGCTTATTGGATATCGCTTGGCTTGACGAGTCGTTCACAGGCGCGGGCTCAGAATGAGCCGCTGAACTACAAGATACACAGAGCCAGCGTGCAAGCCGAACCCGCCATTGTTGAAGTCCAACAATTGATTCAACCGAAATTGACTCGCCTCATCGAGTACGTGAACGAACAACACGAAATGACGGCCTCCATTTACTTTACCGAGTTGGCCATCCAGCTGGCCCAGGCTAAAACCGAGCCGGATTTGCTGGGCTGGTGTATCGAACTGTCCAGGGCTGCGTTTGTGGGTATTCAGTACGACGAAACATCCTGGGCGTTAGCGGACGAGATCCTGGCGGATGCGGAGAGAATTTCCCTGACGTTTACGGCCAGCAGCGACAACCCGCAGTAGGGCTTCGCGGGTTTGAAGCAATCAACCGCACAGCGGGATGAGGATTTCGTTTTTGCGTAAAACGATCCCGCATTTGTTCTTCAGCTTTTAGATAGCGCTCGCGACTCCAATTGCCATGGCCATGGCAGGCTGCTGTTCAACGCTGTGATGTGTGGAGAGTTGAATGTCCATCAATCCAATTTAGGTGGCGTTGGATGAAATCAGGGTGAAATACAAGCGGTCATTCTTGACGATCCCTTGACGCGGTGATTGGCATACTGCGCTCATCTAAATAACCGTCATAATCATGAAAACACCCAAGCAATCCGTTTTGTTGGCCGCCCTGCTGGTCACGCTGTTGTCGGTATGGGGTTGTCAGAGCAAACCTATGGAACCGATCACCACGCCCAACTATGTCGATCTCGAGCGTTTTATGGGCGACTGGTATGTGATAGCCCACATTCCAATTTTCATGGAAAAAAACGCTTACCAAGCCATAGAAAGTTATGAGCTGACAGAAGAAGGTCACATCGATACCCGTTTCACTTTTAATCAGGGTGGCTTCGACGGCGAACAAAAGTCTTATAACCCCAAAGCGTTTGTGGTGGACGGCACCTCAAACGCGGTGTGGAAGATGCAGTTTGTGTGGCCGTTTAAGGCCGATTATCGAGTGGTGCACGTGGATGAAGCGTACCAGCACACCATCGTCGGCCGGGAAGCGCGGGATTATGTCTGGATCATGGCACGCACACCCACCATACCCCAAGCAGAGTACGACAAGCTGGTGCAGATGGTGGCCGCGGAAGGGTACGACCTGGCTGGCTTACGTAAAGTGCCGCAGCGTAACTAGTGCTCAAACCACTTGAAAACATAGGATCAGCGGGTTTGTGGGGTTTTTGGGCTAGACGGCGTACCGCCGGTGGGGTTGGGCCCCATCAAGGTG